>NZ_JBVHEO010000013.1:0-208311 GCF_055562815.1 Streptomyces sp. NPDC016677 | reverse complement strand
GCCCACCTCAAGGCCGTCGTCGTCCCCACCGGCGTCTACGCCGCCTCCGAGGACTGGGGCGCCGAGGGCCTGGACGGGCGGATCGCGCGGGCCGGGCGGGAACTCGCGGAGCTGATGACCGGACTGTCCCGCGCGGTGCCGCAGCCCCGGCGGGACTCCTTCGACGAGGTCACCCCCTTCACGGAACGCCTCGCCGCACTGCGGACCCCGTAGGAGCGGCCGCTGAGCCGCCCGGTGAGAGGCCGGTGAGAAGCGAGGTCACCGGGGCCCGTGCCCCGGTGCGCCGGCCGTCCGCTTGGCAGACTGGGGGCGTGTCGCAGAGAACCCAGCCAAGCCAGGCGGCCCCGACGCTCCTGCTCGCCGAGGACGACCGTGCCATCCGCAACGCCCTGGAGCGCGCCCTCACCCTGGAGGGCTACCGGGTCGTCGCGGTCGCCGACGGCGCCGAGGCGCTGGCCGAGGCCCGCCACGAGCGGCCCGACGTGCTGGTCCTGGACGTGATGATGCCCGGCGTCGACGGCCTCCAGGTCTGCCGGACGCTGCGCGCCGAGGGCGATCCGACGCCGATCCTGATGCTGACGGCGCTGGTGGAGACCGCCGACCGGATCGCCGGGCTGGACGCGGGGGCCGACGACTACGTGGTCAAGCCGTTCGACGTCGAGGAGGTCTTCGCCCGGCTGCGCGCCCTGCTGCGGCGCACGGGTTCCGCCCCCGGCACCGGGGCGGGCGACGTGCCGAAGCCCGCCTCCGACGCCCTGGAGGCCGTAGGGCTGCGGATGGACCCGCAGGCCCGGCGCGCCTGGCGCGGGGAGCGGGAGCTGGAGCTGACCCGGACCGAGTTCGAGCTGCTCGAACTGCTGGTCCGCAATGCCGGCGTCGTTCTCGACCACGCCACCATCTACGACCGCATCTGGGGCTACGACTTCGGCCCCGGCTCGAAGAACCTCGCCGTCTACGTCGGTTACCTGCGCCGCAAGCTGGACGAGCCGGACGCGCCGCAGCTGATCCAGACGGTGCGCGGCGTGGGTTACGTGCTGCGGGAGGGCTGACCCGTGGCCCAGGACGACCGACCGTGGCCGGCGTCCGGGCGGCGGCCCCGGCTGACGTCGCTGCGGACCACGTTCGCGGTGTCGTTCGCGACGGTCACGGCCGTGGTCACGGTGCTGGTCGGGGTGGTGTCGTACAACGCCGCCGCCCGGCTGGTCCGGGTCGACCAGGAGACCGTCTTCGAGCAGATCGTGCAGGATTTGCGGGACGAGGTCCGGCAGCAGCGGATGACGCCGCAGGACTTCTCCTCCTCCGCGCCCGGTCACGACATCGTCCGCCCGGCCCGCACGGACGTGCAGGTACTGGGGCCGGACGGCGCGGTCACCGACGCGTCCCGGCCCCGGCTGCCGGTGACCGGCACGGACCGGGAGACGGCCGGGGCGCGGGCGGCCGGGCGGATGGTGCAGCACGAGGACATCGACGTCGGCGACGACGTGTACCGGATCGCGACGGTGGCGCTGGGCGGGGGCCGGGGCGCGGTGCAGGTGGCGCAGGAGTTCAGCGACACCGAGGACCTGCTGCGGGTGCTGCAACGGCAGTCGCTGATCCTGATGGCGGCGGTGGTGACCGCGGCGGGGCTGTTCGGCTGGTGGCTGGCCCGGCGCATCACCTGGCGGCTGGTGGCGCTGACCTCCGCCGCCGAGGACGTCGCCCGCACCCGGCGGCTCGGCACCCAGGTGGTGCCGGTCAGCGGGCTGGACGAGGTGGGGCGCCTGGGCCGCGCCTTCGACCGGATGCTGGGGCGGCTCGCCCAGTCGGAGGAGGACCAGCGGCGGCTGGTGCAGGACGCCGGGCACGAGCTGCGGACCCCGCTGACCTCCCTGCGGACCAACATCTCGCTGCTGCGGCGGATCGACGAACTGCCGCCCGGCGCGCGCGACGACCTGGTCGCGGACCTGGGGCAGGAGGCCCGGGAGCTGACCGACCTGGTCAACGAGCTGGTCGACCTGGCCGCCGGGCAGTCCGACACCGAGCCGCCGCAACGGGTCGACGTCGCCGAGATCGCGTACGACGTCGCGGCGCTGGCCCGGCGCCGCTTCGGGCGCGAGATCACCGTGCGGACCTGCGGGGACACCCGTACGGAGGGGCGGCCGGCCATGCTGACGCGGGCGCTGTCCAACCTGGTCGAGAACGCCGCCAAGTTCGACCCGGACGGCGTCGCCCCCATCGAGGTCGCCGTCGCGGGGCCCGCGCGGCCCGGCACCATCCGCGTCGAGGTCCTGGACCGGGGGCCCGGCATCGCCGACGACGACCTGACCCGCGTCTTCGACCGCTTCTACCGCGCCCCCGACGCCCGCTCCCGCCCCGGCTCCGGCCTCGGCCTGTCGATCGTGCGGGAGGTGGCCCTGGCACACGGCGGGGCGCCGTTCGCCTACCGGCGGGACGGGGGCGGCACGGTGATCGGGTTCACCGTGGGGAACTGATCCGGTCACTGCCCGGCGGTGCCGCAGGAGCAGGCCGAGCTGTCACCGCCGTACCGCTTCCGGCGCCAGCGGCGCCCCGGCATCGAGGCGGACATGGAGCCGCGCTCCCGCTGCCTCGCCCCGCACCGACTCCAGTTCCACGGTCGGCGAGACCGTCGCGTGAGGGGTGGCCTGGCCGACACGCGCCAGGTGTGTTGATCACGAGCGGCGGGGCCTCAGCGGGGCCAGGGCCGCCCCGTGCGCCGCTCGATGTCGGTGTTGAACTGTTCGAGGTCGGCGATGAACCGCCGCAGCCGGTCCGCCGGCCAGTCGCCGAGGACGTCGGCGAGTCCGGTGACGATGGCGTCGCGGTCGGCGTGCAGGCGCGCGCGGCCCTCGTCGGTGATGCGGAACTTGCGGGCGATGCTGCCGTTGGGGTCCAGCGTGCGCTCCACCAGGCCCTCCCGCAGCAGCGCCGTGGTCTGACGGGTGAAGGTGGACGGCGCCAGCCCGAACGCCTCGACGAGGTCCGGCACGGACATCGGCCCCTGCGCCTCCAGGCGGCTGAGCAGCACATAGGCGCTGCGTTCGAGGGCGCCGCCGCCGCTGCGGACGCGGCGCGGGGAGGTCATCTCCATGTGCCGGGTGAGGATCAGCAGCTCACGCTCGATGCAGCCACCTGCCTGCCGTGCGTCCACGCCGTCCTCCTCGGGGTGCGAAAGCTGTGGCCGCCTACCCTATGTCCAGGTGCGCGGCCCCCTGTTTTCGGCCGAATTCCGTCATACGTGTTTCATGACTAAAGCATCATGCACAGGACGTGCATGATGCACTTTTGTTGTACCGTGCATTTCACCGGTCCTTCAGCAGTCACGGCGCGCGCGTTCCGTCCGCGCGCTGCCCCCACCGCCTCCACCTCTCCGAGGAGCGCAGATGACCGACCAGGCCGTGCACCAGCCCACCGACCTCCCCGTGACCCTCCCCCTGGCCACCGACGCCCCGCTCGATCCCCCCGCCGAGTGGGAGGAGTTGCGCGCCCGCTGCCCCGTCGCCCACGCCACGCTGCCCAGTGGCGACACGGCGCTCTACCTGACCCGCTACGACGACGTCCGGGCCCTGCTGTCCGACCCCCGCTTCGCCCGCCCCACCGAACGGGACAACGCCGCCCGGCTGGCCCCGGAGGGCGCCGGCGGGGCCGCCGTCACGGGCAGCAGCGCCTTCGCGATCCCCGACCGGGGCGAGCCGCACCAGCGCTGGCGGCGCCGGGTCGGCAAGTACTTCACCGCCAAGCGGATGGCCGCCCTGCGCCCCGGCATGGCCCGGCTCGCCGAGGGCCTCGTCGACACCATGCTCGCCGAGGGCGCCCCCGCCGACCTGCGGGCGAGCCTCGGCTTCCCGTTCCCCGTCTACGTCATCTGCGACCTCCTCGGCGTCCCCGCCGACGACCGGGACCGCTTCTCCCACTGGTCCGACAGCTTCCTGAGCGTCACCCGCTACACCGCCGACGAGATCCGCACCGCGCAGCGGGAGTTCGTCGAGTACATGGCCGGGCACGTCGCCGCCAAGCGCGCCGAACCCTCCGACGACCTGCTGGGCACCCTCATCAGCGAGGCCGACGAGGACGGCGGCCTGAGCGACGACGAACTCGTGGCCACCGGCGTCGGCCTGCTCGTCGCCGGCCACGAGACCACCGCCAACATGATCGGCAAGATGGTCTCCATGCTGCTCGGCGACCGCACCCGCTGGGAGACGCTGCTGGACAACCCCGCGCTGGTGCGCACCGCCGTGGAGGAGTCCCTGCGCTTCGACACCAACCTCGGCTTCGGTGTGCGCCGTTACATCGGGGAGGACGTCGAGATCGGCGGACACCTCGTGCCCGGGGGCAGCACCGTGGTGTGCAGCATGCCGGCCGCCAACCGCGACGAGCGGACCTTCACCGGCGCCGCCGACATGGACCTCACCCGCACCCCCAACCCCCACCTGACCTTCGGCGTGGGGCCGCACTCCTGCCTGGGCCAGTCCCTGGCCCGCACCGAACTCCAGGTCGTCCTCGAAACCCTGCTCGCCCGCGTCCCCGCCCTCCGCCTCGCCGTGCCCGCCACCGCACTGCGCAAGACCGAGGGACTCCTCGTCGGCGGACTGCGCGAAGTCCCCGTCAGCTGGTGACCCGGGCCGGACGGCGACCGGAAGGAGAACGAGAGGTGGAACACCCCATGAAACTCACCGTCGACCAGGAGAGGTGCTGCGGCGCCGGTGCCTGCGTCCTGGCCGCGCCGGAGGTCTTCGACCAGCGCGACGAGGACGGCGTCGTCACCCTCCTGGACCCCGAGCCCGCGCCCGACCGGCACGACGCCGTACGCGAGGCGGCGGCCGTCTGCCCCACCGCGGCCATCCAGGTGACCGAGTCCGGCTGACCGGCCCGGCCGTCGTCACCAGGCAATAATCAAACCCTCCTTGGCATTTTCGCCCCTGTCGGCGCGAGGGGATCACTTCATATTCTCCAGGCATCGGAAACCGCCGAGAAAACCGCCGAGAAAAAAGGCAGTTCCCATGCCCGAAGAAACCAATGAAGTGAAGGGCGTCACCCGGCGTACGGCGCTGGGACGCGCCGCCGGCGTCGCCGCGATCAGCGCGGCGGCCACCCTCGCCACGACCCTTTCCAGTCCCCCCGCCGCGGCGGCGCCGTCGACGATCGCCACAGTCCGCTTCCCGGACACCGAACTGACCCGGCGTACCACGGAATTCGTACGGGCCGTCTCCACGCCGTCCCTCTTCAACCACGTCATGCGCACCTACGTGTTCGGCTCCCTGCTCCTCGACCGCCGCGGTGTCCGCTACGACCGTGAACTCGCGTTCGTCGCGGCGGCCCTGCACGACCTGGGCCTGGTCGAGGAGTACCGGAGCCCGGCGGAGCGCTTCGAAGTGGACGGCGCCGACGCCGCCCAGCGGTTCCTGCGCGAGCAGAACATGCCGGCCGGACGCGTGGCGGTCGTCTGGGACGCGATCGCCCTGCACACCAACGCCGGCATCGCGGCCAGGAAAAGACCGGAGATCGCCCTGATCTCCCTGGGCTCCGGACTCGATTTCACCGGAAACGGCCTGGACCAGATTCCGGCCGACGCCCTCGCGGACATACTCACCGCTTTTCCCAGGGAAGGATTCACGCGGGAGGCGATCGACACCATCCTCTCGCTGTGCCGCACCAAACCCATGTCGGTACTCATGCACCCCTTCGCCGAGGTCGGCCGCCGCCACATTCCCGGCTTCCCGGTCCCGACCGTGGAGGACCTGCTGCTCGCGGCGCCTTTCGAGGAGTAGGGGAGGAGCGGAGAGCGGGGCCTCCGGCTTATACGGAGGCGGACGCGGACAAGCCCGGCGCGGAACTCCCGGTCACCGCCGGTCCGTCCGGGCCAGGGGCCGGCTCCGGCAGGGACGCGCGGTGGGCGCGGGCCAGGGCCACCATCCTGTCGAGGGTGTTCCGGGCGCGCAGCAGATCGTCGATCTGGGCCGTGATCCGCTCGCGTTCGTGGGCCATCCGCTCCAGCGTGGCGTCGGAGTTGTGGATGCTCGGGGCGTCACGGCACGGCATGAGTTCGGCGATGGTGCCGCTGGAGAGGTTGGCCGCGTACAGGTCCTGGATGAAGCGGACGCGGTCCACGTCGTCCTCCGTGTACCGCCGCTGCCCGCTCGGTGTGCGGGTGCTGGTGAGCAGGCCCCGCTGCTCGTAGTACCGCAGTGACCGCACGCTCACTCCGGCGCGTGCCGCGAGTTCCCCGATCCGCATGACTGCCTCCCGGCGGTGGTCCACGGCACGGCGGGGCCTGTGGCGCACCCCACACGGAGCCGCGGTGTTCTGTCGGTTGCCTCTGACACCGGTGTCAGGTTTTAGCGTACACACGCGCCCCGGCAGCCGGAGCGCGTGTGTACGCGAGGAGAACCGACATGCCGTCCCTGTTCAGCAGTTACCGCCTCGGCGAGCTGACGCTGCCCAACCGGACCGTCATGGCCCCCATGAGCCGCGTCCGGGCCGCCGCCGGTGGTCTGGCCACCCCCTCGATGGCCACCTACTACGCACAGCGCGCCACGGCCGGTCTGATCATCACCGAGGGCGTCCAGCCCAGCCTCGTCGGCCAGTCCAACCCGGGCACGCCCGGTCTGCACACCGACGAGCAGGCGGACTCCTGGCGGCAGGTGACCGACGCGGTCCACGTCAACGGCGGACGCGTCTTCGCCCAGATCATGCACGGCGGCCGGGTCTCGCACCACGAGACCACCGGCCTCCAGCCGGTCGGCCCGTCGGCCGTGCCGGGCGTGGGCGACGTGTTCACGCCGAGCGGCCCGCAGCCGATGCCTGTGCCGCGGGCCCTGAAGACCGACGAGGTCCCCGAACACGCCCTGTCCTACGCGCAGGCCGCCCGCCGCGCCGTCGACGCGGGCTTCGACGGCGTCGAACTGCACGGCGCCAACGGCTACTTGATATCCCAGTTCCTGTCCTCCAACGCCAACCTGCGCGACGACCGCTACGGCGGCTCGATCGCCAACCGCATCCGGTTCGCCGTCGAGGCGGTCACCGCCACCGTCGAGGCCGTGGGCGCCGCCCGCACCGGTATCCGCCTGTCGCCCGGCGGCGGTTTCTGGGGTGTCGTCGAGGACGACGCGGCCGAACTGAACACCGCCCTGCTGACGGAGCTGGCCCGCCTCGACCTCGCCTACGTGCACCTGGAGGCCACCGCCGACGAGGAGACCCTCCTCCTGCTGCGCAAGACCTGGCCGGGCGCCCTCATCGTCAATCCGGTCATGCCGGGCGGCCCGCGGCGGACCGGGCCGGCGGAGGCCGACCACTGGCTGGGTCTGGGCGCCGAGCTGATCTCCTTCGGCCGCGGCTTCCTCGCCAACCCCGACCTGGTCGAACGCCTCCGCGCGGGCCTGCCCCTCGCCCCCGCCGACGAGAGCACCTTCTACCAGGGCGGTGACGCCGGGTACCTCACCTACCCGACGTACCGGTACACGGCGGCCTGACGCACCTCCACGAGACCCTCCCCGGTCCCGCCGCCCGCCTCGTCACTCCGGGCGAGCCGGGTCGGGGCCCCTGGCGGGCGCCGGGCCCGGCCGGGGCACGTGGGCCGCTCGTTCCCGCGGCCGACGAGCGCGGCCGGCCGGTGCGACGTGATTCGGCCGGGGAGCCGGGGAGCCCCGCACGGAGGTCACGGTGGGGAGCCTCGCACGGAGGTCACGGTGCGGAGGTCACGGTGCGGGCAGGAGCTCGTTCCATGGACCGACCGTCGCGAACATCGCTTCCATGCTGGCGAGCGAGGGTCCATGAAACCGTGCGGAGGCGGCCGTGCAGTCCGCGGCGACGGACATGTCGAAGCCCCGCTCGACGCCCGACCGTACCGTGGACTCGACGCAGTAGTTCGTCAGAACCCCGCCGACCACGAGCCGGTCGACACCCAGGGCCCGAAGCATGAGCTCCAGGTCGGTGTGGAGGAACGCGTCGTAGTGATGCTTGTCGACGACCACGTCGTCGGGCTCGGGCGCGAGGACGTCGACCACCTCGGCGTCCCAGGTGCCGCGGGTGAGCATGTGCGGGTGCGTCGCGAGAACGGGGGCGAAGGCCGCCCGGACCCGTGGGGACATCTCCGGGGCGTTCCTGCGGTAGACGTGCCGTGTGTACACGATCGGCAGTCCTGTGGCGCGGCCCGCGGCGACGAGCCTGGTCGTGGCATCGAGGACGGCGTCGATGCCCGGGACGGCCATCCCGCTTCGAGGCAGCGAGCCGTCGCGATGGACGAAGCCGTTCTGCATGTCGATGACGAGGACCGCGGTGGTGGGCATCGTCGGTTCCCTCCTTTTCGGGTGACGGTCGTGCCTGTCTCGCCGACCGCGGGGTGCGGTGAGGGGGGCGCGCACAGGCGCGACGCGGACGGTCTCCGCGTCCGGCGCCCGTGGTGGCCGGACGGTTCAGGCCTGGGCGGTGGGGCGTACGACGACGTCCCCCACGTCGACACCCTCGGGCTGCTCGATGGCGAACGCGATGGCGCGGGCCACCGCGTCCGGCGACAGTCCGATCCACTCCCTCTGTTCCACGATCCGGTCCCGCAGCTCAGGGAGCATGGAATCCGCGAAGTCCGTGCGGACGACCCCGGGGAGACGACGGTGACACGCAGGTTGTTCCCGGCCTCCTGCCGCAGCCCCTCGGAAACGGCGCGGACGGCGTTCTTCGTGCCGGCGTACACCGACATCGCGGGGCTGATGCTCAGCCCCCTGCTCACGGAAGACGGGCAGCGCGGCCGCGATCCCGTACAGCACGCCCTTGAGGTTGACGTCGATCATCTCCTCCCAGTCCTCGACGCGCAGTTCGTCCAGGGGGGAGATCAGGCCGACGCCCGCGTTGCTGACCAGGACGTCGAGCCTTCCGAAGCGCTCCCGCGCCACGCGGACGAGACCAGCGAGAGCGAGATCCGCGCGCCGTGTCACGTCCGTGCGGACCCAGGCCGCCTGGCCACCGGCCCGCTCGATACGGGCGGCCAGCGCCTCCAGGCGCTCCGTACGACGCGCTCCCAGAACGACCGCGGCGCCCTGCTCGGCGAGCAGCAGCGCCGTCGCCTCACCGATGTCGCCGCCCGTGCCCGTGAGGGCCACGACCTTGTCCGCGATTCCCGACATGCTGAGAAGCCCTTCGGGCGGTGCCGACAGAACACGTGCGAGGACGACGGTGCCCCGTGTCCTGGAATCGAAGTGGAGGCGTCGCCACTTAGGTCAGCGTAAGTGGTGACGCCTCCACTTAGCAAGCCGCGACACCGAAGGGTCCCCATGCCCCGCGACCCGCACCGTCCGCTGCGCGCCGACGCCCGGCGCAACCGGGACAGGATCCTGGCCGCCGCGGTGCGCGTCTTCGCCGAAGAGGGACTGGACGCCCACTTCGGACGCATCGCCAAGGAAGCGGGCGTCGGCAGCGGCACCCTCTACCGCAACTTCCCCACGCGCGAGGCCCTCGTCGAGGCGGCCTGCCGCAGTGTCGGCCGACAAGCTCGCCGCCCTCACCGGCATCGCCCTCACCTCGGCCAGACCCGACCAGCGCGATCAGGCCGAACGCCTCATCGACCTCGCGCTGGACGGACTGCGCCCCGGCGGGGCGGGCGGCCGGCGGACGGTCGTGGACACGTACCGGTTCCGGTCCGGGGCGGCCGGCGGGCCCGCCGGCCGCCCCGGGCTCAGAGCAGGGCTTCGACGGTGATGGGCAGTTCGCGGACGCGGCGGCCGGTGGCGTGGAAGACGGCGTTGGCGATGGCGGGTGCCACGCCGACGGCGACGACCTCCCCGAGGCCCTTGACGCCGATGGGGGCGGCGTCGAGGTCCTCGCCGTTGTCGAGGTAGACCGCCCGCAGGTCGGGAACGTCGGCGTTGACGGGGACGAGGTAGCCGGCCAGGTCGGCGTTGACGATCCGGCCGTCGCGGTGGTCGGTGACCGTGTGCTCCAGCAGGGCCTGGCCGATGCCGCCGACCATGGCGCCCAGGGCCTGGCTCTCGGCGAGCTTGGGGCTGATGATGCGGCCCGCGTCGTAGACGCCGAGCATCCGCCGGACCCGCACCAGGCCCAGGCGGACGTCGACCGCGACCTCGGCGAACGTCGCACCGAAGGCGTGCAGGGAGGACCGCGCCGGTCCCGACGGCGGGGTGAAGGAGCCGAGCGTCTCGAGGTGGTCGCGGTGGTTGCGGGCCAGGAGCCGCCCGTAGGTCTCCGTGCGCGCCGGGTTGCCGCGCACCCGCAGCCGGCCGCCGAGGACGACGACGTCGTCGGCGTCGGCGCCGTACAGGGGCGAGCCCTCGTCCTCCACGGCCAGTCCGATCGCCTGCCGCCGCAGCTTGTCGCAGCCGTCCTGGACGGCGGAGCCGACGCTGGCCATGGTGAGGGAGCCGGCGTGGGGCGGGGAGGGCGGCATGAGGGAGTCGCCCAGCCGGAAGGTCACCTTGCGCATGTGCAGGCCGAGGGCGTCCGCGGCGAGCTGGGTCATCGAGGTGTAGGTGCCGGGTCCCATGTCACTGGACGCGGACTCCACCAGGGCCGTGCCGTCGGCGTCCAGCCTGACCCGGGCCTGAGCCCCGAGCCGCAGGGTGTCGTAGCAGCCGACGGCCACGCCGGTACCGATCAGCCAGTCGCCGTCACGGGTGGAACGCGGCGCGGGGTCGCGCCGGTCCCAGCGGAACCGGTCGGCGCCCACCCGGAGGCACTCGCGCAGCCGCCGGGTGGAGAACGGCAGCCCGTTGGAGGGGTCCTCCTCCGGCTCGTTGCGCAGCCGCAGCTCGATCGGGTCGATGCCCAGTTCGTGGGCGAGTTCGTCCAGGGCCGACTCGATGGCGAACGCGGCGGTCGCGTAGCCGGGACCGCGCATGTAGGTCGGCGTGTTCACGTCCAGCGGCACGGTCCGGTACGCCTGGCGGACGTGGGGCGTGGCGTAGAGCATCCGGCCCGCGGTCACCGTGCTCTCCAGGAACTGCTCGTACGCGGACGTCTCGGCCCTGATGCCGTGGACCATCGCGGTCAGCCGTCCGCTCCGGTCGCTGCCCAGGCGCAGTGTGTACTCGTAGGCGGGCCGGTAGCCAACCCCGTAGTACAGCTGCTCGCGGGTCAGTACGAGCTTCACCGGGCGCCCGGTCTCGCGGGCGGCGAGGGCCGCGATGGCGGAGTGCGGCCAGACCCGCGCGGCGTTGCCGAACGCGCCGCCGACGAAGGGCGAGATGACGCGCACCGATTCCGGCGGGATGCCGAACACGGCGGCGAGTTCGCCCTGCGCCCCCTGCACCCACTGGGTCTTGTCCCAGACGGTGAGCTTGTCGCCGTCCCAGCGGGCGATGGTGGCGTGCGGCTCCATGGCGTTGTGGTGGATGCGGCCGAGCCGGTAGGCCGGCTCCAGCCGCACGTCCGCGGAGGCCAGCGCCTCCTCCGGGTCGCCGCGCTCGTAGTTCTGCGGGGGCAGGGGTGCGTTGACCGGGAGGCCGGGCGCCGTCAGGTCGGTCGAGGGCTTCTCCGCCCTGTACGAGACTCTCACCTGGTCCGCCCCGTGCTGCGCGGCCTCCAGCGTCCGGGCCACCACCACGGCGACGGGCTGTCCGAAGAAGCGGACCCGGTCGTCCTGGAAGACGTGCAGCCGTTCGCCGACCGGTGGGTCCATGGCCGCCCCGGGGTTGTCGCGGTACTCCAGCCCGGGCGCGTTGAGGTGACTGATCACCCCCAGGACACCGGGCTGGGCCAGGGCGGCGCGGGTGTCGACGGCGGTGATGCGGCCGAGGGCGATGGTGCTGTCGACGACGACCGCGTGGACCGCGCCCCTGACGTCGTGGTCGGCGGTGTAGGCGGCCCTGCCGGTGACCTTCAGCCGTCCGTCCACCCGGGAGAGCGGTGCCCCGACGGCTGTCTGCGGCTGGGGGCTCACCTGGTACCTCCCACTACGCGCAGCTGGCGTTCGACGGTGCGTTTGAGCAGGTCGGTCTTGAAGCGGTTGTGCTCCAGCGGGCGGGCTCCCTCGGCTGCCCGCCCGGCGGCCTCGGTCCACAGGGCGTTCGAGGGCCGTTCGCCGACGAGATGCCGCTCGACGGCGGGGAGTCTCCACGGGACGGTGCCGACGCCGCCGGCGGCGACCCTCGCCTCCCGGATCACCCCGCCGCGGACGTGCAGCGCGACGGCCGCGGAGGTGAGGGCGAACTCGTACGACTGCCGGTCGCGAACCTTCAGGTAGCCCGATCCGAGCGGGCGGGGATGGGCCGGAATCTCCACGGCCGTGATCAATTCGCCCGGCCGCAGGGCCTGCTCGCGGTCGGGGGTGCTGCCGGGCCGCAGGAGGAAGTCGGCGAGGCGCACACCGCGTTCGCCCCCGTCCGGGCCCAGCAGGCTCACGGTCGCCTCCAGGGCCGTGAAGGCCACGGCGACGTCGGAGGGGTGGGTGGCCACGCAGTGGCCGGACGTGCCGAGGATGGCGTGCGTGCGGTTGAAGCCGTTTCGCGCCGCGCATCCCGAGCCCGGGGTGCGCTTGTTGCAGGCGGCGGTCACGTCACGGAAGTACGCGCAGCGGGTGCGCTGCATGATGTTGCCGCCGATGGTGGCCATGTTCCGCAGCTGCGGGGAGGCGCTGAGCTCCAGTGCCTGTGAGACGACGGGGTAGGCGGTGCGTACCAAGGGGTGGGCGGCGGCCTCGGCCATCCGCACCAGGGCGCCGATGCGCAGGCCCCCGCGTTCGGTGCCGGTGATCCCGCGCAGCGGCAGGTCGCCGATGTCGACCAGCGTGCGGGGGCGCTCGACGGTCTCGCGCATCAGGTCGACCAGGGTGGTGCCGCCGGCGACGTACCGGCCGCCGCGCCGCCCGGCGGCCAGCGCGCTTCGGGTGTCGGACGCCCTGGTGTAGGAGAAGGGGTGCATGGTGGCCGGACCTCATTTCCCGTGCGCGGTCTGGGCGACCGCCTTGACGATCTTGACGTAGCAGCCGCAGCGGCAGATGTTGCCGCTCATCCACTCCCGGATCTCCTCCGCGGAGCCGCTGTGGCCTTCCCGGATGCACCCGATGCCGGACATGATCTGGCCGGGGGTGCAGAAGCCGCACTGGAAGGCGTCCTGCTCGACGAACGCGCTCTGCAGCGGATGGAGTTCGCCGTCCTCGCCCGGGGCCAGGCCCTCGATGGTGGTGATCTCGGCGCCTTCCAGGCGTATCGCCAGTGTCAGACACGAGTTGACGCGGCGTCCGTCCACCAGGACCGTGCACGCCCCGCAGGCGCCGGCGTCGCAGCCCTTCTTGGAGCCGGTCAGGCCGAGATGCTCGCGCAGCAGGTCCAGCAGCGAAGTCCGGTTGTCGATCGTGACGGTGTGCCGCTCGCCGTTGACGGTCAGCGAGAGTCGACCGCCGGGCGGCCCGCCGGTGACAGCCGGTGCGGCGCCGAGTGCGGGCGTGCCCGCGGCCAGGCCGCCGGCGACGACGGCACCGCCCGCCGCGGTGGTCGTCGCGATGAACGTACGCCGGGACGGCGTCGGCGGGGACTCGGCAGGGGGAGGAGCGGCCGGCTCGGTGGGTTCAGCGGACATGTGCGTGCCTCCGGCTCGGCGGTGGGGTGACGGCCGGCTGTATGGGGGGCGCGGACGCGGACCGGGTCCGCGTCGTCGTCCCCCTCGGTGGTGAGCCGGCCGACGGCCCGGGGCCGTCCGGGGCCGGGTCCGTCCCCACGACGTGGCCCTGGACGCGACGGTGTGCGCGTGATCGGGCGGCCGGCTCCTTCGGGCGCTCCTCGCGACGGGCGGCCCCGGCGCCGACGCCCATGCCGGATCCGGTGATTGGTGCGGTCCGTCCACGGTGACCGACTGCTGTCATCGTGTGCCCTCCTTTCATTAACTGTCTTATTGGCAGTTAATGCCAGGCAGGCGGCTCCTGTCCAGGGGCGATAGTCTGATGTCCATGACGACTTTGTGGGACCGCTCGCGACAGGTCGCCGTCGAGGCGATCCTGGACACGGCGGTTCGCCTGTTCGCCGAGCAGGGCTACGAGCAGACGACGATCGCGCAGATCGCCCGGGAGGCGGGGATCTCGCAGCGTTCCTTGTTCCGCTACTTCGGCACCAAGGAGGACCTGGTCTGCGGGGACCAGGACGCGCTGGGCGACGTGCTGACGCGGACCGTCGAGCGGCAGCCGGCCGAGGTCTCCCCCTGGGACGCCCTGCGCGCCGGCTTCGAGGTCCTCCTGACCGCCAACCACACTCCCGAGCGGGCGCTGGAACTCTCCCGTCTCATCTTCGGCACCCCCGCCCTGCACGCCCGCTACATCGAGAAACGACTGCGCTGGCAGGCCGCACTCGTCCCGGTCGTCCAGGCGCGGCTGGGAGCCGCCCCCGGCCCGGCCCCCGATCCGCGTGCCAAGGCGATCATCGCGACGGTCTTCGCCTGCGCCGACACGGCGACCGAGCTGTGGGTCGCCGACGACGGACGACTCGACCTGGCAGACCTCTACGACCAGTGCCTGGCGGCGGTGCGGGGCTCCGGCTGAGGCACGCGTCCGGGCAGGCGCGGCGGCGACCCGTGCCGGACGGTGCTGGTCCGACGGGCTGCGCTCGGGCGGTCGACACCCGGTCCGCTCACGCGGACGGCCCCGGACGGACATCCGAAACGAACGGTGCAACCAGGGTGGCCGGGGTTACCGACGGGCTTCGGAGAGTCGGCCGCCGGAGGTGATGCCGAAGGCGTCCAGGGCGGTCTTCCAGCGCATGGCTCTCTGAGAGGGCGGTTCCCGAGAGCGGATCGCCGACTGACGCGGTTCTCGGTCATCCGGCGGTTGCGGCCGCCACCGAGCGGGCGACGTCGCGATGAGCCACACGCGCGGCGAGCCGGCGCGGCCGTCTCCTTCGGCGACGCCGCCATCGCCCTGCGAACGGTGCGGCTCCTCAGTGCCCTGGTCGCCCGACGGCCCCTCCCCGCACGGAAAAGGGTGAGGCCCGAAGACCCCGCCCGCTACCAGTGAAGTCCCGGCTCAGGGCCACACCAGGCAGTAAGCCTGGTGTCCCGCCTCGTGCAACCGATGCGAGAAGTCCTGCCACTCGTGCAGCGAATGGGAGGGGCGGGGTTGTGACCTGTGCATTCTCGGTGGAACGTGCGTTGACCTGCGGGAACTCGTCTCGGTAGTTCTCACGGATCAACGCCGTTACCCAGGCTCATGTGCCCTGGATGTGCCCTCCGGGGACGTGCTGGGGAGGCGCGTTCAGGCCCAGCTTTCGCGCCTAGGGCGCCGTGATGAGGGCAGTGATGCGGAGAAGGATCCCAGTCGGGCAGTGTCCGCGAGGCGTCTTGAGCTGTTTGGCAGGTGTACCCGTACGCATACGGCTTGGATGAACGCGGGGCCGCTGCATGCGGTCGAATCCCAGTGAGGCAGGGTGGGGGCCATGGTGACCTTGGCGAGTTCCCTGACGGGCGGTTCTGTGCGGGAGGCTTCTCGCGCCTTGCTGGAGCCGGGCGGGCAGGCCCGAACTGTTTCTATCTTCGGGGCCGAAGCGCTGTGCTTCTACCGTCTGAACGAGGGTGAGCATGCGCGGCGCGAAAAGGTCTCCGCCGCCCGGGTAGATAAGCTGCCCGATCTTGAGTGCCTGCTGACACTCCCGGTGGACGTTCCTGTTCCGCTGCAATCGCTGGACTCGCCGGCGCGGCGGGCGGTGCGAGGGCTGCCGTCGGGAGCGGTGGAGCGAGACCGGAAGACGGTCACCCGACGTGCCGTGCGGCCCCTGCAGGTGGATCTTGCTGTGGTTCGCGCTTCCGGGTGGCGCCAGGGCCTTGAGCGAGCGGGCCAATTTGCTCCCTTCTGCCGCCGGGCCATGCTCTTGGACCGTCTTCCAGCCCGACTGGATGAGGTCCTCGTCGAGGCCGACTTCTACGGCACCGGCGTGTTCGTCACCTCAGGAGACGAGGTCGAGCTGGTACTGGAGCCGGAGGACTACAGGCCGCCCCGGCACACCGCTGCGGCCTGGTGGTTCGTCGAGGATGTGTATCAGCGCCTACGCTCGGCGGCGGCTGTCTGAGCCGGTGTCTTGGCGGGTTTGGGAGCGGTTGACGCCCATCGATCGAGCTGCGCCGGAGACTTGAACGCCTTCGGCTGTCTGATGGACGTGTTGATCAGTTCGTACTGATCGAGAGCTTTACGGCAGCGGTCGAACCACCACTGCTGGCGTGCTGTGCCGGGCTTGACCGAAGTCAGGGCACGCAGCCACTCCATGAGGACCGCGACGTTGTGTGCCGCCGCTGCGGCAGGAAGCTCGCCGCGGTTGCTTGTGAAGGCGTCCAGTGCGAGCTTGCCGGCACAGGCCGAGCAGAAGCAGACCGGAGCTTCGGCGCCACCGTAACGCTTGGCGATCGTCTCACCCAGGAAGAAGGCCATCAGGTCAGGGAAGAGAACGTGCGGTGACTGGACGGGGATGCTCTTGTTGGTCTGCGCCTTTTCGCCGGGGGCGACGACGTGGCGGTAGCGGCTGCTGGCGCCGAAGGCTGTGAAGGCGGCACCGAAGGCCAGCGCGCCGAATGCCGCGAGATCCGTGCGTAGCAGGGCAGCCCCGGGAACTTCCTCGATGACCTGCTTGAGATGGCTTACGGCCTTGGCGTAACGCGCCAAGGGGTCCATCTGTCCGCCCAGCATGATGGCCTTCGGCCCCCTGACCATCCGCAGGTAGGCGATGAGCTGGCGGGTCGGTTCCTCGTCGCGTAGCCAGGAGACATCCACCGGAGCGGCGAAGATCACCTCTGGGTCGTCGAGTTCCAGGACACGGGTCACGGCGGCCCGGAGGGCATCGGAGTCCTCGGCCCTGATGTAGCCGGTGGGGGTCATGGGGAGCGTTGCTCCGGCGTCCCGCTGCTCGGCCAGAGACAGTTCCAGGGGATCGTCGAGGAAGAGCGTGGGCTCGACGTCGTAAGGGAAGGGGTTCTCCTCGGTCGCGGCGCTGACCTCGTACACCGCCGGGTCGATCAGGAGCGGAGCGGCGTAACCCTCCCTGTATCGCAGGGCGCCGGCCTTCCTCACGGCGTCGGTGCCACACAGGATGAGTCCACTGCGTGCCGGGTCGACCTGCCCCTGGACGTAGCCGAGCCGGGCGGCGCTGACCTGGATCAGCATGCGGCCCTGTAGACCGTTCAGGCTGTCTGGCCGGTCTGGCGCACCCGCGGCGTCGGGAGGCTCGGTCAGCTCGGAGCGCGGACGAGGCAGCGGGGCGGAACGGTCGGTCATGGTCACCTTCGGAAGGCCGGGAATGATGATGAACCGGCGCCCTCGACGTACAGGCGCTGGAAGTCTTCAGGAAGCAGGTGCGCGCAGGCAGCCGCATCCTCCAGAGTCATCTGGCGGTCGGTCAGCAAGGTGTTGACAAGGGCAACGAGGCGCTGCGGCTGCTCAGGGAGGACATCAACAGGCTCTGCGGTCCGGTAGCCGAGCGCTGACATCTCGATCATCAGGGTGCGGTACTGCCACTCGCTGACGGCATTGAGCGTTTGGGCGCGGCGCAGCAGCGCGCTCATGGAGACACCCCAAACCCGCTTCAGCTCCGTCAGCTTGGCCAGATCGACGCCGCCGGCGATCGCCTGCCGGATATCGGAGGCAGGCATCAAGAACTCGGCAGCGAAGGCGTCGGCCTGCTTCTCCTGCGTGGACCCTGTGCCCGGCTCGTCATGCATCACCAGGTGACCCAGCTCGTGCGCGATGCTGAAGCGACGTCGGTCGCCCGGTGCCCGGGTGTTGACCAGGAGCAGAGGATGCCCGCCCGCTTCCCACTGGCTTACGGCGTCCAACAGGTCGCTGTCCAGGTCGCGGGTGACCACCAGTGCGCCGGCATTTTCCAGCACCGCGACCATGTCGGGTACCGGACCGGGGGCCACGCTCCACTCCCTGCGGACTCGCCGAGCAGCGTCCTTCGGGGTGGTGAGGTCATCCAGGGGGACCCTGAAGAAGCGATGTGTGACTGGCGGCAATGCCGCTGCGGACGCCAGGCCGTTCAGCTGAATCCGTGAAAGCGCCACATGGGCGTGCACGCGTCGCAGAGCGGAGGCAGTCAGAGCTGCTTTCTTGCGGTGGTGGACCAGGCCCACCCCGATGCCGCTGACCTGCGGATCCAGGCACAGCAACTCAGGAGGGTAGCCAAGCGCGGCAGCGTACAGCTCAAGACGCTCATGTGTGACGACGAGACGACCAGCCTCGGCTCGGCTTACGTAGCCCTGGGAAACCGGCGTGGCGCCGCCTGGCGACGCCTTGGTCATAGCCGCGGCGACCTCAGCCTGCGTCAGCCCGCGGGACTCGCGCGCCAGCACGAGCATCCCGGGCTGCGCCTGCAGCTCAGTGATCGCCATACACGACACCACCTCGTATCAGACCTCAAAACAGTAGCACAAAATATTCCGTGACTGATTTAGCGTCATATGATGAAAGTAGTCCTGCAAGTGAGGGCCACTCTCTGAACAGTTGATTGTGGGCGCAGCAGCGTTCAGGCAGTGGCAGGGCGCGGTTCGCCGTGGAAGACCTGTTGGGCGTGCCAGTCGCAGTGAACTGCGGCAACAGGGCGAGCACCCGGCTGGGGGCCGATGAGTGGGCGGCCCGCGAGGGCTATGACGTGGTCGCGGGCGGCGGGGCTGTGGCCGACGAAGCGTTGTGAGACCAGGATGCGTTGGTCATTTCCCAGGCCTAGGACGCCCTTGTCGAAGAGCACGTGGTGCAGCGAGCACAGGCACAGCCCGTTCTCGATGTCGTCGGGACCGCCGAACGCCCACCAGCGGACGTGGGCGGCCTCCAGCCCGACGGGCATCGCGGCGATACTGCCGTCGTATCCGCAGAAGGCGCACCGGTACTCGTAGGCGGTCAGCACCAGCTCCCGCATCCTCCGGTCCCGCTGCCTGCGTATGGCCGAGAACTGCCCGGCCTCCGCCAGCACCAGTTCCAGGCCGACGGCTTCGCACAGTTCTCGGTGCAGGGAGGGTGGGAAGTGTAGGTCGAGCAGCAATCGCGCCATTCTGCCGAGCAGGTCCGGGTCGCGTCGCAGCGCCGCTCTCAAGTCCGGCGCGAGCTGCCCGGTGGCGCCCGTTTCCCGGAGGTCCCGTATTCCGCTTCCAGGGCTTGCCGATCCACGATCGGTGCGCACTTCCCACACCCCGTCGCTGACCAGGTGGTGGAAGGGATAGGCGGGTGTCGTCTTGTTGGGTGGGCCGTACTCGGTCAGCAGACGCTGCAAGTCCTCTTCCACCGCGGTATATCGCAGGCTGCCGTCGGCATCGTCCTGGAACCGGCCGAGGGCGTACAGAAGCAGCAGCGGCTTGTGCGGAGCGCGGGCACCGCTCCTGGTCCACTGCCTCAGCTTCGTGATCCGCTCCAGCCAGTCCATGGCGGCTGATCGTAGACGGGTCGGCCCGCTCACGTGTGGACACTGCTCAGGACGGCTGCGTGCCTGTGAACGGGACGCGGGCGTGGTGCGGTTCGGGGGCGATGAAGGCCCCGTCAGCCGTGACATGGAGCCCGAGGCAGGCAGGCTTCGCGCGGTGTCGGTCTGAATCGGTCAGATCCACTCACAGCGCCAACAGGCTATCTCCACAAGACATAAGATGATGCGCCTGGGTTGGCTGTTGCCCAGTTCAATGTCTGGGGCAAGGCGCCCCTGGTGGCTTGCGTCTGCCCGAGGCGCTTAGGGAACGGAGCGGCTGAGAACGGTGCACCTGCACAGCTTCACCGTGTGCGGATTCCGATCCCTCAAGGACGTCCGTGACATTCCGGTCAGCACACCTACCATCCTCGCCGGCCAGAACGACGGCGGTAAGAGCGCGGTGCTTGCCGCGCTGGCCTTCCTTGTGGGCAATGAGCGGTTGACCGAGGACGATCGTACGTACGAGCTCGACGCTTCGGATGGCGTGGACGTCGATGACTCGGCGCCTCTCCTGCGGTGTTCGACCACATGGGTGGAGGGGCAGTTCATCCTCGACTCTTGGGAGTTGGAATCGTTCGGCTTCCCGACCGAGGAGTTGCGCGTACGGCGACGCGCTGTCAACGGTGAAGGGCCCGTCCTTGAGTGCTGGGCGCCGCTCGCGGACGACGAACGACTGCGTGACCCTTCCAAGCTGTCCCTCAACGAGGTGAGAGCCCTCGCCAAGCAGTTGCTCCCTGAGCTGTCGTCCATAAAACGCGGCGACATCGAGCCGGCCCTCTGCAATTACGGCATGGCTCACGCCTCCGCGTCGGGCTGGGTTCCTGCTCCGAAGGAGATGGAGCGCCGCATGCCCCGGCTGATGCCGTTCGACGGGAAGTCGGACGATCCCGACGCTGCGGTGAAGACCGCGCTGATGGGCCGATACCAGGCCCATATGTCGGACCCCACGCTTGAGGGCCAGCTGCAGTCGATCGAGGCTGGGATCAAAGAGCGACTTCAGGACGACGCCCGGTCCCTGTGCGAGCACATTCAGAGTCGTTGCGACGACCTCACAGACGTTGATGTCGAGCCTGTGGTCTCGTTCACTCATGGTTTCCGGGGTGCGCCGCTGCGAATCGCCCGTACGAAGGGCGAGACCGTGGGCCTGGATCGTTCCGGCCTAGGTAGCGCACGACGAATCTCCCTGGCGATCTGGGAGTGGAACAGCCAGCTGCTCACGCGCGAGGAGTTCGCCGACATCGACTCCTCAACTGACCCTGAGGCCACCGAAGATGTCCCGCCTCCGGTACAGACGATCGTGATCTACGACGAGCCGGACACGCACCTCGACTACGGGCACCAGCGCAAGATCATGCAGCTCATCCGTGACCAAAGCGCACTGCCCCATGTGAACGTAATCGTCGCCACCCACTCCATGAACCTCATCGACGGTGTCGACATCGCCGACGTCGTGCATCTCCGACTGGAGTGCGGACGGACGGTGATCGAGCGGCTGGGGGCCGACACTCACGACGACATCGACGTGCACCTGGGGCGCATAGCCGCAGCGGTCGGTCTTCGAAACTCCGTTCTGCTGCATGAGCGTTGCTTCCTGGCTGTCGAGGGCGACACCGAACAGCGGGTGATCCCCATGCTGTTCCGGCTGTCTGAGGGCCAGTCTCTCCAGTCGGCCGGCATCGCCTTGTGGGCGTGCTTCAACAATGAGGGGGCCCTGCACCTCGCTCACTATCTGGTCGCGCATGGCCGCTCCGTGATGCTCATGGTGGACGCCGACAGCCGCACCTTGCCCAAAGGGCTCTTCAAGGAAGTCCGACTCCAACAGTTTTTCGGCAGTGCTTTCAGCGACGTTGTCCGTTTCGTGGGCGAGCCGGATGCCTTCAACGAGCTGGAGGAACTGTTCCCGGACGACTTGTGGGCCGCGACCGCCAACGAACTCTGGCCGAAGGACGGCGAGCCGTGGACCATGGACGACTTCACCGCTCAGCGCGGCAAGAAGTTCAGTAAGGAAGTGCTGAACATGCTCCGCAATGACAGCCCGAACGGGCCCAGCGGCAAACCCGACATGATGTTCGGGCTGGTGAGCACGCTCACCAGCCCTGATCAGGTGCCCGCACAGCTGCGGGAGATCTTCGGCGAGATCAGAAAGCTGGCCGCAGGGTAAGAGCGCGTAGCGCTGACCTGGTCTCACTGGTACCGCCACGGCGCCGCCGCCGTGCGAGCATGCGTTCCTTGCGCTGTTCCAACGTCGGCGGTTCCCACTTGTGCCAGCCCACCGGAGGCTTCCAGCGCTGCGCATGCTCCCGCGCCTCAAGCCCACACCATCGGCAGCCATTCGGAGCAGGTATGCGCTGGTCAGGGCCATTTTGCTGGTCAGTCATGAGTCTCCCTCCCCCACATCCAGAGTCTTCCCTATGGCACTGACATCACCCCTAGCCGACGAGCGGTACATTCCATGCTAAACCGGGTGAAATAGGCGGGCTACTCGAGCCGATTCTGTTATCTCCGTCGCATTGGCAGCGCTTGTTCAGTCTCAGCTGCACCGCACTGTGTGCCCGCTTACCTTCGTACACCGGCGGTGATCGCTGTCCGAATAAGGCCAGCCTTCTAGCGGGTGGGTCGGCAGCGTGGCGCTCAACACGAGGCAGTGGACGTCGGATGGGGCCTGGGCTTTTTCTTGACACATCAACTGAAGGCGAGTTCACGGAAGGTGCTGCGAATCTCGGTTAATGGCCCACGATCTCTTGTGTAGTAAAGCTTGTTGGTCAGGAGCACCGCCCACCGGCCCCCGGTGGGGGAGATCCACATGCCTGTGCCGGTGAAGCCGTAGTGCACCCAGACGTCCTCCTCGGCGGTGGTACCGGGAGCGGGATGCCAGAACAAGCCACGAGCCGGCTGGAGCTCACCAGTCTCGATGGTCAGGGAGTGTGTGATCCACTCGCTGTCGAAACCAGCTCGCACATGGGACGCGGCAGGGCCGAGCATGTACCGGAGGAAGATGGCGAGGTCGTCGAGGACGGTGAAGACGCCGGCGATGCCGCAGACGCCGCCCAGAAGGCGGGCAGAGAAGTCGTGGGCGACTCCCTTGAGGTGGGTGTCGGTGTCCTGGTCGAGTTCGGTGGGAGCGCAGCGGGCGGCGAGGTCGGCGGGCAGGGGGCCGAAGCGGGTGCCGGTCATGCCCAGCGGGTGCCAGGTGCGGGCGGTGGCTAGCTGGTCCAAGGGGCTGCCGGAGAGGTGTTCGGCGAGGTAGCCGAGGATGAGGGCGGCTCGGTCGGTGTACTCGACGGCTTCGCCGGGTGCCCGGTGGAGTGCCTCGTGCAGTACTCCGCGGCGGATGTCGTCCGGGTTGGTGCCGTAGAGGTTCTTCAGCTGGGCTCGCAGTGGGACGCCGGCGGTGTGCGTCAGCAGATGCCGGGTGGTGACGGCTCCGAGTGAGTGCCCGGTGACCTCCTGCCAGAAGCTGCCGAGCGGCTGGTCGAGGTCGAGGGTTCCGTCCTCGTACAGAGCGCCGATGGAGGACCAGACGGCCAGGATCTTGGTGAGGCTGGCGGCGTCGAAGACGGTTTCGGCGCGCATCGGCACGTCCGGCTCGTCGGGGTCGAGGACGCCGGTGGCACCCTGGTCGAGGATGCCGGTGGCATCGCCGAGGGCCCACACGGCGCCCGGGTACACCTTGTCGCGGACCCCCTCGTCGAGTAGGGCTTCGATGCGGTCATGGTCGTACGTCATGGTCTCCCTCTTCGCCGGGGTATCCCGTCGGTCAGCGTAGTGACGCTCGCAGAGTGGTTCGGGTAGTGACGTGTCGGGACGTCTGACGGTCGGTTCAGGTGAGCTGTCGGCCGAGGTCGGTCAGGGATCGTGCGGTTGCCGAGAGGGGGTGGCGGGCCGCATTGGCATAGCCCGCCTGGCGCAGGTCGGACAGCAACCCAGGGGTCTTCATCAGCCGGTCGAGATCCCGTGCGAGGGCGGCGGAGTGGGTGAAGTCGGTGGTCATACCGGAAGCGGCGAGCGCCTCGCTGAGGCCGGGGACAGGCTGGTAAAGGACGGGGAGCCCGCACGCTTGGGCTTCCAGCGCGACCAGTCCCATGGCCTCCAGGGTGGTGGACGGCATGACCAGCACGTCGTGTTCGGTGAAGGCTTTCCACAGCTGTGGGCGGCGCAGCCAGCCGAGGTAGCGGACTCTTACGCCGGCTCGTTGCAGCAGCGGGGCCAGTGCGTGGAACTGGGCTCTGGGCGCGGCGACGCTCAGCTCGACACCGGGCACCGGGGCCAGACTCTTGATCAGGGCCTCACCACCCTTTTCGACGGTCAGGCGTCCTGCGTACAGGAGCCGCAGGTGGCTGCTGGAGGTGCGTGCCGGCCGGGCGGGTGGGGCGGTGAGCAGGTGGTCGGGGATGCCCCAGGGGATGTGGGTGATCTTGCGGCGTTCGATCTGCGGGGCGAGCTTGAGGAGGCGGTCGGCCATTGCGTTGGTCGGGACCACGATGGCGTCGGCGGCCCTGGCTGTTTCGCGCAGCACTTGGAGCTGGTCTCGGTGGGTCTCGGCGAAGAGCAGGTCCGTGCCGTGGACGAGGGCGATCCGAGGATGCGCGGGCAGAGCGCGGATGAGGGCAGGAGTGGCGCCGAATGCGAGGTGCTGCAAGTGGAGGACGCCGATCTGCGTGGGATCGAGTATGGCTGTGAGCGCTCTGCGCAGGGTGGCGACGTAGCGGCTGAAGGCCGTTCCTTCCAGACATTTGCCTGCTACTGGGAGCACGCTGAGTCCGGCGGGTGGCCGGGGAGCGTGATCAGGTGGTGCGAGCATGAAGGCGCGGGCCGGGATGAGGGGTTGTCGGCCGGTGTAGAGGTCGATGAAGAGCTCGACGCTGCCGCCGGGGCTTCCAACGGGGAGGTCCAGGAAGGTGGCAGCCATCGGGCCGGTGGCCGAGCGAGCGTTCACCGCGTGCCTCCGTCGATCTCCTCGTAGAGGCGCGAGACGTCGATGCCTTCCGTGGACGCGTACTTGGCGGGCTGATGCTGGTAGCTGGCCGGGGCGCCGAAGGCAGTGAGGAAGACGAGCTTGCCGAAGGTCATGCCCGGATACACGCGCACCGGTCGCGTGGCGCGGATCTCCAGCGTCCAGCGGATCGCATGGCCCTGGTGTCCGAGCGGAGCCGAGACGTGAACCCAGATGCCCAGGGACCCGGTGGTGCGGTCGCCGTTCAGTAGCTGCGCGTACGTCTCCGAACCGGTCCGCTCCAGCGTGATGCCGAGGTAGAGCAGGTCAGGGCGCAGTACGAGACCGGTGTCGGGGATGGGCTGCTCGGTGAAGGAGGTGGGGGTCGCGGCGTCGAGGTTGCCGTCGCAGACGCGGATCGTTTCGCCGAGCCGCCAGTCGTAGGCGTTGGGGGAGAGGCGGCTGGGCTCGTACGGGTCGATGGTGATCTCGTCGGCCTGGACGGCGGCGGCGATGGCGGGGCCGGTGAGGATCACGATGCCACCGCCTGGAGTCGGGCGAGGTCTCGCCAGTAGGCGGAGGGCTGCGGTCCTGCGGCGGCCTGGTACTTGCCGCGGTAGAGGTCGATGGCGCCGGTGGAGACGAAGAACATGATCTGCCCGATCTTCATGCCCTCGTATACGCGCAGCGGTCGGATCGGGGTGAGCATGAGCGTCCACTGGCCGTGGAAGCCGATGTCGCCGATGGGGGCGGTGATCTCGACGAACAGGCCGAGGCGTCCGACGGAGGAACGACCGAACAGCAGTGGCACGAAGGTGTCGGAGCCGACCTCTTCGAGGGTGTGGCCGAGGTAGAGCTCGCCTGGCTGGAGGATGTGCCCGTCGGAGCCGATGCTGGTTGCGTTTGTGGGGTTGGGCCGGTGTGGGTCCAGGACCGTGCTCGTGTAGGTGATCAGGGTGGGGCCCAGACGCACGTTGTAGCTGTTGGGGTTGACCTGGTCGGCGGCGAACGGGGTGATGCGGAGGCGGCCGTCGTGAGCGGCAGCGGTGATCTCCGGGCCGGTGAGGATCATTCGCTGTCTCCTTGCGCGGTGTCGGGAGCGGTGAGGACGTGCTGGACGGCCTGGTCCAGGCGCAGGCCGGCCTCGTGTGTGCGTCCGCCGAGGTAGGTGTCGGCGAGGTAGTCGGTGGTCAGCACGGTGGTGATGGCGTCCGGCAGGGGATAGGGGGCCGTGACGAGCGGACCGGACTGGGCGGTCAGATCTGACAGCAGGCCACGGAGGTCGCTGCGTGCCGGCTCAGGTACGTGGGCGTGCACCAGCTGGTTGGCGAACGGCTCGATGGAGAACAGGTCGCCCTGGGTGAGTGTGTCGCCGAGCGGGACGGCACGTAGTGCCGTCTCGTTGAGGATGACCGTGTCTGACCCGAGTGCCGTACGCAGGCGGGCGGTGAGCTCCAAGAGCAGGCTGCGCCGGTCGAGGGGCTGGTGGCGGTACGCCGGACTGATCGGGCCGAGGACGGCGGCCAGCTGCTGTTTGACGTTTTCGATGAGGGAGCGCAGATCCGCAAGCTGCATGGGAAAGCGGCTCGGGGCCCGATTTGGGAAGGATGTAGTGCCGGCACCCCATCCCGTGCCTACGGGTGTCGCGATCGCGTAGCCGTCGGCGAGTTCCCGACCCTTGGCGACCAGGGTGCCGTCGACTCGGACCGGTCCGTACTGATCGCTGTGGCAGTGCCCGGCGAAGACCACGTCGAGGAACGGACAGGCCGCCGCGAGTTTCCGGTCCTCGTCGAAGCCGGAATGGCTGAGCAGGACCCAGCTGTCCACCTCGTGGTGGTGGGCGCGCATGACCTCGCGCAGGGACTGCAGGGGATCGGTGACGCATTGGCCGGCTCGCTGGGCAGCCGGGATCGAGTGGAAGGCTTGCCGGCCGATCACCGCGGTTACGCCGACGCGCCGTCCATCGATGTCGGCAATGCACAGGCGGCGGAACAGAACGTCGCCGGTGTTGGCATCCACAGCATTGGCGCAGACAGTGCGCCGGTGAAGGTCGGGTTCGAAGTAGTGGGGCCAGCCGTGGTTGCCGGGGGCCAGCACGTCATACAGCCTGAGCAGGATCCCCCGCTCGATCGTGCCGCGGGCGAGGCGGTAGTACCCGCTGCCTTCGAAGAAGTCACCGCAGTCCACGATGAGGGAAGTCGGCCGCAGCGAGTGGAGGTGGGTCAGGAACGGCGCGGCGTTGTCGAAGGCGGAGTGGACGTCCGTTGTGGCAACGATCTGGCCAAGGTTGCGCCCGTCGGTGGTCATGGGGTGACCTCGCAGATGTCGGCGCCCAGGGTGTGGAGCTTGCCGGGCAGGTCAGCGTGGCCGCGACGGAGTTGGTCGAGGCCGCCGAGGGTGGTGACGCCGTGGGCGCTGAGGCCGGCGACCATGAGGGCGGATCCGGTTCGGATGTCGGTGGCCTCCACGCCCGTTCCGGTCAGCCGTTGCGGACCGCTAAGGCGGCACTCGGTCGAGGAGATTTCCTCGATATCCGCCCCGAGGCGGGCCAACTGCGGCAGAAGATTGCCGTGGCGACCCGGGTTGATGGCGTCGGCGAACAGGTGGGTACCGGGCAGGCCGAGGGCCAGTGCCATGAGTGGTGGTTCGAAGTCGGCGTCCAAGCCGCCCGGCCTGAGCGAGGCGGTGGCCCGTAAAGGGCGGCTGGCCAAGCGGCCGTCCTGGGCGTTCACGGTGAGAGTGTCCGCCTCGCTGACGGCGGAGATTCCCAGTCGGTGCAGGGCGGCCACGAGGGGGCCCAGGTCGTCGGCTCGCGCGCCTCGGATGCGCGCGCTTCCGCCGGTGGTGGCGACTGCACAGGCGAGTGTCCCTGCCTCCACCTTGTCTCCCGGCACTACCCATGCGGCGTCGCTCGGTGCCGAGGAAGGCGGCGAGAGGGCGAGCAGGCGCTCGCCGGCCCGAGTTTCCCAACCCGCCGCCTGCAGGGCCTCCAGCACATACAGCACTTCCGGCGAGAGATTGGGCTCGCCCAGCCGCAGAGGCCGGCCGGTGGTGACGGCTCGAAGCAGGGCGGCCACCGTCGCCCCGCGCGAGCGGAACGGCAGCACCAGGGACACGGTGCCATAGCGACGTCTGGCGGCCTCGACGCGGTATCCGGAGTCATCCAAGACACTCCGGTCGCCGAATGCCTCGTACACCTTGAAGTGCAGATCCATCCCGCGTGCGCCGATCCGGCAGCCTCCCGGCCACGGCAGCCGTGCCTCTCCGTGCCGGGCGAGCAGGGCCGGCACCAGGTAGTACGAGGCACGGATACGCGCGGCCTGGGGCAGGTGGGGGCGCACGGGCTGGTTTTCAGTCGGCAGAATCACCGCCGCAGTCGGCTCCCCGACCGGCTGCGCTACGTGCCAGCCCGACTCTTGGAGCAGCGCGAGCATGGTCTGCACGTCCGTGTTGGCAGGGATGTTGTTCAGCCTGACCGGACAGCCGAGGGCAGACGCGGCGGCCACCAGCGGGAGCGCCGCGTTCTTGGAGCCGTCGACAGTCACAGTGCCGGTGAGCGGTGGGCCCGGACGAACGGCGATCACCTCGGCGGTCGCGCCGGGGACGCGAGTGGTCGTCATCAGCAACTCCTCTGTGCAACAAGGGGGGACACGGTCGGATGGTCCGGGTTGGTGGGCAGTGCGATCTCGGCCCAGCAGCACTTCCCGACCGCCGTCGGCTCGACGCCGTACCGATCCGCGAGCGCGGCCACGAGGAACAGACCTCGGCCGCTCTCGCTACACGGATCCGGGAGACCCGGCCGGGGCAGCTCCGGGCAGTCGTCACAGACTTCGATCCGCAGTGACTGCTCGTCGAGACGGACGGACAGGGAAACCGGGCCGGCTTCGGCGTGTCGGACCGCATTGGTGATGAACTCACTGATCACGAGTTCGGCGGTGTGCACCACCTCGTTGCCCAGCACCGTGTCCCAGCCCTCTATCGCGTCCACGGCCCGGTGCCGGGCGGCGGTGACCGCGGTCGGTGTGGCGGATACGGAGAGTGCGAACTGGTGCGCTTTCACGAGCTGCCTCCTGGATCGGTGCTGCTCCAGGCAACCGCTTCGGAGGCAAGCGGGACCATGCCGTGTGCCGGGGCCGCATCACTTATGCAGGAGCTGCATCGCGGCCAATCGATGCTCGGTTACGCTCAGTTGATCAGGCAGGAGCGGCGACGGCAGAAGGGGCCGTGGCACAGATGGCCGACGCACAGAGTGAAGCCGGACGGATCGGCGAAGTCATCCGTCAGGCACGCGTATTACAGCGGCGCTCGCAGAAGGACGTCGCCACCGCACTGGGCTACCACCAGTCGAAGGTGAGCCGCCTGGAGAACGGCAGGGGCACGGAGGACGTGCGCGTGCTGCGCGAGATCGCGAAGGTACTGGACATCCCACCGCAACGCCTCGGTCTCGCCGCTGCCCCCGACGCCAGCCCCAGCGATCCCGGAACCGAGGACATGCACCGCCGCACCTTCCTTGCCGCGAGCGTCACCGCGCTCGCGGCAACGCCGACGCCAACCGTGGCACACCACGACCTGATCCGAGTCCTGCTGCCGGGACCGAGCCCCGCCGCCACCGGTGACTCCTCCGGTATCGACGAGCTGCGGGAGCGAGCGCGGACCGTGCGTCGGCTGTTCTGCATGTGCGACTACGCGAAACTGGAGCAGGCTCTGCCGGGCCTCATCGCCGACCTGCGCCAGGTCGTTGGCGGCTCCTCCGGTTCGGCGGAGGCGTCCGGGTTGCTCGCGACCGCCTATCAGACGTCGGTGAGCCTGTTGCTGAAGCGAGCCGACCAGGGCAACGCCTGGCTGGCGGCCGGCCGCGCCATGGCCGAGGCGGAAAGGTCCGGGGACCCTGTCGTGCTCGCCGCCAGCGTCCGCGTTCACGCTCACGTGCTCGTACGGGAGAAGCACACAGCCCAAGCCGTGAACATGGTTCGCCACACCGTTGACCAGCTCAGCGGTTCCTATGACCAACGCTCGCCCCGATACCTGGCATCGGTCGGCCTGCTGCTGCTCCGCGGAGCTACCGCCGCCAGCAGAAACGGCGACCGCGACACCACCCAAGACTTTCTCACCGAGGCCAAAGACGTGGCCCGCTACGTCGCATTCGACAGGCCGGACGCCTGGGCGAACTTCAGCCCGACCAACGTAGCCTTGCACGAGATCAGCGCGGCTGTCTCATTCGGCGACGCCGGAATCGCCCTCCGAACCGCTCGACCTCTCATGCGGCGGCATATCCCCGTTCCCGAGCGACGGGCCGCGCTCTGGGTGGAGGCCGCCCGCGCCTACAGTCAGCAGGGCAGACTCGCCGACGGCTATCAGGCCCTGCGCATCGCCGAGAGTTGCGCGGCACAGGACGTCCGCCGCCCGGCCGTACGCGAACTGGTCGCTGACATGGCAGCCCGCGACCGCCGCCGGGCACTGCCCGAGCTCCATCACTTCAGCCGCCAACTGGGAGTGCCCGCGTGAGTGACCAGCACGACAAGCCGTTGCTCCAGATCGTGGTCTGTGCGGCCGGGGTCGCCGCCGATGTCGGCCGGCTGATCAACGCGGCCCAGGAACGCCAGTGGGACGTCGGCGTCGTAGCCACCCCGCATGGACTCGGTTTCCTTGACGCGGAGGCAGTCGAGGCCCAGACCGGCCGCCCCATCCGCTCGGCCTGGCGGTCACCGGGTGAGCCACGCCCGAGCCGGCCTGCGGATGCGATCGCGGTCGCCCCGGCCACCTTCAACACGGTCAACAAGTGGGCCGCCGGGATCTCCGACAACCTCGCGCTGGGGATCCTGTGCGAAGCGCCCGCCATGGGCGTTCCGATCGCCGTACTGCCGTATCTGAACTCCGCCCAGGCCGCCCACCCGGCGTACCACCAGAGTCTGCAACGGCTGCGCGAGATGGGTGTCCTGGTCGGCTCCTACGAGCCTCACCGGCCGAAGGCGGGCGGCGGGGCCGACCGCTACCGCTGGGAGGAGGTGCTGGAACTGCTCGCCCCCAGACTGTCTGCGCGGTCGTGACCAGCGCCGCCGTGCTCGCGGCTGGGCGGGATCCGCAGACCCCGCCCGTACCCACCGAGGCCATCGAGACCACCGGCTCAGGGCCACACCAGGCAGTACGCCTGATGCCCCGCCTCATGCAGCCGGTGGCTGAAGTCCTGCCACTCGTGCAGCAGTTGGTACACGTTGAACGCGTCCCGCGGCCCGCCCCGGTCCGGGACCGTCGACCAGATGAAGGCCGCCGCGCCGACCGCCTCCTCGCCAATGCCGCGCAGGGGGTCGACGACGGTCATCGGGAGCTTCACGACGGCGTAGTCGGGGTGGAGGACGACGAGTTCGAGCGGGGGGACCCGGTGGAGGGGGACGCCCTCGATGCCGGTGAGGACCATGGCCGCCATGGTCTCCGGCTTGATCTTGGTGAACATGCCGTTCATGCCGAGCTCGTCGCCGCCGAGTTCCTCGGGACGCATGGAGATCGGGACGCGGGCCGCGGTCGCGCCGTCGGGCGCGCCGAAGTATTTGTACGTCACCCCCACCCGACCACCATTCCTGCTCCCGGCCCTGAGCCGGTCGACCCCGCGGTCGAGCCGCTCGGGCTCATTCGGTCCAGCGTGTGCCTGACGTCTCTCGGTCGTTTCCTCCGCCTCGCGTCGGTGCCTGCCCCGCCGGGCGCGTCGAGGACCCAGGTCGTCGGTCCCCTCGCCCAGTCCGCCACCGCGATGCATATCTCCACCCGACTGCTTTTCTAGGACGCGTGGCCCCGGCCGCGCAACCCGATCATCGTGTCAGTGACCTCCCCCACGGCCGCCAGCCGAAACGTGCGGTGAGACATCCTGTCCGCGCGCCCCTGTGAACTGGGTGTATCAGCTGTATCAGCTGTCTCCGGCTTACGGCCTGTTCCGGTCCGCTCCCAGTCTTGCAGACGACACGGCTCCGGTAACGGTTGTCCGATCATCGGGCGGGTCACGGTCCGGATCATCGGTCGGATCGCGGGTCGGGTCACGGTCCGGATCATCGGTCGGATCGCGGGTCGGATCGCGGGTCGGATCGCGGTCCGGATCATCGGTCGGATCGAGGTCCGGATCACGGGTCGCCCGCGGATGCTCCTCCGGCCCCCTCCCGACCCCCACCCGCCCCCCACGCCCGCCCCCGGCACCACCCGTCCGCTGGCCTACCCTGAGGAGGTCACCCCCGCAACCGGAGTCCGAGAAGTCGGAGAAGGTCGAGAAGGTCGGAGAAGTCGCAGGTCATGAGCGAACTGGCATATCCATACGAAGCACCGGCCTCGCAGGCGCTGTTCGACCGTGCCGCGGCCGTCACGCCCGGCGGGGTGAACTCCCCGGTGCGGGCCTTCGGCGCGGTGGGCGGCACCCCGCGGTTCATGGTGTCCGGCACCGGGCCGTACCTGACCGACGCCGACGGCCGGGAGTACGTGGACCTGGTCTGCTCCTGGGGTCCGATGATCCTCGGGCACGCGCACCCCGAGGTGGTCGCCGCCGTACAGGAGGCGGTCGCGCGCGGGACGTCGTTCGGCACGCCCGCCGAGGGGGAGGTCGCGCTCGCCGAGGCCATGGTCGAGCGGGTCGCGCCGCTGGAGCAGGTGCGGCTGGTGTCCAGCGGGACCGAGGCGACCATGTCGGCGATCCGGCTGGCCCGCGGGTTCACGCGGCGCACCAAGGTCGTCAAGTTCGCCGGGTGCTACCACGGCCACGTCGACTCGCTGCTCGCCGCGGCCGGCAGCGGGGTCGCCACCTTCGCGCTGCCCGACACCCCCGGCGTCACCGGCGCCCAGGCGAGCGACACGATCGTGCTGCCGTACAACGACCTCGACGCCGTGTACGCCGCCTTCGCCGCCCACCCCGGTGAGATCGCCTGCGTCATCACCGAGGCGTCGCCGGGCAACATGGGCGTCGTACCGCCGCTGCCCGGCTTCAACCAGGGGCTGAAGGACGCCTGCGCCGCCAACGGCGCGCTGTTCGTCTCCGACGAGGTGATGACCGGCTTCCGGACCAGCCGCGCCGGATGGTACGGGGTGGAAGGCGTCGTCCCCGACCTGATGACCTTCGGCAAGGTGATGGGAGGCGGCTTCCCCGCCGCCGCCTTCGGGGGGCGCGCGGACGTCATGGCGCACCTCGCCCCGGCCGGCCCCGTCTACCAGGCCGGCACCCTCTCCGGGAACCCGGTCGCGACCGCCGCTGGCCTCGCCCAGCTCCGGCTCCTCGACGAGGCGGTGTACGACAGGATCAACGCCACCTCCGCCCAGATCCAGGGCCTGGTCGGCGAGGCGCTCGGCAAGGAGGGGGTGGCGCACACGATCCAGACCGCCTCCAACATGTTCTCCGTCTTCTTCACCGACGGCCCGGTGCGGAACTACGCGGACGCCAAGGCGCAGGAGTCCTTCCGCTTCACCGCCTTCTTCCACTCCCTCCTCGCGAACGGCGTCTACCTGCCGCCGTCCTCCTTCGAGTCCTGGTTCGTGTCCGCCGCGCACGACGAGCGGGCCGTGCAGCGGATCGCCGACGCCCTGCCGGCGGCGGCCCGGGCGGCGGCGGAGGCGACCGCATGAGCAGCGCCGACCGCGACCACGACATCACCGTCGTCCACCTGATGCGGCACGGCGAGGTGGAGAACCCCGGCGGCGTGCTGTACGGCCGGCTGCCCGGCTACCACCTCTCCGAGCTGGGCCGGCGGATGGCCGACCGGGTCGCCGAGCACCTCGCCCCGCGCGACGTGACGTACGTCGTCGCCTCGCCGCTGGAGCGGGCGCAGGAGACGGCGACCCCGATCGCCAAGGAGCACGGGCTCGACCTGGACACCGACGAGCGCCTCATCGAGGCCGCCAACGTCTTCCAGGGCAAGACCTTCGGCATCGGCGACGGCGCGCTGCGCCGCCCCGCCAACTGGCGGCACGTGGTCAACCCGTTCAGGCCGTCCTGGGGCGAGCCGTACGTCGACCAGGTGGTGCGGATGAAGGCGGCGCTGGACACGGCCAAGGACCGGGCCCGCGGGCACGAGGCCGTCGTCGTCAGCCACCAGCTGCCGATCTGGATCGTGCGGTCCTACATCGAGCGGCGCCGGCTGTGGCACGACCCGCGCAAGCGGCAGTGCACGCTCGCGTCCCTGACGACGTTCACGTACCAGGGCGACCGGATCGTGTCGGTCGGGTACTCCGAGCCCGCCCGTGACCTGGTCCCCGCCCACCTGCTCGCCGGCGCCAAGCCGGTAAAGGGGAAGGGCAAGGCCTTCGGGGCCTGAGCGGTCCAGGGCCCCGGGCCCCGGGCCCCGGGCCCCGGGCCCCGGGCCCCGGGCCTCGTGCCTCGGGCCCCGGGCCAGGGTCCAGGGCCCAGGGTGCCGAGGCGCGGCCCGGCATTGCCCACGTCGCGGCAGGTCACGTCACGAAATCCGCACGTATTTCCGGAACCCGCCCGTTCGTCGCGTCCTCTCACTGGGTGACCAGCACAGGACGTGACGAACGGGGACACCATGCCCACCACCACCCGCCGGATCCTCAGCCGCCGCAGCGCGCTCGGCCTCGGCGCGGGCGCCGCCGCGGCCGTCGGACTCACGGGCTGCGGCGGCGCCGGTACCTCGGACGGCCCGGGGCCACAGGCGGCCGGTTCCCCCACCCGGCAGGCGCCGGCCCCGACCGCGACCGCCCGCCCCCTCGGCGACGGCTCCACGGAGTTCACCGGCAAGCAGCCCCACCAGCCCGCCGCGCCCGAGCCGCTGGAGCCGGGCCAGGCGCCGCCGCAGTTCGTGGTCTTCTCCTGGGACGGCGCCGGCGAGGTCGGCAACGGCCTCTTCCCGCGCTTCCTCGAACTCGCCCGGGAACACGACACGCACATGACCTTCTTCCTCTCCGGGCTCTACCTCCTGCCCGAGTCGAAGAAGCGCCTGTACGAACCGCCGAACAACCCGCGCGGCGCCTCCGACATCGGCTACCTCACCGACGCCCACATCAAGGAGACGCTGAAGAACGTCCGCCGGGCGTGGCTGGACGGGCACGAGATCGGCACCCACTTCAACGGGCACTTCTGCGCCGGTTCCGGCTCCGTCGCCCACTGGACCCCCGCGCAGTGGCGCGACGAGATCGACCAGGCGAAGAAGTTCGTGACCGAGTGGCGCACCCACACCGGCTGGACCGACCTGCCCGCCCTCCCCTTCGACTACGACAAGGAACTGGCCGGCGGCCGCACCCCCTGTCTGCTCGGCCAGGAGAACCTGCTGCCCACCGCCCGCGAGCTGGGCTGGCGCTACGACGCCTCCTCGCCCGGCGGCCGGCAGGTGTGGCCGGTGAAGCGGGACGGGATCTGGGACCTGCCGCTCCAGCAGATACCTTTCCCCGGACATTCCTTCGAGGTCCTGTCGATGGACTACAACATGCTGGCCAACCAGTCCGTCAACTCGACCAAGGCCCCGCCCGCCAACTACCCGGGCTGGCGCGAGCAGGCCGCCCAGTCGTACATATCCGGCTTCCAGCGGGCATACGAGACGAACCGGGCCCCCTTCTTCATCGGCAACCACTTCGAGGAGTGGAACGGCGGCATCTACATGGACGCCGTGGAAGAGGCGCTCCGGCACATCGCGCGGGAGAAGGAGAAGGGCGGCGACATCCGGCTGGTCTCCTTCCGGCAGTTCACCGACTGGCTGGACGCCCAGCGGCCCGAGGTGCTCGGCAAGCTGCGCACGCTGGAGGTCGGCACCGCACCGGCCGGCGGCTGGAAGACCTTCCTGAAAGCGGCCCCCACCAGCGCCTGAGGTGCGGTTACGCGGTCGCGAGGGGGGTGCGCAAGATCCTCGGAACGGACATGCGAAACTTTTCACATGAGTGCCGCCAGCCGTTCCCCCCTGGGTTCCTCGATCTCCCTGGGGCTCCTGGGTTCGAACCGCACCACCGCTCGCGTCCGCCGCCGCGCCGCCCTGGCCACCGGTGCCGTCGCCGGCGCGCTGCTCGTCTCCGCGTGCGGCTCCGGCGGGACCTCGGGCGGTGGCGGGGACACCCACTACATCACCGGCGCGGACGGCGTCGCCACGGTGGACAAGGGCGACCGCACCGCCATCCCCGACCTCTCCGGCGAGACCGTCGACGGCGAGCAGCTCGACGTCGACGACTACCGGGGCAAGGTCGTCGTCCTCAACGTATGGGGCTCCTGGTGCCCGCCCTGCCGCGCCGAGGCCAAGAACTTCGAGAAGGTCTACCAGGACGTCAAGGACCAGGGCGTCCAGTTCGTCGGCATCAACACCCGCGACACCTCCACCGGCCCCGCCAAGGCCTTCGAGAAGGAGTACGGGATCAGCTACCCGAGCCTGTACGACCCGGCCGGCAAGCTGATGCTCCGCTTCGAGAAGGGCACCCTCAACCCGCAGGCCATCCCCTCCACCCTGGTCATAGACCGCGACGGGAAGATCGCCGCGCGCACCCTCCAGGCCCTCAGCGAGGAGAAGCTGCGCACGATGCTCAAGCCGGTCCTGGCGGAGAAGTGAGCGGGGACGTGACGTGACTGCCGCCCTGTCCACCCTCGCCGCCGACCCCGGCGAGACCGTACGCAGCGGCGCGCTGCTGCTCGCCCTGCCGATCGCGCTCCTCGGCGGCCTCGTCTCCTTCTTCTCGCCCTGCGTGCTGCCCCTGGTCCCCGGCTACCTCTCCTACGTGACCGGGGTCACCGGCACCGACCTCGCCGACGCCCGGCGCGGGCGCATGGCGATCGGCGCGTCCCTCTTCGTCCTGGGCTTCACGGCCGTGTTCGTCTCCGGCGGCGCGCTGTTCGGGTTCTTCGGGCAGACGCTCCAGGAGGAGCGCTCCGTCCTGACCAAGGTGCTCGGCGTCCTCATGGTCGTCCTGGGCGTCTTCTTCATGGGCCTGATGCCCTGGCTCACCCAGCGCGAGTTCCGCTTCCACAAGCGGCCCGCGGCCGGGCTGGTCGGCGCCCCGCTGCTCGGCGCGCTGTTCGGCATCGGCTGGACACCGTGCATCGGCCCCACCCTCGCCTCGGTCCTGGCGCTCTCCTCCGACCAGGCCAGCGCCGGGCGCGGCGCCATACTGACCGTGGCCTACTGCCTCGGCCTCGGCGTCCCCTTCGTGCTCGCCGCGGTCGCCTTCCGCAAGGCGCTGGGCGCCTTCGGCTGGGTCAAGCGCCACTACGTCTGGGTGATGCGGATCGGCGGCATCATGATGATCGCCACCGGGCTGCTGCTGCTGACCGGCGCGTGGGACAGCATCGTGCAGCAGATGCAGACCTGGTCCAACGGCTTCACTGTAGGGATCTGACGCGATGAGCAAGACCAGTACCGACGATGTGGCGGAGGCCGGCTCCCAGCTGTCCACCGCCCCCAAGGAGGAGGCGCCGAGCCTGCCCGCCATGGGCGTCATCGGCTGGGCGCGCTGGTTCTGGCGGCAGCTCACCTCGATGCGGGTCGCGCTGCTGCTGCTCCTGCTGCTGTCGCTGGGCGCCATCCCCGGCTCGCTGATCCCGCAGACCGGCACCGACGCCACCAAGGTCGACCAGTTCTACCAGGACCACGAGACCCTCGCGCCCCTCTACGAGAAGCTCGGGCTCTTCCACGTCTACAGCTCGGTGTGGTTCTCGGCGATCTACATCCTGCTGTTCGTCTCCCTCATCGGCTGCATCGTCCCGCGCACCTGGCAGTTCGTCGGCCAGCTCCGCGGCCGGCCGCCCCGCGCCCCCCGCCGTCTGACCCGGCTGCCCGCCTACACCACCTGGCGCACCGGCACCGCGCCCGAGGAGGTCCGCGAGGCCGCGCTGAAGCTGCTGAAGCAGCGCCGCTTCCGCGCCCACCTGGACGGCGACGCCGTCGCCGCCGAGAAGGGCTACCTGCGGGAGGTCGGCAACCTCGCCTTCCACATCGCGCTGATCGTGATGCTGACCGCGTTCGCCTGGGGCCAGCTCTTCAAGTACGAGGGCAACAAACTGGTCCTGGAGGGCGACGGCTTCTCCAACACCCTCACCCAGTACGACGACTTCAAGTCCGGCAACCTGTGGTCGCAGGACGACCTGGACCCGTTCAGCTTCACCCTGAAGGACTTCAAGGGCACCTACGAGGCGTCCGGCCCCAACAAGGGCACCCCGCGCACGTTCGAAGCGAGGATCACGTACAGCGAGGGCGCCTACGGCGAGGAGAAGGCGACCACCGTCAAGGTCAACGAGCCGCTGGAGATCGACGGCTCCAAGGTCTACCTGGTCAGCCACGGCTACGCCCCGATCGTCACCGTGCGCGACGCCGACGGCGACGTCGTCGTCGACCACGAGGCGTACGCCCTGCTGCCGCTGGACGCCAACGTCACCTCCTCCGGCGCCATCAAGGTGATGGACGGCTACCGCAACGCCAAGGGCGAGAAGGAGCAGCTCGGCTTCAACGCGTTCTTCCTGCCGACCTACGGCGGCGAGGGCTCGACGATGCTCTCCACCTTCCCGGCGCTGCTCAACCCGATGCTCGCGCTCTCCGCCTACCACGGCGACCTCGGCGTGGACTCGGGCATCCCGCAGAGCGTGTACCAGCTCGACGACAAGAACCTGAAGGAGTTCAAGGACTCCGACGGCGAGCTGTACAAGAAGCAGCTCAAGGTCGGCCAGACCATGAAGCTCCCGGGCGGCAACGGCTCGGTCACCTTCGAGGGCATCCAGGAGTGGGCCGGCTTCCAGGTCACCGCGCAGCCCGGCAGCGGCTGGGCGCTCGGCGGCGCGCTCGTGGCCATCTTCGGCCTGGCCGGCTCCCTGTTCATCCAGCGCCGCCGGGTGTGGGTGCGGGCCGCCCCGGGCCCCGACGGCGTCACCGTCGTCGAGATGGCGGGCCTCGGCCGCAGCGAGTCCGCGAAGCTCCCCGAGGAACTCGGCGATCTGGCCGGGGTCCTGTACGACACGTTCCCTGAACCCACCGCTGAATCCACTCCCGAGAGGGCTGAGCAGAAGTGACTCTCGCCGACGCGACCCAGCTGGCCGCAGCGACCAACGAGAACCTCGCGAACATCAGCAACACGCTGATCTACTCGTCGATGGCGGTCTACACCCTGGCCTTCTTCGCCTACATCGCCGAGTGGATCTTCGGCAGCCGCAGCAAGGTCGGCCGGACGGCCGCCGCGCTCACCGCCCAGGAGGACGCGGGCGCGAAGACCGGCCCCGCCGTCACCGTGAACAAGGCCGGCGGCACCGCCGTACTGGAACGGCCGAAGGTCGTCGTCCGGTCCGCGGCCGGCGCCCGTGACGTGCCGGACGGCCCCGGCGCGGCCGGCGGCACCGAGAAGGGCGACCTCTACGGCCGTATCGCCATCTCCCTCACCGTGCTCGCCTTCCTGGTCGAGTTCGGCGGCGTCCTCACCCGGGCCCTGTCCGTCGGGCGGGCGCCGTGGGGCAACATGTACGAGTTCTCCATCACGTTCTCGACGGTCGCCGTCGGCGTGTACGTGGTGCTGCTGCTCCTGAAGAAGAACATCCGCTGGCTCGGCCTGCCGCTGACCACGACGGTCCTGCTGGACCTCGGCCTCGCCGTCACCGTCCTCTACACGGCCAGCGACCAGCTCGTCCCCGCCCTGCACTCGTACTGGCTGTACATCCACGTCTCCACGGCGATCCTGTGCGGCGCGGTCTTCTACGTCGGCGCGGTCACGACCGTCCTGTACCTGTTCAAGGACTCCTACGAGAACAAGCTCGCCTCCGGCGGCACCCCCGGCCGCTTCGCCGACTCCGTCCTGGACCGGCTGCCCTCGGCCGCCTCCCTCGACAAGTTCGGCTACCGCGTCAACGCCGCGATCTTCCCGCTGTGGACGTTCACGATCATCGCGGGCGCCATCTGGGCGGGCGACGCCTGGGGCCGCTACTGGGGCTGGGACCCCAAGGAGACCTGGTCCTTCATCACCTGGGTCGCCTACGCCGGCTACCTGCACGCCCGCGCCACCGCCGGCTGGAAGGGCCGCAAGGCCGCCTACCTGGCGCTGGCCGCCTTCGCCTGCTGGCTGTTCAACTACTACGGCGTCAACATCTTCGTCTCCGGCAAGCACTCCTACGCGGGGGTCTGACCGACGTCCTCGTGCCACAGGTCCGGGTGGAGCTGGACGAAGTCGCGCATCAGCGCCTCGCAGCCGGCGTCGTCCAGCAGCACGATCTCCACGCCGTGGCCGGCCAGCCAGTCGTGACCGCCGTGGAAGGTGGCGGCCTCGCCGATCACCACCCGCGAGATCCCGAACTGCCGGACCAGTCCCGAGCAGTACCAGCACGGGGACAGCGTCGTGACCATCGTCGTCCCCCGGTACGACCGCTGCCGTCCCGCCGCGCGGAAGGCGGCGGTCTCCGCGTGCGCGGACGGGTCGGCGTCCTGGACGCGCCGGTTGTGTCCGCGCCCGAGCAGCGTGCCGTCCGCCCCGTAGAGGGCGGCTCCGATGGGAATGCCGCCCTCCGCGAGTCCGGCGCGGGCCTCCTCGACGGCGGTGGTGAGCCAGGAGCGTGCGGTTTCTCGGTCCATGCCGTCAACTGTGCCGTGTTCGCTCCCCTGATGCCGGTCCAGGAGCACGTTCGCGTCGGTCACGGCGCTGACGTCCCCGACCGCCCGCGCGTGCTCGCGCCGCTCGGCCAGGTCGGCGCAGGGGGCGCAGCCGGGTACCGGGACCGGAGGCCGGTCCCGCACCACGCCGGTGCTGGAACGGCCGTTGGCGGCCCGCACCCCGGCGAGCATCCGCTCCTCCTGCGTGGCCGGACGCACCGCCGCCGGGTCGGCCTGCCACTCGCGGCCACCGCCGACAGGGCGGAGCATCACGTAGGGACCGAGGCGGTCCCGGTACTCACCGACCTGACGTCGCTGCGGGTCGTAGAGCAGCGCTCCTACTTCCATGCCGTTCCCTCTCGTTACTTTGCGTGTAGCGAGCGTTGCGCAGGGGAATCATCGGGAGCAATGCTGTGCGCGTGACACTGGTTCACTGTCACGTCGGGGAGGGGAAGGGCCTGGGGTGAGTCGGCGCAATGCGGAGGGGGCGGCCTCGGGTGCCACCACGGCGGCTGTCTTCGGTGAGGTGCTCCGGCATTTCCGGGAGGCGGCGGGCCTGACGCAGGCCGAACTGGCGAGACGCATCCCCTGCGACCGGTCGCATGTCGCGCGGGTGGAAGCGGGGACGCGGGTGCCCCAGGACACGTTCGCCAAGGCGTGCGACGAGTTGCTGGGCACGGGCGGGGTGCTGCTGCGGCTTTGGCGGCGGATCGACTGGTATCCGCAGGTGGAGCATCCGGACTGGTTTCAACGCCGGGCCGATATGGACGCGGTGGCGGTAGCCGTGCGGGCTTATCAAGAGCGGGTGGTCCCGGGGTTGTTGCAGACGGAGCAGTATGCGCGAGCGCTGTTCTCGCCGGTGACGAGCGGCGAGGAGATCGACGAACGCGTGCGGGCCCGCTTGAGCCGACAGCAGAGGTTCCTGGAGTCCGGCGGCCCCTTGCTTGTCGCAGTCCTCGATGAGAGCTGCCTGCGCAATGTGGTGGGGAGCCGGAGCGTCATGGCCGATCAGTGCGCGCACCTGCTGGAGGCCGGGCGGCGCCCCAACATCCGTATCCAGGTAGCCCCTGCTGGTCGCCCCGGGCTGGATCGGCCCAACGCCTCGATGTCACTGATCCAGCTGCCTGATGGGCACGAGTGGGTGTACTCGGAGTCGCTCGACCGTGGCCACTTCAGCGACGATCCGGCCCTCTACGCAAGGCACGCGCAGACCTATGATGTGCTCAGGGCGGATGCTCTCTCGGCACCCGAATCCGCCGATCTGATCAGCGACTTGTCGAAAGGGTACGGGGACCATGGACATGCCCGAGCTGAACGTGGCGATCTGGATAAAGAGCAGCTACAGCGGCTCCAACGGCGGCGACTGCGTCGAGGTGGCCCCCGGATTCATGGACACCGTCCCCGTTCGTGACAGCAAGAACCCGTACGGCCCCGTCCTGTTGCTGAGCCGTTCCGCTTGGGCGGCGTTCACGTCGGCCATGCGGAGCTGGTAGGGGGATCATGAACACGCCCGAACCGAACTCAACGAGCTGGATCAAGAGCAGCTACAGCGGAGAGAACGGCGGAAACTGCGTCGAAATCGCCCCCGATTCCCCCGGCGCCGTTCCCGTTCGTGACAGCAAGAACCCGGACGGCCCCGTCCTCCTGCTGAACCGTTCCGCCTGGGCGGCGTTCACCGCGTCGCTGCGCTGACGCACCGGGACGCGGATTTCCGCGTTGCGGTGCTGCGGACGATTACCCATCCAAGTACTTCGGGGAAAAAGAACCCCACCAAGCCCCACCCCTCCCGCCCGTGAGGCGGTCTCACTCGGGTGGGTGAATGTCGGCGGTCTGGCTGGATTTCCGGTCCCCAACTCCCGCACGCTCAGGGCGACAAGACCGCAGGCATGCGTCGGCCCCCGCCGGGACTAGCGATCCCACTGCGAGGGCCTGACCACCGAGGAAGTGAGCGCTTCCTGATGGGTACCACCGACCTTATCGCGCCGCCGCACACCGGGGGCGTAATCCACGACAATGTCCGCCACACCGCCAACTTCACGGTGGTCGGCAACCACCTCGCCCAGCACCCGGAGTTGTCGCTGCTGGCGATCGGCCTGGGCCTGCACATCCAGTCGCTGCCCACGGGGCGGAACGTCGACATCAAGAGCCTCACCGCCCGCTTCAAGGAGGGCGCGACCCGGATCGCCGCCGCCCTGCGCGAACTGGAGGCCCACGGCTACCTGCGTCGCGAGCGCGAACGCACCCCGACGGGCCGGATCGTCACCCGGACCGTCTCCTGCAACCACCCCGCCGCAGCCGCCGCCCGCCGACACCGCCGCCCGGCTCCGTCTCCGGCCCCGGAACGGCGACACGCGCCCCGGACGCCGAAGAAGCGCGCCCTGCCCGCCGTACCGCAGCCGAGCCGCAAGGCCCCGGCACTGCTCCAGCAGGCCACCGACCTCCTCGCGGGCCTGCGCCACCAGGACTCCCGCCTCCTGCTGTCCGCCTGCGACACGGCCCACCTGGCTCCGGCCGTCGCCGCCTGGCTGGAACGGGACGTCACCCCCACCGCCGTACGCCACGCCCTGACCGACGGCCTCCCACCCGAGGGCGTACGCCGCCCGGCCGCCCTCCTGGCCCACCGCCTGACGGCGCTGCTGCCACCTCCGCCACCGTTCCGCACCCCGGCCGCACCACCGCCGGTCCTCCATCCCCTGCGCAACTGCGACGGCTGCGACCGCAGCATCCGGGCCGCCGAGCCCGGAACCCGCTGCCGCGACTGCCGAACGACAGCCCAGCACTGAAACCGTAAAGGAACCTCATGGTCAGCCCGCCTCACGAGGCGATGCACCGCATCTTCCAGCACGACCCGGGGCTGTTCAGTCGGGTCTCGCGCTACCTGGGCGTGGACATCCCCACGCCCGTCAGCGCGACGGCCCTGCCGACCGACCTCACCGAGACCAGCCCCGTCGAACGCCGCGTCGACACGCTGCTGCGCTTCGAGACGGCCGAGCAGGGCCCCTTCCTCCTGGCCGTCGAGGCCCAGGGCAAGAAGGACCCGGACAAGCCCGCGAGCTGGGCGTACTACGTCTCGTACCTGTGGACGAAGTACCGGGTGCCGACGGCTCTGCTGGTCGTGTGCCAGGACCACACCACGGCGAAGTGGGCCCAGCGGGCGGTGCACAGCGGGCCGCCCGAGCTGCCCACGCTCAGACTCCAGCCCTTGGTCGTCGGCCCGCACAACATGCCCGTGATCACCGACCCGGAAGAGGCCCGCGCCGACCTCTTGCTGGCCAGCCTGGCGGCCATCACACACGCCGCCGACACGTCCGTGAATGCGATACTGAAGGCCCTGTCCACAGCGTTGCGTGACGTGCCCGAAGACATTCTCGACCCGATCGTCGAATTCACCGCACAGGGCCTGGGCAACCGCCCGGCCAAGCACCTCTGGAGGAACCTGGTGGCCGTGGACCTCTCCTTCTACAAGTCGTACATCTCCGAAGAAATCCGCGACGAGGGACGCGTCCAGAGCCGCGCCGAGGACGTCCTGCTCGTCCTGGAGCAGCGCGGGCTGACCATTTCTGACGAGGTACGCAGTCGTGTCACGGAGTGCGACGACTCCGCGGTACTCCGCCGCTGGCTCACCCGTGCCGTCACCGCCCCCACAGCCGAGGCGATCTTCGAAGAGGAGTGAGTCGGCCGGGCGTTCGACCGACCCCTATGCTGGGCCTCCCGCTCGAAGGTCGGTCGTACGCCGGGAGGCACGTGTGTCAGCGCTGGAGCCGGGCGATCCGCGCTCTGTCGGGGAGTACCGGCTGGTGGGCCGACTGGGCGCCGGCGGAATGGGCCGGGTCTACCTCGGCCGGTCGCCGGGCGGGCGGCTCGTCGCGGTCAAGGTGGTGCACGAGGGGCTGGTGCGGCGGCCGGAGTTCCGGGACCGGTTCCGGCGTGAGGTGCAGGCCGCCCGTACGGTCAGCGGCGCGTTCACCGCGCCGGTCATCGACGCCGACCCGGACGCGCCGCTGCCGTACCTGGTGACCAGTTACATCGCCGGGCCGTCGCTGGATCAGGCGGTCGCCGAGCGGGGGCCGTTCGACAGCGGGGCGGTGACCGCGCTCGCCGCCGGGCTGGCCGAGGCGCTGATGTCGATCCACGCCGCCCACCTGGTCCACCGCGACCTCAAGCCCTCCAACGTGCTCCTCGCCGAGGACGGCCCCCGCGTCATCGACTTCGGCATCGTCCGCAGCGTCGAGGCCGCCTCCCTCACCACGACCGGACAGGTCGCCGGCTCCCCGGGGTTCATGTCCCCCGAGCAGGTCAACGGCGGCGACGTGACCCCGGCCAGCGACGTCTTCTGTCTCGGCGCGGTGCTGGCCTTCGCGGCCACCGGCCAGAACCCCTTCGGCGGCGGACCGACCCCCGCCCTCCTCTACCGCGTCGTGCACAACGCCCCCGACGTCGACGCCATCACCGACCCGGCCCTGCGCGCCCTCGTCGCCGATTGCCTCGCCAAGGACCCGGCCGCCCGCCCGACCCCGCGCGAGATCCTCACCCGGATCGGCCCGCAGGGCGGAGAGGTGAGTACGGTCCTGTCCTACGGCGGCCAGTGGGCGCCGGAGGCCGGGGAGACCGGGCCCGCGCGGCCGACCGTGGCCGGGCCGATGCCGCCCGTCCAGCACGCCGATCACCAGCCCACCCTCGTCTCCCCGGTGCCTCCCGCGACCCGCGTCCAGGCCGCGCCGCCCCCACCGCCCCCGCCCGGGGGCCGCAGCAGACGGGCCTTCCTGTTCTCCGGCGCCGGAGCGCTCGCCGCGATCGGTGTCGGCACCGGGTTCTGGCTCAACCGGCCGGCCACGCCGGGCCGCGGCGCAGCCACCGCCTCACCGACGCCCAGTCCCACCGCCTCCGCCTCCGCCTCCGCCGGGAGCGGCGTACGGCCCGTCGGGCACTGGCTCCTCGACGAGACCTCGGGAACCGTCGCCCACGACACCCGGGGCGGCCACGACGGCACCACGACCGGCGTCACCTGGCAGACCGACGGCGGTGGCGCGACGTTCGACGGGAGCACCGGACAGATCGTCACCGACGGGCCGGTGCTGGAGACCGGGACGGGCCGCAGTTTCACGGTCGCGGCCTGGGTCCGCCTCACCGCCGTGCCCGGCACCTTCGCCACCGCCGTCAGCCAGGACGCCGACAGCGCCAGCGGCTTCTACCTCCAGTACTCGGGCACGGACCGGAAATGGGCCTTCTCCCGCCCCGGCCTGCGGGCCGTCGGCCGCACCGCGCCCACCGGGGGCGTCTGGACCCATCTGACCGGCGTTTGCGACGGCACCGACCGCACGCTGCGGCTGTATGTCGACGGGGTCGAGGAAGCGGTCGTCGAGGACACCAGGCCGACCGTGTCGAACGGCGCGTTCGTGATCGGCCGGGCCTGGTACGGCGGGAAGCCCACGGACTTCTTCCCGGGCACCGTGCGGGACGTACGGGTCTTCGACCGGGCCCTCGCGCCCGCCGGCGTCAGAACCCTCATGTGACCGGGGCGGTCAGTCCCCCTTGGGGTCCTCGTCCCGGTCCCCGCCCCGGCCCTTGTCCTTGCCCTTGTCCTCGTCGAGCGACTTGAGGAAGTCCGGGTTGTCGTCGGGGGCGACCCACTGGCCCCGGGCCCCGCCGCCGCCCTGGAACCGTCCCGGTCCGCCGGCCGGCTGCCGCTTCTTCCCCGCGATGATCCACGAGATCGAGCCGGCCAGCGGGAAGAGGAGCACGAGGATCGCCCACAGCGGCTTGGGCATGTGACGGACGTCCTCGTCCTTCGTGCTGATGCAGTCGATGAACGCGTAGACGCTCAACGCCAGTGGCACGAGGAACATCAGCACCCGCAGCATGGGGCCTCTCCAGCGAAAGCGGTGGGCGGTACGGGTTCAGCGTAGCCGCTCGGGGATACTGGACGGCATGGCTTACGACGATCTTCGCTCCCTGCTCAGGGCACTGGAACGCGAGGGCGACCTCAAGCGTGTCAAGGCCGAGGTCGACCCCTGCCTGGAGGTCGGGGAGATCGTCGACCGGGTGAACAAGGCCGGCGGCCCCGCCCTGCTCTTCGAGAACGTCAAGGGCTCCGACCTTCCTCTGGCGATGAACGTCTTCGGCACCGACCGCCGCCTGCTGAAGGCGCTCGGCCTCACGTCGTACGAGGACATCTCCGAGAAGATCGGCGGGCTGCTGCGGCCCGAGCTGCCGCACGGGTTCGTCGGGGTGCGCGAGGCGTTCGGCAAGCTCGGCGCGATGACGCACGTACCGCCGAAGAAGGTCAAGGAGGCCCCGGTCCAGGAGACCGTGCTCACCGGCGACGACGTCGACCTCGACCGCCTCCCCGCCCTGTTCACCTGGCCCAAGGACGGCGGCTCCTTCTTCAACCTGGGCCTCACCCACACCAAGGACCCCGAGACCGGCATCCGCAACCTCGGCCTCTACCGCCTCCAGCGCCACGACAAGCGCACCATCGGCATGCACTGGCAGATCCACAAGGACAGCCGGAACCACTACCAGGTGGCGGCGCGGCGGGGCGAGCGGCTGCCGGTCGCCATCGCCTTCGGCTGCCCGCCGGCCGTGACGTACGCCTCGACCGCCCCGCTCCCCGGGGACATCGACGAGTACCTGTTCGCCGGGTTCGTGCAGGGCAAGCGGATCGAGATGGTCGACTGCAAGACGGTCCCGCTCCAGGTCCCCGCCAACGCCGAAGTGGTGCTGGAGGGCTGGCTGGAGCCCGGCGAGATGCTCCCCGAGGGCCCCTTCGGCGACCACACCGGCTTCTACACCCCGCAGGAACCCTTCCCCGCCCTGACCATCGACTGCGTGACGATGCGCAAGCGCCCGCTGCTCCAGTCGATCGTCGTCGGCCGCCCCCCGACCGAGGACGGCCCGCTCGGACGGGCGACGGAACGCTTCTTCCTTCCGCTCCTCAAGATCATCGTGCCGGACATCGTGGACTACCACCTCCCGGAGGCGGGCGGCTTCCACAACTGTGCGATCGTGTCCATCGACAAGAAGTACCCCAAACACGCCCAGAAGGTGATGCACGCCATCTGGGGCGCGCACATGATGTCCCTGACCAAGCTGATCGTGGTCGTCGACTCCGACTGCGACGTCCACGACCTGCACGAGGTCGCCTGGCGGGCGCTCGGCAACACGGACTACGCCCGTGACCTCACCGTCGCGGAAGGCCCGGTCGACCATCTCGACCACGCCTCCTACCAGCAGTTCTGGGGCGGCAAGGCGGGCATCGACGCGACGAAGAAGCTTCCCGAGGAGGGGTACACCCGGAACGGGGGCTGGCCGGACATGGTGCTGTCCGACCCGGAGACGGCGGCGAAGGTCGACCGCCGCTGGAAGGAGTACGGACTGTGACGTCGGCTTCCGCCGCGCTGCCCCGGCAGCCCGGACGCACCAAGGCGTTCCTGCGCCTGGTGATGATCGAGCACTCGGTGTTCGCGCTGCCCTTCGCCTACATCGCCGCCCTGACAGCCATGTACAAGCTGGACGGCAACATCCACTGGGGCCGGCTGCTGCTGGTGACCGTCTGCATGGTGGGCCTGCGCACCTTCGCGATGGCCGTCAACCGGATCATCGACCGCGAGATCGACGCCCGCAACCCGCGCACCGCCCACCGCGAACTGGTCACCGGCGCGATGTCGGTCAAGCACGCCTGGACCGGCGCGATCGTCGCGGTCGTCGTCTTCCTGGGCTCGGCGGCCCTGCTCAACCCGCTCTGCCTCGCGCTGGCGCCTGTCGCGGTGATCCCGATGGTGGTCTACCCGTACGGCAAGCGGTTCACCGACTTCCCGCAGGCCATCCTCGGTCTCGCGCAGGCGATGGGTCCCATCGGCGGCTGGCTCGCCATCACCGGCGAGTGGTCCTGGGACGCGGTGATCCTCGGCCTCGCGGTCGGCATCTGGATCGGCGGCTTCGACCTGATCTACGCCTGCCAGGACGTGGAGACCGACCGCGAGGTCGGCGTCCGCTCGGTCCCGGCCCGCTTCGGCATCCCGGCCGCGATCTGGGGCGCGCGGGGCTGCCACACCGTGACGACGGCCCTGTTCGTCTGGTACGCCCTCGCCACCGACGCCGGCGCGTTCTTCTGGCTCGGCCTGCTGATCGTCGCGGGCGCGTTCGTCTACGAGCACAGCATCGTCCGCCCCAACGACCTGTCCCGTCTCAACCGGGCGTTCTTCAGCGTCAATGGTTTCATCGGCATTGCCCTGTTCGTGTGCGCGCTGCTGGATCTCCTGGTTCGAGGTCTGACCCTCTGATTACGGTGCGGCCTACTATCGAGGGCAGGAACCCAGGGAGGCCACCGTGACCGTCTCGGACCTTGACCGCCTGCACTCGCAGCTCAGCCGGCTGGAGGACATGTTCCCCGGCTATCTGACAGAGATTGTCGAGGGCAGCATCGTGATGAATCCGGTCAAGCCGTTCCACGGGCGAAGCATCCAGCGGTTGTGGACGATCCTGGAGGAGCAGTTGCCGTCAGGCTGGGCCTTGGTGAGTGACGTGGCCTTTCCGTTCGACGACGCCAACGAGTTCTGCCCGGACATCGCGGTCATTCCCGTCGAGGCCGAGGCCGAGAACCGCAGCGACTACTCACCGGACCTGATCGAACTCGTCGCCGAGGTGGTGTCGCCGAGCAGCGTCCGCCGGGACTACGACCTCAAGCCCCGTTGGTACGCAGCCCGGGGAATCGCCAACTATCTGCTGCTCGACCCGCTCCAAGGGCAGGCCGTCACGATGTGGAACCCCGGGCCGGAAGGCTATCGAGGCCGGGACACCCTCGCCTACGGCGCGGCACTGACCGTCGACTCCCCCCTCGGCACCCTGAAGATCCCCACCGACCGCCTCCCCGTGGACCCCGCCGCACAGCCCCGCTGACCCGTCAGGCCGCCGGTGTCCGGCCCCGGTCCCGGTGCCGGAAGGTGAACGCCGCCGCGACACCCGCCGCCAGGCCGATCAGGTGGCCCTGCCAGCTGACGCCGGACTGGGTCGGGGCGAGGCCGGCGAGCAGGGAGCCGCCCCAGACCGCGGCCACCAGGACCCCGGCCAGGACGCCCAGCGGGCGGCGCTCGACGAAGCCGCTGACCAGCAGGAAGCCGAAGAGGCCGAAGATCAGGCCGGAGGCGCCGGCCGTGTTGGTGTCCGACGGGGAGACCAGCCAGACGCCCAGCCCGTCCGCCACCACGACGGCCGCGCAGACCGCGAGGAACCGGCGTATCCCGCCCAGCGCGGCGAGGAAGCCGAGGACCAGCAGCGGCACGCTGTTGGCGGCGACGTGCGCGAAACCGAAGTGGACGAAGGACGCCGGGACGACGTCCGCCAGCTCCGACGGGGTGCGCGGGACGATGCCGAAGCGGTCCAGGGCGTGACCGCTCGCCACGTCGGCCAGTTCCAGCAGCCACAGCAGCGCGACCCAGGCGGCCATCAGCCTGGCCGCGGCCTTCGCCCGGTCGCCCGGTGACCAGTACGGCCTGCGCGTCCCCGGTGCCTTGCCCGTCATACCGGCCCCCGCCCACTCGCCCATCCCCTCCGGACAACGCCCGGACCCCCTTGGCCGGTTCCCGCCCCACGGCTGCCGATAGGCTCGGTACCGTGAACCCAGTCAAGCCAGGAGAGACGGCGCGTACGCCTTGGATCGTGGGGGTGTCAGGTGCCTCCGGCACTCCGTATGCCGCCTCCGTGCTGCGCGCTCTGCTCGCCGCGGGCGAGAGCGTCGACCTGGTGGTCAGCCGGGCCTCGCGGCTCACCCTGCTCGACGAGACCGGTATCTCCTTCCGGGACGCCCACTGGCGTGACGACCTGCGGGAATGGCTCGCGCGGGGCGCCGACGGCAAGCCCGGCACCTTCGCCGTCGACCTCGACGCGGTGCGGTACTGGAACGCCGGGGACCTGGCCGCCGGGCCGTCCTCCGGCTCGTACCCGGCCAAGGGCATGCTGATCGTGCCCGCGTCGACCGCGTGTGTCGCCGGGGTCGCGCTCGGCCTGTCCAAGGACCTGTTGCAGCGGGCGGCGAGCGTCACCCTGAAGGAGGGGCGCACGCTGGTCGTGGCCGTTCGGGAGACCCCGCTGAACGGGCAGACCCTCCGGCACCTGGTGGCCCTGGACGACGCGGGCGCCGCCGTGGTGCCCGCCTCGCCGGCCTTCTACGCGGGCGCCACCCACATCCAGGACCTGGTGGACTTCGTCGCCGGCCGGGTCCTCGACGCGGCGGACGTACCGCACCGGCTCTACCGCCGCTGGGCGGGCGAACTCGGCGGCGGGTCCGGTCCTGGACGCGGTCCCGGTTCCGGTTCCGGTTCCGGTTCGAGTGCGCCCCTCTGAGGCCCCACCCTCACCCCCCCCACACAACTCAGAACTCTTCGAGATCCACATATCGGAAGGCTTCGATCCATGGACGCGGTGGACAGGCAGCTCATCCAGGCCCTGCGGGAGAACGGCCGGGCCTCCTACGCCGAGCTGGGGCGCCTCGTCGGCCTGTCGGGACCCAGCGTCACCGACCGCATCAACCGCCTGGAGGCGGCCGGTGTCATCACCGGCTACCGGGCCACGGTGGACGCCGCCTCGCTCGGCCTGGGCGCCGTGGCCCTGATCGGCATCTCCCTCTCCGACGCCGCCGACCACGAGGACGTGGCCCAGCGGCTGAAGGAGCTGCGGGAGATCGAGGACTGCTGGTTCATCGCAGGCGACGACTCCTACATGCTCAAGGTGCGCGCGACCGACGTGGACGGTCTGGAGCGGATCATCCGCCGGCTGTCGGGGACCAAGGGCGTCTCCCGGACCCGTACCACCGTCGTGCTCTCCACCAAGTGGGAGAACCGGGTGGGCGAGCTGCCGGACGAGGTCTAGGCAGGCGTACGGTTGGTCGAGTTGTCGGAGAAAGGTGTGGGTATGGACGTCGGGCTCAAGCGCGAGCTGGAGGAGAAGGTCCGCTCCGGTGAGCGGCTGACCCGCGAGGACGGCATCGCGCTGTACGAGTCGGACGATCTGGCCTGGCTCGGCGGCCTCGCGCACGAGGTGCGGACGCGGAAGAACGGCGACGTCGTCCACTTCAACGTCAACCGCCACCTCAACATGACCAACGTGTGCACGGCGTCCTGCGCCTACTGCTCCTTCCAGCGCAAGCCGGGGGAGAAGGACGCGTACACGATGCGCATCGAGGAGGCGGTGAAGCTCGCCAAGGAGATGGAGAGCGAGAACCTCACCGAGCTGCACATCGTCAACGGGCTGCACCCGAATCTGCCGTGGCGGTACTACCCGCGCTCGCTGCGCGAGCTGAAGGCCGCGCTGCCGGACGTGTCGCTGAAGGCGTTCACCGCCACCGAGATCCACCACTTCGAGACCATCTCCGGCATGTCGGCCTCCGACATCCTCGACGAGCTGATCGACGCGGGTCTGGAGTCGCTGACCGGCGGCGGCGCCGAGATCTTCGACTGGGAGGTCCGGCAGCACATCGTGGACCACCGCACCCACTGGGAGGACTGGTCCCGCATCCACCGGCTGGCGCACGAGAAGGGGCTGAAGACCCCGTGCACCATGCTCTACGGCCACATCGAGGAACCGCGCCACCGCGTGGACCACGTGCTGCGGCTGCGCGAGCTCCAGGACGAGACGGGCGGCTTCCAGGTCTTCATCCCGCTGCGCTACCAGCACGACTTCGTGGACATGAAGGACGGGAAGGTACGCAACCGGCTCCAGGCGCGGACGCAGATGGCGACGGGGGCCGAGGCGCTGAAGACCTTCGCCGTCTCCCGGCTGCTGTTCGACAACGTGCCGCACGTGAAGGTCTTCTGGGTGATGCACGGTGTGCAGACCGCGCAGCTCGCGCTGCAGCACGGGGCCGACGACATGGACGGGTCGGTGGTCGAGTACAAGATCACTCACGACGCGGACAACTACGGCACGCCGAACAAGCTGACCCGCGACGACCTGCTCGACCTGATCCGGGACGCCGGGTTCCGGCCGGTGGAGCGGAACACGCGGTACGAGATCATCCGGGAGTTCGACGGCCCCGACCCGGCGCGCCGGGACGCGCCGCAGCCGATGCGGGTCTGACTCCCGTCGCCGGGTGCGGGCGACCGGCCCCCACTCGCCCGCACCCGGCTCACATCCGCGTCCCCGCGGCGGGTACCCGGCCCCCATGCCCCCCGAGGACGACTACACGGCCGGCCCCTTCGTTCCGGACCACGGCGGCCTCCCCGCCCTGCGGGAAGCCGCCGCCGGCTGCCGCGGCTGCCCCCTGCACCGCGACGCCACCCAGACGGTCTTCGGACAGGGAAACCCGCACGCGCGCGTGATGCTCGTCGGTGAGCAGCCCGGCGACCAGGAGGACCGGCAGGGCAAGCCCTTCGTCGGCCCCGCCGGCCAGCTGCTCGACCGGGCGCTGGACGAAGCCGGCCTGGACCCGGCGGACGCGTACGTCACCAACGCCGTCAAGCACTTCAAGTTCATGCGGGCGGAGCCCCGCAAGCGCCGTATCCACAAGGCTCCCACCCTGCGCGAGGCGGCCGCCTGCGGCCCCTGGCTCGCCGCCGAGCTGGCGCTGGTCGGACCCGAGCTGATCGTGGTGCTCGGCGCGACCGCGGGCAAGGCGCTGCTGGGCTCCTCGTTCCGGGTCACCCAGGTGCGCGGCACGGTGCTGGAGGAGGAGATCCACGGGCGCCGGGAGCGGCTGGTGCCGACCGTGCACCCTTCGGCGGTGCTGCGCGCGGACGACCGGGAGGCCGCCTACCAGGGGCTGGTCGCGGATCTGACGGTGGCGGCAGACGCGCTCGGGTAATAGCTACTATTGCACTGTGCCTCTTACTTTCACTCTCGACCCGGCCGTCACGACCGACCTGCGTGACGGCGTCCTCGGCCTGTGGACGGACGTGTCCAACGCGGGCGGCTCCGTCGGTTTCGTGCCGCCGGTGACGCGGGAGACGGTCCGCCCCGAGCTGGTCAAGCACCTGGTGGCCATGGCGGAGGGCCGCGCCCGGCTGCTGGTGGGGCACGACGAGGAGGGGCGAGTGGCCGCCACCGCGTTCCTCACCCGCAACACCCACCGGCTGATGACCCACTGGCTGTGGCTCTACACCGTGATGGTGCACCCCCGGTACCAGGGCCAGGGGTACGGCCGTGACCTGCTGGCCGCCGCCGCCGACGCGGCCCGCTCCTTCGACGGCATCGAGGCGATACGGCTCACCTGCCGGGGCGGTCTCGGCCTGGAGCGGTTCTACGCCTCCTGCGGCTACAAGGAGGTCGGCCGCGTCCCCGGCGCGATCCGCGTCGCCCCCGGCGACGACCGCGACGACGTGATCATGCTGCTGCCGCTGAACTGACCTCCGTACCGCCCCGCACCGCCTCCCGTACCCCCGCTGACGCGCGGGCAGCCCGGCGTGCTTCACTGGACGGTGCCTCTTTGTGCCGGAAACGGAAGTGTGGATTGAGATGCTCCGCTACACGCTGATGCGCCTCGGGATCTTCGTGGGCTGCGCCGTGGTCGTCTGGGGCCTCGTCTACGCCGGGGTCTTCCCGAGCGGCCTCGGTGACTCCAACGGCATGTGGATCGTGCTGCTCGCGCTGGTGATCTCGGCCCCGATCAGCTTCGTGGCGCTGCGCGGGGAGCGCGACCGGGCCTCCGTCCAGGTGGTGAACAAGGTGGACCGCATGAAGGCCGGCCTGGAGGCCAACCGCAGCCAGGAGGACGGCGTCGACGACGCGTCCCGGGCACAGGGACAGACCTCGTAGCGGCAGAGCAGTACGCGCGTAGCGCATGAGCGCCCCGGTGATCGCCGGGGCGCTTTGCGTTGTGCGGGAGAAGGCGGCCGGAGGCCTGTCAAAGTCAGGCTATGGGCCTCTCAAAGTATTGGTGTTAAAGTCGGATGCATGAAGTCTGCAGCCGTGTCCCCTCTGCCCGTGAGCGTCCCGCTCGTGGCGCGGCTGCACGTGGACCTCTGCCGGTGCGCGTCCGCAAGCTGTCGCCCCTGACGTCCCCCGCTTCCCCCCTTCCGTGACGTCGGCTCAGCGCGTCCCGTCCCCCTTCAACGGAGCATGTCCGTGTCCTCACGCACGCAGTCCTTCAAGGTGCCCTTCTGGGCCCAGATAATCGCCGGTCTCGTCCTGGGTGTGCTGCTCGGCTGGCTCGCCCGCAGCCAGGACGTGTCGTGGCTGGTCACGACCCTGGACAAGATCGGCAGCGTCTTCATCGGTCTGCTGAAGCTGGCCGTCGCCCCGCTGGTCTTCTTCGCGATCCTGGTCTCGATCACCAACCTGCGGAAGGTCAACAACGCGGCCCGGCTGGCGTCCCGCACCCTCCTCTGGTTCATGATCACGTCGCTGATCGCGGTGGCCATCGGCCTCGTCATCGGCCTGGTCACCAACCCCGGCGCCGGCACCGGCCTGACCCCGAAGGATGGTGAGCTGCCCGAGAAGACCGGTTCCTGGCTGGACTTCCTCACCGGCATCGTGCCGACCGACGTGATCACGCCGTTCACCGAGCTGAACGTGCTCCAGATCGTCTTTATGGCCGCCGTCGCCGGTATCGCAGCCCTCCAGCTGGGCGAGAAGGCCAAGCCGATCCTCACCCTGAGCGAGTCCGTCCTCGAACTCCTCCAGAAGGCCCTGTGGTGGGTCATCCGCCTCGCCCCGCTGGGCACCGTCGGCCTGATCGGCACCGCCATCGCGACGTACGGCTGGGACCTGATCGGCAAGTACGCGACCTTCACCGCCGACATCTACGTCGGCTGCGCGATCGTCCTCTTCGTGGTCTACCCGGCGCTGATCGCGGGCGTCGCCAAGGCCAACCCGCTGCAGTTCTTCAGGGGCGCCTGGCCCGCGATCCAGCTGGCCTTCGTCTCCCGCTCGTCGGTCGGCACCATGCCGCTGACGCAGAAGGTCACCGAGCGGCTCGGCGTGCCGAAGGAGTACGCGTCCTTCGCGGTGCCGTTCGGGGCGACGACCAAGATGGACGGCTGCGCCGCGATCTACCCGGCGATCGCCGCGATCTTCGTCGCGCAGATCTTCGACATCCAGCTGGGCGTCGGTGACTACCTGCTGATCGCCTTCGTCTCGGTGGTCGGCTCCGCCGCCACGGCCGGTCTGACCGGCGCGACGGTCATGCTGACCCTGACCCTCTCCACGCTGGGCCTGCCCATGGAGGGCGTCGGTCTGCTGCTCGCCATCGACCCGATCCTGGACATGATGCGTACGGCCACCAACGTGGCCGGCCAGGCGCTGATCCCGGTCATCGTCTCGGCCCGCGAGGGCCTGCTCGACCGCGAGGCGTACGACAAGGCGCACAGCTCCCCGATCGACGAGCCGGAGCCCGTACGGGACCGCGAGCCGGAGCAGGTACCGGCCGCCGCGTAGCGCTGCGGCGTATCGGAGCGGATACGGATATATCAGGCATACGGCCCGGGCGGGAGTACTCCGTCCGGGCCGTACGCTGATGCGTATGGGTGCGGGTGTGGATGTGGGCGGCGGAAGAACCAAGCGGATGCCGCGGGCCGTCCGGGAGCGGCAGATGCTGGACGCCGCCGTGCGCACCTTCGGGCGGCGCGGGTACCGGGCCGCGTCGATGGACGAGATCGCCGAGCTGGCGGGCGTGTCCAAGCCGCTGGTGTACCTGTACCTCAACTCCAAGGAAGACCTCTTCACCGCCTGCATCCGCCGTGAGGCACGGGCGCTGACCGCGGCGGTGCGGGCCGGGGTGCGCCGCGGACTGCCCGCCGACGGACAGCTCTGGTCCGGGCTGCGCGCGTTCTTCGACCACACCGCCCGCAACCCGGACGGCTGGGCGGTGCTGCACCTCCAGGCCCGCACGCACGGCGACCCGTTCGCCGCCGAGGTCGCCGCGATGCGCGCGGAGATCGTCGCGTTCGTGACGGAGCTGATCGCCGCGGCGGCCCGTGAGGCCCACCGCGACCCCGGCCTGCCCGGACACGAGGTCGCGGGGCTCGCCGAGGCGCTGGTCGGCGCCGCCGAGTCGCTCGCCGACTGGGCGGGCGCCACCGAGGGCGTCACCGCCAAGCAGGCGGCGGCGACCCTGATGAACTTCGCCTGGGCCGGGCTCGGCAACCTGATGGCGGACCGGCCCTGGACCGCGCCCGACGACACCGATGACACCGACGACACCGGCGCCGACGAGCACGAGGGGGACGCGGTCGCTCAGGCCGGGTAGACGCTGCCCGTCAGGTGGACGCGGTCACGCGGGCCGCGCAGTTCGAACCGCCCGCCCCGCGCCCCGTACACCACCGTCCCCGGCAGCGGCACCGGTGCCCGGAACTGTGCCCGCACCCTGACCGCGTCCGGCGTGCCGTGCTCCGCCAGGCAGCGGGCGACGGTCCACATGCCGTGCGCGATGGCCCGCGGGAAGCCGAACAGGCGGGCGGTGAGCGGGTGGAGGTGGATCGGGTTGTGGTCGCCGGACGCGGCGGCGTAGCGGCGGCCGGTACTGCCGGCCGGGTGCCAGGTGGCCCGGACCGGCAGCGGCTCGGGCTCCTCGCGGGCGGTCGCGGGGGCGGCCGGGTCCGTCCGGTGCCGGGCCAGGTACGTACTGGCCGACTCCCATACGACGCCTGCGCCGGTCCGCACCTCGGTGACCACCGTCGCCTCGGTGCCCCGCCGGTGCGGTGCCAGCCCGGTGACGCACACGGCGAAGTCGTACGCCGCGTCGGCCCGCAGTGGTGCCCGCCGGGTGATGTCGACCGACGTGTGGACCAGGCCGAGCAGCGGCAGCGGGAAGTCCCGGGCGCTCATCAGCCGCATGGCCAGCGGGAACCCCATGACGTGCGGATAGGTGACCGGCAGGGTGTCCTCGCCGGTGGGGAAGCCGCAGACCCGCTCGTACGCCGTCAGCCGGGTCAGGTCGGCGCGCAGCCGGGGCAGCAGCAGCCGGGTGCGCGGGAAGCCAGCGTCCGGGCGGGGGCGTTTGAAGGGGGAGAGCAGGGCGCCCCGGGCCAGCAGCGGCGGCAGGGCGGGGGCGGTCGACAGGGTGCTGGTCATCTCAGGCCCCCAGCAGGCTCTGGCCGCAGACCCGGACGACCTGGCCGTTGACCGCGCCCGAGGCCGGGTGCGCCAGCCAGGCGGTGGTCTCGGCGACGTCGACGGGCAGGCCGCCCTGGGCGAGGGAGTTCATCCGGCGGCCCGCCTCGCGGATGAACAGCGGGACCGCCGCCGTCATCTTCGTCTCGATGAAGCCCGGCGCGACCGCGTTCACCGTCACCCCGTGCTCGGCCCGCGCGCGCGGGGCCAGGGCGCGGACCAGGCCGACGATCCCGGCCTTGCTCGCCGCGTAGTTGGTCTGGCCCGCGTTCCCGGCGAGGCCCGCGATGGAGGCCGTCGCCACGATCCGGCCGCCGGTGCGCACCGCCCCGGCGGACAGCAGCGCGTCCGTGGTGCGCAGCACGCTCGCGAGGTTGACGTCGAGGACGGAACTCCAGCGGTCGGCGGGCATGTTGACCAGCCGGCGGTCCCGGGTGACGCCCGCGTTGTGGACGAGGACGTCCAGCCCGTCGGGGACCGCCGCCGCGATCCGCTCGCCCGCGTCGGCGGCGGTGATGTCGAGGGCGAGGGCGGTGCCGCCGAGCCGTTCGGCGACGCGCCGGGCGTCCTCCTCGGCCGCGGGGACGTCCAGTACGACGACGTGGGCGCCGTCCCGGGCGAGGGTGCCGGCGACCGCCTCGCCGATGCCGCGCGCGCCGCCGGTGACCAGGGCGGTGCGTCCGGCGAGGGGGCGGGCGGGGTCGGCCGGGGCGGCGGGCCTGCCGTCGCCGGGGCCGACGGCGATGACCTGGCCGCTGACGTAGGCCGACTTGGGGGAGAGCAGGAAGCGGAGCGTGGACTCGGCGGCGCGGGCGTCCGTGAGACGGACCAGGTTGACGGTCCTGCCCCGGCCGATCTCCTTGCCGAGCGAACGGGTGAAGCCCTCCAGCGCCTGCTGGGCGGCGGCCTGGTGATGGTCGTCGGCGGCGGGCGGGGAGCCCAGCACGAGGACGCGCCCGCCCGCCGTGACCGACCGGACGACCGGGTGCAGGGCCGCGTGCACCTCGGCGAGCGCCGCCACGTCCTGGACGCCGGTGGCGTCCAGGACGACGGCGGCGGGGCGGTCGGAGGGCGCCGTACGCACGAACGCGAGGTCCAGGTCCGACTTCCCCGCCGTCAGCAGCAGCACCTCGCCCTCCAGGGCCGGACGCTCCGGCGACCAGCGGCGCAGCGGCGCCGGCTGCGGCAGGCCGAGCCGACGGGTCAGGAAACGGCCCGGCGCGGTGCCGGTGAAGCTCAGATAGCGGTCGGCCATGCGTGACTCCCAGCGTCCGGTCTGCTTACCGTGGAGTAAGGTTACCGGAGGTAAGTGGTCGTCGCCGCGTGGATGAGGAGCACGGTCGAGATGAGTCCCCTTGAGCCCCCGAGGGCCCGCCGGGTCGCGGTCGTCGGCGGTACGCGCATCCCGTTCGCCCGCTCGGACGGCCCGTACGCCACCGCCTCCAACCAGGAGATGCTGACCGCCGCCCTGGACGGACTGGCCGAGCGGTACGGGCTGCGCGGGCCCGGCGCGGTGGGCGAGTTCGTCGCCGGCGCGGTCCTCAAGCACAGCCGCGACTTCAACCTGGCCCGCGAGACGGTCCTCGGCTCGGTACTCGATCCCCGTACGCCCGCCTACGACGTCCAGCAGGCGTGCGGCACCGGACTCCAGGCGGTCGTCGCCGCCGCCAACAAGATCGCCCTCGGGCAGACCGAGTCGGCGGTCGCGGGCGGCGCGGACACCGCGAGCGACGCGCCGCTCGGCGTCAACGACCGGCTCCGGCGCATCCTCCTGGAGGCCCGGCGGGCGAAGTCGGCGGGCGCCCGGCTCAGGGCCCTCGCCCGCGTCCGCCCCGGTCACCTCGTCCCGGACATCCCGCGCAACGCCGAGCCGCGCACCGGCCTGTCGATGGGGGAGCACGCGGCGGTCACCGCACGGGCCTGGGGCATCACCCGCGAGGCCCAGGACGAACTGGCGGCCACCAGCCACCAGCGGCTGGCGGCGGCGTACGAACGGGGCTTCTTCGAGGACCTGGTCGTCCCGTTCCGGGGACTGTCCCGCGACCAGAACCTGCGGCCGGACTCGACGCCGGAGAAGCTCGCCGCGCTGAAGCCGGTGTTCGGCACGGACGGGCCCGCGCCGACCATGACGGCGGGCAACTCCACGCCCCTGACGGACGGCGCGGCGACCGTGCTGCTGGCGAGCGAGGAGTGGGTGGCCGAGCGCGGGCTGGAACCGCTGGCGTACCTGACCGCGTACGAGACGGCGGCGGTCGACTTCGTGGCCGGGGACGTGACGGGGGGCGCGGACGGGCTGCTGATGGCCCCGGCGTACGCGGTGCCGCGGATGCTGGCGCGGACCGGGTACGGCATCGAGGACTTCGACCTGATCGAGGTGCACGAGGCGTTCGCCTCCCAGGTGCTGGCCACGCTGGCGGCCTGGGAGAAGCGGGGCCTGGCCCCCGTGGACCGGGCCCGCCTGAACGTGGCCGGCTCCTCGCTCGCCACCGGCCACCCCTTCGCGGCGACCGGCGCCCGGATCGTGGCCACCCTGGCGAAACTGCTGGCGGAACGGGAGGCGCCGGGCCGGGGGCTGATCTCGGTCTGCGCGGCGGGCGGACAGGGCGTGACGGCCGTCCTGGAACGCGCCTGACCCACCCCCTGGGACGGCGCGAGGCCGCTGACACGTGACTCCCGAGGCTACTTACAGGTAACTCCGGAGGTTGCACAACCCCGGCCCCGGACCGACCCGGAACCCGCACCAACTCCCCACGTGGGCCCCGTACGATCCCCAAGCCGACCGGCGGGGCCGCCACCCCGTCGGTCCACCGGTCCGCCGGGTCCCGCCGGTCGCACCGGTCCCACCGCTGAACGCCGGCACGCGTACGTCATGCAGCCGAGCGGAGCCGCCGCCGCCCGCCCCAGGAGCCGCCCGTGTCCACTCCGCTACCTTCCTTCGCCACGTCCGCCGCGTCCGCCGCCTACGGCGACGCGCCCGGACCCGTCCTCGTGGAGCCCGAGACACGGCGGCTGGACGGGGCCGTGCGGGAGGTGTACGTACCGCCGTTCGCCCCGCCGGTACGGCACGGGTCGCTCGCCGACCTGCCGTTCGACAACGCGGCCGCGGCCCCCGGGTCGGTGGTGCTCGGCCGCAAGGCGGCGGACGGGCGGTGGGCCGACGTGACGGCCGCGGAGTTCGCCGAGCAGGTGCTGGCACTGGCCAAGGGCCTGACGGCCGAGGGCCTGGCGCCGGGCGACCGGATCGCCGTGATGGCGCGGACGACCTACGAGTGGACCCTCCTGGACTTCGCCGCCTGGGCCGCCGGGCTGGTGACCGTGCCGATCTACCCGACCTCGTCCCTCTTCCAGATCCGCTGGATCCTGCACGACTCCGGCGCGGTCGCCCTGGTCACCGAGACCACCGCCCAGGCCGCCGCCCTCGGGCCGGATCTGGACCGGCTGCCCGACCTCAAGCGCCTGTGGATCATCGAGCAGGGCCATGTGGAACGGCTCGCGGAGCTGGGCGCCGGGGTGCCCGACGCCGAGATCGGCGTCCGCCGCGGGATGCTCAGCCCCAGCACCCTCGCCACCCTCATCTACACCTCCGGCACCACCGGCCGCCCCAAGGGCTGCGCGCTCACCCACGGCAACTTCTTCGCCGAGGTGGACAACGCCATCGAGCTGCTCTACCCGGTGTTCAAGGCGACGGTGGGCGAGGAACCCTCGATCCTCCTCTTCCTCCCCATGTCCCACGTCTTCGGCCGGATGGTCGCCGTCGCCTGCGTGCGGGCCCGGGTCCGCCTCGGCCACGCCCCCAGTCTGAAACCGGACGAGCTGCTGCCGGACCTGGCGGCGTTCCGGCCGACGTGCCTGCTGACCATTCCGTACATGCTGGAGAAGGTCTTCAACACCGCCCGCGCCAAGGCCGAGTCCGGCGGCCGGGTGGCGGCCTTCGACCGCGCGGAGTCCGTGGCCGTGCGCTACGGCGAGGCGCTGGAGGCCCGCCAGACCGGTGCGGGCGGCGGCCCGGGACGCGCCCTGAGGACGGCTCGCGCCTTCTACGACCCGCTGGTGTACCGCAAGATCCGGGCCGCCATGGGCGGCCGGGTCCGGTACGCCATCTGCGGCGGTTCCCCGCTGGGCCGCCGCCTGGCCGCCTTCTACGCCGGGGCCGGCATCGAGATCTTCGAGGGGTACGGCCTGACCGAGACGACGGCGGCGGTGACGGTGACACCGCCGCTCAAGCCGCGTCTGGGCACGGTGGGCTGGCCGCTGCCCGGCACCCGGCTGCGGATCGCCGAGGACGGCGAGATCCTCGTCTCCGGCGAGCAGGTGCTGCACGGCTACTGGGACCCGGCGGCCGGCGGGGTGGTGTCCGCCGCGCCGGACGGCTGGTTCGCGACCGGCGACCTCGGCGCCCTGGACGACGAGGGGTACCTGACCATCACCGGCCGCAAGAAGGAGATGCTCATCACGGCGGGCGGCTCCAGCGTGGCCCCGGCCCCGCTGGAGGACTGGCTGCGCTCCCACCCCCTGATCTCCCAGTGCCTGGTCGTGGGCGACCGCCGCCCCTACGTCTGCGCCCTGTTCACCCTCGACCCCGACGGCATCACCCACTGGCGCCGCATGAACGGCAAGCACCCCGTGCCGCCGGAACTGCTCGTCGACGACGAGGACCTGCGCGCCGTCCTCCAGCGGGCGGTCGACGAGGCGAACAAGCTCGTCTCCCGCCCCGAGTCCATCCGCCGCTTCGCCGTCCTGCCGCACGACTTCACGGAGTACGCGGGCCATCTGACCCCCTCGATGAAACTCCGCCGCGATGTGATCATGCGGGACTTCGCGGATGTGGTGGAGGGGCTGTACCGGACCGGCTGACGGCGGGGTCAGCGGCGGGGTCAGCGGCGGGCGATCAGACAGGCCTGCGGGACCTTCGAGGAGGTCTCCTCCTCCTGTATCCGCACCGTCCGCGACAGCACGGTGAACCCGGCCCGCTCCAGCAGCTCCGCCACCGGCTCCGGCTGCCTGCGTTCGAAGTCCAGGGTCACCGGGTGACCGAAGGGGCGGTCCAGGAGCAGCGGCTCGTCGCCGACCTGGAAGGCGAGCAGCAGATGCCCGCCCGGGGCCAGCACACGCCGCACCTCCGCGAAGAGGTCCGGCAGCCGCTCCCAGGGCGTGTGGATCGACGAGTACCAGGAGACGGCCCCCGCGAGGGCACCGTCGGGCAGGTCGAGATCGAGCATGGAGCCCTGTTCGAACCGCAGGTCCGGATGGTCGCGACGGGCGATCTCCAGCATGGCGGCGGAGAGGTCGAGGCCGAAGACGCGCAGGCCGAGCGAGGCGAGGTACGCGGTGACCTGCCCGGGCCCGCAGCCCAGGTCGGCCACCTCGCCCTCCGGTCCCACCAGCTCGGCGAAGGCGGCCATCAGGGCCCGGTCGAGGGGGGTGCCGGCGCCCGCGCCGCGGAAGCGGTCGGCGTAGTCCTCGGCGATGGCGTCGTAGAAGGCGCGGGTGGCCTCGGTCGTGGTCATGGCCAAGGAGAGTAGAGGCCCCCACTGACAACGCCGGTGGTTCCCGGCCGGGAAGGCAGGAGCCCCACGCCACAGGGCGCGGGGCTCCTTGGGTACTGCACTCGATCCGGATCGGGAGATCAGATCAACTGATCAGATCAGACCGGGGTGACGTTCTCAGCCTGCGGACCCTTGGGGCCCTGCGTGACGTCGAAGGACACCTGCTGGTTCTCCTCCAGGGACCGGAATCCCTGAGCGTTGATCGCGGAGTAGTGGACGAAGACGTCGGGGCCGCCGCCTTCCTGGGCGATGAAACCAAAGCCCTTTTCGGCGTTGAACCACTTCACGGTTCCGGTAGCCATAAGCCCTCCTTGGGCCCAAAGGGTTGCCCTGCTCCAGAACCAGCAAGTGTGAAGATTTAATTCTGCACAACTGCATACGTCTGAGAATGACGAGAGCCCGCGGTCACATGCTCCGCAGGCTCTGTACTGCAAGGGAAACCAAACTGCAACTTGCGGCGAGCCTAGCATGCAGGCACCCGAAAGCAACAGAGCTCAAGATCACTTCACTCGAAGGTTTGAACGCGCGTGGCGTCCGGCTGACGCCCGGAGCCCTGGGGAACCGCCCGGGGGTCGGCGCCCGGTGATCCTCCGCCGAGGGCTAGCCTCGCGATGTGGACAATTCTCGCACCCGGCCGCGTGTCGGCCACATCCAGTTCCTGAACTGCCTGCCCCTCTACTGGGGGCTCGCGAGAACGGGCACGCTCCTCGACTTCGAGCTGACGAAGGACACCCCGGAGAAGCTCAGCGAGCAGCTGGTGCGGGGAGATCTCGACATCGGGCCGATCACCCTGGTCGAGTTCCTCAAGCACGCCGACCGACTGGTCGCCTTCCCGGACATCGCCGTCGGCTGCGACGGCCCGGTGATGAGCTGCGTGATCGTTTCGCAGAAGCCCCTGGAGCGGCTGGACGGTGCCCGGGTCGCCCTCGGGTCGACCTCCCGCACCTCCGTCCGCCTCGCCCAGCTGCTGCTCGCCGAGCGGTTCGGCGTGCGGCCCGACTACTACACCTGCCCGCCCGACCTCAGCCTGATGATGCGGGAGGCGGACGCGGCCGTCCTGATCGGTGACGCCGCGCTGCGCGCCAACATGCTCGACGGGCCCCGCTTCGGCCTGGAGGTGCACGACCTGGGCGCACTGTGGAAGGAGTGGACCGGCCTGCCGTTCGTCTTCGCGGTCTGGGCGGCCCGCAAGGAGTACGCCGAGCGGGAGCCGGAGATCACCCGCAAGGTGCACGAGGCGTTCCTCGCCTCCCGCAACCTCTCCCTGGAGGAGGTCGACAAGGTCGCCGAGCAGGCCGCCCGCTGGGAGGACTTCGACGAGGCGACCCTCGCGCAGTACTTCACCACGCTCGACTTCCGCTTCGGACAGCCGCAGCTCGCGGCGGTCACCGAGTTCGCCCGCCGGGTCGGGCCGACGACCGGGTTCCCGGCGGATGTGACGGTGGATCTGCTCCAGTCCTGAGCGGGCCACTACCCTGCTCGCAGGCCGCGTACCGGGGGAGGGGTGGACACGATGCGCCCGCTGGAGACCGACGGACCCGCCGCCGAGGGGCCCGCCGCCGAGGGGCCTGCTGCCGAGGGGCCCTGCCGGACGCCCGCCCGGACGGGTCCGGCCGGCATGGTCCGCCGCTGCCCGGATCGTCGTGGCCCGGTCGGCTTCTGTCCGGATCGCCGTGGCCCGGTCGGCTTCTGTCCGGTCCGTCGTGGCCCGGCCTGCCACTGCCCGGCCCGCCACTGCTCAGGCCGGAGGCCGGGGGCACGGCTGCCGCACGCGGGGAATGGGCCCACGGCATGAGCGTCGAGCTGCTGGTCGTCGCCGTGGCCGCGCTGTGGGGAGCGGCGGCGGGCGCGCTGCTGCCCCGCGCGGCCTACCGCTTCTCCGTCCCTCCCGGCGAGGACTGGCGGCGCACCTGCCCGGCCGGGCACCCGGTCGAGGGGTGGCTCGGACGGGCCCGCTGCCCCCGGGACGGGACGGCGTACGGCCCCGGCGCCGCCGTCCCCGCCACCGTCACCGCCCTGGCCTGCGCCGCCCTCGCCGCCGCCACCGGCACCCGGCCCGAACTCGCCGTCTGGCTGCCGCTCGCGCCGGTCGCGGTGCTGCTGACCGTCGTCGACGTCCGGGTACGGCGCCTGCCGGACCCGCTCACCCTGCCGCTGGCGGGCGCCGCCCTCGCGCTGCTCGGCCTGGTCTCCCTGGTCCCGGAGCACGCCGGGTCGTGGACCACCGCCCTGCTCGGCACCCTCGCGCTCGGCGCCGGCTACTACGCGCTGTTCCTGATCAACCCCTCCGGCATGGCCTTCGGCGACGTGAAGCTGGCCCTCGGGGCGGGCGCGGTGCTCGGCTGGTACGGCTGGGCGACGCTCCTCCTGGGCGCCTTCGCCGGGTTCCTGCTCGGCTCGCTGTACGGCATCGGGCTCGTCGTCGCCCGGCGGGCCGCGCGCGACACCCAGATCGCGTTCGGGCCGTTCCTGATCGGCGGGGTGTTCCTCGGCCTGCTGGTGGGGGCCTTCACGGCCTGAACCCCGCGGCGACCAAGTCCGCCACGGCCTGATGCCGGCCGGGAAGACCGCTGGCGTACGCTGGTTCGGTCCGTCCACACGGGACGATCTGTCCACAACCCTTGACGAAAGGGACGCCCGGTGACCGAGAAGGCCGACCTCCAGCCCGTCCTCGACCGCGCCGCCGCCGGTGGTCGGATCACCCCGGAAGAAGCCCTCGTCCTCTACCGTGACGCCCCGCTGCACGCGCTGGGCTCCGCCGCCGACGCGATCCGCCGGCGGAAGTACGCCGGGATCGAGCACATCGCGACGTACATCATCGAGCGGAACATCAACTACACCAACGTGTGCGTCACGGCGTGCAAGTTCTGCGCCTTCTACGCGGCCCCCAAGGACACCAAGAAGGGGTGGAGCCGCGACCTCGACGACATCCTGCGCCGCTGCGCGGAGACCGTCGAACTGGGCGGCACCCAGATCATGTTCCAGGGCGGACACCACCCGGACTACGGCGTCGAGTACTACGAGCACCACTTCTCCGCCATCAAGAAGGAGTTCCCGCAGCTCGTCATCCACAGCCTGGGGGCGAGCGAGGTCGAGCACATGGCGCGGATCTCCAAGGTGAGCGCCGAGGAGGCGATCCGGCGCATCCACGCGGCCGGTCTCGACTCCTTCGCCGGGGCCGGCGCCGAACTGCTGCCCGCGCGCCCGCGCAAGGCCATCGCGCCGCTGAAGGAGTCCGGCGAGCGCTGGCTGGAGATCATGGAGATCGCGCACAACCTGGGCGTGGAGTCCACCAGCACGATGCTCATGGGCACCGGCGAGACCAACGCCGAGCGCATCGAGCACCTGCGGATGATCCGCGACGTGCAGGACCGCACCGGCGGCTTCCGCGCCTTCATCCCGTACACCTACCAGCCCGAGAACAACCACCTGAAGGGCCGGACGCAGGCGACCCTCTTCGAGTACCTGCGGATGATCGCCATCGCGCGGATCTTCCTCGACAACGTCGCCCACATCCAGGGCTCCTGGCTGACCACCGGCAAGGAGGTCGGCCAGCTCTCCCTGCACTACGGCGCCGACGACCTCGGCTCGGTCATGCTGGAGGAGAACGTGGTGTCGTCGGCCGGCGCCAAGCACCGTTCCAACCGGCTGGAGCTGATCGACCTGATCCGGAAGGCCGGGCGGGTCCCCGCGCAGCGGGCGACGACGTACGAGCACCTGGTGGTGCACGACGACCCGGCGAACGACCCGGTCGACGAGCGTGTCGTCTCGCACATCTCGTCCACGGCGATCGAGGGCGGCACCGCGCACCCCGAGCTGAAGCTGATCGCGGCCGACTGACCCGGCCGTGCTGACCATTCACACCGCCGAAGAGGTCCGCGCCGACTGGGACGCGTCGCCGCTGGCGGGCGGCGCGGTCGCCGTCGACGGCGGGCGGATCGTCGCGGTGGGGCCCGCCGGTGAGATCGAGGCGAGGTTCCCGGGCGCGCGGGTACGGCGCTGGCCCGGCGTCCTCGGCCCCGGGCTGGTGCACGAGGGGGCGCTGCCCGAGGCGCCGAGCCCGCGCGAACGCGTGCACGCCGTGCTGAAGTCGGGGGCGGTGGCCGTGCTGGCGGAGTACGTCGACGCCGGGCTGCGGGCCGCCGCCGGGCGCAATGACGTGGCGGTGCTGCCGGCCGCGCGCCGGCCGGCGCTGACCGCCGGCGGACGGGCCGACCTCGCCGTGTTCGCCGCCGACGGCGCGTGCCTGGCCACGGTGTGCGCGGGGCGGCTGGTGCACCGGCGGCGGTGAGCCGGCGGAGGTGAGCCGGCGGACTCCAGGGGGCTCAGCCCGCGAACGCCTCCCCGAAGGCGCCCGCCTCCTGGTCGACCCCACTGCAGTCCGTCGCCGCGTCGCCGGAGTCGGTGTCGTCGTCGCACCGCTGGTCGCGGAAGGTCGACCACATCGACACCCAGGCGATCTCCTTCTCCTCGGCGAACGCCCGCACCTCGGCCGCGTCGGCGAGCGTGAACGTCTCCCCGTCGACGTCGTTGACGCCGATCATCGAGGTCAGCGCCATGCCCCGCCAGGCGTTCGCGTCGGAGAGGCCGAAGATCTCCTTCAGCTGGGTGTGCGCGGCCCTGGCGGAGGCGAGGGCGTAGTCGCCCATGTCGCCGTCGTAGGACTCGCCGTAGTTCATGGTCATCAGGTTGACCGTGGAGACCTGCACGGCGTGGTTGTTGGCGGACTCCAGCAGCGCGACGCTGTCGTCGTCCAGCCCCGAGGGCATCACGGGCAGGGTGAAGGAGACCGTCAGGTCCGTGCGCTCCTCCTGGAGCAGCGCGATCGCCTCCGAACGCAGGTCGACGGAGTCGGAGTCGGTCAGCTCGTCGCCCTCGATGTCGAAGTCGGCGAGGGTGGCGCCCCCGGCCGCGTCCAGCGCCTCGCCGTACGCCGTGGCCAGTTCCTCCGCGCTGTCGCAGGTCGCCGCCAGCTCGTCGCCGGAGGCGCCGCCGAAGGAGACCCGGACCGAGGAGCCGTCCGCGGTGAGGTCCGCGATACGGGAGGCGACCGACGAGTCGTCGATGGCGTGACTGCCGTTCCACTCGGGCGTGCAGCCGCTGCCCGACGAGATGACGAACGCCAGGTTGTACGTCGCCGGGGAGCCCGCCGAGTCCAGGTCGTCGGCGGTGGTGGCGCTCACGTACGGGGCGTAGCCGGTGGCCGACGGGGTGCCGGACGACGCCGACGGCGAGCTGGAGGACGGGGCCTCGGGCGCCGCGTCCGTGGCGTCGTCACTTCCCGTGGAACAGCCCGCAGTTGCCAGGGCGAACAGACAGATCAGCCTTGCTGCGGCTTTTCGTGGGCTCCTCATCGCGTACGCTCCCGCTCTCAAGATGTATGTCCCAGGACGGAAACAGAACGTGTCTCCGAACCGGAAAGGTGCCACACGCGACTGTGCCTCTCTTGGCAAAGAGCCGCGTTTTCCTGCGGTTTCTCAGCGGAATGACAGGTCCGGCCGGTTCTCATGGACGCCTCACAAGAAAGCCAGAGTTTTGATCACATGAAGTGCTCCTAACATCTGGGGAATGCATTCCGAGCCTGCCATCGAAAGCCGCGCCGCTGTGCGCGGTCGCCGCCGCAAACGCGGTAACGGGTCCGCCGCATCGGTCGACGGTCCTGTGTTCGTTGACAACTCCGGGCGCCGGGCCAAGCTGCTGCGCCGGCTCGGCATCCTCGTCGGCGTCGTCTGTGTGGGGTACGCGGTCGTGCTGGGCCTGGCCTTCATGGGCATCGGCACCTCGATCAACCCGTCCTCGCTGCTGCCCTTCGGGGGCGGCGGCAACGCCTCCGCCCCCGGCGGCGGCATGCGGCCGCAGGGCGGCGTCGCCCCGACCGGGATGCCCAGCGGCGCGCCCAGCGGCGCTCCGTCCGGCGCCCCCACCGGTGTTCCGCCCACCGGAGCCGCGACCGGCTCCGCCTCCGCTTCCGACACCGCTTCCGACACCGCTTCCGCCTCCGCTTCCGCCCCGGCCGCCTCCGCGACCGCCGACTGACCGGAATCGCAGCCAACTCCATGACCACGACACCACCTTCGCGCGGCCGCCGCCGCGCACCGAGCCGGATGGAACGCGCCGCCGGCCGGGCCGCCGCGCTGCAGAAGCCGCGGGTCATCCTCGCCCTGCTGCTCCTGCTGGCCCTGACCTGCGTCATGCTGCTGGACGGCTATCTGCGCGCCGAGGTCGGCGGCGACCAGCGTGTCCGTACCGGCGCCAGCTCCAGCGACGTCCCCGACGACGTGCTGGAGGGCGGGCCGATCCTGTCCTTCCGCGGCGGCCAGGCCACCACCGTCTCCGTACCGGACAAGACGATCGCGCTGACCTTCGACGACGGGCCGAACCCGACGTGGACGCCCCAGGTTCTGGAGATCCTGGAGGAGTACGACGTTCCGGGCACCTTCTTCATGGTCGGGTCGATGGTCTCGCGCTACCCGGACATCGTCGACGACCTGGTCGACCAGGGCAACGAGGTGGGCATCCACACCTTCACCCACGTCGACCTCTCCTACCAGAGCGACGCCCGCGTCACCCGGGAGATCGAGCAGACCCAGCTCGCGCTGGCGGGGGCGGCCGGGATCACCACGACGCTGTTCCGGGCGCCGTACTCCTCGGAGACGGACGCCATCGACAACTACAGCTGGCCGGTCTACAAGAAGCTCGGTGAGGACGGCTACACCAGCGTCTTCATCGACACCGACAGCGACGACTGGAAGAAGCCCGGCGTCTCGAAGATCATCAAGTGGGCGACGCCGGAGGACGGCGAGGGCGCCTCCGTGCTCTTCCACGACGCGGGCGGGGAGCGCTCGCAGACGATCAAGGCGCTGCCGAAGTACATCGAGAAGATGCGGGCGAAGGGCTACACCTTCACCACCATCAGCGGTGTCATGGCGGAGCAGGGCGCGGGCGCCCCGGACGCGGCGGCCGGAGCCGGGCAGGGCACGGCGCCGGGCGCCGAGGCCGCGCAGGGCGGCACCGGTACCGACAACGGCACCGGCACCGGTACGGGTACGGGTGCCGACGGCGGATCGCAGCTCCAGGCCGCCCACCGCGAGGCCACCGGCACGACCCTCTACGAGGGCAAGGCGCTCATCGCGGCCGTCCGTGTCGCCGAGTGGACGGTCCCGGCGCTCTCGGTGGGGCTGATGGTGGTGGGCGTCGCCGTCATGGGCCGCTTCGGGATGATGCTGATCCTCGCCCGCCGGCACTACAGACAGCGCAACAAACGCCGGTTCAGCTGGGGCCCGACCGTCACCCGCCCGGTGAGCGTGATCGTCCCGGCGTACAACGAGAAGGAGTGCATCGCCAACACCCTGAAGTCGCTGGCGAAGAGCACCCACCCGATCGAGGTCATCATCGTGGACGACGGCTCCTCGGACGGCACCTCCGAGATCGCTCGCGAGGCCGCCGACGCGCTCGGCATGACCAACGTCCGTGTCATCCGCCAGGAGAACGCGGGCAAGCCGGCCGCCCTCAACAACGGCGTGCGCAACGCCAGTCACGACATCGTCGTGATGATGGACGGCGACACCGTCTTCGAGGCGGAGACCGTACGCCACCTCGTCCAGCCGTTCGCCGACCCCGAGGTCGGCGCGGTCGCGGGCAATGCCAAGGTCGGCAACCGCAACACCGTCATCGGCGCCTGGCAGCACATCGAGTACGTGATGGGCTTCAACCTCGACCGGCGCATGTACGACCTGCTGCGCTGCATGCCGACCATCCCCGGCGCGATCGGCGCGTTCCGCCGCGAGGCGGTCCTGGAGGTCGGCGGCATGAGCGAGGACACCCTCGCCGAGGACACCGACATCACCATCGCCATGCACCGCGCGGGCTGGCGGGTCGTCTACCAGGAGCACGCCCGCGCCTGGACCGAGGCGCCGGGTTCGCTCAAGCAGCTGTGGTCGCAGCGCTACCGCTGGTCCTACGGCACCATGCAGGCGCTGTGGAAGCACCGCGAGTCCCTCACCGACAAGGGACCCTCGGGCCGCTTCGGGCGGGTCGGCATGCCGCTGGTGGTGATCTTCCAGATCATCACGCCGGTCTTCGCGCCGCTGATCGACGTCTTCACCGCGTACTCGATGATCTTCATCGACTTCAAGGCCGCGCTGCTGGCGTGGCTGGCGGTGCTGGGCATCCAGCTGTTCTGCGCGGCGTACGCCTTCCGGCTGGACCGGGAGAAGTACCGCTACCTGCTGATGATGCCGCTCCAGCAGCTCGCCTACCGGCAGATGATGTACCTGGTCCTGATCCACTCCTGCGTCACCGCCCTCACCGGTGGCCGGCTGCGCTGGCAGAAGCTGAAGCGGACGGGTGAGGTCGGCACTCCGGCGGGGGCCGGCGGATGAGCTGGGATCAGTACGGGCAGGGGCAGTATGGGCAGCAGTATGGGCAGGGGGACGGGTACGGCGACCAGGGGCAGGCGTCTGTGCCGCCCCAGCCGTACGGGTCTTCGCAGCCGTACGTCCAGCCCCAGCCGTACCCGCAGCACTACGGCGCGTACGGCGGCTACCAGCAGGAGGTGCCGCCCGCCGAGTCCACGGCACCGCTGCCCCGGGCGGAGCCGGAGCCCTCGCGGGAGCCGCGACCGGTGGAACCGGAGACGGCGCCGCCCGCCCGGCCCGCCGGCCGGGACCGGTACTTCGACACCCTGCGCGCGGTCGCCCTCGTCCGCGTCGTGACGTACCACACCTTCGGCTGGGCCTGGGCCGGGATGGTCTTCCCGTCCATGGGGATCATGTTCGGCCTGGCCGGCACCCTGATGGCGAAGTCGCTGGAACGCCCGGCCCTGAAGGTGGTCAAGAGCCGTGTCCGCCGGCTGCTGCCGCCCTTCTGGTTCTGGGGCCTCTTCGTCGTCGTCGCGATGCTGATCCACGGCTGGATGCCGGGCTGGCAGATCGTCTACTGGATCGTGCCGCTCGGCGACCCGCCGGGCAACGCCTGGGGCGAACAGGCCTGGGAGATCCTCTGGTACCTGCGCACCTATCTGTGGTTCGTCCTCGTCTCGCCCCTGCTGCTGAAGGTGTTCCGGCTGGCGCCGGTCCCGGTGCTGCTGGGCTCGCTCGCCCCGATCGTCGTCTTCCAGTTCCTCTGGCAGCCGCCCGACAACCGGTTCGGCACCGGGCTGCTCGACCTGGCGACCTACCTCTTCTGCTGGGTCCTCGGCTTCGCGCACCGCGACGGGGTGCTGGCCCGGCTGAAACCGGCCGCGGTCGTGCTCCTGTCGCTGACCGCGCTCGCCTACGGCGGCTGGTACGCCCTCGCCCACCAGGCCGAGTACGGCACCTACGACCTGGACGACATCCCGCTGGCCCAGGCGTTCTGGTCGGCCGGCTTCGTGACGCTGCTGATGTACTCCAAGGCCCGGCTGAACGTCGACTTCGCGGGGCTGGCCCGCTTGCGGCGGCTGGACCGGCTGGTCGGCGTCTTCAACGCGCGGGCCGTGACGATCTACCTCTGGCACGAACTGGCGCTGATCCTGGCCGTGCCGCTGGTCGACCAGTTCTGGAAGGTGCCCGCGTTCGAGACGTACCTGCCGCTGGAGAGCCAGTGGTTCATGTTCGGCGTCGGCTGGGTGCTGATCGCGCTGTTCGTGCTGGCCTGCGGTTGGGTGGAGGACGTGGCGGGGCGCAGGAGGCCGCGGCTCCTGCCGTGAGTCCGGCCGTGAGTCCGGCCGCGAGTCCGGCGGGGGCGGCCTGTAAGAATGGGCGGGTGACCCGCGCCTCCCTGAACAAGCAGCCGCACGAAGTCGCCTCGATGTTCGACCACGTGGCGGCCCGGTACGACCTCACCAACGACGTGCTGTCGCTCGGCCAGGACCGGGTGTGGCGCAAGGAGGTCGCCCGGGCCGTCGATGCCCGGCCCGCGCAGAAGGTCCTCGACCTGGCCGCGGGGACGGCGACCTCCTCGCTGCCCTTCGCCCGCACCGGCGCGTACGTCGTCCCCTGCGACTTCTCGCTCGGCATGCTCCAGGTCGGCAAGGGGCGCCACGCGTGGCTGCCGTTCACGGCGGGCGACGCGACGCGGCTGCCGTTCGCGGACGACGTCTTCGACGCGGTCACCATCTCCTTCGGGCTGCGCAACGTCCAGGACACGGACGCGGCGCTGCGCGAGCTGTACCGGGTGACCAAGCCCGGCGGCCGGGTCGTCATCTGCGAGTTCTCGCACCCGACGTGGGCGCCGTTCCGCACGGTCTACACCGAGTACCTGATGCGCGCCCTGCCGCCGGTCGCCCGCGCGGTGTCGTCCAACCCGGACGCGTACGTCTACCTCGCCGAGTCCATCCGCGACTGGCCCGACCAGCCCGCCCTGGCCGACCGGCTGCACAAGGCCGGCTGGTCCAAGGTGGCCTGGCGGAACCTGACCGGCGGCATCGTGGCCCTGCACCGGGGCTTCAAGGAGAACTGACCTCGCAGCCCCCGGCGAAGCCGACCTCAGGCCGCGCCGAGGACCACGCACGCGTCCAGGACCGCCTGCACGGCGACGGCCGCCTGCGCGGCGAGGACCGCCTACGCGTCCAGGGCCGCGTACGGTACGGCGACCGGTGTGACCTCCGCGCCCGGCACGCTCGCCGTACCCGGCACGCCCGCCGTATCCGCGGCCGCGCTCGGCACGCTTGCCGCGCCCACCCTGCCCGCCGCCGTACCCGCCCCGCCCCCCGCCGCGTCCGGCACCGCGGGCCGCTGCGTGCCCGGCTCGTCCAGTGCCCGGCGCAGCCCGCCGCCGGGCGGCGCCGGAGTCCGGGGCTCGCGCACCCCGGCGCCCCCGCCGCCCCCACCCGCGCCGAAGTCGAACCACACGGTGACCGCGGCACCGCGCGGCACCTCGGCCCCGGGCGGCGGGTACTGCCGTACCACGTACTCCACGACCACGCGGTGCAGTTCGGGCCGGTCGGGGGCGGCCAGCAGCACCCCGCGCGCCTCGGCCGCGCGGCGCGCGTCCACGGCCATCAGGCCGACCAGACGCGGCACGCGTACCTCCGGCGTCTCGGATGTGTCGGGTGTCTCGGGTGCGTCGCGCACAGAACCTCACCCCCAGCGGTACGGGCAGAGTAACCCCCGCCGCGCACCCACCGGAAGCTTCTTGTAGCGATCCGTAGTCGAAATCTCTCCTTTTCGTTACCCTCCGTCACAGATCGAGGCGATAGCAGTGCCCCTGACGCTGCGACCGAGGTGTGGTGAACACCTCCGCCAGCCGCATCCCCAGCCGCCGCGTCACCGCGATGGAGCGCTCGTTGTCCGCGTCGACCATCGCGACCACCCCCGGCAGCCCCGCCGCGCGCAGCCGCCCCACCGTCTCCCGGGCCGCCGCCGTCACGTACCCCTTGCCCCAGTGCGGCCGGGCGAGCCGCCAGCCGATCTCGATCTCACCCTTGGGGCCCCAGTCCCGCGGCCACGGCTGGGCGCCGGTGAAGCCGATGACCTCGTCCCGCTCGTCGAGGACGGTCCACAGGCAGAAGCCGTGCTCGGCGTCGTGTCGGCGCTGGCGGGCGGTGAGTTCCTCGTACACGGACAGTTCCGCGGGCCGGCCGCCGTGGAACTCCATGACCTCCGGGTCGTCGAAGGCCCGGTGCCAGGCGACGGCGTCCTCGTCGGTGGGAACACGCAACCGTACAGCGGGGAGAGCTCGTTTCACGGGGCAGCCCTTCAGCCGGGTGATCGGTGACGCTGAATAGACTGCCCATGTCCGGTGCCCGTCGGCACGCAGAATTCCGAACCCGTGGGAGACCCCGCCGTGACCGAGCCCCTCTCCGACAACACCGCCGATGTGATCGTCGTGGGCGCGGGGCCAGCCGGCTCCACCACCGCGTACCACCTGGCCAAGGCCGGACTCGACGTCCTCCTGCTGGAGAAGACCGCGTTCCCCCGCGAGAAGGTGTGCGGTGACGGGCTCACCCCCCGCGCGGTCAAGCAGCTGGTGGCGATGGGCATCGACATCTCCGAGGAGGCCGGCTGGCTGCGCAACAAGGGCCTGCGGATCATCGGCGGCGGCACCCGCCTCCAGCTCGACTGGCCCGACCTCGCCTCCTTCCCCGACTACGGTCTGGTCCGCAAACGCGACGACTTCGACGAACAGCTCGCCCGGCAGGCCCAGAAGGCCGGCGCCCGGCTGCACGAGCGCTGCAACGTCGGCGCCCCGGTCGTGGACGACCGCACCGGCCGCGTCACCGGCGTCCAGGCCAGACTCGGCGAGGAGAAGCGGGACGTCACCTTCCACGCCCCGCTGGTGGTGGCCGCCGACGGCAACTCCACCCGGCTGTCGCTGGCGATGGGGCTGCACCGCCGCGAGGACCGCCCGATGGGCGTCGCGGTCCGCACCTACTTCACCTCCCCCCGGCACGACGACGACTATCTGGAGTCCTGGCTCGAACTGTGGGACCGCCGCGGCCCCCAGGACCGCCTCCTCCCCGGCTACGGCTGGATCTTCGGCATGGGCGACGGCACCTCCAATGTCGGTCTCGGCGTCCTCAACACCTCCTCCTCCTTCAAGGACCTGGACTGGCGCGAGGTCCTCAAGGCATGGTGCGCCTCCATGCCCGAGGACTGGGGCTACACTCCCGACAACATGACCGGCCCGATCCGCGGCGCCGCCCTCCCCATGGCCTTCAACCGCCAGCCCCACTACACCCGCGGCCTGCTGCTCGTCGGTGACGCCGGCGGCCTGGTGAACCCCTTCAACGGCGAGGGCATCGCCTACGCCATGGAGTCCGGCCAGATCGCCGCCGACGTCATCGTCCAGGCGCACGCGCGGGCCACGCCGTCCCAGCGGGAAACCGCCCTCCAGCGCTACCCGCGCGTCCTGAAGGACACCTACGGCGGCTACTACAACCTCGGCCGGGCCTTCGTGAAGCTCATCGGCAACCCGAAGGTCATGCAGATCGCCGCCCAGCGCGGTCTGACCCACCCCGTGCTGATGAGGTTCACCCTGAAGATGCTCGCCAACCTGACGGACCCGACCGGTGGCGACGCGATGGACCGCATCATCAACGGACTGACCAAGGTGGCCCCGAAGGCGTGAGCCTCCCGGCCGGGGGCCACCGGGTCACCCGCTGCCCCCGGCCCGGTCACCCCCGGCCCGGTCACCCCCCCGGCCCGGCCACCCCCCCCGGCCCGGTCACCCCGTGAACCGCGCGGCTCTGGTGGCCCGGCGTGCGAACACCTCCTCGCGCCGGTCCGCCGACTGCCGCAGCGCCGCCTTCCGTTCCCGCGCGGAGAGCCGGTCCAGGTACACCCGCCCGTCCAGGTGGTCGGTCTCGTGGGCGAGGCACCGGGCGAAGTAACCGGTGCCCTCGACGAGCAGCGGTGCGCCGTCCTTGTCGAACCCCCGCACCACCGCCCGGTCCGGGCGCGGTACGTCCATCACGGCGCCCGGCACCGACAGGCAGCCCTCGCCCTCGTCGAGCAGCCGCCGCCCGTCCGGGCCGACCGGCTCCAGCACCGGATTGACGATGTGCCCGACATGTCGGACACCGTCGTCGTCCGGGCAGTCGTAGACGAACAGGCGCAGGTCGACGCCCACTTGGTTGGCCGCGAGGCCGGCCCCTTCGGCGACGTACATGGTCAGGAACATGTCGTCGATGAGCGCGGCGAGGTCGGGCCCGAACTCGGTGACGTCCCGGCAGGGCTTGTGCAGCACCGCCTCGCCCACCTCGGTGACCCGCCGTACGCTGCCGCGCCGGGCCTCGGGCGCGAACGGCGGGTAATCGGCGGCGGGCCGCCCCTGTACGAACACACTCGGCATGGTCTCTCTCCTTCGGCTGGTGCCACCGACTGGCGTGGCGACAGACCGAGCATGGCAGGAGAGGGCGAAGGGCCGCTGCCCCTGTGGACAACGGCCCTTCGCCTGTGGATGACGTAGGTCAGAGCACGCGCACCGCACCGCTCGGCGGGTCGTAGGAGAGCGGCTTCTCGACGACGCCGGTGGACGAGTTCTGGGCGCCGACGAACATGCCGTCGCCGACGTAGATGCCCACGTGGTAGGCGCTGCCGGCGCCGCCCCAGTAGAGGATGTCGCCCGGCTGGAGGCTGTCCAGCGAGACCTGGGTGCCGGACACGGACTGGTCCTGGGAGACGCGGGGCAGGCTGACGCCCACCTGCTTGTAGGCGGCCTGGACCAGGCCGGAGCAGTCGTAGGCGGACGGCCCGGTGGCGCCGGAGACGTAGGCCGCGCCCACCTGGGCCCGCACGAAGGAGACGACCGCGGCGGCGGAACCGGTGGCCGTGGAGGTGCTGGTGCTCGCGGAGGAGCCGCCGGTGTCGCCGGAACCGGTGTCGGTGTCGGCCGAGACGGTCAGCGTGGCGCGCTCGGCGTCGCGGGCGGCGCGCTCCGCCGCGTCCCTGCGGGCCTCCTGCGCGGCCTTCTTCTTGGCCGCGGCCTTCGCCTTGGCATCCTTCAGGTCCGCCTTGGCTTCCTTGGCGGCCTTGGCCGCGGCGGCGTCACGCTCGGCCTGCAGCTCGTAGTTCGCGGCGGCCTGCTGCGTGGCGTCCGCGGACTGCGCGACCTGGGCGGCCATCTCGGCCGTCAGGGTGGGCAGCTCCAGGGTCTGCGTCACCGGCTCGGCCGCGTTCGCCGAACCCGATGCTCCGGCCACTGCCAGCGTGCTGAGGACGCCACCGGCAACTCCGGCCCGCATCGCGACGGTCGTCGACGCGCTGCGGCGGGGCTTCCGGTGGCTGCGTATGTGAGCGGTGTGGGACATGGGTACAACCGGTATCAGGAGCTCCTCCATACCTACAAGAAACGTGTGCTGCGCCACAGTTGTTCAGCCGGCACCGCGAAAGCTCGGCACACTGCCCTTTTCTGACGCCGTAACGGACATAGCGGGCGGCTGTAACAAGCCTGTGATCACGGTCTTTGATCGTTACGCCCGAATTGCTCCTCGCCTACCACTGGTTGAGGCAGATGGCCAAGCCCGCTTCTCATGCCCCTCTCATGGATGTGGCGGAGGTCACGGAACGGTCACCCGGGCGCGCGCGTCCGCTCGTGAACGCGCGCACGCGTTCACACCGGACCCCTCGTCCGCCCCCGGGGTGTGAACGCGGTTCCACTACCAAGTGATCGAGTCCAGCGCCAATTTGCATGCGCGGGACTCTTCTTGATATTGAGACGCCCCCGCTGAGCAGCGCCGACGAGGGAAAATGTCACCACTGGTGACCAGTCGGAAGCTTCCTGTGTGAAGATCACCGCTCATCCGACTTCATGATCCTTCGTCAGGTGGTGGAGATCACAAAGCTTGTGCGATACCCCGTGTCGCAGATCACAGAGCCACAGGCATAAGATGCGGAGCAGTTGGGCTTGTGACCTGCTTCACATGTTCGCGATCTTCGCCGGGACCAGCGGGGCTCGTGGGGCTGCTGAGGCGGCTGTGAGCCCAGGCAAAACCGCCAGCAGTCAGTGCCGACTGAGAGGAGCGAGGAGCGGTGAACGCGTATGCGCCCATCCTCGTACTGGGAGCCCTCGGGGCAGGCTTTGCGATCTTTTCCGTGGTCATGGCCACGTTGATCGGTCCGAAGCGGTACAACCGGGCCAAGCTCGAGGCCTACGAGTGCGGAATCGAGCCGACCCCCACGCCGGCCGGCGGCGGGCGCTTCCCCATCAAGTACTACCTGACGGCGATGCTCTTCATCGTCTTCGACATCGAGATCGTCTTCCTCTACCCCTGGGCCGTCACCTTCGACGCCCTGGGGATTTTCGGGCTCGTGGAGATGCTGCTCTTCGTGCTCACCGTCTTCGTCGCGTACGCGTACGTATGGCGGCGCGGCGGCCTGGAATGGGACTGAGGGGCCTTTTAGTCATGGGACTCGAAGAAAAGCTGCCGAGCGGCTTCCTGCTGACCACCGTCGAGCAGGCCGCGGGCTGGGTGCGGAAGTCGTCGGTCTTCCCGGCCACCTTCGGCCTCGCCTGCTGCGCCATCGAGATGATGACCACCGGTGCCGGCCGCTACGACCTGGCGCGCTTCGGCATGGAGGTCTTCCGCGGCTCGCCGCGCCAGGCGGACCTGATGATCGTGGCCGGCCGGGTCAGCCAGAAGATGGCGCCGGTACTGCGGCAGGTCTACGACCAGATGCCGAACCCCAAGTGGGTGATCTCCATGGGGGTCTGCGCCTCCTCGGGCGGCATGTTCAACAACTACGCGATCGTCCAGGGCGTCGACCACATCGTCCCGGTCGACATCTACCTGCCGGGCTGCCCGCCACGGCCCGAGATGCTGATGGACGCCATCCTCAAGCTCCACCACAAGATCCAGAACTCCAAGCTCGGCGTCAACGCCGAGGAGGCGGCCCGCGAGGCGGAGGAGGCGGCGCTCAAGGCCCTGCCCACCATCGAGATGAAGGGGCTGCTGCGATGAGCGACGCCAACGGGCCCAACCCGGAGCGGGAGCTGTCCGCCGAGAACCTCCCCGGCCAGCGCGGCCAGGGCGGCGAGGAGATCCGCGTCCAGCGCGGCATGTTCGGCGCGAACAACGGCGGCGACACCTCCGGCTACGGCGGCCTGGTCCGCTCGGTCCGACTCCCGGGGCCGGCGAGCAGGCCGTACGGCGGCTGGTTCGACGAGGTCGCCGACGAACTGGAGGGCGCGCTGGAGGAGCAGGGTCTCCTCCCCGGCAACGCCATCGAGAAGACGGTCGTCGACCGCGGCGAGCTGACCTTCCACATCGAACGCGAGTACCTGGTCCGCGTCGCCCGCACCCTGCGCGACGACCCGGCCCTGCGCTTCGAGCTGTGCACCGGCGTCAGCGGCGTCCACTACCCCGGCGACAAGGGCCGCGAGCTGCACGCCGTCTACCACCTGCGCTCGATCACCCACAACCGGCTGATCCGCCTGGAAGTCAGCGCGCCCGACGCCGACCCGCACATCCCGTCGCTGTTCGAGGTCTACCCGACCAACGACTGGCACGAGCGCGAGACGTACGACTTCTTCGGCATCGTCTTCGACGGCCACCCGGCGCTGACGCGGATCATGATGCCGGACGACTGGCAGGGCTTCCCGCAGCGCAAGGACTATCCCCTCGGCGGCATCCCCGTCGAGTACAAGGGCGCCCAGATCCCGGCTCCGGACCAGCGGAGGTCGTACTCATGAGCACGTCACACGCGTCCCCTCGGGAGACCACCGAGGGCACCGTATACACGGTCACCGGCGGCGACTGGGACGAGGTCGTCCAGTCCGCGGCTCGCGCCGACGACGAACGCCTGATCGTCAACATGGGCCCGCAGCATCCGTCCACGCACGGTGTGCTCCGGCTGATCCTGGAGATCGAGGGCGAGACCGTCACCGAGGCCCGCTGCGGCATCGGCTACCTGCACACCGGCATCGAGAAGAACCTCGAGTACCGGACGTGGACCCAGGGCACGACGTTCGTGACGCGCATGGACTACCTGACGCCGTTCTTCAACGAGACGGCGTACTGCCTGGGCGTCGAGAAGCTCCTCGGCATCGAGGACCAGGTCCCGGACCGCGCCTCGATCGTCCGGGTGCTCCTGATGGAGCTGAACCGGATGTCCTCCCACCTGGTGGCCATCGCCACCGGCGGCATGGAACTGGGCGCCACCACGATCATGATCTACGGCTTCCGGGACCGGGAACTGATCCTCGACATCTACGAGCTGATCACCGGCCTGCGGATGAACCACGCGTACATCCGCCCCGGCGGCCTCGCCCAGGACCTGCCGCCCGGCTCGGTGGACCAGATCCGCGAGTTCGTGAAGAAGATGAAGAAGAACCTCCCGGAGTACGACAAGCTCGCCACCGGGAACCCGATCTTCAAGGCCCGCATGCAGGACGTCGGCTACCTCGACCTGGCCGGCTGCATGGCGCTGGGCGCCACCGGCCCGATCCTGCGCTCCACGGGCCTCCCGCACGACCTGCGCAAGTCCCAGCCGTACTGCGGCTACGAGACGTACGACTTCGACGTCCCGACCGCCGACACCTGCGACGCCTACGGCCGCTTCCTGATCCGGCTGGAGGAGATGCGGCAGTCGCTCCGGATCGTCGAGCAGTGCCTGGACCGGCTGAAGCCCGGACCGGTCATGGTCCCCGACAAGAAGATCGCCTGGCCGGCCCAGCTCGCCCTGGGACCGGACGGACTGGGCAACTCCCTCGACCACATCAAGAAGATCATGGGCACCTCCATGGAGGCCCTGATCCACCACTTCAAGCTGGTCACCGAGGGCTTCCGGGTGCCGCCGGGACAGACGTACACCGCGGTCGAGTCCCCCAAGGGCGAACTCGGGGTGCACGTCGTCTCCGACGGCGGCACCCGCCCCTACCGGGTCCACTTCCGCGACCCGTCCTTCACCAATCTCCAGGCCATGGCGGCGATGTGCGAGGGCGGCCAGGTCGCCGACGTCATCGTCGCGGTGGCGTCCATCGACCCCGTGATGGGAGGCGTCGACCGGTGACCACCAGTTCCTCTCAGCGGGGCGTCGGACTCGGCATGCCCGAGCTGCCCGCGCCCGACTACCCGGCCGACGTACGGGCCCGCCTGGAACCCGACGCGCGCGAGATCATCGCCCGCTACCCGGACTCCCGGTCCGCCCTGCTGCCGCTGCTGCACCTCGTGCAGTCGGAGGAGGGCCACGTCACGCGCACCGGGATGCGGTTCTGCGCCGAGCTGCTCGGCCTGACCACCGCCGAGGTCACCGCGGTGGCGACCTTCTACACCATGTACCGGCGCCGGCCGAGCGGCGACTACCAGGTGGGCGTCTGCACCAACACGCTGTGCGCGGTCATGGGCGGCGACGCCATCTTCGAGGAGCTCCAGGAACACCTGGGCGTCGGCAACGGCGAGACCACCGACGACGGCAAGATCACCCTGGAGCACATCGAGTGCAACGCGGCCTGCGACTACGCGCCGGTGGTGATGGTCAACTGGGAGTTCTTCGACAACCAGACCCCGGCCGGCGCCCGCCGCATGGTCGACGACCTGCGGGCCGGCCGGCCGGTCACGCCGACCCGCGGCGCGCCGCTGTGCACGTTCAAGGAGACCGCCCGCATCCTGGCGGGCTTCCCCGACGAGCGGGAGGGCGCCGTCGAGGCCGGGGGCAGCGCGGGACCCGCCTCCCTGGCCGGCCTCAGGCTGGCGAAGGGCGAGTCCGCCGCGCGCGTGGTGCACCCGCGCGGCGCGGCGCCGCACGGTGAACCGCCGCACGAGCCGCCGCACGATCCTTCGCCGACCGAACACCTCAGCTCGCACGACGCGCCGCAGGACACATCGGCCTCCGACCCCTCCCACCCGGCGGGGCCCACTGCCGAGGAGGGGGAGTGATGACCTTGGCCGCCGAGATCAAGGACACCGGCCCGGAGAAGCTGCTCGCACCCGTGCTGTCGGCCTTCTGGGACGAGGACAGGTCCTGGACGCTGGACGTGTACCGCAGGCACGAGGGCTACGAGGGGCTCCGCAAGGCGCTGGCCATGTCCCCGGACGACCTCATCGCGTACGTCAAGGAAGCCGGTCTGCGGGGACGCGGCGGCGCCGGGTTCCCCACCGGGATGAAGTGGCAGTTCATCCCCCAGGGGGACGGCAAGCCGCACTATCTGGTGGTCAACGCCGACGAATCGGAGCCCGGGACGTGCAAGGACATCCCGCTCCTCTTCGCGAACCCGCACAGCCTCATCGAGGGCATCGTCATCGCGTGCTACGCCATCAGGTCGTCGCACGCCTTCATCTATCTGCGGGGTGAGGTCGTCCCCGTGCTGCGGCGGCTGCACTCGGCCGTCGCCGAGGCCTATGCGGCGGGCTTCCTCGGCGAGAACATCCTGGGCAGCGGACTCGACCTGAACCTCACCGTGCACGCGGGCGCGGGCGCGTACATCTGCGGTGAGGAGACCGCACTGCTCGACTCGCTCGAAGGCCGCCGTGGTCAGCCGCGGCTGCGTCCCCCCTTCCCCGCTGTGGCCGGCCTCTACGCCTGCCCCACTGTGGTGAACAACGTCGAGTCGATCGCGTCGGTTCCCGCGATCCTGAACAAGGGCAAGGACTGGTTCAGGTCGATGGGGAGCGAGAAGTCCCCCGGCTTCACGCTGTACTCCCTCTCCGGCCACGTCGCCGGCCCCGGCCAGTACGAGGCGCCGCTCGGCATCACGCTGCGCCAGCTCCTCGACATGAGCGGGGGCATGCGCCCCGGCCACCGCCTGAAGTTCTGGACGCCGGGCGGCTCCTCGACGCCGATGTTCACCGAAGAGCACCTCGACGTCCCTCTCGACTACGAAGGAGTGGGCGCCGCCGGTTCCATGCTCGGCACGAAAGCCCTCCAGTGCTTCGACGAGACCACCTGCGTGGTCCGCGCCGTCACCCGCTGGACCGAGTTCTACGCCCACGAGTCCTGCGGCAAGTGCACGCCCTGCCGGGAAGGGACGTACTGGCTGGTGCAGTTGCTCCGCGACATCGAGGCGGGCAAGGGCCGCATGGAAGACCTCGACAAGCTGAACGACATCGCCGACAACATCAACGGCAAGTCCTTCTGCGCCCTCGGCGACGGCGCCGCCTCGCCGATCTTCTCCTCGCTGAAGTACTTCCGCGAGGAGTACGAGCAGCACATCACGGGCCGCGGCTGCCCCTTCGACCCCGCGAAGTCGACGGCCTGGGCCGACCACCGTACGGAGGTGAAGGCATGACGGTGACCACGAGCGCCCCCTCCGGCGGAGGAGAGGCCGCGGTCCCGCCCGAGGACCTGGTGTCGCTGACCATCGACGGCGTGGCGATCAGCGTGCCCAAGGGCACCCTGGTCATCCGGGCCGCCGAGCAGCTCGGCATCGAGATCCCCCGGTTCTGCGACCACCCGCTCCTCGACCCGGCCGGCGCCTGCCGGCAGTGCATCGTCGAGGTCGAGGGCCAGCGCAAGCCGATGGCGTCCTGCACCATCACCTGCACCGACGGGATGGTGGTCAGGACCCATCTGACCTCGCCGGTCGCGGAGAAGGCCCAGAAGGGTGTGATGGAGCTGCTGCTCATCAACCACCCGCTGGACTGCCCGGTCTGCGACAAGGGCGGCGAGTGCCCGCTGCAGAACCAGGCGATGTCGCACGGCAACGCCGACTCCCGCTTCGAGGGCAAGAAGCGGACCTACGAGAAGCCCGTGCCGATCTCCACCCAGGTGCTGCTCGACCGCGAGCGGTGCGTGCTGTGCGCCCGCTGCACCCGGTTCTCCAACCAGATCGCGGGCGACCCGATGATCGAGCTGATCGAGCGCGGCGCGCTCCAGCAGGTCGGTACCGGCGAGGGCGACCCCTTCGAGTCGTACTTCTCCGGGAACACCATCCAGATCTGCCCGGTCGGCGCGCTCACCTCGGCGGCGTACCGGTTCCGCTCCCGCCCCTTCGACCTGGTCTCCTCGCCGTCGGTGTGCGAGCACTGCGCCGGCGGCTGCGCGACCCGCACCGATCACCGGCGCGGCAAGGTCATGCGGCGCCTGGCGGCGCACGACCCCGAGGTCAACGAGGAGTGGATCTGCGACAAGGGGCGGTTCGGGTTCCGGTACGCGCAGCAGCGGGACCGGCTCACCACACCCCTGGTGCGCAACGCGGAGGGCGAGCTGGAGCCCGCCTCCTGGCCGGAGGCGCTCCAGATCGCCGCGCAGGGGCTGCTGGCCTCGCGGGGCCGTACCGGGGTGCTGACCGGCGGGCGGCTCACCATGGAGGACGCCTACGCGTACAGCAAGTTCGCGCGCGTGGCGCTCGACACCAACGACATCGACTTCCGCGCGCGCGTGCACAGCGCCGAGGAGGCCGACTTCCTGGCGACCCAGGTGGCCGGCCGGGGCCGTGACCTCGACGGTACGGGGGTGACGTACACGGCGCTGGAGAAGGCGCCCGCGGTGCTCCTTGTCGGGTTCGAGGCCGAGGAGGAGGCGCCCGGCGTCTTCCTGCGGCTGCGCAAGGCGTGGCGCCGGCACGGGCAGCGGGTCTTCGCCCTGGCGACGCACGCCACGCGCGGTCTGGAGAAGGCGGGCGGCACGCTGCTGCCCGCCGCGCCCGGCACCGAGACCGAGTGGCTGGACGCGCTCGCGGGCGGTGTCGGCCTGGAGGACGACGGGACGCGGGCCGCCGAGGCGCTGCGTGCCGAGGGCGCGGTCATCGTCGTCGGCGAGCGGCTGGCGGCCGTCGCCGGGGGCCTGACCGCCGCCGTACGGACCGCGCGGGCGACCGGCGCCCGGCTGGTGTGGATCCCGCGCCGGGCCGGGGAGCGTGCCGCCATCGAGGCGGGCGCGCTGCCGACGCTGCTGCCGGGCGGGCGGCCGGCGACCGACCCGCGCGCGCGGGACGAGGTCGCCGCGCTCTGGGGCGTGGCCGCGCTGCCGCACCGCTATGGCCGGGACACCGGCCGGATCATCGAGGCCGCCGCCGACGGCGAACTCCAGGCGCTGCTGGTCGCGGGTGTGGAGGTCGCCGACCTGCCCGACCCGGCACGCGCGCGTGCCGCACTGGCCGAGGCCGGCTTCGTGGTCTCGCTGGAGCTGCGGCCCGGCGAGGTCACCGAGCTGGCCGACGTGGTGCTGCCCGTCGCGGCGGTCGCCGAGAAGGCGGGCACCTTCATCAACTGGGAGGGCCGGGTCCGCATCTTCGAGGCCGCGCTCAAGCCCGACCAGCTGACCCGGCGCCCGGCGCTCACCGACGCGCGGGTGCTCCAGATGCTGGCCGACGCCATGGACGTACACCTGGGGCTGCCGGACCTGCGGACGGTGCGCGCGGAGATCGACCGGCTCGGACCCTGGGAGGGGGCGTCGGCCACCGAGCCCCTGGAGCGGGCCGCCGCGCTGCCCCGCCCGGCCGCCGGGGAGGCGGTGCTCGCCGGGCACCGGCTGCTGCTCGACCAGGGCCGTCTCCAGGACGGCGACGAGGCGCTGGCCGGCACCCGGCACGCGGCACGCGCGCGTGTGTCGGCCGCCACGGCCGCCGAGGCGGGCGTCAAGGACGGCGACGTCCTGGCGGTCACCGGCCCGGCGGGGGTCGTCGAACTCCCGCTCCAGGTCACCGAGATGCCCGACCGGGTGGTGTGGCTGCCGCTGAACTCCACCGGCGCCGGCGTCGCCTCCGACGCCGGGGCGCTGCCCGGCTCCCTCGTCCGCATCGGCCCGGCGACGACCGTCGGCGCGGCCCCCGAGGAGGTGGAGGCATGAGCGCGTACCTCGCCGCTGAGGACCTCTCGATGTTCGGCCAGGACCCCTGGTGGCTGGTCGTCGTCAAGGCGGTGTTCTGCTTCGCGTTCCTGATGGTGACCGTACTGATCGCCATCGTCATGGAGCGCAAGGTCGTCGCCTGGATGCAGTTGCGCATCGGCCCCAACCGCCACGGTCCCTGGGGCCTGCTCCAGTCGCTCGCCGACGGCGTGAAGCTGATGCTCAAGGAAGACGTCGTCGTCAAACGCGCTGACAAGGCGGTGTACGTCCTCGCGCCGGTCGTCGCCGCGATCCCCGCCTTCATGGCGTTCGCGGTGATCCCGTTCGGACCGGCCGGCAACGAGGTCTCGATCTTCGGTCAGCGCACCACCATGCAGCTCACCGACCTGCCGATCGCCATGCTGTACATCCTGGCGGTCGCCTCGGTCGGCATCTACGGCATCGTCCTGGCGGGCTGGAGCTCCGGCTCGACCTACCCGCTGCTGGGCGGACTGCGCTCCTGCGCGCAGATGATCTCCTACGAGATCGCCATGGGCGCCGCGTTCGCCTCGGTGTTCCTCTACTCGGGCTCCATGTCGACCTCCGCGATCGTCGAGCAGCAGGCCGACCGCTGGTACATCCTGCTGCTGCCGGTCTCCTTCCTGCTGTACGTCGTCACGATGGTCGGCGAGACCAACCGCGCCCCCTTCGACATGCCGGAGTCCGAGGGCGACCTGGTGGGCGGCTTCAACACCGAGTACTCGTCGATCAAGTTCGCGATGTTCATGCTCGCCGAGTACGTGAACATGGTGACGGTCTCGGCGGTCACCACCACCCTCTTCCTCGGCGGCTGGCGGGCCCCCTGGCCGGTCAGCACCTTCTGGGAGGGCGCCAACCACGGCTGGTGGCCGATGCTGTGGTTCGTCGTCAAACTCCAGTTGCTGCTGTTCTTCTTCGTCTGGCTGCGCGGCACGCTGCCCCGGGTCCGCTACGACCAGCTGATGAAGCTCGGCTGGAAGGTCCTCATCCCGGTCTCGCTGGTCTGGCTGATGCTGGTCGCGACCGTCCGGGCCCTGCGGAACGAGAACTACGACTTCGCCGACATCGCCCTCTACGTCTGCGGCGGCGTGATCGCCGTACTGCTGCTGTCCTTCCTCTTCGACCTGTTCCGGGACAAGGGGAAACGGGCCGAGCAGCCCGCCGAGGAGCCGGCCGCGTTCGACCCGATGGCCGGCGGGTTCCCCGTGCCGCCGCTGCCGGGACAGGAGCTGCCGCCGGTGCCCAGGCGCGGTCCGCGCCGTGAGCGGGAGCTGATTGTCAGTGGTGGGGTCGATACTCACAGTGACGGACCCATGAGCGGATCCACGGGCGGATCTGCGGGCGGATCTACGGATGGAAAGGAGGCGTCCGATGGCTGAGGAACAGGAACCCAAGGAGACCAAGCCCGGTTTCCAGAACCCCGTGGCCGGCTTCGGCGTGACCTTCAAGGCCATGTTCAAGAAGCGGCTGACCGAGCAGTACCCGGAGCAGGAGAAGACCACCGCTCCGCGGTTCCACGGACGGCACCAGCTCAACCGCCATCCGGACGGCCTGGAGAAGTGCGTCGGCTGCGAGCTGTGCGCCTGGGCCTGCCCCGCCGACGCGATCTACGTCGAGGGCGCGGACAACACGGACGAGGAGCGCTACTCGCCCGGTGAGCGGTACGGCCGCGTCTACCAGATCAACTACGCCCGCTGCATCCTGTGCGGGCTGTGCATCGAGGCGTGCCCCACGCGCGCGCTGACGATGACCAACGAGTTCGAGCTGGCCGACTCCAGCCGCGCGAACCTCATCTACACCAAGGAGCAGTTGCTCGCCGGGCTCGACGACAACATGGTCGACACGCCGCACGCGATCTACCCGGGGACGGACGAGCAGGACTACTACCGGGGCCTGGTCACCGAGGCCGCCCCCGGTACCGAGCGGCAGGTCGCCGTCTCCAAGGGCGAGGGCCCGCAGGAGGCCGCCTCGACCTCCGGCGAGGACGAACCGGCGTCGGAGAAGGTGATCCGCCGATGACCGCGCAGCTCGCCGCTCACTCCACTGCCGTCGCCGCCTACTCGACCTCCACCGGGGAGGCCGTCCAGTTCTGGATCCTCGGCACGGTCGCGGTGATCGGCGCCCTGTGCACGGTGTTCATGAAACGGGCCGTGCACAGCGCCCTCTGCCTGGCCGGCACCATGATCGTCCTGGCGGTGTTCTACCTCGCCAACGGCGCCTACTTCCTCGGCGTCGTGCAGATCGTCGTCTACACCGGCGCGATCATGATGCTGTTCCTGTTCGTGGTGATGCTGGTCGGTGTCACCGCGGCGGACTCCCTGAAGGAGACCATCAGGGGGCAGCGCTGGCTGGCCCTGCTGTGCGGGCTCGGCTTCGGCATCCTGCTGATCGCGGGCATCGGCAACGCCTCCCTCACGGAGTTCAGCGGCGTCGGACAGGCCAACGCGGGCGGCAACGTGGAGGGCCTGGCGGCCCTGATCTTCACCCAGTACGTCTTCGCGTTCGAGATCACCGGCGCCCTGCTCATCACCGCCGCGGTCGGCGCCATGGTGCTCACCCACCGGGAGCGCACCGAGCGGGCCAAGACCCAGCGGGAGCTGGCCGAGGAGCGGGTGCGGGACGGCAAGTACCTCCCGCCGCTGCCCGCCCCCGGGGTGTACGCCCGGCACAACGCCGTGGACATCGCGGGTCTGCTGCCCGACGGCACCCCCTCCGAGCTGACCGTCAGCAGGACGCTGCGCGAGCGGGGCCAGATCCGGGACGTGTCGGCGGACGCGCTCGACGACCTGAAGGCCCTGGAGCAGCGGGCCGAGGAGCGCCTGGAGCGCACGAACAGCGGGGAGGCGGCCCAGTGAATCCGGTCAACTACCTCTATCTCGCGGCCCTGCTGTTCACGATCGGCGCCACCGGGGTGCTGATCCGGCGCAACGCCATCGTGGTGTTCATGTGCGTGGAGCTGATGCTCAACGCCTGCAACCTGGCGTTCGTCGCCTTCTCCCGGATGCACGGCAATCTCGACGGCCAGATCATCGCCTTCTTCACGATGGTCGTCGCCGCCGCGGAGGTCGTGGTCGGGCTCGCGATCATCGTGTCCCTGTTCCGTTCCCGCCACTCGGCCTCGGTCGACGACGCCAGCCTGATGAAGCTGTGAGGGGTCGCTGAATCGTGGAGTCTCTCATCGCGCTGCTGGTGGCAGCGCCTCTGCTCGGAGCGGCGGTGCTGCTGTGCGGCGGCCGCCGGCTGGACGCCGCAGGACACTGGCTCGGCACGCTGCTGGCCGCCGCCTCCTTCGTGATCGGCGCCGTCCTCTTCACCGACATGCTGGGCAAGGGCGCTGAGGAACGCACCCTGACCCAGCACCTGTTCAGCTGGGTCCCGGTCGAGGGCTTCCAGGCCGACGTCGCCTTCCGCCTCGACCAGCTGTCGATGACGTTCGTGCTGCTGATCACCGGCGTCGGCTCGCTGATCCACCTGTACTCCGTCGTGTACATGGAGCACGACGAGCGCCGCCGCCGCTTCTTCGGCTACCTCAACCTGTTCCTCGCGGCGATGCTGATCCTGGTCCTCGCCGACAACTACCTGCTGCTGTACGTCGGCTGGGAGGGCGTCGGTCTCGCCTCCTACCTGCTGATCGGCTTCTGGCAGCACAAGCCCAGCGCCGCCACGGCCGCGAAGAAGGCCTTCCTGGTCAACCGGGTCGGCGACATGGGCCTGTCCATCGCGATCATGCTGATGTTCCTCTGGTTCGGGACGTTCGCCTTCGGGCCGGTGCTCGGCACGGTGGCGGAGCCCGGACTCGCCGGGGAGGCCGGCGAGGGCAAGCTGACCGCGATCGCGCTGATGCTGCTGCTCGCCGCGTGCGGCAAGTCCGCCCAGGTGCCGCTGCAGTCCTGGCTCGGGGACGCGATGGAGGGCCCGACCCCGGTCTCGGCCCTCATCCACGCCGCGACCATGGTGACGGCGGGCGTGTATCTGATCGTCCGCTCGGCCGCGATCTTCAACGGGGCGCCGGACGCGCAACTGGTCGTCACCATCGTCGGCGCGGTCACGCTGCTGTTCGGTGCGATCGTCGGTTGCGCCAAGGACGACATCAAGAAGGCGCTGGCGGGGTCGACCATGTCGCAGATCGGCTACATGGTGCTCGCCGCGGGCCTCGGCCCGATCGGCTATGTCTTCGCGATCATGCACCTGGTGACCCACGGCTTCTTCAAGGCGGGGCTCTTCCTGGGCGCCGGTTCGGTCATGCACGGTATGAACGACGAGGTCGACATGCGCCGCTACGGCGGCCTCAGGAAGTACATGCCGGTCACGTTCATCACCTTCGGCCTCGGCTACCTCGCCATCATCGGCTTCCCGGGCCTGTCCGGCTTCTTCTCCAAGGACAAGATCATCGAGGCGGCGTTCGCCAAGGGCGGCACCGAGGGCTGGATCCTCGGCGCCTGCGCCCTGCTGGGCGCGGCCATCACGGCGTACTACATGACGCGCGTGATGCTGATGACGTTCTTCGGCGAGGAGCGCTGGCGCAAGGCGCCGACGCCGTCCCCGGCCGAGCCGGACGTGGAGCCGGCGGCCGAGACGCGCGGCGAGTACACCCCTCCGCACCCGCACGAGTCGCCGGGCGTCATGACGATCCCGATGATCGTGCTGGCCGTCGGGTCGGTCGCGGGCGGCGCGTTCTTCAGTCTCGGCGACCGGTTCATGCACTGGCTGGAGCCGATCACCGCGCACGAACACGGGCATCCGCCGGTCAGCGCCCTGACGGTCACCCTGTCCACCGTCGCCGTGATGGTGATCGGCGTCGCGCTCGCCTGGGCGCAGTACGGGCGCCGCCCGGTCCCGGCCGTCGCCCCGCGCGGATCGCTGCTCACCCGGGCCGCCCGGCGCGACCTGCTCCAGGACGACTTCAACCACGTCGTCCTGGTCCGCGGCGGCGAGCACCTCACGCGCTCCCTGGTCTACGTCGACCACACCCTGGTCGACGGGGTCGTCAACGGCACGGCGGCCTCGGTCGGCGGGCTGTCCGGGCGGCTGCGCAAGGTGCAGAACGGGTTCGCGCGCTCCTACGCGGTCTCGATGTTCGGCGGTGCGGCGGTCCTCGTCGCCGCGACCCTGCTGATGAGGGCGGTCTGATACCGATGTCTTTTCCCCTGCTGACAGCGACAGCGGTGCTCCCGGCCGTCGGGGCGATCGCGACGGCCGCCGTGCCGGCCGCGCGACGCACCGCCGCCAAGTGGCTGGCGCTGCTGTTCTCGCTGGCCACGCTCGTCCTCGCGCTGGTGATCCTGGTCCGCTTCGACCCGGACGGCGACCGCTACCAGCTCACCGAGTCGCACTCCTGGATCGCCGACTTCGGCGTCCGCTACGAACTGGGCGTGGACGGCATCGCGGTGGCGCTGATCGCGCTGACCGCCCTGCTGATCCCGTTCATCGTCCTGGCCGGGTGGCACGACGCCGACCCGCTGGAGACCGGCAGCAGCCGGTGGCGGCCGACCCAGGGCTTCTTCGCCCTGATCCTGGCCGTCGAGGCGATGGTGATCATCTCGTTCGAGGCCACCGACGTCTTCCTCTTCTACATCTTCTTCGAAGCCATGCTCATCCCGATGTACTTCCTCATCGGCGGCTTCGGCGACCGGGCCCACGAGCACGGCGAGAAGACGGCGGCGACGCAACGCTCGTACGCGGCGGTGAAGTTCCTCCTCTACAACCTGGCCGGCGGACTGATCATGCTGGCGGCGGTGATCGGGCTGTACGTGGTCGCCGGGAACTTCTCGCTCACCGAGATCGCCGAGGCACGGGCCAACGGCACGCTCGACATGGCGACCAACACCGAACGCTGGCTGTTCCTCGGCTTCTTCTTCGCCTTCGCGGTGAAGGCGCCGCTGTGGCCGCTGCACACCTGGCTGCCCAACGCCATGCAGGAGTCCACCGCCCCGGTCGCCGTGCTGATCACGGCGGTCGTCGACAAGGTGGGCACCTTCGCGATGCTCCGCTTCTGCCTCCAGCTCTTCCCGGAGGCCAGCAAGTGGGCGACGCCGGTCGTGCTCGTGCTGGCGCTGATCAGCATCCTCTACGGGGCGCTGCTCGCGGTCGGCCAGCGGGACATCAAGCGGCTGGTGGCGTACGCGTCGATCTCGCACTTCGGCTTCATCATCATGGGCATCTTCGCGATGACCAGCCAGGGCCAGTCCGGCGCGACGCTCTACATGGTCAATCACGGCATCTCGACCGCCGCGCTGATGCTGGTGGCCGGCTTCCTGATCTCCCGGCGCGGCTCGCGGCTCATCGCCGACTACGGAGGCGTGCAGAAGGTCGCCCCGGTGCTCGCGGGTACCTTCCTGATCGGCGGTCTGGCCACCCTGTCGCTGCCGGGTCTGGCGCCGTTCGTGAGTGAGTTCCTGGTCCTGGTCGGGACGTTCACGCGCTACCCGGTGGTCGGCATCATCGCGACCTTCGGCATCGTGCTCGCCGCGCTCTACACCCTCGTCCTCTACCAGCGGACGATGACCGGCCCGGTGAAACCGGAGGTGGCCGCGATGCCGGACCTGCGGGTGCGCGAGCTGGCGGTCGCCGTGCCGCTGGCCGCGCTGCTGATCTTCCTGGGCGTCTACCCCAAGCCCGTCACGGACATCGTCGACCCGGCGGTCAAGCAGACCATGTCCGACGTACAGCAGAAGGACCCCCGGCCCGAGGTGGAGGCGGCCAAGTGAGCGCAACAGCCGTCCACAGCCTGTGGACAACGGCGGCCGATCCGATCACCAGGATCGACGCGCCGAAAATCGAGTACGGCCAGCTGTCGCCCGTCCTGATCATCGTCGCAGCGGCGGTCGTCGGAGTCCTCGTCGAGGCGTTCGTACCGCGCAGATCGCGCTACTACGCGCAGATGTTCGTCTCCGCCGTCGCGCTCGTCGCCGCCTTCGCAGCGGTCGTCGCGCTCGCGGCTGGCGGCTACGGCACCACCAAGGCGCACATCGCCGCGATGGGCGCCATCGCCGTCGACGGACCGGCCCTGTTCCTCCAGGGCACGATCCTGCTGGCGGGCCTGGTCGGCCTGTTCACCTTCGCCGAACGGCGACTCGACCCGGCGGCGCACGGCAACCGGGTGGACTCCTTCGCCGCGCAGGCCGCGTCCGTGCCGGGCAGCGAGAGCGAGCAGAAGGCGGTGAAGGCCGGGTTCACCACCACGGAGGTCTTCCCGCTCCTCCTGTTCGCCGTCGCCGGCATGCTGGTCTTCCCGGCCGCCAACGACCTGCTGACCCTGTTCGTCGCCCTGGAGGTCTTCTCCCTCCCGCTGTACCTGATGTGCGCGCTGGCCCGCCGCAAGCGGCTGGTGTCGCAGGAGGCAGCGGTCAAGTACTTCCTGCTCGGCGCGTTCGCCTCCGCGTTCACCCTGTTCGGCATCGCCCTGCTCTACGGCTACTCGGGCTCCATGTCGTACGGCACGATCGCGCAGGTCGTCGACGGGTCGATCACGGAGGTCACCCCGGCGCTCGCCGACACCATGGGCAACGACGCGCTGCTGCTGGTCGGCGCCGCGCTGATCGTCATGGGCCTGCTGTTCAAGGTGGGCGCGGTGCCGTTCCACATGTGGACGCCGGACGTGTACCAGGGCGCGCCGACACCGGTGACCGGGTTCATGGCGGCGGCCACCAAGGTGGCGGCGTTCGGCGCGCTGCTGCGCATCCTCTACGTCGTCCTGCCCGGCCTGCGCTGGGACTGGCGGCCCGTGATGTGGGGCGTGGCGATCGTCACCATGCTGGGCGGCGCGATCGTCGCGATCACCCAGACCGACATCAAGCGGCTGCTGGCGTACTCGTCGATCGCGCACGCCGGGTTCATCCTGGCGGGTGTCATCGCGACCACGCCGGACGGCGTCTCGTCCGTCCTCTTCTACCTGGCGGCCTACTCCTTCGTCACGATCGGCGCGTTCGCGGTGGTGACGCTGGTGCGGGACCCGGGCGGCGAGGCAACGCACCTGTCGCAGTGGGCGGGGCTGGGCCGCCGGTCGCCGCTGGTGGCGGCCGTGTTCGCGGTGTTCCTGCTGGCCTTCGCGGGCATTCCGCTGACCTCCGGTTTCGCCGGGAAGTTCGCCGTGTTCAAGGCCGCGGCGGAGGGCGGCGCGGCCCCGCTGGTCGTGATCGGCGTGATCTCCTCGGCGATCGCGGCGTTCTTCTACATCCGCGTGATCGTGCTGATGTTCTTCAGCGAGCCCCGGCCCGAGGGCCCGACCGTCGCGGTGCCGTCACCGCTGACGACGACGGCGATCGGGGTGGGCGTGGCGGTCACCCTGGTGCTGGGGGTGGCGCCGCAGTACTTCCTGGATCTGGCGGGGCAGGCGGGGGTGTTCGTGCGCTGACCCGGCCTTCGACAGCGCGGCGGCCCGGCACTCTCACGGGGGGTGCCGGGCCGCTGTCGTGCCGCGCTACGCGGAGCCGCGGCGCGGCTTGATGCCGGTGAGATCGAGGTCCAGCGGGAAGGGGGCGGCCACTTTCATCCGCTCACGGAAGATGCCGACGCTGGTGTACGCGCCGGTCGTGGGCTCCAGCTCGAAGGCGTGCACGACGGCGAAGCCCTTCTCGTTCTCGACCCGCCAGTAGTGGGGGATGCCGGCGCGGGCGTACTTCAGGGGCTTGGTCTCGCGGTCGCGGGACACGGACTCAGCGGAGACGACCTCGATGGCCAGCAGCACGGAGGCGGCGGGGTAACGGGTCTGCTCCGGGTCCTCCACCAGTTCCGCGCTGATCACGATCACGTCCGGCTCGGGCCGGTTCTGCCGGTCGATGTCGATGGTGAACTCGCGGACGACCTCGAATTCCGCCGGGGCGAGTGACTGCAACTGCCAGTTGAAGAAGTCGACAGCGCGTGAGTGGAAAAGTGTCTGCGGACTCACGAAGACGAGACTCCCGTCGATCAGTTCCGTGTGCGGAGGAAGATCCGGGAGGCGGTCCAGGTCGTCGGCGGTCCAGCCGCCCTCCGGCGGGATCGGCCAGGTGGGCTTGGACGCCTTCGGTGCGACGCTCATCAGTGCTCCCATGCGACGGAGTCTCGCGGGCGCATTCAGACTATCGGCCGGAAACGGGCAGGGCTCCCGCGAACGTGTGAACGACCTTCGTGTCCTTGACGACGGTGAGGGGCGGTGAGTGGGCGGTGGTGGCCGGGGCCTGTGGACAACTCCGTGGCTGTCGGTGCCAGCCCCTATCGTGGAGGCAGTGGTCGGGGCAGGACGGACGGGCCAGACAGACGGGGCAGGACGTACGGGGGACGGGACGATGGGCGGGACGAGCGTGATCGGTGAGATGGCAGGGACCAGGGCCCCGGACGGCGGGGACAGCGAGGCGGTCGCCGCGCTGCGCCGGGTCTTCGGGTACGAGGACTTCCGCGGCGAGCAGGAAGCCGTCATCGAGCATGTGGTCGCGGGCGGCGACGCCGTCGTCCTCATGCCGACCGGCGGCGGCAAGTCGCTGTGCTATCAGATCCCGTCCCTGGTCAGGCCCGGCACCGGCATAGTGATCTCCCCGCTCATCGCGCTGATGCAGGACCAGGTGGACGCGCTGCGGGCGCTCGGCGTGCGCGCCGGGTTCATGAACTCGACGCAGGACTTCGACGAGCGCCGCACGGTGGAGGCCGAGTTCCTCGCCGGAGAGCTGGACCTGCTCTACCTGGCGCCCGAGCGGCTGCGGCTGGAGAGCACCCTCAACCTGCTCTCCCGGGGCAAGATCGCGGTCTTCGCCATCGACGAGGCGCACTGCGTCTCGCAGTGGGGGCACGACTTCCGGCCGGACTACCTCGCGCTGTCCCTGCTGGGCGAGCGCTGGCCGGACGTCCCCCGCATCGCGCTCACGGCGACGGCGACCCACGCCACCCACCGGGAGATCACCGAGCGGCTGAACATGCCGGCGGCCCGGCACTTCGTGGCCAGCTTCGACCGGCCCAACATCCAGTACCGGATCGTGCCGAAGACCGACCCCAAGAAGCAGCTGCTGACCTTCCTGCGCGAGGAGCACCCGGGCGACGCGGGCATCGTCTACTGCCTCTCGCGGAACTCGGTGGAGAAGACGGCCGAGTTCCTCTCCCGCAACGGCGTCGAGGCGGTGCCGTACCACGCGGGCCTGGACGCGGGCACCCGCGCGGCGCACCAGTCGAGGTTCCTGCGGGAGGAGGGCCTGGTGGTCGTGGCGACCATCGCCTTCGGCATGGGCATCGACAAACCGGACGTGCGGTTCGTCGCCCACCTCGACCTGCCCAAGTCGGTCGAGGGCTACTACCAGGAGACGGGCCGGGCCGGGCGGGACGGACTGCCCTCGACGGCCTGGATGGCCTACGGTCTCAACGACGTCGTGCAGCAGCGCAAGCTGATCCAGTCCGGCGAGGGCGACGAGGCGTTCCGGCGGCGGGCCCAGTCCCACCTGGACGCCATGCTCGCCCTGTGCGAGACCGTCCAGTGCCGGCGCGGCCAGCTCCTCGCCTACTTCGGACAGGACCCGCAGGCGTCCGGCTGCGGCAACTGCGACACCTGCCTCACCCCGCCGGAGACCTGGGACGGCACGGTCGCGGCGCAGCAGGTGCTGTCGACGGTGGTGCGGCTGAAGCGGGAGCGCGGGCAGAAGTTCGGCGCCGGGCAGATCATCGACATCCTGCTGGGCAAGCGCACCGCCAAGGTCATCCAGTTCGACCACGACCAGCTCTCGGTGTTCGGCATCGGGACTGAGCTGAGCGAGGGCGAGTGGCGTGGCGTCGTCCGGCAGCTGCTGGCCCAAGGGCTGCTGGCGGTGGAGGGGGAGTACGGCACGCTGGTGCTGACCGACGACAGCGCGGCCGTGCTGCGCCGGGAGCGGGAGGTCCCGCTGCGCAAGGAGCCGAAGAAGCCGACAGCGGTGAAGGCGTCCGGCGGGGGACGCGGTGAGCGCAAGCCCAAGGCCGCGGCGGCGGAGCTGCCCCAGGCGCTGGTGCCGGCCTTCGAGGCGCTGCGCGCGTGGCGTGCCGAGCAGGCCAGGGAACAGGGCGTCCCGGCCTACGTCATCTTCCACGACGCCACGCTCCGGGAGATCGCCACGGTGTGGCCCACGTCGATCGGGCAGCTCGGCTCCATCAGCGGCATCGGTGAGAAGAAGCTGACGACGTACGGGGAAGGCGTGCTGGAGGTGCTCGCGGGGCTGGACGGACCGGCCGGCGGCACCGAGCCGTCCTCGGCTCCCTCACTCACCGCCGGCCCCTCCGCGGACCCCGCGCCGGACAGGGGTCCGGACGACTGGCCCGAGCAGGAGCCGGAGCCCGACGACTGGATATAGCCGGGTGCCGGCGGCTCAGGACAGAGCCGTGAGGCCCGGGGCGAAGGTGATCAGCAGGGGGAGGAGCGGCACCAGGGCGGCCGTCGCCGTGGTCATGGCGCGGTGGCGGCGGCCCAGGCGGGGCTGCGGCTCCAGGAGGCGGTCGACGCGTTCGCCGAGGAGACGGTGGCTGGAGGCGCAGGACAGGACGCCCCGGTGCTGGTTCAGCTCGATCAGGGCGAGGGCCGTGGTCAGGTGGCCGCAGCGCCGGGAGGCGGTGTCATCGGCGGCGAGTTCCACCAGGCGGTGGGTCTGGTCGCAGAAGTGGGCGAAGAGCGGGACACGGGGGAAGCCGGTGGCCAGGGCAGTGGAGAGGTGCAGCAGCCAGTCGTGGCGGGCGCGGGCATGGCCGCGCTCATGGGTGAGGACCGCGTCGATCTGGTGGTCGGTGAGACGTTGCAGGGCGCCGGTGGTGACGATCAGCTGGGGCGGGCTGCCGGGCATCCACCAGGCGTCCGGGTACTCGTCCTCCAGCACGAGGAGAGGCCCGCGCGCGGTGGGGAGCCCGGCGGGCAGGTCGGGGGCGCGCTCGCGCAGATGCGAGCGGGCCCGGGCCCGGCGCCGGCGGGCTTCGGCCAGTTCCCGGGCGAGCATGGCGGTGGTCCAGGCGGCTCCGCAGGCCAGCAGCAGGGTGAGGGCCGCCGTCCAGGGCGGGCCGGCGGAGAGGTTGTACGCCTCGGTCACCCCGGGCGGCGCCGGGGCGAAGAGCTGGGCGCGGACCGTGCCGAAGACGGCGGCGGCGCCCAGGGCCAGGGCGGTCAGACAGCACAGCAGGACCGTGGCGACCAGGCACTGCCACACCCACAGCGCGACCACCGGGTCCCGTTCCGGCCAACTGGCCCGGGTCAGCGCACGGGGCGCCGGCACGGCGGTGGTCAGGGCGACGACGCTCAGCAGAAGCAGGCTGACGGTCATGCCACGGGCTCCGGATCCTGGTCGGAAAGGCGGCTCGGCTCTGGCTCGTGCGGGGGAGTGCGGAAAGGTGCTCGCGCACCGTCCGCCGACAGTATGACGGTGCGGGGCGGTGCGAGTCAGGTCCGAGGAGCGCCAAGTGTCCGTCGTCTCGCTCGGCCTTCGCTCCGGAGGCTCCTTTCTCTTCGCCGTTTCTTTGGCCGTTTCCTTGGCTGCTCCTGCTCCTGCTCCTGCTCCTGCGCCCGCTCCCGTGCCCGCGCCCTTGCTGTTGCGGTCGCGGTCGCGGTCGCCCCGAGCGTTCTGGTCAGCCCGCGACCACCCGCCCCGTCACCTCGCCCAGTCCCACCCGGGTGCCGTCCGGGCCGGGGGCCCAGGCGGACAGGGTGACCTCGTCGCCGTCCTCCAGGAAGGTTCGCTTGCCGTCCGGGAGTTCGAGGGGCTCGCGGCCGTTCCAGGTCAGCTCCAGCAGGGACCCGCGTTCCCGTTCGGAAGGGCCGCTGACGGTGCCCGAGCCGTACAGGTCGCCGGTGCGCAGCGAGGCGCCGTTGACGGTCAGGTGGGCCAACTGCTGGGCGGCCGTCCAGTACATGGTGGAGAAGGGCGGCTCCGAGACGACGTGGCCGTTGACGGCGACGGAGATCCGCAGGTCGTAGCCGCTCGGCTCCTGGTCGGCGTCGTCGAGGTACGGCAGCAGCCGGTGGGTCCGCTCCGGCGGGGCGGTCCGCGCGGCCTCCAGGGCGTCGAGAGGGGTGATCCACGCCGAGACCGACGTGGCGAAGGACTTGCCGAGGAACGGGCCGAGGGGGACGTACTCCCAGGCCTGGATGTCCCGAGCCGACCAGTCGTTCAGCAGACACAGCCCGAACACGTGCTCGCGCCAGTCGTGGAGCGGGACCGGCCGGCCGGGCTCGCTCGGCGTCCCGACGACGAAGCCGACCTCGGCCTCGATGTCCAGGCGTACGGACGGGCCGAAGACGGGCGCCGGGTCGGTGGGGGACTTGCGCTGGCCGGAGGGGCGTACGACGTCCGTGCCGGAGACCACCACGGTGCCGGAGCGGCCGTGGTAACCGATCGGCAGGTGCTTCCAGTTCGGGGTCAGGGAGTCGGCGGCGTCGGGGCGGAAGATGCGGCCGACGTTCCGGGCGTGGTTCTCGGAGGCGTAGAAGTCGACGTAGTCGGCCACCTCGAAGGGCAGGTGCAGGGTGACCGAGGAGAGGGGGTGGAACAGCGGGGCGAGGCTCTCGCGGTGCGCGGGGACCGTCACCCAGGCGGTCAGCGCACGCCGTACGTCGGACCAGGTGGTGCGGCCGGCCGCCAGCAGCGGGTTGAGGGTGGGCCGGGCGAGGAGGGAGGCGTACGGCGATCCGAGGGCGCGGGCCGCCGCGCCGGCGTCGAGGACGTGGTCGCCCAGCCGGACGCCCACCGTCCGTTCCTCCTTCCCGGGGGGCGAGAACACGCCGTACGGGAGGTTGTGCGGGCCGAAGGGGTGGCCTTCGGGGACGTCGAAGAGGGGCATCTGCGCTGCCTCGCTTTCGTACTCGACGGTGCGTGCCGGTGCCGGTGGGCGCGTGCCGGTGCGTGCCCGTGCGGGTCGGGGCATGTCGGTGCCGGGTGGGCACCGCCTGTGCCGGGGGTTCCGGGTGGCCGGGCCACACGTTACGGCGGTCAGGGCGCGTCGGGGCAGAGCGCGGGCCGACGGTGTGTACGGCGGGGTGAGTGACGGGTGAGGTGCCCGGTCGGGTGCCGGGCGGGGTGTCCGGCGGGTAGCGCTCCGCTTCCGCTTGTGTGCGGGAAGTTGTCCACAGGCCGATCCGCAATCTTGACGGAGCGGTGCGAACGGGGAGAGTCTGGACGGGTGCCGGAAGGCCTCGGGGAGGGGGCGTTCCGACGGCACAACAGGGGGAGCGGATGGCCATTGGGGAGGCCGGTCCGGGTTCGGTGTCGTCGCATGCCAGGCCGGAACGCCCGGCGCGGACCATGCGCGACAGACTCGGCCGGGAATGCGTGTACGTACCGTCGTGCCGGTTCGGCCTGTACGCGGCACTGCGGCACTGGTGCCCGCCGGGCGGCCGGGTGCTGATGTCGCCGGTCAACGACGACGTCATCTTCTTCGTCGTCCTGGCGGCCGGACTGCGCCCGGTGCAGGCGCCGTTGAACCCGTGGGACGCCTCCATCGACCTCGACGCCGTGCCCGAGGAGACCTGGGACTCGCTGTCCGCCGTACTGACGACGAACCTGTACGGGAACCCGGACCCGGCGCCCGGACTGCGGGCGCGGTGCGACGCGTTGGGCATCCCGTTGTTCGAGGACGCGGCGCACGCCATCGGCAGCGAGGTGGGCGGCCGTCCGGTCGGGACCTGGGGCGACGCCTCCGTCTTCAGCCTGTCCAAGCACGTCGGGGCGCACGCCGGGGGGATCCTCGCGGTCGCCGATCCGGGCGTGCGGGAGGCGCTGGAGAAGGCGTGCGAAGACCTGCTGGCGCCGCGCCGGTTGACGGCCGAACTCGCCTACGCGGTGCGGCCGTACGCGGAGGCGGCCGTGCGGAGGCTGCGGCTGCGGCGGGCCGCCTGGGCGACGCTGCGGGTGCTGGGCATGGCCGAGCGCGAGGAGATCCGGATGCCGCTGCGGCCCGAGGAGCTGGCCCGCGCGGTCGCCGCCGCACCGGATCTGGACGCGCACGACCCCTGGGTCCGCGTCGACATGCACGACTACCGGCTGAGATCCGGCCGGTTCCGGATCGCCCGCGTCGGCCGCGGCCTCGACCGGCTGGACGACGTGCTCGCCGACTGCCGCGCGGGGACGGAGCTGTTGCTGTCGACGCGCTGGGCACGGGCCGGGCGCGAGGGGCCGGACGGCGCGGTGCAGCCGTTGTTCCGGGTGCCGCTGCTCGTGGCGGACCGGGACGCGGCGGTGGCGGCTCTGGCGCGGCGGGGCATCACCGTCGGGTACCTCTACGACCCGCCTCTGGACGACTACGCGGGCCCGGAGTTCACCGACCCTTCGCCCGCTCCCGAGGCGGCGCGCTGGTTCGCGCGGCACGCGCTGCCCGTGGACCCGCTGCGCGCGCGGGAGGCCATCGAGGTCCTGGAGGATTCCGGCGTCCGGCCGGCTGAGCCGCCCGAGGACCTGAGCGGGCCGGGGGCACTGCCGGAAGGACCGGGTCCGTTACCGCGCGGGCCGGGGCCGTTCCGTGACTGAGGCGCAGGTGCAGGAGACGGCCGAGGCGCGGGCGGACGACGGGGGCCGGCCGTCCGACGGGGCGCACGGCTCCGACTCGCTGTTCAAGAACGCCTACTTCCTCATGCTCAGCACCGGCGTGTCCGCCGTGCTCGGGCTGGGGTTCTGGCTGGTGTCCGCCCGGTACTACACCGAGGAGGCCGTCGGCCAGGGCTCCGCCGCGATCGCGGCGATGCGGCTGCTCGCCAGCATCACGGCGACGACGATGATCGGCGCCGTGGTCCGCTTCGTGCCGCGTGCCGGACGGGCGACGGGGGCGCTGGTCTGGCGTGCCTACGCGGCCAGTTCGGTGGTCGTCGCGCTGGCGGCCGGCGTCTTCCTGCTCACCCTCGACCGGTGGGGCGACTCGTACGCGCCGCTGGGCACGCCGGTGGCGGGGACCCTGTTCGTCGCCGCGTGCGTGGCCTGGGCGCTGCTCACCCTGCAGGACGGGGTGCTGACCGGGCTGCGCAAGGCCGAGTGGGTGCCGGCCGGCAACGCGGTGTTCTCGGTCGGGAAGCTGATCCTGCTCGCCGTCTTCGCCTCCGCGCTGCCGGTGCTCGGCATCTTCGTCTCGTGGGCCGTGGCGATCTCCTTCTCCACGCTGCCCCTCGGCTGGCTGATCTTCCGTCGGCTGATCCCGCGGCAGGCCGCCGCGGACCACGACCTCGAACCGCCCGTCTACCGGGAGATGGGCCGTTTCCTGGCGGGTGACTCGCTGGGCGCGCTGTTCAGCCTGGCCATGATCAACCTGCTGCCGGTGATGGTCGCCGTCCGCTTCACCGCCGCGGAGAACGGCTACTTCTACGTGGCGTACACCGTCGGCGGCACGATGGAGTTCATGGCCATCAACATGGCCTCCTCGCTCACCGCGCACGCCTCGCACGACCCGCGCCACCTCGCCGACGGCGTCCGCGGGGCGCTGCGCCGCATGACGCTGCTGCTGGTGCCGGTCGTGGCGTTCCTGGTGGCCTTCGCGCCGCAGATCCTCGCCCCGTTCGACGACGACTACGCCGAGCACGGCTCCGCGGTGCTGCGGCTGCTCGCCCTCGGGGCGCTGCCGCGGATCGTGGTGGAGCTGTACATAGGGGTGCTGCGGGTGCAGGGCCGGACCGGCGCGCTCGCCGCTGTCCAGGGCACGATGTGCGCCCTCGTGCTGGGCAGCGCGACCGTACTGTTCACTCCGGCCGGGATCGCGGGCGCCGGCTGGGCGGTGCTGCTGGGGATGACGTTGGTCGCCGCCGGCTGCGTGCCGGGCCTGCGCGCGGCGCTGCGCGGCGGTGGTGGTTCCGGCCGGGGACCGGGCGGCGTACCCGGCGACGGGGACGCGACGGGGGGCCGCCGGAAGCCGTCGGCACCCGGCACGCCCTCCTACGGCACCCGCTGGGCGCGGCTGAACGCCACCGCCGGCTACGGCACGAACTGGGCCCGCAAGGCCGCGTACGCGGTCGATCCGGCCGACGGGAGGCAGGGGGAGGGGCGGGAGGTGGACGGGCGGGAGGACACCGTCACCCTCTTCATCGGGCGGCCCGGTTACGAGCGGGAGGCGTTGGAGGCGGATCCGCTGGCCGTGATCGTCCGGTCGTCGGACGGTGCGGGGGGCGGGGCGGCCGATGGTCCGCCCGGCCCGGAGGGCGGGGCCGGCGGGGCTGCCGGGGGCAGGGGTTCCCCGGTGGCCCAGGGCGCTCCGGGCTCCCAGGGAAGGCAGGGCGCCGAGCCCGCCGGGTCCGCCGGGTCCGTCGGGTCCGCCGAGTCCGCCGAGTCCGTCGGGTCTGTCGGGTCCGCTCCGTCCGCTGGGTCCGTCGAGGAGGAGACCTGGGAGAGGCGGCTGTGGATCGGCCTCTGGGCGGTGCTCGGTCTCGCCACCGCGGTCTTCTGGACGGCCCTGCGCGGACTTCCCTGGCTGGACGGGGTCTCCCGGACGGCACTGACCGGCCGTGAGCTGCTGGAGGAACTGCCGCCGGCCGCGCTCGTCGCGGGCGGGGTACTGCTGGTCGTGTTCGTGGCCTCCGTGACCCTGAGCGCCCGCCTCGACTGGCGGCTCCCCGGGGCCGCCCTGGGGGCCGCCGTGATCGCCCTGTACGTGGCACCTGTCGCCCTCGGCCGGGAACCACAGCCGGTGGACGGGACGTTCTACACCAAGACGGCCGGATTCCTCGCGGACGCGGTGGGGCTCGACGGCCCCGAGCCGCTGCTGCGCTGGGCACCGCCCGTTCTGCAACTGCTGTGTCTCGTGCCGCTGTGGCTGCTGCTCGCGTACGCGGGCGACCGGCTGCCGTGGCCGGGACGCTGGGGGGTTCTGTATCTCGCCGCGGTGGGCGGCTGGGTGTGGCGGCAGGCGCTCGCGCCGGTCGCGCTGCCCCTTCTCCTGCTGCTCGCGCTGCTCGTCCTGCTCGTCCTGGTCCTGCCACCGCGCCGACCGGCCCCGACGTCCGAGCCCCCGCACCGCTCCAGACCGAACGACAGATCCAGGGACTGATCGAGCACAGAGCCGAACCGCCAGGGGGGAACGTCGTGCGTCCGCCAGCAACTCCACGGGAGAGATCCGCACCGGAACCCGTGCCCGCACCGGAGGCCCCGGACGCGTCGTCCCGGGACACGCCGTCCCCGGACACGCCGTCCCCGTCCCCGGACGCACCGCCCGAACGTGCCGAGGCGGTGGTGACCGACGAAGCGGTCGGGAGAGGTGAAGAGACAGGGCCGGACGAAGAGACAGGGCCGGACGAAGAGGCAGGGCCGGACGAAGAGGCAGGGCCGGACGAAGCGGCCGTGAAGCCCGGCACAGACGTCGGCGCCGTCGGCGATGTCGGCGCTGCCGCATATGTCGCAGATGCCGTGGGTGCCGCGGATGTCGTCGATGCCGACGGCGCCGCCGAGGCCCTCCCGGAGGCCGAAGCGGCCGGGGCGGCGGCGAGGCCCGTCTCCCAGGAGCCGGCGGACCGCAGCGCTGAAGACGTGTCCGCCCGTCCGCCGGGAGAGGCGACTGTCCGGCGCCCTGGAGACACGCCCGCCCGGCCCCAGGGGGCGCGGCGGCAGGCGGGCGCGCGGTTTCGTGGCGCCGCGCGCACCACGCGCCGCCGTCCCCCCGCTCCCCCGGAGCCACCGGACTCCGCCGCCGATTCCATGACGGACCTCTCCGACCTCCCGCCCGCCTGGAGGCCCCGGTACCGCGCCGCCGGGGCCTGGCCGGCCCTGCCCCTGCTGGCGGCGCTCGCCCTGTGGGCGTACGCGATCGGCCACACCGACGTCTCCCGCCTCGACGACTTCGGCCTGGTCAGCGCGGTGCACCCGGCCTTCTGGGCGGGCGTCGCCGTGCTTCCGGCCGGTTTCTGGTTCACCGTCCGCGACCCGAGGCGCCCGCAGGGCTGGTCGTTCGCGTACGTCGTCGGGCTGCTGCTGATGGAGCGGGCCACCCAGGCCCTGGTCTACCCGACCCCGCTGTACGCCTGGGCGTGGAAGCACGACGCGGTCATCGACCATCTGCTGACCTCGGGCGGTCTGGGGACCGAGGAGCAGTTGGGCGACATGGCCGTCTACGACCAGTGGCCGGGCTTCTTCGCCGCCCAGGCGGCGCTGGTGCGGCTGCTCGGCGTGGACAACACCGCGATGTACATGGCGTGGTGGCCCCTGGTCTCCAGCCTGATGCTGCTGCTCCCCCTGCTGCTGATCTACCGCACCTTCACCACCGACCGCCGGCTGATCTGGACCTCGGTCTGGCTCTTCTACGTGGCCAACTGGGTGGGCCAGGACTACTTCTCCCCGCAGTCCGTCGCCTTCGCGCTGCACGTGGGCGTGCTCGCCGTCGTCCTGCGCCGGTACGGCGGCCGGCGCGGCGGGCGCGGCCGGCAGCGCCCGGCGGTCTGGACGGTGCTGCTGACCGTGCTGGTCACGACCATCGTCGTCACGCACCAGCTGACGCCCGGCATGCTGGTCGTCTCCCTGCTGGCGCTGTGTCTCGCCCGCCGCTACCGCGACTGGGTGCCGACGGTCACCACGGTGGTCATCTTCCTGGCCTGGTGCCTCACGGCGGCGCTGCCCTTCCTGTCCGCCGCGATGCCGGACATGATCCGCTCGGTGGGTGATGTCGGCGCCAACGTGGAGACGGGGTACGGCGCCACCCCGACCGGCACCGGGGCGATCGCCACCTCCTGGGCCGCCCGTCTGCTGTCGGGCTCCGTCCTGCTGCTCGCGGCGCTCGGCGTGCTGCGCCAGCCGGTGCTGCGGTACCGGGCGCTGCCCCTGCTGCTGATCGCCGCGGCGCCGCTGCCCATGTTCGTGGCCAGCAGCTACGGCAGCGAAATGATCTTCCGGGTGCTGATGTTCATGCTGCCCGGCGCGGCCTTCTTCGCCGGGGCGGCGCTGCTGCCCAAGGTGCGCACCCTGGCCGCCGACCTCGCCGCGCGCGAGGCGGCCGGGCGGCCCGCCGCCACCGCCCGGCGCAGGCGGCTGCCGCTGCCCGACCTCAGGTACGGCGTGTGGGTGCCGCTGGTCGCGCTGCTCGCCGGGACGCTCGCCTTCGTGCCCGCCTACTCCGGCAAGGACCGGATCAACTACTTCCCGCCGCAGGAAGTCGCCCTGATACGCCAACTGTTCGACCAGGCACCGGAAGGATCGCTCGTGGTCGCCGCGAACCGGAACTACCCGCTCGCCTACGACTCGTACTGGAGCGTCGACCACTACTGGTTCCTCGACGACGGCCGCAGCCATGTCGACCGGATCGTGCGCAGCCCGGCCGCCACCCTGGCCCGGGACATGAGCGCCGTGGAACCGCCCGCCCGCGCCTATCTCCTGCTCACCCAGGGGCAGGTGGCCAACTCGGAGATGAACGGCCAGCTCGACGGCGGGCAACTGGACCGCATACGCCGGTCGGTGGCCGCGTCACCGCGCTTCCAGCTGGTGGCGGAGAACAGCGCGGGAACGGTCTACGTCCTCCGACCGGACGGGCCGACGGGGGAGTGAGCCGATGACACCGCAGGACCTCGTGATCCGCATGCTGCCCGCGTTCGGCGGCTGGCTGGCGCTGGCCGCGCTCGCCCTGCCCGGCGGTTCACCGCCGCGCGGCGCGGCGGTGGCGCTCTTCCTGGCCGCCGGTCCGGGCGCGGCCCTGGTCCGGATCTGCGGCCCGGCGCTGCGGTCCCGCCCCGCCGAGGGCCCCGTCGACCGCCGGACCGCCGACTTCGACCGCCACTCCGACCTGCTGGAGCGGCTGATGCTGGCCGTGCTGCTGAGCGTCGGCGTCGTCATCCTCGTCTCGACGGTGCTGATCGCCACGCACTCCTTCAGCGGGGAACGCGTCCTGCTGGTCCTCACCCTGCTGACCACGCTCGCCGCGTTCTGCCCGCGCCTGCGCGCGTCCCCGGCCCCGGCTCCGGCCCCGGGGACGCCACCGAGGACACGGAAGGGTTCCGCTCTGTGAACGTGCCCCGCCCACCCCGCCGGCCTGGCCGGTCCGGCCCGCCCCGCCCCCTCCGGCGCGCAAGGCGCCGCCTCCTGCTGACCTCCGCCACCCTCGCGTGCGCGGCCCTGCTGGCGGTGCTCGCCCTGCGCGACACCGCCGGACCGGACGGCGGCTCCGGGACGAGCCCGTCCGGCCAGGACGAGAGGTGCCGCCCGACCGAACTGCTCGAACCGCCCTGCGGCGCCTGGTTCGGCGCCTTCGTGCCGCACGACAAGGCGGACCTCGCCGAGAAGGTGCGCGCCTACGAGGAGAAGGCCGGCCGCAAGCTCGACATCGTGTACACGTACCATGACATGTCCGCCGTCACGGACACCAGACTGGAGGGCCGGCTGCTGACCGAGCAGGAGCAGCGCGTCGGCGAGGACCGGATGCTGCTGCTGTCCTGGGAGAGCAAGTGGTGGGGCGGCACCGAGCAGCAGCAGCCGACGTGGCGGCAGATAGCCGGCGGCGAGCTGGACGACTCCGTCATCGACGTCCAGGCGGCCCGGATCAAGGAGTACGGGGAGCGCACCGGCAAGAAGGTGTTCCTCTCCTTCGACCTGGAGATGGACACCCGCACCCCGGCCAGCGGCAGCCCGGAGGAGTACGTCCGCGCCTACCGGCACATCCACGACCGGTTCCGCGACCTCGGCGTGGACAACGTGGTGTGGACGTGGGTGATCACCGGCTACCTGAACCACGCCGACCTGTTCGAGCGGCTGTATCCCGGCGACGAGTACGTCGACTGGATCGGCTACAACCAGTACAACTACTACCTCTGCCACAAGACGGAGTGGCTGAGCTTCGCCCAGACGCAGAACGCCACGCACGACTGGATCCGGGCGCACATATCCGACGACAAACCGCTGATGCTGTCGGAGTTCGGCAGCGCGTCCGACCCGGACCGGCCGGACCGGCAGGCCCAGTGGTACGCGCAGGTGCCCCGGGTCCTCAAGGGCCTGGACGGCGTCAAGGCCGCGCTCCAGTGGAACTACCGGGACCCGGGACCGCACTGCGACCTCTCGGTGGCCGGTGACGCGTCCTGGCGCAGTCTGCGCGAGGTGGCCGCCGACCCGTACCTCAACCAGCCGCTGGAGTGAACGGTCCTCCGTGGGCCGTCACCCGGCGAACTCGGGGCCCCGCACCAGCGCGCGGCCCCGCCGGTACCACCGCCAGGCGACCGTCCTGGGGCTGTCGCGGTAGGGCGCGATCCGCGCGCCCCGCCCGGCCAGCCAGCCCTGGACGTCGGCGACGGTGTGGGTGCGCCGGACGATGAGCCGGGCGATGCGGTAGCGCTCGTCGCGGTCGGAGCTGAGCGCGTGCCGCACCGCCGTCGCCGTCTCGTAGCCGGCGCGGGCCGACAGGGACCGTACCTTGGCGCTGTTGTAGCCGTGCGGGTAGGCGAGGTGGCGGACCGGGTGGCCGAGGGCGTCCTCCAGTACGGCCTTGGAGGAGCGGAGTTCGACCGCCAGCGCCCCGGTGGACAGGGTGTCCAGCTGGGCGTGGGTGACGGTGTGGCTGCCGATCTCCATGCCGTGGTCCTCCAGGCCGGCCGCCTGGTCCAGGGTCATCATCGGGGCGGGCGGCAGCAGACTGCGTCCGCCGGGCGCGATGGCACCGGTGGTGAGGTAGGCGGTGGCGGCCAGGCCGCGCCCGGCCAGCGTCTCGGCGGTCGGCCCCGGCAGGTCGGCGAAGCCGTCGTCGAAGGTCAGCAGCACCGGGCGGGGCGGCAGCGGGGCCCGCCCGGCGAGGTGGTCGGCGAGCGCGCTGATCGTCAGGGGCGTACGGCCGCTGTCGGCGATCGCGTCCAGGTGCGCGGCGAACTGGCGCGGGGTGACCGTGAACTCCGCTATCCAGGCGGGCGGGTCGTCCATCACGGCGTGATAGAGGAAGACGGGGATGTGCGCACCCGCCCCGGCACCCCCGTCACCCGCCGCTTCCCCCGTCCTCGCTGTGCTCTCCCCAGTGGTTCTCGCGGGCTCTCCTGTCATGATCAGCGCCTCCCCATTGTCCTCACGCCCCGGCCCACCGCGGCCCCGGGCGACTCCAGTCCGACCGTGCGCAGGGCGCGCCGGGCCCGCAGATAGCCGAGGGGGCCGTACAGCATGCCCCGGCGCTGGAGGCGCGACAGGCGCCGCGGCCAGGGGTGGGTACGGGCGTCGTGCCCGCCCGGAACCCGGGCGCCCGCTTTCCCCTCACTGCCCTGCCCGCCACTGCCCTTCCCGTCAAGGCCTTCCCCGTCACTGCCTACCCCGCCGCTGCCCTCCCCGTCACTGCCCTCCCCGTTCCGTACGGCCGTCAGGGCCCGCGCGTGGGCCAGCCCGCCCGGCAGCCGGGCGAGGAACGCCGGCAGCAGCCCCGGGCGGTTGACGAGGACGGCCGTGAGATACGCGGTCAGCCCCGCCCCGTAACCGAACGCCTGGGTCTCCAGGTCCCGCCAGGTCTCCCGGTGGTGGTGCCAGACCAGGGCAGCCGGGACATAGCGCAGCCGGTACCCGTGGGCGAGGACGCGGACGAAGCCGTAGAGGTCGTCGCCGCCCCGGGCGTGCGTGCCCGCGCCGGTGGCCGGGTCGAAGCCGCCGACCTCGCGCAGCACCGCCGTACGGAAGGCCATGCCGGCCCCGGAGCCGAACCGTCCGGCGGTGAACGGGAACAGCGGTTCGTCGGCGGGCGGGTCGGCGGGGTCGTACGTCCGTGGGGTGAAGCCCTTGGCGAAGCCGCCGTGGCTCTCCAGGAGCACCTGGGCGGGGGTGCGCAGCCGCGCGGGCAGGATCAGGCCGGTGGCGCAGCCGAGACCCGGGTCGGCGGCGAAGGGCGCGGTCAGTTCGGCCAGCCAGCGCGGGTCGGCGACCACGTCGTCGTCGGTGAAGGCGGTCACCTCGCCGCGTACGACGTCGAGCCCCCGGTTGTGCGCGGTCGCGAGGCCGGGCACCGGTTCGCACACGTAGCGCACCCGGTCGCCGTACTTCCGCTCGACCAGGACGCGGGTCTCGTCGGTCAGCGGCGCGTTGTCCACGACGACGATCTCGAAGTCCGGGTGGTCCTGGGCGAGCAGCGAGTCGAGGGCGCGGGCCAGTTGGCCCGCCCGTTCCCGGGTGGCGACCACGACACTCGCGGACGGCGGCACGGGTCCGGACCCCTTCGCCGCCACCGGCGCCTCCCCCGGCACCGGCCCTTTCACCAGGTCCTGGGCGAGCCCCGCCAGCACGGACACCGCGTCGGCCCCCTCCGGCACCCGTCCGACCAGCGTGCCCACCGGCCGCCCCGCCCGCCGGACCAGGACGAACACCTCACCCGCGGCCACGGGCGGACTGCCCGGCCCCGGTCTGAGCGAGGCCCCCTCCCCGTGGTCCCCGAGTTCCAGCTCGGCCACCTGCACCGGTCCGATGCTCAGGAACTCCCGTATCTCCCGTTCCGTCTCCCGCCGCGCCAAGTCTCGCCGTACGCGGCCCTGTCTCGCACGCGCTGCTCCGAACATGCGCATCCCCCCTGGATCGCTTCCGATCGTCCTCACGTGCGACGCAGCCGCGCCACACCCTTCAGCGTCCGCGCCGCGAGCGAGGCGAGCCGCGGCCGGTCGCGCACGAACCCGTGGGCCCGGCGCGCCGGCTCGCGGCCGAGCCAGTACAGCGCCGCGCCCGCCCCCCAGCGCGTCACCGCGCCCTCGTACACGGGCAGTTCGCCCGTCTTCAGCGAGTCCTTGTACTCCGCCGCGCCCCGTCCCATGTCCAGCAGACCGATCCCCTCGGCGGCGGCGGCCTCGGCCATCCGCAGATGCAGCACCAGCCCCGGCGAGTACTTCGCCACCGCCACGTCGTACGCCGGGAACCAGCAGGCCAGGACGGTCGACGAGCGCAGCCCGAAGTGGGCGGCGACCGGCTGTCCGCCGGCGTAGAGGACGGACAGCGTGCCGGCGCACTCCGGGGTGCGGGTGGCGGCGAGCCGGCCGACGAGTTCGGTGATCCAGCGCTGCGCGAACCGGTCGCGGCGCCCGGTCCTGCGGTACTGCGCCGACTTCCAGGCCATCAGCGTGCGCAGCGCGGCGGGGTCGCGCTCGTCGAACACGAACCGCACGTCCCCGACCTGGCGGCCGAGCCGGCGCTCCTTGGCCAGGGTGGTCTTGAGGAACTTCGGCGACTGGGCGCGCAGTACGTTCTCGTACGCCCCGTAGCCGTCGGCGACGTCGATGACGTGCGAGGCGTACTCCTCGGCGGCGTACGGCGTGAACAGCCCCTGTTCCGCTTCCAGGTTGTCGAAGGCGAAGCTGGACAGCGAGCAGGCGCGCAGAAGGTGGCGGGTATCGGGCAGCGGGCCCTGGCGCAATACCGCCCCTTGGCAGTCCGACACCCCGAGGCCGATGGCGCGCCCCTGCCCCAGCGGTCCGCGCTCGTACGGCAGGAAACCGGCGCTCTCGCCGCCCTCGTACAGCACCGCCACCCGCGCCGCCGGGCGTACCCGGCCCACGGCCTCGGTGAACTCCGGTTCCATGAAAGGGTTGCGAGGGGCGTGCGACTTGGCGCGCAGCTCCCGCCAGTGCTCCCGTTCCCCCTCGCCCAGTTCCTCCGGCCTCAGCACACGAATGTGTCCGCTGCTCAACTCGACCCCCCGATCAAGTCCCCCTGGACAGAAGGAAAGTACCCCTGGGGCCCCTCGGAGCGGTAGAGAGCGGAGCATGTTGTTGCCAACCGGTGCACAGCGCTTCAACCGCCTTTAGCCGGTGATGCGTCAGGTTTCGGACATCCGCGTCGGGAACGTGCGCTTGACGACGGTGAGTCGAGGGCGCGCGACGTCCGTATTCTCTGATCATGAACCCCACCGCATACGATCTCGTCGCCACCGATCTGGACGGAACGCTGCTGCGCGGCGACGACACCGTCTCCGAGCGGTCGCTCGCCGCGCTCGCGCGGGTGACCGGGGCCGGCGCGCACCACCTGGTGGTGACGGGACGCCCGGCGCCCAGAGTGCGCGCGCTCCTCGGCGACCTCGGCTGCGGGGGGCTCGCGGTGTGCGGACAGGGCGCGCAGGTGTACGACGCCGGCGCGGACCGGATGCTGTGGTCGGTCACCCTGGACCGGGAACTGGCCGAGACCGCGCTCGGCAAGATCGAGGCCGAGGTCGGCGAGGTGTACGCCGCCGTCGACCAGGACGGGGTGGACGGGCTCACGCTGATCGAGCCCGGGTACCTGATGCCGCACCCCACACTGCCCGCGGTGCGGGTCGGCCGGCGGGACGACCTGTGGGCGGCGCCCATCAGCAAGGTGCTGCTGCGCCACCCTGACCTGTCCGACGACGAGCTGGCGGCGACGGCCCGCGCGGTGGTCGGGTCGCTGGCGACGGTCACCATGTCGGGGCCGGGGACGGTCGAACTCCAGCCGTGCGGTGTCACCAAGGCGACCGGTCTGGAGCTGGCGGCGGAGCGCCTGGGGCTGAGCCCGGAGCGCACGGTCGCCTTCGGGGACATGCCCAACGACATCCCCATGTTCCGGTGGGCGGCCCACGGCGTCGCCATGGCCGGCGCCCACCCGGAACTGCGGGCGGTCGCCGACGAGGTCACCCTGTCGAACGAGGACGACGGCGTGGCCGTCGTCCTCGAACGACTCTTCGCCCGAGGCCGGGCTCAGTAGGCGCTGTAGACGTTGTCCATGGAGCCGTACCGGTCGGCCGCGTAGTTGCAGGCGGCGGTGATGTTGGCGACCGGGTCGTACATGTCCCAGGAGGTGCCTTCGACGTGGTACGCGTCGAAGGTCGGCTTGATCACCTGGAGCAGGCCCTTGGACGGGGTGCCGTTGATGGCGTTGATGTCCCAGTTGTTGATCGCGAACTGGTTGCCGGACGACTCCCGCATGATGTTGCGGTAGATGCCGTCGTACGAGCCCGGGATGCCCTTCTCGGCCATGATGTCGAGCGACTGGCGGATCCAGCCGTCGAGGTTGTTGCTGTAGCCGTTGGCCGCGGTCAGGGCGGCCGTGGTGGTCGCCGTGGTCGAGTCGGCGGCGGGGACGGCGGCCGGGGCGGCGGACGCGCTGGCGGCGCCGGCGATCGGCAGCGCCAGTACGGCGGCGCCGGCACCGGCGAGGGCGAGCTTGCGGACGAGACGGTTGGCGCCGGCGGCGTGCCGGAGAGCCTTTGCGGGCATGGTGCGGTCCTCTCCATACGCCTGCGAGGTGAGCTGTCGGGTTCGGGCGGGGAGGTGCCCGGCCGTGCCCTGTCGGGCCCGGCTTCACCCCGAGCCGCTCCGGTCCTCCGGGACGTCGGGTGACGTCCGGTGACCGGCGCGGCGACTTACCTGGGTCCCCCGCTCCTGCCGTGAATGAGTCGGATGCGTGTGCGTCGGGCGGTGGCAGGATTCGGCGTCCGCTCGACAGGCCGGGAACGTATGCGACAGCACATGTCCGGAACAAGTGCCGGAATCACCTAACGTGCCTGTTGACCTTGGTCTGAGGCATTTGGGGTACTTGATCCTTTGCGAGTGGCAAGGGTCAACTGGCGTACGGGGCAAGGGGATGGGGGGTGCGTGGGCGGCGGTGTGCGGTCGGGCGGCGGCGTGAGTCAAGTCACTGGCGTCGACGAGCGGGGCAAATCGGGCAATGAGGTCAACTTGGTTTTTACTGGCCAGGGGTGACCGTCGTCGTGGCGGGAGCGCCCGCCTGACTCGCCCGGCAGCGGGAACGAGGGCTGGGGCGGGGGTCTGGAACGAGGGCTGGGGCGGGGGTCTGGAACGGGGGTCTGTAACGGGGTCTGTAGGTCGAATGGGTGACGTTCCCGGGTCGCGCGACGTTGGGAGGAGTGGTGGGATCTTCGATGGATTCCCGGTGGGCCTTCGCTGGGCCCTCGACGCAGCCTTGGTGGACCGGTGGCGGGACCGGCGGGGCCGGGGAGTCTCCGAGGGGTCCAGGAGGGGTCCAGAGGGAATCGCGGCGTCGGCGTGCCCCGGCCGCCCCGCGAAGTCGATCCATGTCCGCTCATATCACCTGATCAAAAACATACAGTTCATGATCTGATACCGACCGGCCTGTAACGGTGGGCGCTATCGGTGATCGAAACGTGACCGGATACGCTGACTTGAGTGATGGCAGCGACCTATCGACCAGCCGTGTAACCGCGAGTAGACACCAGCAGACAGGAGACCCCTCGTGACCGTCGTCGGGCCGTTCGGGCTGAGCGTGCGGGACCAGGCTCTGGAAGCCGATGTCCAGGCCGGAATGGCGGCAGTCGAGGAAGGACTGCTGGAGGCAACCAAGAGCGAGGTGCCCTTCATCACGGAGGCCGCCCAGCATCTGGTGCGGGCGGGCGGCAAGCGGTTCCGGCCGCTGCTGGTGATGCTCGCGGCGCAGTTCGGCGACCCCTACGCCCCGGGTGTGGTGCCCTCGGCGGTGGTCGTGGAGCTGACCCACCTCGCCACGCTGTACCACGACGACGTGATGGACGAGGCCGCGGTGCGGCGCGGGGTGCCCAGCGCCAACACCCGCTGGGACAACTCCGTCGCGGTCCTGACCGGCGACTTCCTCTTCGCCCGCGCCTCGCAGATCCTCGCCGACCTCGGTCCGGAGGCGGTCCGCGTACAGGCCCTGGCGTTCGAGCGGCTGGTCACCGGCCAGATCCTGGAGACCGCCGGCCCGCAGGACGGCCGGGACCCGGTCGACCACTATCTGGACGTGCTGGGCGGCAAGACCGGCTCGCTGGTGGCGGTCGCCTGCCGGTTCGGCGCGATGATGTCCGGCGCCGACGAGACGGTCGTGGACGTCCTCACCCAGTACGGCGAGCGGCTCGGCGTCGCCTTCCAGCTCGCCGACGACGTGCTGGACATCGCCTCCGACTCCACCGAGTCCGGCAAGACACCCGGCACCGACCTGCGCGAGGGCATCGCGACCCTCCCGGTCCTCAGGCTGCGCGAGCGCGCCGCCCGGCTGGGGCTGGCCGAGGACCTCGCCCTGTGCGAACTGCTCGCCTCCGACCTGACCGACGACGACCGGCACGCCGAGGCGCTGCGCCTGCTGCGCGCCCACCCCGCCCTCGACCAGGCCCGGCGGGACACCGTCCGCTACGCCGAGGAGGCCCGCGCGGCCCTGGCCCCGCTGCGGGAGTGCGACGCGAAGACGGCGCTGGTGGAGCTGTGCGACGCGGTGGTGCACCGGGCCGGCTGAGCCCACCCGGACGCCACCGCACGCCACTGCACGTCCCCTGCACTGCCCCGCACCCCCCCGCACTCCCTTGCCCCTACGGGTGGGGGAGTGCTCCGTGCGTGCGTGTCATACCGCAGCAGTAGGCGGAGTTGAGCCTGCGGTCTGACGCTTCCCGATGGCCGATTTGGTCAGATGGTCATCACGGAAAACAACACTTCCTCACCGATTCGGGTGAGAATGGCGGCTCAGGGTGGACTGGTGCGAGGTCGCGAACATCCGCCGCCTACGACGGAGGTAGGGCACATGACACCGTACGAATCCGAGACCGAGACCGAGGAGCGCGGGACGGCGCGGCGCAAGGTCGCGCGGTACGTCGTCCCGGTCACGGTGATGGGCGTCGCGGCGGCGACCATCGGACTGGTTCCCGCGCTCGCCGACTCCGGGGACCCCGACCTTCCCGACATCACCTCGCAGCAACTGCTGGAGAAGGTGGCCGCGTCGGACGTACAGCAGCTGTCCGGCACGGTGAAGATCAGCACCGACCTCGGGCTGCCGGACCTCGGGGGTCTGGAGAGCGGCCTCATGAACGGCGCGGGCTCGTCCTCCGGCTCCGCGGACGGCGGTTCCTCCGCGGACCCGTCCACGAAACTGACCGAGCTGGCCTCCGGCACCCACACGCTGCGCGTCGCGGTGGACGGCCCGGACCGGCAGAAGGTGTCGCTGCTCCAGGACGCCGCCGAGTACAGCCTGATCCACGACGGCAAGGACGTCTGGGGCTACGACAGCGAGTCCGGCGAGGTCTACCACTCCACCACCACCGCCACCGACGACCGGACCAAGCAGGGCCAGCGGCGCGAGGAGCTGCCGGCCACCCCGGGCGACATGGCCGAGGAGGCCCTGAAGGCGGTCGACGACACCACGTCCGTGACCGTCGACGGCACCGCGCAGGTGGCCGGCCGGGACGCGTACCGCCTGGTGATCGAGCCGAAGCAGAAGGGTTCCACGGTCGGCTCGATCAGTGTGGCCGTGGACGCGAAGACGGGCGTGCCGCTGAAGTTCACGCTCAGCCCGGCGGGCGGCGGCTCGGCGGTCGTGGACGCCGGCTTCACCCAGGTCAGCTTCGCCGAGCCGGCCGCGTCGACGTTCGACTTCACGCCGCCCAAGGGCGCGAAGGTCACGGAGGGCGACGAGATCGAGGAGGCGCCGGCCTCCGGGTCCGGCACCGGGTTCGGCTCCGGCAAGGAGCAGAAGTCCGAGGAGGAGCTGGCCAAGGGTCTCGACGGTCTGAAGGTCATCGGCGAGGGCTGGAACGCGGTCGCCACCTTCGACACCGGCGCCCAGGGCGGCCTGCCCACCGGCGACGCCGCCGGTGACCTCGGCGGCTTCGTGAACTCGCTCGGCGACCAGGTCAAGGGCGAGTTCGGCTCGGGCACGGTGTTCAGCACCCGCCTGGTCAACGCCCTGATCACCGACGACGGCACGGTCTACGTGGGCGCCGTCACCAAGGACGCGCTGGTCGAGGCGGCCGACGCCGGCCGGTGAGGGCGTCAGGGGCAGTACACCGCAGCACACGGCAGCGGACGAAGCGAGTCAGTGAGTGAAGGAGCCGATGGACGCCGTCATCGCCACCCGCGGCCTCACCAAGCGCTACCGCGGCGGCCAGCTCGCCGTGGACGGTCTGGACCTGACCGTCCCGGCGGGCAGCGTCTTCGGCTTCCTCGGCCCCAACGGCTCCGGCAAGACCACCACCATCCGCATGCTGATGGGCCTGATCGAACCCACCTCGGGCACCGCCCGGGTCCTCGGCCGGCCCATGCCGCGCGCCGCCCGCGCCGTACTGCCCCGGGTCGGTGCCCTCATCGAGGGCCCGGCCCTGTACGGCTTCCTGACCGGCCGCGACAACCTGCTGCGCTACGACGCCGCCGACCCGGCCGCCGACCCGCGCACCCGGCGCGACCGGGTGGCGGCGGCGCTGGACCGGGTCGGCCTCACAGCCGCCGCCGGGAAGAAGGCCAAGGCGTACTCGCTGGGCATGAAGCAGCGGCTCGGCATCGCCGCGGCGCTGCTCCAGCCGCGCCGTCTGCTCGTCCTGGACGAGCCCACCAACGGACTGGACCCGCAGGGCATGCGGGAGATCCGCGTCCTCGTGCGCGAACTGGCCTCGGACGGCACGACCGTCTTCCTCTCCTCCCACCTGCTGGACGAGATCGAACAGGTCTGCACGCACGCCGCCGTGATGACCCGGGGCCGTCTGCTCACCCAGGGGCCGGTCGCCGACCTGGCGGCCGGGGCGCGCGGGCGGCTGGTGGTGACCACGCCGGACGCGGCGGACGCGGCCCGGGTACTGAAGGAGCAGGGGGCCGCCGACGTGGTGATCGCCGAGGACCGGGTGACGGCGGAGCCGCCGGAGCGCGACCTGGCCGAGGTGAACGCCGCGCTGGTGGCGGCCGGGGCCCGGGTGCGCGGCTTCGCAGTGGAGCGCGCCTCCTTGGAGGACGCGTTCGTGGCGCTGACCGGGGAGGGATTCGATGTCGCGGGCTGAGGCACGGGCAGACGGACCGGCCGAGGCACGGGCAGGGGCACCGGCTCAGGGACCGGCTGAGGCACGGGCAGCGGCACCGGCTCAGGCACGGGCCGAGGCAAGCGTCCCGCCGACCGTGTCCGTACCGCGCGCCCTGTGGAGCCTCGGCCTGCTGCGCAACGAGGTGCTGACCACCTTCCGGCGCTGGCGCACCCTCGCCCTGCTGGCGGTACTGGCCGCCGTGCCCGTGCTGGTCGGTATCGCCGTGAAGATCGAGACGGGTGACGGGGGCGGCGCGGCCGGCGGCGGGAGCGGCGCGGGGCCGGCGTTCATCTCGCAGGTCACCAACAACGGACTGTTCCTGGTCTTCACCGCGCTCGCCGCGACCCTGCCCTTTTTCCTGCCGATGGCCGTCGGCGTCGTCGCCGGCGACGCGATCGCGGGCGAGGCGAGCGCCGGCACCCTGCGCTACCTGCTGGTCGCCCCGGCCGGCCGCACCCGCCTGCTGCTCACCAAGTACGCGACCGTGCTCACCTTCTGCCTGGCCGCCACGCTGGTGGTCGCCGTCTCGGCGCTCGCGGTCGGCGCCCTGCTGTTCCCGCTCGGGGAGGTGACGACCATCTCCGGGACGCGGATCTCCTTCGCCGAGGGCCTCGGCCGCGCCCTGCTGATCGCCCTGGTCGTCGCCGCCTCGCTGGTCGGCGTGGCCGCGCTCGGCCTGTTCGTCTCGACGCTGACCGGCAGTGGCATCGCGGCGATGGCGACGACGGTCGGGCTGCTGATCACCGTTCAGATCCTCGACCAGATCCCGCAGCTGCACGCCCTCCAGCCGTACTTCTTCTCCCACTACTGGCTGTCCTTCGCCGACCTGCTGCGCGAACCGGTCTACTGGGACGACCTGGTGAAGAACCTCGGCCTCCAGGCGTTGTACGCCGCCGTGTTCGGTTCGGCGGCCTGGGCGCGCTTCACGGCGAAGGACGTCACGGCCTGACGCAGATGGCCACGCGGGAGGCGGCGGCCACCGCGAGCAGCAGCGCCTCCGCGCCGTGCGGCGCGACCAGTTGGAGCCCGGCCGGACAGCCGTCGGCGCCGAAACCGGCCGGGAGACTGAGCGCCGGATGCCCACTGAGGTTGAAGGCCCAGGTCAGCGCCGTCGAGTAGCGGTCGCCCGGACCCTCGTGGCCGTGCGGCGGGGTCGGGGCCGTCGGCGTCAGCAGCAGCGGGGCGGTGCGGAACAGCCGGGCCAGCCGGCCGTCGTTCTCGGCCCGCGTCCGGCGCGCGTCCGCCGGGTCGGCGCCGGGGGTGCGCAGGGCCAGCCAGGCGGGCCCCGGGTCCAGCAGCCGGAGCGGACGCCGGGGCCGTACGAGCCGTACGGCACCCGCCGCGACCAGGCGGTCCACGGCGGCGCGGGCCAGGGCGACGGGCTCGTCGTCGGGAGCGGCGAAGCCCAGGTCGGCGGACCAGACGGCGGGCACGGGCAGCGCGGGCGCCGCCGCTTCCGGTGCCCGGGTGTCCGGCACCACGGCACGCCAGTAGGCCGCCGCGTCCGCCGCCGACCGGGTGAGGACGCCGGGCGCCGTCAGCCGCGTACGGTCGGCGCCGCCGGTCAGCTTCAGTCCCAGTACGCCGCACCACGCCGCGGGGATACGGACCGACCCGGCCCCGTCGCTGCCGGTCGCCAGCGGCACCAGTCCGGTCGCCACGGCCGCCGCCGCCCCGGCCGAGGAGCCGCCCGGCGTACGGTCGGCCCGCCACGGGTTGACCGTACGGCGGCCCTGGGCCCCGAGTCCCCAGGTCTGCCATCCGGTGCCGGGGCCCGGCACGGACGTCGCGCCCACGGCGACACATCCCGCGGCGAGCAGCGGTCCCGCCGTACGCAGCCCGCGCCGGCCCTTCACGGCGATCGGCACGCCCGCCAGCGGCAGCCGTGCGCCCGCCGCGGTCCGCGCGTCCACCTCGGCGGCCCGCAGCAGCGCGTCCTCCTCCCAGACCTCCAGGAACGCGCCGAGCGAGCCGTCGGCGTCCGCGATCCGGCCGAGCGCCTCCGCCACGGTGTCCACGGCCCGCAGCCGCCCCGACCGGACCGCCTCGGCGATCTCTCCGGCCCCCGGCCCGGCGCGGCCCGCCCGGGGGTGGCGCACCGGCTGGTCAGGGACGGAAGGCGGCGCGCCGGTGGCCGTCAGTGTTCCGCCCCGGCCGGCCGGGCCAGCGCCTCGGTGCCACGGGGCGGGGAACCGCCGAGGTCGCCCAGCCGCCAGGCGGGGACCCAGGGGACGCGGTGGACGTCGACGGCCGCTTCCAGCAGCCGCACCCGCTGGGCGAGGGGACGGGGCAGCCGTCCCGGCGCGTCCGCCACCAGGACGACCGCGTCGAGGGCGAGCCCCGGCGGTGCCTCCCCGTGGCGGAACGCGTCCAGCGCGCGGACGGCGGCCGCCAGCCCCGCCGCGTGGGTCCGGGCGACCAGCAGCACGGACGGCGGATCGGCGGGCCCGGGCCAGTCGCGTCCGCAGTCGTGGCCGCCGTAGACCTCGGCGAGGGTGGTGACGCCGGCGCCGCCGTGGGTGCCGACCCAGGAGCGGTGCCGTAGGGTGCGGGGCGTCGTGGCGGACGGCGGTGGCACCGGTTCGGGTGCGGACACCGGCCCGCGGATCCAGATCTCCGGTCCTTGCCGCATGCTGGTGCGCATGCCCGTGCTCCTCCCTCGTCACACCCCGCCCCGCGGCCCGGAACGCCCCGCCGGCCCGGCCGCCACCTGCTGGAACGAGCCTGTGACAGCGCGGTGACGTGAGGACCGCGAGCGAGCGGAGAAACTCAACAGTAGGTGTTCGAATGGCTCCGGACGGCACGGGGAGGGAAACCACCGGTACGGCCGCACACGGAACCCGCCCACGAATGAGGGACGATGGCACGACTCAGCCGCGACAAGAAGCGGGACCACCAGCACGTCGGGCACCCGGCGGCCCCCGCCGCCCCGCCGATCGACGTGCGGGTGCGGGGCGCCGGGACCGGCACGGTCGGCGGCGTTCCCGTCGCCGCGGTCCCGGGCGAGGAGATGCAGCAGACCGTACTGAACCGGCTCCAGCGCCTCGCGCGCGCCGCGGGCGGGCCGGTCCTCGCCACGGTCCACGACGAGCGCATCGGCTACGTCGTTCCGCTCCGCGTCGATCCGGACGGCTCCAGCCACCTCATGGGCGAGCCGGCCCGCACCGACCCGCTGACGGACGCCGGCCGCCGCGCGGAGGAACGGCCCGCTCACCAGGGCGTGCGCCCGGGGCCGGGGCCGGGACCGGGACCGGGGCCGGGGCCGGCTTCGATTCCGGGTTCGGCTTCGGTTCCGGGTGGACCGGCGGGTGATCCGTCCCCGACATTCCGGCTGCGTACGCTGCCGGAGGCCGCCGTGGCTCCGGGGACCGTCGCGCCGCCGACCGGGGAGTTCGGCCCGCCGCCGCGGATGGACGGGCCGGCGGCGCCGGGGACCCCCGCGCCTCCCGCGCCTCTCCCCGTGACGCCTCCCGCGCCTCCCGCGCCTCTCCCCGTGACGCCTCCCGCGCCTCCCGTGCCTCCCAGGTCCGACGTCCGCCCGGGGCGCGGCGCCGGTCTGGTCACCGAGGCCGACCTGGCCGCCGACACCCAGCCGACGCCCGCCCGCGGGTTCGACGCCGTGGCCGAGGCCGTGCTCGGGGACGGACCGGTCACCGCCCCCGGGGACAGCACCGCCCCCGCCGTGCTCGCGGAGCCCACGGCCCGCGTCAACGAGGCCGTCCGGGAGGGCCGGACGGAGGAAGCGGCACGACTCGCCGAGCAGGCCGTGACGGAGGCGACCGGCACGCTGGGCGCCGGCCACCCCGAGGTCCTGCGGCTGCGCGAACTGTCCGCCTACATCGCCTACCTGTCCGGCGACCCGGTCCGCGCCCTGCACACGGCGCTGGACGTGGCCCGGGCCCACCACCGCGCGGGCGACGCGGAGGCCGCCTACGGCACCGTGCGGAGCGCGGCCACCGCCTGGCGTGCCGTACGCGACCCCGCGCTCGGGCTGGAGCTGGGGCACGAGCTGATCGGCCTGTGGACGGCACTCGCCGTCGAGGAGGGTCCGGCCGCCGACGACATAGAGGAACTGGAGTCCGCCCGCGCCCGCATGGGCCGCCTCACCGAGCGCGCCCGGACCTCGGCGGAGTAGGCACGGCGGCCGAGGTGACGGGCCCGCGCGTGCGGTCACTCGTACGGGTTACACGACCTGTCGGCGGGAGTCCGGCGCGGCCGCCCGGGACGCTTCCGCCTCCGCCTCCGCCTTCGTCCCGGTCCGCACCGCCCCGGCCTTCAGCGTCCGGGCGTTGCGGCGCGCGGTGTGCAGCGCGTTCCAGGTGAGCAGCACGAGCGCCACCCACACCAAACCGAAACCGGCCCAGCGCTCGGGTGGCATCTCCTCGTGGAAGTAGAGGATGCCGAGCAGGAACTGGAAGACCGGTGCCAGGTACTGGAGCAGGCCCAGCGTGGACAGCGGGACGCGGATCGCCGCGGCGCCGAAGCAGACCAGGGGGACCGCGGTGACCAGGCCGGTCGCGGCGAGCAGCGCGGCGTGCCCGGCGCCCTCGGTGGTGAAGGTGGAGCCGCCGCGCGCGCTCAGCCACACCAGGTAGCCCAGCGCCGGCAGGAACTGGATCGCCGTCTCGGCGGCCAGCGACTCGACGCCGCCGAGGTTGGCCTTCTTCTTCACCAGGCCGTACGTGGCGAAGGAGAAGGCGAGGCACAGGGAGATCCACGGCGGCCGGCCGTAGCCGACGGTGAGGACGACGACGGCCGCGAGACCGGTGGCGACGGCCGCCCACTGCACGGGCCGCAGCCGCTCCTTGAGCAGCAGCACGCCGATGGCGATGGTGACCAGCGGGTTGATGAAGTAGCCGAGGGACGCCTCGACGACATGGCCGCTGTTGACGGCCCAGATGTAGACGCCCCAGTTGATGGTGATGACCGCGGCGGCGACGGTGACCAGGCCGAGCTTGCGCGGCTGCCGCAGCAGTTCGCCCGCCCAGGCCCAACGCCGTACGAAGAGCAGCGCGACGGCGACGAAGAGGAGGGACCAGACCATGCGGTGGGCGAGGATCTCCCCGGCCCCGGCGGGCTTGAGCAGCGGCCAGAAGAGGGGGACGAGGCCCCACATCCCGTAGGCCGCGAAGCCGTTCAGCAGGCCTATTCGCTGCTCGCCCTTCGACGTCCCGGTCATGGGCACCTCCCTGTCACGCGCTGGTCGCCTGCACGACCGTAGCGCCGCACGCCCGCCCCTGTCATGCCCGTATCGCTATACGGTCATGACAGGGGCGGTGTGCCGGGAAGGCGCCGGGCGCGTTCCGGGAGCGTTCCGGAGGTGTTCCCGGGGTGTGGTGAGGGTGTTCTGGGGGTGTTTTTGGGGGTGCGCTCACTTGCGCAGCGCGGCCTCGATCGCCTCGCTGACCGGGGTGGTCGGGCGGCCGATGAGCCGGGACAGGTCGCCGGTGGTGACGACCAGTTCGCCCTTCTCGGTGGAGGCCTCCGCGCCGCCCAGGATCTCGGCCACCGGCTCGGGCAGCCCGGCGGCGACGAGGGTGCTGACGTACTCCTCGACGGACACGGGGCGGTAGGCGACCTCGCGGCCCGAGCGCCGGCTCACCTCGGCCGCGTACTCGGCGAAGCTCCACGCCTCGTCGCCACCCAGCTCGTACCGCTTGTTCTCGTGCCCCTCGCCGGTCAGTACGGCGACGGCGGCGGCCGCGTAGTCGGCGCGCGAGGCGGAGGAGACGCGGCCCTCGCGGGCGGCCTGGACGACGGCGCCGTGCTCCAGGACCTGGGCGAGCTTCTCGGTGTGGTTCTCGTGGTACCAGCCGTTGCCCAGGATCACCCACGGCAGGCCGGAGGCGAGCAGGACCTTCTCGGTGGCGCGGTGGTCGTCGGCGAGCGCGGCGGTCAGGCTGCTGGGGGCGCTGGTGTACGCCAGCAGCGCCACGCCGGCCGCGGCGGCGGCGTCGATGACCGTCTTGTGCTGCGCGGGGCGGTCCTTGGTGACCTCGCTGCTGGAGATCAGCAGCACCTTGTCGCCCGCCGCGAAGAGCCCGTCGAAGGTCTCGGGCGCGTTGTAGTCGGCCACGGCGATCCGTACCCCGCGCTCCGCGAAGTCGGCGACCCGCGCCTCGTCGCGGACGACGGCGGTGATCTGCTCGGCCGGGACCTTCTCCAGCAGCTGCTCGACCACGTGGCGGCCCAGGTGTCCGGTGGCTCCGGTGACGACGATGCTCATGATCTGTGTGCTCCTCGTGCGGTGACGTTTTTCTCTCTCGGTCACTCACCTTAAGAGGGGCGCTAACTTTTCTGCAGTACCCACTTTGAAGTAAGGTACGGCTATGGAAGTAAGTGTCAGTCGCGAGTCACTGTGTCCGCACCGGCTCGTCCTGGAACACGTCACCAGCCGCTGGGGCGTGCTGGCCCTGATCGAGCTGCTCGACCGCCCGCACCGCTTCGGCGAGCTGCGCCGGGCGGTCTCCCGGCAGGGCCGGACGGTCAGCGAGAAGATGCTGACCCAGACGCTCCAGGTCCTGGAGCGCGACGGTCTGGTCCACCGGGACGCCAAGCCGGTGATCCCGCCGCGGGTGGACTACTCCCTGACGGACCTCGGCCGGGAGGCGGCCGAACAGGTGCGGGGGCTGGCCCAGTGGTCGCAGGACCGGATGGACGAGGTGGCGCGGGCCCGCCGCGCGTACGACGAGGCCCGGGGCTGACCGCTCGGCCGTCGCCCCGGGCCTCGGTGCAGCCGTGCGGGCTCAGCCCACGACGGTCCAGGTGTCGCCGCCGGCCAGCAGCGCGGCGAGGTCGCCCTTGCCCCCCGACTCGACGGCTCTGTCGAGCTGGTCGGCCATCTGGGAGTCGTAGGCGGGCCGGACCACGGAGCGCAGGACGCCAATCGGGGTGTGGTGCAGGGTGTCGGGATCGGCGAGCCTGCTCAGCGCGAACGCGGTCGTCGGGGAGGCGGCGTGGGCGTCGTGGACCAGCACGTCCGCCTCGTTCTCCGGGGTGACCGCCACCACCTTCAGGTCACCGGTGGCCGGGTCCCGCACGACCCCCTTGGCGTTGTCGGTCCCGAACCGGATCGGCTGCCCGTGTTCGAGGCGGATCACCGCGTCCTCGGCCTGCCGCCGGTCCTTGAGGACCTCGAACGCGCCGTCGTTGAAGATGTTGCAGTTCTGGTAGATCTCGATCAGCGCCGTGCCCGGGTGGGCGGAGGCCTGGCGCAGCACCTCGGTGAGGTGCTTGCGGTCGGAGTCGACGGTCCGCGCGACGAAGGACGCCTCCGCGCCGAGCGCGAGGGAGACCGGGTTGAAGGGCGCGTCCAGGGACCCCATCGGCGTCGACTTGGTGATCTTGCCGACCTCGGAGGTCGGGGAGTACTGGCCTTTGGTCAGTCCGTAGATCCGGTTGTTGAACAGCAGGATCTTGAGGTTGACGTTGCGGCGCAGCGCGTGGATCAGGTGGTTGCCGCCGATGGACAGCGCGTCGCCGTCGCCGGTGACGACCCAGACGGACAGGTCGCGCCGGGAGGCGGCCAGGCCGGTGGCGATGGCGGGGGCGCGGCCGTGGATGGAGTGCATCCCGTAGGTGTTCATGTAGTACGGGAAGCGGGAGGAGCAGCCGATGCCGGAGACGAAGACGATGTTCTCCTTCGCCACCCCCAGTTCGGGCATGAAGCCCTGCACGGCGGCGAGGATGGCGTAGTCGCCGCAGCCGGGGCACCAGCGCACTTCCTGGTCGGACTTGAAGTCCTTCGCCGACTGCTTGCCCTCGGCCTTCGGGACCAGCTTGAGTGCCTCAGTCATCGATGGCCTCCTTCAGCGCGGTGGCGAGCTGCTCCGCCTTGAACGGCATCCCGTTGACCTGGTTGTACGAGTGGGCGTCGACCAGGTACTTCGCCCGGACGAGCGTGGCGAGCTGGCCGAGGTTCATCTCGGGGATCACCACCTTGTCGTAGCCCTTGAGGACCGTGCCGAGGTTGGCCGGGAACGGGTTGAGGTGGCGCAGATGGGCCTGGGCGATCGGCTCCCCGGCCGCGCGCAGCCGCCGCACGGCGGCCGTGACCGGCCCGTACGTCGAACCCCAGCCCAGCACCAGGGTCCTCGCCCCGTCCGGGTCGTCGACCTCGATGTCGGGGACGTCGACGCCGTCGACCTTGGCCTGCCGGGTGCGGACCATGAGGTCGTGGTTGGCCGGGTCGTAGGAGATGTTGCCCGTGCCGTCCTGCTTCTCGATGCCGCCGATGCGGTGTTCCAGGCCGGGCGTGCCCGGGACCGCCCAGGGGCGGGCGAGGGTCCGCGGGTCGCGCTTGTACGGCCAGAAGACCTCGGTGCCGTCGTCCAGGGTGTGGTTGGGTCCCTGCGCGAACCGCACCCGCAGGTCCGGCAGTTCCGCCGGCTCCGGGACGCGCCACGGCTCGCTGCCGTTGGCCAGGTAGCCGTCGGAGAGCAGGAAGACCGGGGTCCGGTACGTCAGCGCGATCCGGGCCGCCTCCAGCGCGGCGTCGAAACAGTCGGCCGGGGTGCGCGGGGCCACCACCGGCACCGGCGCCTCGCCGTTGCGACCGAACATCGCCTGGAGCAGGTCGGCCTGCTCGGTCTTGGTCGGCAGCCCCGTGGACGGGCCGCCGCGCTGGATGTCGACGACCAGCAGGGGCAGTTCGAGGGAGACCGCGAGCCCGATCGTCTCGCTCTTGAGCGCCACACCCGGGCCGGAGGTGGTGGTGACGGCGAGCGAGCCGCCGAAGGCCGCCCCCAGCGCCGCGCCGATCCCGGCGATCTCGTCCTCCGCCTGGAAGGTGCGCACACCGAAGTTCTTGTGCTTGCTCAGTTCGTGCAGGATGTCCGAGGCCGGGGTGATCGGGTACGAACCCAGGAACAGCGGCAGGTCCGCCTGCCGGGACGCGGCGATCAGGCCGTAGGACAGGGCCAGATTGCCGGAGATGTTGCGGTACACGCCGGGCGGGAACGCCGTCGCCGCCGGGGCCACCTCGTAGGAGACCGCGAAGTCCTCGGTCGTCTCCCCGAAGTTCCAACCCGCCCGGTACGCCGCGATGTTGGCCGCCGCGATCTCCGGCTTCTTCGCGAACTTGGCGCGCAGAAATCTCTCCGTGCCCTCGGTGGGCCGGTGGTACATCCAGCTCAGCAGGCCCAGCGCGAACATGTTCTTGCTGCGCTCGGCCTCCTTCCGGGTGAGGGCGAAGTCCTTCAGCGCCTCCACGGTCAGCGTGGTCAGCGGCACCGGATGCAGGCTGAAACCGTCCAGGGACCCGTCGTCGAGCGGGGAGGCGTCGTACCCCACCTTCTGCATCGCCCGCTTGGTGAACTCGTCCGTGTTGACGATGATCTCCGCGCCGCGCGGCATGTCCCCGATGTTCGCCTTCAGCGCCGCCGGGTTCATCGCGACCAGTACGTTCGGGGCGTCGCCCGGGGTGAGGATGTCGTGGTCGGCGAAATGCAGCTGGAAGGAGGAGACGCCCGGCAGGGTACCGGCGGGCGCCCTGATCTCGGCCGGGAAGTTCGGCAGCGTAGAAAGATCATTTCCGAACGACGCGGTCTCCGAGGTGAAACGATCTCCGGTGAGCTGCATACCGTCGCCCGAATCACCCGCGAACCTGATGATCACCCGGTCCAGCCGGCGGACGTCCTTGCCCCCCGCCGGTTTGCGCTGCTCTCCTACGACCGTTCCGTCGGCCTGCTCCGCTGGGCTGCTGACCTGGCTGGTCACTGAACTGGACCTCCCTTGAGGCGGCTGTCCGGGGAGTGGCCGTATGCCGACCATCCCAGGATCAACCCTACGACCGTGGGGGTCGCCCATCGGGGGACATTCGCATGATGGACACGACTTCGAGACAGCCCGCTGCCCTGCGCTCCCACGGCTCACCCGCCTCCTCGGCGCGGGAAAAGAAGCGCCCGTTCATCGATCGGTTCATCGTCCGTTCGGATGAACGGCCATCCTGGCGGTGATGACCGGAGGGTTTGGCGGTGATGCCCGCCGGGGTTTGCGGTGATGCCCGCCGGGGTTTGCCGTGATGCCCGGAGAGGCCTGGCGGTGATATCCGGGGGTGGGTGGTGGAGACGCGGAGTTGAAAAAGTTGAAAACCCGATCATGAATCAGGGAAAAGATTCATGAGTTGAGATAAGTGAGCACCGCGAGGACACGGCGGTGGTCGCCGTCGCTCGGGGACAACCCGAGTTTCAGAAAGATGTTGCTGACGTGCTTCTCGACGGCTCCGTCGCTCACCACGAGCTGCCTGGCGATCGCCGAGTTCGTCCGGCCCTCGGCCATCAGCCCCAGCACCTCCCGCTCACGCGGGGTGAGTCCCGCGAGCACGTCCTGCTTGCGGCTGCGCCCGAGCAACTGCGCGACCACCTCGGGATCGAGCGCGGTGCCGCCCTGGGCGACCCGCACCACCGCGTCCACGAACTCCCGCACTTCGGCCACCCGGTCCTTGAGCAGGTAGCCGACCCCGCGGCTGGAACCCGCGAGCAGTTCCGTGGCGTAGCGCTCCTCCACGTACTGCGACAGCACGAGCACACCGATCCCCGGGTGCGCCTTGCGCAACTGCACCGCCGCCCGCACGCCCTCGTCCGTGTGCGTGGGCGGCATCCGCACGTCCGCCACGACGACGTCCGGCAGCTCCCCCTGGCCGTCCAGCTCGGTGACGGTCTTGAGCAGAGCCTCACCGTCACCGACCCCCGCCACCACCTCATGCCCGCGGTCGGTCAGCAGCCGGGTCAGGCCCTCCCTGAGCAGCACTGAATCCTCGGCGATGACCACCCGCACCCTGTCCTCCACGATTCTCGGCCCCCCCACAGCCCCGCGCCGGCCCTACCCGCCCCTGTGAACGGGTCCAGCATCCCAGCATCCGGCTCCGCGTGTGTCCGGGCAACGGTAATGAGGGGGCCCGGCCGCGTCCCGTGCCGGTCGGGTCGTGCCTGGGGGTGTGGGCTTATGCGGGGTGGCGGCTCACACGCAGTGGCCGGGTTGCATGGCTCGGTTGGGGGGCGCCTTGTGGTGATCGGGCACATGCGGCTCAGGCCGGCCGGTCCGAGCGCCACGGCAGCTCCGCCGTGATCCGGGTGGGTCCGCCGGCCGGAGAGTCCACCACCAGGATCCCGTCCACCGCGTCGAGCCGCTCCGCCAGCCCCGCGAGCCCCGAACCGGCCGACGCGTCGGCTCCGCCCACTCCGTTGTCCGTGACCTGGAGCATCAGCCGGTTCTCCACCCGCCACACCTCCACGGCCGCGTACGTGGCCCGCGCGTGCTTGCTGATGTTCTGCAGCAGCTCCGAGACGGTGAAGTACGCGATCCCCTCGATCGCCGGGGCCGGCCGCTCCGCCAGATCCACCTCCATCCGCACCGGCACGGTGCAGCGGGAGGCGACCGAGGACAGGGCCGCGTCCAGGCCGCGGTCGGTCAGGACGGCGGGGTGGATGCCGCGGGCCAGGTCCCGCAACTCCTGCAACGCCGTCTTCACCTCGCCGTGCGCCTCGTCCACCATCCGCGCGGCCTCCCGCGGGTCCTCACGCAGCTTCTCCTTGGCCAGGCCCAGGTCCATGGCGAGGGTGACCAGGCGGGCCTGCGCGCCGTCGTGCAGGTCGCGCTCGATGCGCCGCAGGTCGGCGGCGGCCGTGTCGACCACCACGCCCCGGTCCGACTCCAGTTCCACGACCCGCGTCGCCAGCCGCGACGGACCGAGCAGCCCGTGCACCATCAGCCGGTCCACCAGTGTCAGGGCCCGTACGATCCACGGCGCGGCCAGCGTGAACAGCAGCCCCACCAGTGCCGTCACGGTGATCTCGAAGGGGTTGTCCAGATAGATCCGGTGGGTCTCGTCGCCGTACAACTGCAACCCGTCCTGGCCGGCGTACACCGGGAAGACCCAGAACCACAGCGGGTACGTCAGCATCGCCCAGCCCCAGGTCCAGACGGCGACCGTGATACCGAACGAGACGACCGCCCACGGCAGGTGCAGCAGCGCGTACAGCAGCGCCCGCCAGGAGGTGCCGCTCTTGAGGACGGCGCCCATCCAGGCGAGGGCGCCCCGCTTCCGTATCCGCGGCGGCTCGGGGTCGGCCACCTCCAGGCTCAGCAGCCCGCGCGCCCGTATCCGCTCCAGCGCGCCGAACCCGCGGCATCCGGCGAGCGCCGCCGCCAGCACCGGTACGCCGAGGAAGGTCACCAGCAGTCCGGCCCCCAGCGAGACCATCGTGACGGCGAAGGTGAAGAGGACGATGCTGATCGGCAGGCTCAGCAGCACGTAACCGAACTCGCGCCAGCTGCGCGCCTCGAACGGTGCCCGCAGACCGGCCGGCAGCCGGTGGCGCCGCTCGCCGGTGCTCCCGCGGAAACCGGGGCCGCTGTCCAGGCTGTACTCCTGTCCGTACTCCATGGCCATCGGTGCCGTCCTTCTGCTCGTCCCTGCGGCTGTGCTGTGTCCTGGGGTGTCCGCGTCCAGGAGTGCCTGGATGGTGCCTGAGCGCTGAGTGCCTGAGCGCCTCAGTGCCTCAGTGCCTGTGTCCTGTGGTTGCGCCCGTGTCCTACGGCTGTGCCGTCGTACCTCCACCCTCCTCGGTCACGGGGCCGCGGGACATGGAGCCCGTCGGTCTCTTGGACCGGGGGTTTTCCCCACCTCGGAACGCCGGGACGCACTCAGGCAGGCATCACGGCGAGATCTGCGCTCGGGGTGCGCGGTGGTTCGTTGCCGGTTGCTTCCCGCTGCTTACCGCTACTTCCCGGCGGGTATGTCCGTGCGGTCGCGCCACGGCAGCTCGGCCGTGACAGTCGTCGGGCCGCCCTCCGGGGAGTCGACGACGAACAGGCCGTCGACTGCACCCAGCCGGTCCGCGAGCCCCTTCATCCCTGTACCGCCGTCCAGGCGCGCGCCCCCGCGGCCGTCGTCCCACACCTGTATGAGCAGCCGGGTCTCCGCGCGCCAGACCTCCACCGCGGCCGAACGCGCCCCGCTGTGCTTGCTGATGTTCTGCAGCAGCTCCGAGACGGTGAAGTACGCGATCCCCTCGATGGCAGCCGCCGGCCGCTCCGTCAGGTCGACCGTCACCCGCACCGGCACGGTGCAGCGGGAGGCGACCGAGGACAGGGCCGCGTCCAGGCCGCGGTCGGTCAGGACGGCGGGGTGGATGCCGCGCGCCAGGTCCCGCAGCTCCTGCAAGGCCAGTTTCACCTCGCCGTGCGCCTCGTCGACCATCGCCGCGACGTGCTCGTCGGCTTGACCCTCCAGCAGCTTCTCCTTGGCCAGACCCAGCCCCATGGCCAGGTTGACCAGGCGGGCCTGCGCGCCGTCGTGCAGGTCGCGCTCGATGCGCCGCAGATCGGCGGCGGCCGTGTCGACCACCACGCCCCGGTCCGACTCCAGCTCGGCGATCCGCCGTTCCAGCTCGTCCGAGGGGGAGAGCAGCGCGCGCACCATCGCCCGGTCGGCGTTGCCCAGCCCCCGGGCGATGAAGGGCAGCACCGGCCACAGCACGAACAGCGAGGTCAGCGTGGTGACGAACGTGAGGATGCCCCAGGGCAGCCGTATGAACGCGTACAGAACCGTGCGCCAGCCCACCGGGTCCTTCAGTGCTGACCACAGATGCTGGAAGAACCCGCCCCCGCCCCGCGACGGCAGTCGGCTCGGCTCGTCCACCCGCACCCCCAGCAGCGCACGGGTCCGTCCCCGCTCAAGTCTGCCCAACAGGCGCGCGCCCATCAGCCCGGCCGCCAGCAGCGGAAGCCCGATCACCGTGACCGTCAGCCCGAAACCCAGGGGCAGAACCGTCACGACGTAGACGAACCCGAGCAGCGCCACCGGAAGGTTCGCCAGCAGATGGGCGATCTCCTTCCAGGTATGCCGGTCGTAGGCGAAACGGGCCGGCGGCGGGCGGTCGTCGGGCGGCGGTGACGAGAGGCTTTCGGTCATACGGATCAGCGTGCCGCGCGCCGGGGCCCGGCGCCATGAGGTGAACCGCCCGGAACCACTGAGGAAAACCCCACCCCGCTTACGCTGTCTTTAGCAGGCCCTAGACTCGCAGTAGTCCCAGTAGTGGACAGGGCGGACAGGGCCGGACAGGGAGCGAGGGACGGACGTGCCGGAACCGACCATCGGTGGTGCGACCCCGGCCGACGCGACCACCGTCGTGGCGTCGGACTACTTCCAGTCGTACTCGGTCGTCGGACTGCTCGCCGTCGTCGGCGTGCTCTTCGTGGCCGTGGCGTTCGGCGCCGGCCGCCTGCTGCGCCCGGTGGTCCCCACCCCCGAGAAACTCCTCACCTACGAGTGCGGGGTCGACCCCGTCGGCGAGGGCTGGGCCCACACCCAGGTCCGCTACTACGTCTACGCGTTCCTCTACGTGATCTTCGCCGTCGACTCGATCTTCCTCTTCCCCTGGGCGACGGTCTTCGCCGCACCCGGTTACGGTGCGACGACGCTCGTGGAGATGTTCATCTTCCTCGGCTTCCTCGCCGTGGGCCTGCTGTACGCATACAAGAAGGGCGTCCTGGCATGGACGTGACGCCGTCCGAACCGTCCGAACCCGTGCTGCTGCCGGAGCCGAAGCGGCTGGGCGCCCTCTCGCGCCTCGCCCCCGAGCCGATGAAGGTCGTCCTCAACTGGGGCCGCCGTTACTCGCTCTGGGTCTTCAACTTCGGGCTCGCCTGCTGCGCGATCGAGTTCATCGCCGCGTCGATGGCCCGCCACGACTTCATCCGCCTCGGTGTCATCCCGTTCGCGCCGGGACCGCGCCAGGCCGACCTGATGGTGGTCTCCGGCACGGTCACCGACAAGATGGCACCGGCGGTCAAGCGGCTGTACGAACAGATGCCGGAACCGAAATACGTCATCTCCTTCGGCGCGTGCAGCAACTGCGGCGGCCCGTACTGGGACTCGTACTCCGTGACGAAGGGCGTCGACCAGATCATCCCGGTCGACGTCTACGTCCCCGGCTGCCCGCCGCGCCCCGAGGCGCTGCTCCAGGGCATCCTCAAGCTCCAGGAGAAGATCGCGCGGGAGTCGCTGGGGGAGCGGTACGGCACCTCGCGGCGGCCGTCGGCGGCCGCGTTGCAGAGCGACCTGGTGCGGCCGTCCGCCCCGGCCGGGGCGCCGGAGCCGGAGGAGGACCGATGAGCACGGTCGGCTGGCTGCCCGCCGACGCCGCGGAACTCTTCGGCCCCCAGGCCACCGCCGAGGAGTCGTACGAGGTCCTGACGGTGGACGTCCCCCCGGCGGACTGGATCTCCGCCCTGGAGACCGCACGCGACCGGCTGGGCTGCACGTACTTCGACTGGCTGAGCGCGGTCGACGAACCGGGCACGGGCTTCCGCGTCGCGGCGCACGTGGTCGCGCTGACGCCGGTACGGCGCCTGCTGCTGCGGACGACGGTTCCGCACGAGTCCCCGGTCCTGCCCACCGCGGTGGGTGTGTACGCGGGGGCGGCGTGGCACGAGCGCGAGACCCACGAGATGTTCGGCGTCGTCTTCGACGGTCACCCGGGACTGGACCACCTGCTCCTGCCGGAGAGTTTCGAGGGCAACCCCCTGCGCAAGGACTTCGTCCTCGCCGCCCGGGTCGCCAAGGCGTGGCCGGGCGCGAAGGAGCCGGGGGAGTCCTCGGCGGGCGGCGGCCACGCCGGCCCCCGGCGCCGGCAGATGCTGCCGCCGGGCGTCCCCGACCCGAACGAATGGGGCCCCCTCAAGGGCCGGCTCCCCGCCGCCCCGGCCCGCCCGGCCCGCGGCGCCGGCCGCGCGACCGGCACCGGCGCCGACGCCCGCCCGGCTCGCGCGACGGGCGATCGTCCCGTCCGCCGGACGCGTTCGGTGACGGAGGGGTCGGCGAGTCAGGCGGTGGGCCCTTCCCGTCAGGTGGACGCTCCTCGGCAGGTGGAATCCTCTCGGCAGGCGGAATCCCCTGGGCAGGGGGACACCGCACGTCAGGTGGAGGACACCGTCCGTCAGGTGGCGCCGGCTGCCGGGACTTCGTCGGCGCCCCGGCGTTCACGTTCGGCTGCGGAGGGCTCCGCCGGCCGAGCGGCTCCGTCCGCCGAGACTCCGACGGCCCCGTCGGCACCGGCCAGGAGGCGGTCGCGGAGCGTGAGCGAGGGTTCGGCCTCGCAGCGGTCGGAGACCGGCGGTGCCGTGGCCCCCCGACGGGCGCGGAGCGCGGCGGAGGGCTCCGCCAGTCAGCGGACGACCGCGGGTGACGGTGTGCCCGACGAACCCCAGACCGCTCCCACCGCCCCGCGGAGCCCGGACGCCCCGTGGCACCACGCCCGCCCGGCCTTCGACGAGCCCGCGGCCGAACGCGGCGAGGATTCCCCAGCCACTACTCCGGCGGCCACACCGGAGAACGCCGACAGCCCCGCCAGCCCCGGCACCTCGGAGACCCCCGGCCGCCCGGAGACCCCTGGCCGCCCGGAGACCCCCGGCCGCCCGGCAACCCCCGACAACCCCGAGCAACCCTCCACCCCCGACACCCCTGACAAGCCCGAGGCCCCTGAGACCCCCGAGCAACCCTCCGCCCCCGAAGACCCGCAAGGAGGCCCGCAGTGAACGACGCGCTCGACGTCATCCTGCGCCTCCTGATCGTCTTCGTCGTCTTCCTGGCGTTCCCCCTGATCGTCGGCCAGACCGAGCACAAGGTGATGGCTCACATGCAGGGCCGCCTCGGCCCGATGTACGCCGGCGGCTTCCACGGCTGGGCCCAGCTCGTCGCGGACGGCGTGAAGTTCGCGCAGAAGGAGGACGTGGTCCCCGCGGGCGCGGACCGCCGTATCTTCCAGCTCGCCCCCGCCGTCGCCCTCCTCCCGTACCTCCTCGTCCTCCTGGCCATCCCCGTCGGCCCCGGTGAGGGCGCGGTCGGCCAGGCCGTCGACGCCGGTGTCTTCTTCGTCCTCGCCGTGATGGGCGTCGGCGTCCTCGGCTCGCTCATGGCCGGCTGGGCCTCCGCCAACAAGTTCTCCCTCCTCGGCGGCCTGCGCACCGCCGCCCAGCTCCTCGCCTACGAACTCCCCATGCTGCTCGCCGCCGCCTCGGTCGCGATGGCCGCCGGCACGGTCTCGCTGCCCGGCATCCTCGACGCCTTCGCGTGGTGGTGGCTGCCCTGGCAGATCGTCGGCGCGATCGTCTTCTTCATCGCCGGCCTCGCCGAACTCCAGCGCCCGCCCTTCGACATGCCCGTCGCCGACTCCGAGATCATCTTCGGCGCGTACACCGAGTACACGGGCCTGCGCTTCGCCCTCTTCCTCCTCGCCGAGTACGCCGGGATCGTCGTCCTGTGCGGCCTGACCACCGTCCTCTTCCTGGGCGGCTGGCACGGCCCCTGGGGCGCCGACGGCCTCGGCTGGGTGTGGACCCTGCTGAAGACCGCCGTCCTCGCCTTCGTCGTGATCTGGCTCCGTGTGACGTACCCCCGTCTGCGCGAGGACCAGCTCCAGAAGCTCTCCTGGACCCTCCTCGTCCCCCTAGCCCTCGCCCAGATCGCCCTCACCGGCATCGTCAAGGTGGTGATCCAGTAACCATGGCCGCGTCTTCCCCGCCCTCCCGGCCCCGCATTCCCGGAAGCGGCCTGGCCAAGGGCCTGGCCGTCACCCTGCGCACGATGACGAAGAAGACCGTCACCGAGCAGTACCCGGACGTCCAGCCCGACCTCCCGCCCCGCAGCCGTGGCGTCATCGGCCTGTTCGAGGAGAACTGCACGGTCTGCATGCTGTGCGCCCGTGAGTGCCCGGACTGGTGCATCTACATCGACTCCCACAAGGAGACGGTGCCCGCCGCGGCCCCCGGTGGCCGCGAACGCAGCCGTAACGTCCTGGACCGCTTCGCCATCGACTTCTCCCTGTGCATGTACTGCGGTATCTGCATCGAGGTCTGCCCTTTCGACGCCCTGTTCTGGTCACCCGAGTTCGAGTACGCCGAGACCGACATCCGCGACCTCACCCACGAGCGCGACAAGCTCCGCGAGTGGATGTGGACCGTCCCGGCGCCGCCCGCCCTCGACCCGGGCGCGGAGGAGCCGAAGGAAGTCGCGGCCGCCCGCAAGACCGCCGAGAAGCTGGCCGCAGCCCAGGCCGAGACACAGCAGGCCGAGACACGGCAGGCCGAGCCACGGGAGGACGACGCGTGAGTCTCGCAGCCGAAACCCACGGCTTCCTCTCCCCGACCGGCGTCGAGATCGCCTTCCTGCTCGTCGGACTGGTCACCTTCGGCGCCGCCCTCGTCACCGTGACCACCCGGCAGCTCGTCCACGCCGCCCTGTGGCTGGTGGTCGCCCTCGGCGGTCTCGCCGTCGAGTACCTCCTGCTCACCGCCGAGTTCATCGCCTGGGTGCAGGTCCTCATCTACGTCGGCTCCGTCGTCGTCCTCCTCCTGTTCGGCCTGATGCTCACCAGGGCCCCCATCGGCCGCTCCCCGGACGCCGACTCCGGCAACCGCTGGGCCGCCCTGGCCGTGGCCGTCGCCGCCGCGGCGGCCCTCGTCTGGGTGGTCGTCGACGCGTTCCGCACCACCTGGATCGACCTCGACGGCCCGGCCGCCGGCTCCACCGCCGTGACCGGAGCGAGCCTCTTCCAGCACTGGGTCCTCCCCTTCGAGGCCCTCTCCGTCCTCCTCCTCGCCGCCCTCGTCGGCGCGATCGTCCTCTCCCGCAAGGCCAAGGCCGACGCGCGGGCCGTCGACCAGCCGAGGTCCGACAAGGGCGGTGCCCACTGATGCACCTCGCCTACCCCGCCGTCCTCGCCGCCCTCCTCTTCTGTACGGGCCTCTACGGCGTCCTCGCCCGCCGCAACGCGATCCTCGTCCTGATGTCGGTCGAGCTGATGCTCAACGCCGTCAACCTCAACCTGGTCGCCTTCGACGTCTGGCTCAGCCGGGCCGCCGAGGAGACCCTGCACTCCGGGCAGGCCCTGACCCTGTTCACCATCGCCATCGCCGCCGCCGAGATCGGCATCGGCCTGGCGATCGTGCTCGCCGTCCACCGCAACCGCGGCACCGCGGACATCGACCGCCTCCGCGACACCGCCGAGGGCCCCGAACCGGACGACGGCTCCGACCCCGACAACCCCGACGCCCCCGCGACCGGAACGGCCGCCGAGAAGGCTGAGGCCAGCGCGTGACCACGACCACCCTCGCCGCCCTCGTCCCCCTCCTTCCCTTTCTCGGCGCCGCCGCCGGCCTGCTGCTGGGCCGGACCGCACCCGCCTTCGCCCGCCCGCTCGCCGTCCTGCCGACGCTCGCGGCGTTCGTCCTCGCCGTGGTCGTGGCCGCGCGCCAGGGCGGCGGCCGGGCGGTCGACGCCGCCACCGAGCTGACCCCCACCGGCTCGGTCCCCGTCGAGCTGGCCCTGCACATCGACGGCTTCGCCGCCCTCGTCGCCGTCCTGGTCGGCCTGGTCGCCACCTGCGTGCAGCTCTACTCGACGGGCTACCTGCGCGACGACCCGCGCTACCCCTCGTACGCCGCGCTCGTCTCCCTCTTCACCTCCGCCATGCTCCTCGTCGTCTACTCCGGCGACCTGATGGTGCTGCTGGTCGGCTGGGAGATCATGGGCATCTGCTCCTACTTCCTGGTCGGCCACTACTGGGAGACGCCGGAGGCCCGCGCCGCCTCCCTCAAGGCGTTCCTGGTGACCAAGCTCGGTGACGTCCCCTTTCTGATCGGTCTGTTCGCCCTCGCCGGCGATGCCGGTTCCTTCCGGATCACCAAGATCCTCGGCGCGGTCGCGAGCGACGGCGGCCTGGACCACCCGACCGTGACCGCCCTGCTGCTCCTGGCCGGCGTGGCGGGCAAGTCGGCGCAGTTCCCGCTGCACACCTGGCTCCCCGACGCGATGGCGGGCCCCACGCCCGTCTCCGCGCTGATCCACGCGGCGACGATGGTCGCCGCCGGTGTCTACTTCACCGCCCGGCTCCTTCCGGTCTTCGAGGCATCCCAGGCCGCCATGGTCGTCCTGGCCGTCATGGCCGCGGTCACGATGACCGGCTCCGCGCTCGCCGCGCTCGCCCAGGACGACATCAAGCGCGTCCTGGCCTACTCGACGATCGGCCAGCTCGGCTATCTGACCGGCGCCCTGGCCGTCGCCGACCGTGGTGCCGCCGTCTTCCACCTCCTGTCCCACGGCGCCTTCAAGGCGCTGCTGTTCCTCGCGGCGGGCGTGCTCATCCACGCGGCCGGCACCAACTCGCTCGCCGCCACGTCCCGGATGCGGGGCCTGCGCGACCGGGTCCCCGACGCCTACTGGACGATGACCGTGGCGCTGCTCGCCCTCGCCGCGATCCCTCCCTTCAGCGGCTTCTTCTCCAAGGAGTCCGTCCTGGGCGCCGCCGAACACGTCGTCGGCGGCCACACCGAGCACGCCCCGGCCGCCGCGGGCTGGACCGTGCTCGTCGCCGGTCTGCTCACGGCCCTGCTCACCGCCGCGTACGCGACGCGCCTGTGGCTGCTGGCCTTCCGCGGCCACGGCACCGACGCTCCCGACCACGGCAAGCAACCGCTCGCCATGAACGCCGTGCTGTGGGTGCTGGCGATCCCGTCACTCGCCTTCGGCGGACTCGCCTTCCGCGTGCTCCCCGACTGGTTCGACGGCCGTGACCTCACCCCGACCCTCACCACCTCCGTGCTCGGCACGGGCGTGGCCCTGGTCGGCGGCATCGTCACCTACGGAGCCTGGCGGCACACCACCGCGCTCGCCGCCCGCGTCCCCCTGGGCGCCGTCGCCGCCCACCCGGAGCGCGACGCCGGCGTCGTGGAGGCCGAGGCCATCGCCGGCCACGAGCCCGCCTACGGCAGCGTGGCCCACGCGCCGGACCCCGCCGACCCCGGACGGCTCCTCCTCGGCCCGCTGCACCGGCACGCGGCCGTCGGCTTCCACCTGGACGCCGTGTACACCGCGCTCTTCGTCCGCCCGGTGCGGGCCGGAGCGAGCCTCGTCCGGTTCCTGGACCGCGAGGTCGTCGAGACCTACGTACGCGGGGCGGGCGCCCTGCCCCGCTGGCTCGGGGCCGCCGTACGCCGTGCCCAGACCGGCAATGTGCAGACCTATGTGAGCGCGCTGCTCGCCGGCACCGTCGTCCTCGCGGTCGCCGCCGTCCTCGTCGCCACGGGAGCGTGAGCAGGCGTGATCGATATCAACGAGTCCGTGATGCAGTTCCTTCTGGCATTGATCGTGGTCGGCCCGCTTCTCGGGGCCGTCGCCGCTCTGCTGCCCGCGCCGCCCGGGCTGAAGGGGAAGTCGCCCGAGCAGGCCGTGCTGCGGCACGGCGTCACCGTGACCGGCGCCGTCCTCATCGCCGCGGTCGTCCTCGCGCTCGGCTTCGACCACGACCAGCCGTCGAAGATGCAGGCCACGACCGACATCAGCTGGATCCCCGCACTCGACGTGCGCATCCACCTCGGCATCGACGGCATCTCCCTCCCCCTCCTGGTCCTGACCGCGCTGCTGACCTTCCTCTGCGCGCTCTACTCCTACTTCAAGATGCCTTCGGGCCCGACCCCGAAGGCGTTCGTCGCGCTGCTGCTCGTCCTGGAGTCCGGCACGCTCGCCAGTTTCGCCGTCCTCGACCTGCTGCTGTTCTTCCTCGCCTTCGAGATGGTCCTCGTCCCGATGTACTTCCTCATCGCCCGCTGGGGCGGCGAGGGCCGGGCCGAGGCCGCCTGGAAGTTCATCCTGTACACGCTCCTCGGCTCCGTGGTCATGCTGCTCGGCCTGCTCCTGACCGGAATCACGGCGGGCACGTTCGACATGATGGCACTGGCCACTGACAACGGCCGGTCGCTGACCACATCCGTGCAGGTCATCGCCGTACTGGCGATCGGGATCGGGCTCGCGGTCAAGACCCCGATGTGGCCGCTGCACAGCTGGCTGCCCGACGCCCACACCGCCGCGCCGACCGTCGGCTCGGTCCTGCTGGCCGGTGTCCTGCTGAAGATGGGTACGTACGGGTTCGTCCGCATCGTCCTCCCGATCGCCCCGGACGGCTTCCGCACCTTCGCGCCCTACCTCGCCGCCTTCGCCGTCGTCGGCATCGTCTACGGCTCCCTGGCCTGCCTGGCCCTCGCCCGGCGCGGCGCCAAGGGCGACCTGAAGCGGCTCATCGCGTACTCCTCCGTAGGCCACATGGGCTTCGTCCTGCTCGGCATCGCCACCATGACCCCGACCGGCGTCAACGGCGCCCTGTTCGCCAACATCGCCCACGGCCTCATCACCGGCCTGCTCTTCTTCCTGGTCGGTGCCCTGAAAGACCGCACGGGCTCCACCGACCTCGACACCCTCGCAGCCGAGACCGGTGCCGCGCTCTACGGCAGGGCACCCCGCCTCGGCGGTCTGCTCGCCTTCGCCGCCGTCGCCTCCCTCGGTCTGCCGGGACTGGCCGGGTTCTGGGGCGAGATGCTCGCCCTGTTCGGGGCGTTCGACCCCGCGAGCGGCCTCAGCCGCCCGGCCTTCCTCACCTTCATGTCCATCGCCGCGTTCGGCACGCTGCTGACCGCGGCGTACATGCTGATCGTGGTCCGCCGCGTCTGCATGGGCGTCACCGCGCCGGACGCCCCCGCGCTCCCCGACGTACGCCGCTACGAGTTCGCGGCCTGGACCCCGCTCGTGGCCCTCACCGTCGTCGCCGGGCTGTGGCCCAGGGCCCTCCTCGGCCTGACCGACCCGGCCGTGCAGCAGCTCCTCGCAGGAGGCACCCGATGAGCGCCCCGGCCGCCCAGCCACTGGCCCAGAACCTCGTCCAGTCCGTCGACTGGCTCGCCGTCGCGCCGCCCACCGTCGTGGCGGTCGTCGGACTCGCCGTCCTGGTCGCCGACCTCTTCGTCGCCGAGCGGCGCAAGGCCCTGCTCGGCTGGGCGTCCGTCGCCGGCCTGGCCGCCTCGCTGCTCCTGCTGCTGCCCCTGCTGGACGGCGACCGGGCCACCTTCTGCCTGACCGGCGCCACGCGCGCGTGCAGCTACGTCGTCGACCCGTTCACCCTCGCCGTCCAACTCCTGGTGCTCGGCGGCGCCCTCGTGGCCGCATTGCTGTCGGTCACCGCCCTCAAGGACGCCGACCGGGGCCTGCCCGAGGGCGAGTACTGGTTCCTGCTGCTGTCGTCCGCGGCCGGCGCCGCCCTGCTGCCCGCCTCCCGCGACCTGGCCACCCTCATCGTCGCCCTGGAGGTCGCCTCCCTGCCCGCCTTCGCCCTGGTGGGCCTGCGGCACGGTGACCGGCGCTCCTCCGAAGCCGCCCTGAAGTTCTTCCTCTCCTCGGTGACCGCGACCGCCGTCAGCCTCCTGGGCGTCAGCTTCGTCTACGCCGCCACCGGCACCCTCCACCTCACCGAGATCGCCGGCCGCGTCCAGGATGTCGACGGGCAGCTCACCACCCTCGCCCACACCGGCGTCGTCCTCACCCTCGTGGGCTTCGCCTTCAAGACGGCCGCCGTGCCCTTCCACTTCTGGGTGCCCGACACCTACGTCGGCGCGCCCCTGCCGGTCGCCGCCTACCTGTCCGTCGTCGGCAAGGCGGTCGGCTTCTCCGGCCTCGTCCTCGTCACCGTCGTCGCCCTCCCGTCGTACGCCGACGTCTGGGGCCCGGCCCTGGCCGCGCTCGCCGCGCTCACCATGACCGTCGGCAACGCCGGCGCCCTGCGGCAGCGCGGCACGCGCGCGTACAGCGCCGTACGCCTGCTTGCCTGGTCGTCAGTGGGCCAGGCCGGCTACCTGTTGGTGCCGATCGCCGCCGCCGCGTACTCCGACGACCCCGAGCGGTCGATCGGCTCCACCCTCGCCTACGCCCTCATGTACGGCGCCGTGAACCTGGGCGCCTTCGCGGTCGCCGCCCTGGTGGGCCGTACGAAGTCCGGCAACCGCCTGACCGACTACCGCGGCCTGTACGCCTCCAACCCCCTCACCGCCCTCCTCCTGGCCTTCTTCCTGCTGTGCCTCGCCGGGCTGCCGCCGGGCATCATCGGCCTGTTCGCCAAGGTCACCGTCTTCTCCGCGGCGGTCGACGCCGGCCTCGGCTGGCTCGCCGTGGTCATGGCCGTGAACGTGGTCGTCGCGCTGTACTACTACCTCCGGTGGACGGCCCTGCTGTTCCGCGCCCCGGCGGGCGCACCCCGCAAGCACCTCGTGCCGGCCCCGCTCACCGCCGCGCTCGCGGTGACCGCGGTCCTGGCCGCCGCCCTCTCCGGAGCGCCCCAGCTGATCCTCCGCTTCGCCGACACCGGGCTCTTCTGAGTCCCCGCCCCGGCCCCACCCCCGTACACCGCCCCACCCCGTACACCGCCCCAGTCACCCGGACGGTCCACGCGCACCCGCGCGTCCACCGGGGAACTGGTGGCCGTCGCCTCGCGTTGACCAGTACGGAAGGGTCCACTGGACGTGTCACCACACACCGGTGGCATCGACAGACCGGGAAGCGACCACAGCGAGCGAGACCAGCGAGCGAGACCAGCAAGCAAAGGGTTCAAACAAGGGGTTCCCCTGCTGCACCACTTGGAGGGCGTACCGTGCACCGCCGGCACAACGGGCTCAGGACCGCAGTACTCCTCGGGGGACTGTCCGCGCTCATCATCGTCATCGGCAGCTTCTTCGGCCGAGCCGGGCTCGTCGTCGCCGTCCTCGTGGCCCTGGGCACCAACGCGTACGCGTACTGGAACAGCGACAAGCTGGCTCTACGCGCGATGCGCGCCCGCCCGGTGAGCGAGTTCGAGGCGCCGGGGCTGTACCGCATGGTCCGTGAGCTCTCCACCCAGGCCCGCCAGCCCATGCCGCGCCTGTACATCTCCCCGACGGAGGCCCCCAACGCCTTCGCGACCGGCCGCAACCCGCGCAACGCGGCGGTCTGCTGCACCGACGGCATCCTGCGCCTGCTCGACGAACGCGAGCTGCGCGGCGTCATCGGCCACGAGCTGAGCCACGTCTACAACCGGGACATCCTCATCTCCTCGGTCGCCGGCGCCCTCGCCTCGGTGATCATGTTCCTGGTCAACTTCGCCTGGCTGATCCCCATCGGCCGCTCCGACGACGACGACGGCCCCGGCCTCTTCGGCATGCTCCTGATCATGCTGCTCGGCCCGCTGGCCGCCAGCCTGATCCAGCTGGCCATCAGCCGCTCCCGCGAGTACGAGGCCGACGCGTCCGGGTCCCAGCTCACCGGCGACCCACTCGCCCTCGCCAGCGCCCTGCGCAAGCTGGACGCGGGCACCAAGCGGCTTCCGCTGCCCCCGGAGCCCCGTATCGAGACGGCCAGCCACATGATGATCGCCAACCCGTTCCGCCCGGGGCAGGGCCTCTCGAAGATGTTCTCCACCCACCCGCCCATGGCGGAACGCATCGCCCGACTCGAGAAGATGGCAGGTCGCAGGCAGTGAAGACCATCCTCAACCTCATATGGCTCGTCCTCAGCGGCTTCTGGCTGTTCCTCGGCTACCTGCTCGCGGGCGTGCTGCTCTGTATCACGATCATCGGCATCCCGTTCGGCATCGCGGCGTTCCGCATCGGGATCTACGCGCTGTGGCCCTTCGGGTACACCACGGTCGAGCGCCGGGACGCGGGCGCGGCCTCCTGCGTCGGCAACGTGCTGTGGCTGCTCCTCGCGGGCTGGTGGCTGGCCCTCGGCCACATCGTCACCGGCGTCGTGCTGTGCGTGACGATCATCGGCATCCCGCTCGGCGTGGCCAACTTCAAGCTGATACCGGTCTCCCTGCTCCCGCTGGGCCGCGACATCGTCCGGACCGACCAGCCGTTCACGGCCCGCTGAGCACGCCGACGCCGCGCCCCGTCCGGCACGGCGGCCGTCGCATCCGCGAACCACGTACCCGCCCTGAGCCGTGTTCCACGGCTCCCTGCAACCACCGCCGTGACCGTTACGTCTTCAAGCAATGAGAGCGAGAAGAACCGAGAGCAGGAACGGCCGCACCGCCGCGCGAAGCGTGGCAGAAGCAATGCCGATCACAGTGCGCTCGTAGCGCGGGCACAGCAAGAGAGGGCAGGTTCACGGCATGACCGTCATCAGTTGGATCATCCTGGGACTGCTGGCCGGGGCCATCGCCAAGGTCCTGTTGCCTGGCCGGGACCCGGGTGGCCTCATCGGCACGACCCTCATCGGCATCGCCGGCGCCTTCATCGGCGGCTGGATATCGGCCCGCTGGCTGGACCACCCGATCACGAAGGACTTCTACGACGGGGCCACCTGGGCGGCGGCGATCGGCGGATCGTTCGTCCTCCTGGTCGTCTACCGCATCCTGTTCGGCAACTCCCGCGACTGAGACGCCCGGCGCGGCCGGGGGGCCTCGGCCGCGCCGCACGCGTGCGGAGCAGGGCTGAACCGGCTACTCGTACCGTGCGCCGGCCGCACTGAGCGCATCCACGACACCCCGGTGACCCGGAAGAAAAAAATATCGGCCGACGATGTCGACGATGTCGAGAACGAGTGACCGGCTCCGTCCCCGTATCGAACGCGACCACAAGGGGCCGCGTCGGCACCGAGGAGAGACACGATGGCCAAGTACCTGCTGCTGAAGCACTACCGCGGCGCCCCGGCGTCGGTCAACGACGTCCCCATGGACCGATGGACGCCGGAGGAGATCTCGGCGCACATGCGCTACATGCAGGACTTCGCGGACCGGCTGGAGAAGACCGGCGAGTTCGTCGACGGACAGGCGCTCGCCCCCGAGGGGACGTGGGTGCGCTACGACGGTGAGGGGCGCCCGCCGGTCACCGACGGCCCGTTCGCCGAGACCAAGGACCTCGTCGCCGGCTGGATGGTGATCGACGTCGACAGCTACGAGCGCGCCGTCGAGCTGGCCGGTGAGCTGTCGGCCGCCCCCGGCGCGGGCGGCGAGCCGATCCACGAGTGGCTGGAGCTGCGCCCGTTCCTGACCGCGCCGCCCACCATCACGGAGTGACCCCACCGATGGACGAGGCCCTGCTCCGGCGCCTCACGCCGAACGTCCTCGCCGTCCTCGTCCGCCGCGGAGCCGACTTCGCGGCGGCCGAGGACGCCGTACAGGACGCGCTCGTCGAAGCGTTCCGCCGCTGGCCGGACGGCCCTCCCCGCGACCCCAGGGGCTGGCTGGTCACCGTGGCCTGGCGGAAGTTCCTCGACCAGGCCCGGTCGGACACCGCCCGACGCCGGCGCGAGGACGTCGCCGAGCAGGAACCGGCGCCCGGACCCGCGCCCGCGGTGGACGACACGCTCCAGCTCTACTTCCTGTGCGCCCACCCCTCGCTGACCCCGTCGTCCGCGACCGCGCTCACCCTGCGCGCCGTCGGCGGCCTCACCACCCGCCAGATCGCCCGGGCCTACCTGGTGCCCGAGGCGACCATGGCACAGCGCGTCAGCCGGGCCAAGCGCACCGTGGCCGGCGTCCGCTTCGACCAGCCCGGCGACGTCGCCACCGTCCTGCGCGTCCTCTACCTGGTCTTCAACGAGGGCTACTCCGGTGACGTCGACCTCGCCGCCGAAGCCATCCGGCTCACCCGGCAGCTCGCCGCCCGCATCGATCATCCAGAGGTGTCCGGGCTGCTCGCCCTCATGCTGCTCCACCACGCCCGGCGCGCCACCCGGACCACGTCCGACGGCAGCCTGGTACCGCTCGCCGAGCAGGACCGCGGCCGGTGGGACACCGCGTCGATCGCCGAGGGCATCGGCATCCTCCAGGCGGCCCTCGCCCGCGACCGGCTCGGCGAGTTCCAGGCCCAGGCCGCCATCGCCGCCCTCCACGCCGACGCGCCCACCGCCGAGGAGACCGACTGGACGCAGATCGTCGAGTGGTACGACGAGCTCACACGCCTGACCGACAGCCCCGTCGTCCGGCTCAACCGCGCGGTCGCCGTCGGCGAGGCCGACGGACCGCGCGCCGGTCTGGCCGCGCTCGCCGAGCTGGATCCCGCGCTGCCCCGCCACACCGCCGCGGCGGCCTACCTCCACGAACGCGGCGGCGAGCAGGCGACGGCGGCCCGGCTGTACGCCGAGGCGGCCCACAAGGCGTCCAACCTCGCCGAACGCGACTACCTGACCCGCCAGGCCGCCCGCCTCAACACCCGCCGGGGCAACTGACAGGCCACACCTACGACCTTCCGCACCGGCACGCGGCACGCCTGGACGAGCGGCACCGGCACACCGGCCCGCGCAGCCCGCAGCCCGCAGCCCGCCCCCGGCCGTCCGGCAACCCGCCTCCGGCCGTCCGGCAGCCCGGCCGTCCGACAGTCTCCGCGCAGGCCAGGCCGCTCCCTCAGCGGCGGTCCGACGAACTACCGGTAGTTCACGAACTGCAGCGCGAAGTCGAAGTCCTTGCCCTTCAGCAGCGCGATCACGGTCTGCAGATCGTCGCGGCTCTTGGAGGAGACCCGGAGCTCGTCGCCCTGCACCTGGGCCTTCACGCCCTTCGGCCCCTCATCGCGGATGATCTTCGCCACCTTCTTCGCGTTGTCCTGGGAGATGCCCTCCTCGATCGACGCGAAGATCTTGTACTCCTTGCCGGAGAGCTGCGGCTCACCGGCGTCCAGGGCCTTCAGCGAGATGCCGCGCTTGATCAGCTTGGACTGGAAGACGTCGAGGATGGCCTTGACCCGTTCCTCGGAGTTCGCCTCCATGAGGATCTTCTCGCCGGACCACGAGATCGAGGCGCCCACGTTCTTGAAGTCGTAGCGCTGCGAGATCTCCTTGGCGGCCTGGTTGAGGGCGTTGTCGACCTCCTGCCGCTCGACCTTCGAGACGATGTCGAAACTGGAGTCGGCCATGTCCTGTGGCTCCTTGTGTCCGGTTGCGTGTCGGCCAAGCCTAGCCACCCGCCACGCCCCGGGCGCAGATCAATCGGGTGGCGAAGCACCCCGTGGCATCGGGTATTGTTTACGTCGTTGCCACGGAGCACCGCCGAAAAGCGGTTCGAAGGGCAGCGAACCCCGGCGGTGTGCCCGAGCGGCCAAAGGGAGCAGACTGTAAATCTGCCGGCTCAGCCTTCCCAGGTTCGAATCCTGGCGCCGCCACACGGGAACAAGAGGCCCGTGACCTGCTGTCTCAGCAGGTCACGGGCCTCTTGTCGTACCCCGCTTCGAAAGGCGGGGTGTCTCACCCTGTCTCGCGTTCGAACGCCCCGTCTCGGACTCTGCGGACGGAGCGCGGACGGAATTTCCGCCCCCTCAGACGCTCCGTTCCAGCCGCGCGGAGATCTTGGCGTTGGCCGCGTCGTCGCCGTCCTTCAGGAACTTGGCGTACACCCGGAACAGGACCGCCACACTGTGGCCGGCCCGCTCAGCCACCAGTTGCGGCTCCACACCAGAGCTGAGCCAGGTCGACACTGCGGCGTGACGAAGGTCATAAGGCCGCTTGGCCAGTGCAGAGTGGAACTCGGCCGGCGTGAGCGCGCGCGACCGTGCCTCTGCCCACACCTCCCCGTATCCGGTGTCCTGCACGAGTCCGCCCCGCAGCGTCTGGAAGACGCGCCCGTCCGGCGCCGTGCCGTACGCGGTGAGGTGCCACCGCAGCAGCGCGACCAGTTCCGGCGGGATCGGCACGGGCCGCACTGCCTTGCGGGGGCGGTGCTTCAGGCCCCGTTTCTCATGTGCCTCACCGCTGTCCGTCCACGCGGTGCCGGATCGGGGGCGGGTCTCATGCAGCCGCAGCACGCCCCACCCCCGCCGGGGGAGATCGCAGTCCGTGACCCGTAGGCCGATCACTTCCGCCGGCCGCGCGGCGGCGTAGTACATGCAGCCGAAGAACGCGACGAGTCGGCGCCCCCGCTTGCTTTGGTCACGCACGGCAGCCAGCAGCTTGGCGGCTTGCGCCGGATTCGGGACGCACGCCGGGTCCACTTCCTCCGTGACCTGCTCGGGCGCCTTCCACTTGACGCGGTCCAAGGGGTTGTCCGTCAGCAACTCGGCGTCGACCGCGAACTCCAGGGAGTTGTAGAAGATCGCGCGCTTGCGGCTGATTGTCCCTGGGGCCGCCGTCTTCCCGTCCAGCCGCTTGGACAGGGCTCTGAGCGCGGCCTTCACCAAGAGCCGGTCCGTGAGGGCCGACGTGGGCAGCGACTTCCGCTGGAACCAAGCCAGTACCTGCGCCACCTCGGCTGGCGGCTCTTCCTCCCACCGGTTTTTGTTGAACGCCCACCCGTAGAGCGCGCTTCGTACGGTTCGGGCGTCGGGCATGCCCTTGGTGTCCTTCACGAACGCCGGCGTCACGGTCGCCATGGCTTCGGCCAACGTCCGCCGGGTGTTGCCGGGGGAGTCGTCCCACTTCATCGCGATGTAGTTGCGTGCGTGCTCGTACCAGGGGATGTCTCGGTTCTGGTCGACCATGGACTTCGGGAGGCCGCTCTCCACGTCGAACGGCTCACCCTTCCGGGCCGCCGTCATGAGTTCCGACCGGCGGCTGTCGGCCAGGCCCTGGGTGAGGAACGACTCCGCGTGCTCGCGGGTGCCCACCATCCACCGCAGTTGGTACGGCTTCCGGTAGTTGCGCTTTCGGATGGCCCAGAACTTGACGGTGTAGCTCCACTCGGTCACGCGGCCTCCAGTTCGTCCTTGAAGGCGTCCAGGACGCTGCGGCGTACACAGATACGGCCGGACGGTGTGCGGCGTGCCTCGGGGGTGAGGCCACGGTCGCGCCAGCGGTACCAGGTCGGGCGGCTGATGCCGAGTTCTTCCAGGACTTCCGGCAGGGGGATCAACTCGTCTTTCGGGGTGCGGCGGCGCCGGGTGTGCGTGGTCATGCTGGGATCTCCATACCTGGGCATTTCGGGGTGCGGCTGTGCGCGGCTGTGTCCGAGGTGCGGATTTCTGCGTCACCCGCGTCATCTGCGTCATTCGGGGCTTTGACCTGCGGTTTCGGGGTGACGCAGGGGCGGGGGCGTGTGTCACCTGGTGACGTAGACCCGCGTCACCTGGTGACGCGGGTGACGCGGGGTGACGCAGGATTCGGCCGTCTGCGTCACCGCTGTTTCGGCAGGCCACACGCCGTTTGTGGGGGCCGGGTGACGCAGGTGACGCAGCGTCTCTTTCCTTCGGACAAGAGAGGGGGTGGTGTCTGTTGTGGTGCGCGGCTCAGAGCGTGAAGAAGGAGCCGCTACGCGGCGCGTCCATCGCAGGGCGGCGGGGCCGCCGAACAGCAAGAGGAGCACGCGCGGCCTGGTGCTCCTCTTGCTGTTCCGAGCGGACCGGGCGCCAGGCGCTCAGAAGGCGGCTTCCTGCTCAGGCGGCGGTGGTGCGGCGGGACGCGCGATCTCGATGTACCGGGATGTCTTGGTGCGTCCCCAGTCGATGAAGACGCCCCGGGCGGCGAGGGTGGGCTGAAGCCGCTTGAGGCGGTCCGAGAGCACTTTGCCGGTCGTCGGCCACCCTTTAGGAAGGGGACGGCACTCCTCGCCGCTGTAGAGGCCCGTGAGGGCGTACAGCCATTCGGCGGACGTCATCCGCTCTTCCGCCCCCGGCGCGATGCCGGCGGCGTGCTTCAGCACCGTCTGCGCCAACAGGTCGCCCTCGATGACGTCGTCGTTGAGGTCGTCCAGGCTGGCCCGGTACGCGGCCAGCGCCCCGAGACCGGTTGCGGCGTCGAGCTGCGCGCACAGGTGCGCGAAGTCGGCCATGCGCAGGTCGGTGGGGATGTCCGCTTCAGCCGCCCGCACCTGCACCGTGAGGTCCAGGAGCGAGCCGAGGATGACGGGCAGCACCTCTGCGAAGTCGGACCACAGTTCCGCCTCGGTGCGCCGCACCCGGGGGCGTTCCAGTCGCAGGGGAAGGAGCCGTTCTGCGAGGTCGGGGCGGATCACGCCCACGTCGATCCCGGTCAGCAGCAGCGGCCGGCGGTAGCCGACGCGGAACACGTCCCCGTCCGTGAACAGAGCGCGCTTCACGTTCTCCGCGCCGGTGACGATGCAGCACATGGCGTCGGAGAGGTCCGGGGTCATGTGGGAGAGGTTGTCCAGGGCGGTGACCCATCCGGCGGCCACCGCTGCGATCAGGTTCTCTTCGTCCTTGGGGGCCCGGCGCAGGTCGCCGCTCATGCCCTCGATGATCCGTACGAGCATCCGCCCCCCGGTCGACTTGCCGGCGCCCTGGGGGCCGGTGAGGAACGGGGCGGGGACGGGCACGGACGGGCCCAGGCAGCCGATCAGCCACGCGATGGCCAGGCACTCGGTCTCGGCGTTGGCGAAGTTGCACAGCCGCATCAGCAGATCGATGCCCTTGCCGTTGGTGTCCCGGACCGGCAAGGGCAACTCCCCCGTGAGCTGGGTACGGCGCCAGCAGACCTCACGCGGGTCCGGGGTGCGGATGTCCCAGCCGGTGGGGTGGATACGCACCGACTGCCCGTCACTGCGCCCGAGGTCCAGCCACGTCGCCCCGTCGAACCCGGGAGCGACGCGGATGTGCACGGGCTGCACGTCCTCGGTCAGCGCCAGTGCTTCGATCAGGTCCAGCGCTTCCTTCATGGCGGTGCCGTTGAACACGCCCACCCCGTCGCGGAAGAGTCCGACCATGAGTTCCTGCCGGTGGCTTCCGGTGGTGCCCTGGGAGCGGATCGGGCGGGCCACGGGATGGCCGTTCTTCTGCGCGTACACAGTCCCGTCAGCGGTGCGGAAGTACCGGAAGTGTGATTGGGCGTAGTCGGTGATGATCTGGCGTGCGGGGTTCTTGTCGTCATCGGACATGGCTCACAGTCCCAACGTGGTGCGGGCGTTGGTCCACGCGTCCGTGCAGTGCCGGGCCGTCTCGCCCTTGCTCTGGGCGGCGGTGAACAGCCGCGTGACGTGCGCCTCGGAGAGGCAGCCGCACCGGCCGTGCCGGGCCAGCACGGCAAGGAAGGTCCGGTACACGGTTGCGTGGACCGCGCTGCGGGCGGCGGTGATCTGCTGCACGGCCATCGCGATGCCGCGTTCGAGGAAAACGGGGCTGCGGTGCGGGCAGTCCCCGCCGCCGAGAGGGGCAGCCGCGGTGACGGTCCGGGGCGCCTGGCGGGCCGGGGCGGGCACCTTGGCGACCAGGGCGCGGACGGTGTCGGGGAGGTCGGTCATGGAGCCGGTCCCAGCACCGAGGTAGCGGGCGTAGGACATGGTCGACTTGATGTCGACGCCGGGACGCACGTTGTTGCGGGAGGTCGTGGCGCCCCGGTAGATCCAGTGTTCACCGCGCGTCGTCGGCACGGTCCGGGTGGCGGGCAGGGTGGCGCGGGCCCATGTGATGGCGTCCGCGTCGTCCAGGTCGACGACGGTGAGCCCGGCGCCGCCGGGGTGGTAGCCGACGCACACCGCGCGTCGCCACGCCGCCTGCCACGGGGGCGAGACGATGACGCCGGGCCAAGTAGTGGCGGCGGCCCACGCGTGGCAGACGCCGGGGCAGTCGCAGGGCCCGGGGGTCTTCATGTTCGGCCGGCCACCGCACGCGTTGCCCGCGCACGCGGTGCAGTTGCCGAAGGGGACCTTGCCCCGGCGCAGGGGCAGCACCGGCACGCCGGACGCCGCGAGGCTCAGCGCGGTGTGCAGGGGGTAGAGCGTCGCGTTCATGCGGCCACCCCCAGACGGCCGGCCCCCAGCAGCTCCAGCGCGGCGGTGCCGCCCTGGCAGCAGTACAGATCCAGCAGCGTCGGCCGTCGGCCGCGCACTCGTCGGATCGGGGTGGGTTGCGTCATGCTGGGAGACCTCCACAGGTCAGTTGGATGGCAGGTGGACAAGGGCGGCCCCGGACTTTGGCGAGACGGGGGCCGCCCTTGGCGTAGCTAGGGGTGCGCGCGGTGCGCGGGGGTGTCGGGCGTGAAGGTGAGGGACATGGCGCCGCCGGTGGGGTGCCAGCCGTGGACGGTGATGCGCTGTTCGTGGTGGGCCTGGTCGGCGCGGTCGCAGATCAGGCGTCCGTCGGCCGTGAGGGCCCACGCGGGGGCGTCGTCGTAGGAGGTAGTCAGGTCCGCGAGGGCGTCGTCCCGGGTCGCGTAGTGGACGCCGTGTTCCGTGTTGGTGTTGTGCCGTCCGCACAGGTCGCAGACGGCGACGATGCACGTGACCGTGGTGAGAGCCATGGCTAGTCCTCCCGGGTCAGCCGTGGAAGTGGTTGCGCTTGAAGACAGCCCGCCGGATGTGCACGGTCGTGCCGCCGTCGCGGTGGCCGTGCGAGGCGAAGATTCGCACGGCGATCCAGCCGCCGAAGATGACGGCGGCGAGGATGATGAGCTGGCCGATGAACGCGGTCAGCGCGGCGATGAACGAGGTGAGCAGGAGCAGTCCGCCGCACACCGCGAGGAACCCGATGCCGCCGAGGGCGACGTTGACCGCTGTGCGGGACACGGCCGGCTTGGCCGTGACCGGTTCGGGCTGAGCCGGGGCCACGGCGTAGCCGGTGACGACTCGGCCGTCCGGGAGGACAATGCTCGCGACCGTCGGCACCGTGTGCGGCTGGACGGGGACGACGGTTGCCGGGTCGACGGCGGCGGGGACGATGGGGGTGGGCTGGTGGACTTCCATGGCCCGCTGAACGGGCGCGTGAGGGGTGTTCTCGGGGTACATGCGGAATCCCTTCTGGCGCGTGGCCAGGGAGGCAGAGGCACCCCCTTCGGGGTGCCTCTGCGTGGGGTGTTTGAGGGGTCTGAGCTGCGTGCCTCCCTGACTCCCTGATGGATCATTCGTGCTGGTCAGGGGCAGGGAGGGGGGTCAGGGAGGGGTTTAGGGAGTTCTCCCTGCCTCCCTGGCCTGCCGGGGTGCGGCTCCCTGCGGTCAGGAAGCGGAAGCGGAACCGTCGTTGTCGCGGTTGGCGAGCGCGCGGGTGAGGCGTTCGCGGGCGACGACCATGCGGCCGTCCGACTTGTACGGCTCGGCTCCGGTGCCCTCCAGCACCCGGCGCAGGTCCCCCGGGGTCCAGCCGCCGTACGCCTCGGAGTTCAGCGCGTCCAGCCGCTTGAGCACGTCCTGCGTCAGCAGCCTGTGCGTGTCCCCGAACACGGTCAGGATGTCCGCGAGCGGGTCCCGCTCCTCGCCCCGGTCGACCACGGTCAGCGTGGTCACCCCGTCACGGAGCCGCTTGGCCCGCTCCGCGATCTCGGTGGCGTCGTCGGTGCTGATGTAGTGGGTGCGGACCGTGATGGACGCCTGCCCGGTGGGGATGGCGATGCCGTCCGAGGCGACCACGACCGTGCCTTTGTCCAGCCCCGGGCGCAACAGGTTCGGCGCGGCCCCGCCATCGACTGCCTTGTCCCCCAGCGCCATGCGCGCCTGGGACTCGGTGCCCAGCGCGAGCGAGGCACGGGTGTGGGCACCTTCGCGTACGAGTTTGGGAAGGTTCTGGTCGGTGGGGTCCTGCGTGCCCTGCCACAGCAGCACGTTGACCGCACGGCCCTGGTTGTGGATCTTCCGGGCGGCCATGAAGTACCGGGAGGTGGCCTTCGAGCCGCCGTAGGGGCGCTTGTCGGCGTCGACCAGCGGGCACATGAACGCCACCTGTGCCTCATCGACCAGCAGGATCAGCGGCGGGAACACGGTCCCGGGAGGTGCCTGGAGACGACGCTCCATCTCCGAGACGCCCCCTTCGAGCATCTCGGTGGCGTCGATGACGTGGTCATCGGTCGGGCCCTGGATGAGCACCGTGGCCAGCCCGTCATACATGGCCCAGTCGCCGGCGCCCTTCAGGTCAGCGATCCGGAACTCAACCGACCTGTCCAGCGCCAGCCACAGGGCGAGGGAGCGCAGCGCGGCTGTCTTGCCCTGGTTGGACAGGCCGGTGATGAGCAGGTGGCGCTGGTACAGGCTCAGGGTGGCGGCGTCGCCGCGCAGGTCCTGGCCCCACGGGGCCTTGCCCTTGGCGTAGTCGGCGGTCAGCGTCTCATCCGTGGCCAGCGGGGACGGGCCGATCGGCTCGTCCAGCGCCCCGGAGTCCGCGATCCACAGCCGCACGGTGCGGGCCGCCTCGGGGAGGGTGATGAACACTTCGTGTTCGTGCCGGGTGAGGTTCTCCGCGAGCTTCTTGCGCCGCTTCTGCACCTCGTCGGTCGACACCCCGGACGGGAGGGTGACGTCGACTTCCACACCGCATCCCGCGATCTTGATCGGGGACAGCATGGAGGCGCCGGCGTCGCCCATCTCCTTGATGGCGCGGGCCAGGGTGGGTACGCCGAGGTCGCGCAGGGCCTTGACGACGATGGACGGGGTGATCGGCTCTCCTTCCCCGGTGCGGACGTTGGCCGGGAGGGCCCAGGCCGGTGCGGCGTGCTGCTTGCGTCCGACCGACCACAGGGCCAGCAGCCCCAGGAACGGGGCGAGGGTGAGCGCCGGGCCCCACACGACCTGAACGATGCGGATCAGCAGGGCGATGAACTCGATCGTGGCGTCCAGCGGGGTCAGCACATCGCTGACGTGGCCGGTGCTGATGGCCATGACGACGCCGAGGGCGACCAGGGCGCCGACGCTCATGCCGGCACCCACGGCCACACCCTTGGCGGCGTCCACGGGGGAGTGGAGCAGGTCCATGCGGCGGTGGTGGCGTGCGGCACGGAAGCGCTGAAGACGCTCCTCCCACTCCTCGGCCGCTTCCAGGTTCCCCGCGGCTTCCGCCGCGCGGATCATCCGCTCATAGCGGGACCCGGTCCGCCCGTCCCATGCCCGGCAGGCCACGATCCGGCCGCCGTTGAGGGTGTAGAGGCTGTGCCGGACCACCGCCCGGCCCGCCGCCCTGGTCGTCTCGTGTGTCACGGCCGACTTCACCGCCCGCCCGGACCGCACCCACAACGGCACGGCAGGCGCCGGGGGCGTCTCGGGGACGACGGTCAGCGTGGTCACCGCGTCGGCGGGCGGGGGGTCGGTGGCCTTGTGGAGGTGAACGACGTTCTCCGTCATGCTGGCAGTGCTCCTGACTGCCCCCGCAGGGGGCGGGATGGAAGATGAGCCGGGGTGGCCGGGGCCGTGGAAAGCGCGGCCACCCCGGTGCGTACCGAATCGGCTGGTCACCACCAGCCGGACGACTTCCGGGCCGCCTTGGCGCGGGCGGCCTCGGTGATCAGGCGCTGACGCTCCCCGTGCAGCGCGGTCAGCTCAGCGTTCAGCCGCAGCTCAGCCGCCGTGCCGGTGGTGTCCATGCGCTGCTCGGCGCGGTCGGTGCTGCGGCCACGGCCGGCCCGGTAGGCGCCGCCGGCCAGAGCACGCGCCATCGCGCGCCGCTCGCTGCCGTTCAGCGGCCACCACTCGCCCCGGCGGACCGCCTCCAGCTTCTTCGTGGTCTGTTCAATCGCGCGGTCCAGTCGGCGCAGATCGGCGTTGCCCATCAGGTGTTCCCTTCGGAATCGTCCGGGTCGGGGTAGGCGCACGGCACGCACATGCCGAGCGTCGGGGGAATGACGTATCCGGCATCGCGCCGGCAGGCCGGGCAGGTGCGGCGGGCCGCGTTCGCCCTGGCCAGAGCCGCCCACCGCGCGGGGGTCATGGGACGGACCGGCTTGGCCAGGTCGACGCGGTAGAGGTAGGCGACCAGCGGCCCCCGCCGCCGGCGGGGGCGTTCGAGCTGAGCGGCCACACCCTGACCACCGGGCCGCAGCCCCCGCGCCCGGAGCTGCCGGCGGGTGGCGTAGCCGTCTGGGGCGAGATGCCACCGGTAGACCGGCAGCGCGGGCATCAGGCGGCCTCAGCCGCCGATGCGGCGCGTTCGGCAAGGATCGCGTCCCGCAGCATCCGCGCGTTGGCCGGGGACGTACGCAGCTCTCGGCGGATGCCCTCGCCGGTCACCTTCTTATCCGGCCACTCGGCCGTCACCTTGCGCGCCTCGGTGAGCAACTGCTCCGCAGTCCGCTTGGGCCGTCGGGCAGGCTTCGCGGAATCGGGCACCCGACCCGTCGCACGACGCCGGACCGGGGCCGACTCAGCAGCAACGGTGCGCGCACCGATCGAGGCGACCGGCACCGGGACGGCCGGCGGAAGCGGCTTGACGCTGGGGGCCGGCTTCGCGCAGTCGACCGGCACCGGATCGGGCAGCCGCACAAGCGTCGCCATGATCGGCGCCGGGGTCGATTCGGGCAGGTCAGCCGTAGACCGTTTCCTCACGGTCTCGGTAGATTCCTCCGCATTCGCACCCGAGGCAGGATCGAGGGCGGGCGGGGTGTCGGCGCCGCCGAACATCGAGGCGAGGGCGGCATCAGCGCCGGCGGTCACCCGATCCCGCTGCACGTCCAGCAGCCTCGATCCCAGCGCCACATCCCCGACCCCGACCCTGCGGGCCAGACGCCACGACTTCCGCTCGGACCACCACTGAACGCGGGTGCTGGGGTGGTGGCTGGCACGGGCACGGTGGTAGGCGAGCGCCTGGACCAGGTCGGCGGTGCGCCGCTCATTCTCGGCGTCCCGGCCATCGGTGTGCACCACGATCCGCCGGGCCAGGAACGCCATGCCCTCGGCCGAGACGGACATGCCCATCGGGGTCAGGGCATAGATCACGGTCCGGCCCAGGTCGGGGGCGGCCATCGCGCCCATCACAGCGGCGGCGGCCGGCAGCGCCCACAGCCCGGCGCGCACGATCCGGGGCGAGGACTGGCCCAGCATCGTCAGTCCCAGCAGGACCAGAGCGAGCACGGCGGTGGCACCCTCACCGGCCGCGAGCGCCCCCAGCGCGGTGCCCTGGCCGTAGGCGTGACCGATGTTGCTGTACGTGCCGATCCCGCCGAACACCCCGGTACCGAGCATCGGCACGAACGCGGCCGACAACACCCCGATCTGGACGCGCGTGAGCCTGGTGCCCGTCACAGCGCACCCCCCGCCGTGATCAGGACGGCGAGGATGAGCAGCAGTCCGCCGGCGGCGGTCAGGTCGATGGCGCGGCGCAGGCACGTGAACTTGGCGACCGCGATCCGGGACAGGCCGGCGATGTCGGCGGCCATGTCCCTCTCGACCGCCGCCGTGATCTCGTCGGCCGTGAGCGTGGCCCACAGCGGAAAGCCGTGCCGGCCGGACAGGTTCGGCCGCACCGACTTGAGCAGCAGACCGGCCGCACCGACCAGCAGCGCCAGACCCGCGCCGCCGGCGACGTAGGCGGCGGTGTTCAGGGGGAGGTCGCGGGCGACCGTCCACGCTCCGGCGAGCACGGCGCCGACGAACGCCAGCAGCAGAGCCGTCTTCGCGTCCGTCCGCGCGATCTCCGCCTTCACCTCAGCGTGCGCGGCGGTCAGGTTCGCTCCGGTGGCACTCATGCCGCACCGTCCTTCCGCCGGACGTCCACGGACGCCAGCAGCTCCACGCGGTCCATGACACCGGTGGAGCACTCCTGCCACTCCCACACAGCACCGTCCGCGAGGACGTAACCGAGCAGGGCCAGCGCATCCGCCCGTTCCTGCAACGTGGGCACCGGCCCGGTCCGCCCGAACGAGTGCTCGGGCCAGTCCAGGCTCATCCGGTCACTGACGACGTACAGCTCCCACTCGCCGTGGAAACTGTTGGACAACCGCGCGCCGTACCTCATGCCGCACCCCCGGGCAGGCTCGTACCGGCCGCGCCGTTGACCAGCGCGACGCGGGCGGCCAGCGCCCGGCGCCGGGCCCGGCGGATACGCCGCTCGTCCAGCTCGCTCGGGGTGCGGTCCAGGGTGGTGATGTGCGCGTCCAGCAGGTCGACGTCCGTCAGGACGACGGGCATCTCCCGCTCGATCTCGTCCAGCTCAGCAGCGGTCGGCTCCATCCACGGAGCGAACGCGGTAACAGCGTCCTGAAGTGTGACGATGTGGTTCATGGGTCGTGGTTCTCCCTCGCAGGTGAAACGGCCCGAACAGCACCCCCGGAGTTGCTGCTCCGGGGGTGCGCGCCGTTGTGGGGTGAGCCCGCGCGGCAGACGCCGTGCGGGCGGAGCGCCCCGACCGGGAGTCGAACCCGGTCTTACGACCATCGGGGCGAAACAGACTGGCCAGAGCGCACCGAGGAGGCGCGGACCTGGTCAGATGCGGTTGGGCTTGAGCAGCCAGAAGGTGATGCAGGCGCCCGCCAAACGCGGGTCCTGCTCGGTGGCACTGCCGTACACCTGCGTCAGCACGTCCTGCTCGGTACTGCCCTCATGCGGGGTCAGGGTGCCGTTCAGCGTCACCGACACCAGCCCCGGCTTTTCCAGGGTCAGGATGTAGAGGTGCGTGCCCTGCGCGGTCTGCGCGCTCATGGTGTTCCCCTTGGTCTCGGAGATCGGCCCACAGCGAGTCCCGGGAGTTGCCCGGGAGTCAACGGGGTGCCGTTGGAGCGGTACTTGACGCCGCAGCCGAGTGGCGCGGCGGGCCGCGTGCGGCGGCCGGTGCCCCGGGCCGGATTCGATCCGGCGCCCTTCACGGCAAGATGCCGGGGCGGTGCCGCGGGGGTAGCGGTCGGCGTCAGCGCTGGACGACGTCCTTGTCCAGGTCGCGGTGACGCACGATGACCCGGTGTCCGGCGTCGCCCAGCAGCTCAGCCAGCGCGAGGGCGAACACCGGGGCGCGGTGACGGCCCCCCGCGCATCCGTCAGCGATCCGGATGCGTCCCCGGGAGGGGCCCGACGCGTAGGCGTCCACCGCCCGAGCGGTCGCCAGGACCAGCGCGGCGACCCCGGGGGTGCTCAGCACGGCGGTACGGACCGGCTCGTCGTGAGCGGTCATGTACCGCAGTTCCGGGCTGACGTGCGGGTCGCGGAAGTGCTCGCGCAGGTCGATGGTCAGATGCGCGGCGGGCGGCTCGTCGTGCAGGTAGCCGAACGAAACGATCTCAACAACAGCCACAGGGACTCCAGAAGCGAGTAGGGATGTTCCGGCTCCCCTCAGCGCTGCTCGTACGAGACGAGCAGCGCAGGCAACCGGCCGCAGCTCAGAAGCGCGGTGGTCAGGATTCGACGGAGGTGAGGTGAACGTCGGCGTTCTTGTAGCCCTGGCGGGCCAACTGCCGCTCCACCGATGCGGTGTAGTTCTGGCGCGGGATGTGGTTCGGGATCGTCGTCTCGCCGGTCCCGTAGCCCCTCTCGCCCGTCTTGGCGTCGGTGGCGAAAGCGGTGAACTTGACCTTCGGCATTACTGCCCCTCTCGGGTGATGGAAGCGGAACCGCCCGGCTCCCCGCGCTCCCGCCCGTACGTCCTCGCGCGGCACGCGGGGCGGACGGGCGGGAGAGGCAGCCGGCCGCAGCGTCACGCGCTACGGGACCGAAGAAGGACCGGACTTGCTGTGCGGGCGCTGCCGGCCGGTCCGAGCGGCGGCGTCTTGGTATGTCGTCGGTTCGACCGACTTCCCGCGTTCGCGGGGACACGGCTTTCACCGGTGCTCCATTGCCACGGGGCACCGGTCCCGAGCCGGTGAAGTCGGGTGCGTCATCGTCACTGCTCTGACGCCAGCAGGGCGGCCCACACCGGGCGGAACCCCAGTTAAGGGGTTGTCTCCGGAGCCGGTGGGCTTGGCAGTGCCGCCGACGACATCACCCGGTCGTCGCGGGGGCGGTCTCACTCTTGCCGCCACGTGCGTTGGGGCCCCGCTGTACTTCCCCACACCCGAGACTGGGTGGCGCCTGCCAGGCGCGTAGGGGGAGAGCCGCGGTTCGCCACGGCGGTTTGCCCCCGGACCCTCGCCCTGGGCACCTGCCGTGACCGCCGCTCTCGCGTCAGCCCCGCACGATCACTGTTCAGTTCTCAACTAACGGCCGCTTCCTTCGTACTCACCCCTGCGAGAGCGGGGGCTTTCCTCCGTGCGATGCAGTACCTGTTTTACAGGTACTGCATGGGGGTTCGTCAAGTACAGCGGCGCAATCTCTTCTGTCTCGCGCCGGGACGTCTTGGCGTATCTTCAGAATCGCGGCAGGTCAGGGGAGTTGGTTACCCCGCTCATGGACAGCTCTGGGACTTCTGGCTACGGTCAAGAGGTCCCTAGACGTCCCACCGGGGGTGCAGATGTCCAACGAGCGCTTACGAACCGCCCTCCTCGCCCGTGGCATGACCGTGCAGAGCCTCGCTGAGGCGATCGAGGTGAACCCCAAGACGGTCGAACGCTGGATTACCCAGGGCAAGGTGCCGTACCTGCGTCACCAGTACGCGACGGCGGCGGCCCTCAAGGTCGACGTGACCACGCTGTGGGATGACGGGCGGACCGTCGACAGTGCGGCTGACCTGACCAAAGCCGAGATAGCGACGGTCTACCCGCATCGCCACACGGTGCCTGCTGGCCTATGGCGAGAGCTGTACGGACGTGCTGAGCGGAACCTAGACGTTCTCGTGTACTCGGGTCTCTTCCTGTCTGAAGACCCGCTCTTCCATGCCCTTGTGAGGGCGAAGGTGGAAGCGGGGGTGCGGGTGCGCATCCTGCTGGGGGACCCGGAGTGTGCGGCTGTCCGGCAACGCGGCATTGATGAAGGCCACCACATCATGGACGGCAAAATTCGCAACGCACTCGTGCTGTACCGGCCCCTCATGCGGAGTCACCCGGACGTCGGTTTCCGGCTGCACGACTCGACGCTGTACAACTCGATCTACCGGGCCGATGACGAGATGCTCGTCAACCCACACGTCTACGGCATCGGCGCCTACATGGCGCCCGTGCTGCACCTGCGACGACTCCCCGGCGGAAGCCTCTTCGACACGTACGGGAATAGCATCGATCACACCTGGGAGAACGCACGTCCAATCACCGACCAGGACGTCAAGACCATCACGGGAGCCTGACCATGGGACGTATCGACTACCTGCATGACCCGGACGCGCCGCCGGCCAACTCGGTTGTGCCGTCTGTCGTCGCCTTCGTGCAGAACGACGCGGGGCAGGTGCTGATGATCCAGCGATCTGACAACGGCCGGTGGGCACTGCCCGGCGGTGGTCACGACGTGGGGGAGTCCATCAGCGACACGGTGGTCCGTGAGGTCTGGGAAGAGACCGGCATCAGGGCGGAAGTGGTCGACGTGTCCGGCCTATACACGGACCCCGGACACGTCATGCAGTACGACGACGGTGAAGTCCGTCAGCAGTTCAGTATTTGCTTCCGGGCCCGGCCGGTCGGTGGTGACCTTCGTACGAGCAATGAGACGACTCAGGTCCGCTGGGTTGCCCCGGCGGACCTGGAGACGCTGGACGTACATCCCACGATGCGGCTGCGCATCGAGCACGCCATGGACCGGACGCGCACGGCGCCCTACATCGGCTGACGCTTGGCGGCGGCGACCCGTTCGAGGACGCGGCAGGTGCACGCCAGGATCTCCGGCTCAGCTCGCCGGATGAACTTGCCGATCAGGCTGTCCGGCCCGTAGCGCCCGGTGATCTCGTTGATTCGGTCCACGGGGTTGGTCGGGGTGCCGTCCGGGGTGGTGTTCATATCGCAGTAGCAGAGCGCATCGTTCAGGTGCTCGTTCTCACGGGGGAACTCACCGTCCAGTTCAGCGCGCAAGCCGCGCGCGTCCGCCTCAAGCCACGAGCACGAGTGATGGGCGACCAGGTTGACGACCTGCTCGTCGGCGGCGGCCACGTCCCGGAGGTACCTCGCACCGTCCAGGGGGTGAAAGCCTGTCTTGGCGAGGTCCGGCGCGTAGCCGATGTCATGCAGGACCGCTGCAGCCTCCAAGAGATCCGCGTCCTGGTCGAGAATGAGCGCGATGGTGCGCGCCCGCTCAGCGACCCCGAGGCAGTGTTTCCAGCGTCGCGGCAGCGGCTCAGCGAGCAGCGACTCAGCCAGCGGGTAGGCCCACTCCGTCAACGTCGACAAGCTACGAACGCCCCTCTCGCGCCGGCACGGCGCGGACCGTCCGCACCTTGCCCTGTCCTCCACCCGCCAGCACGCCGACGGCTTCCAGCTTCTCCAGCGCCTTGGCCACGGTCGGACGTGATACCCCGAACCGTTCGGCCAGCACGGAAGCGCTTGGAAACGCTTCCCCTGCTTCGAGTCCGTCAGTCGCGATGATCTCCGCAATTCGCTGATCAAGCGGGCGCCGGTCGACTGGCGCCCCCGCACGTACGACTCGCCACCGCTCACCCCGTACCGGTTCGGCCACGCCTTCCTGGCGCAGCACTCCGAACGCGCGCAGGGCGACCCCGCGCGAAACCTTGTGATCGCGCATGAGTTCGGCCAGCGACGGCAGTTCTGTCATGTTCGGGTCGTCCTCGATCTGCCTCTTCACTGAGTCGGCAATCTTCAGGAAGGTCCCCCGAGGGTTGGCCTGCTGCGACACTCGCTCTCCCTCTCCGCCGGGCAGTCGACACCACCAGTAAGCCTCCCATGACTACCAGCCGTCGCAGAGGGGTCGCGCGCAGCGGTACCCGCGGAGCACTGTCCGTCCTGAGGTGGTGCGTACCAGCGTCACGGTCGGGGACGCGCTGCTGGGGTTACAGCGTTTCCGCTCCTTCTTCTTGGCGGAATATCCGCAGGCGCTCAGAATACGTTTTGTGCAAATCCAGTAGGTGCATCTCTTTGTAGAAATTGCCAAGTATCTCTGCATCTCCAATAGGGAGGATCGGGCCTGATTCCGCCATTCGGCTAGCCATAGCGGAAAAGGCATCGTCGCACTCGGCCACAAGCAAACGCTTGAGAACGTGCAGCGCGGCACCTGATATCCCAGGATCAAACTCGTTCGCAATCCTGCGCGCAAGGCTGCTCGCGGCCTTTGGATGTCCGAAGATTTTGAGCAACTGCATAAGTTCCAGAGGTGCGTATGATTGCCCTAAGGTGAGTTCGTTGATGCACTCGCTAGTGCGGGTCAGTAACTCGTTAGCTAGCGTGTGTTCTTTGGCGTTGAAGAGATTCGCAATGGCTGGATGTAGTGAAATGGTCTCAGTTAGGTTGACCTCGTGTAGTCTCGCGTGTATCTCCGCGCGAACCTCATTCGTTAGCTCATCGTCACGAATGTGAGGGTGTATCAGTGCCAAGAAGTAGATCAGCTTCGTCACGTCTCTCTTGTGTGAGCTGAAGTATCTCTTGGCGAGGGTCTCTCCGATCTTATTAGCCGCTTGGCTTTCCGACTCCAGGAGTGCTCCGATGAGCGATGTGACCTCCGAGGAATCTTCCATGTCTACGGACTCGATATTTTCTTCGATCGTCTTCGAGTACGCCTCTATGGCCTCATGGTGACCCGAGATTTCGAGCTCCTCTATGATCACCGACATGTCGAAGGGCCGACCGACGCGCAACTTGTCTGGAGCTTGACTGATGCGATCCACAAGGCGCTTTTTGTGAGTGGTGTAGTGGTAGAGATCCATCAGCAGCCAGCCGAGTTCATTTGTCTCGCCCAGCGGGATCGTATCTATTGCACTAGTAACGAGGGCGTCTGCTTCTTCGACGGGAAAAGTAGGGTCTTCGAGTAGTCCGGTCAGGGCCGCAGGATCACCGTCGACAGCTAGTGGAATCCACAACCTGGCTGCTTCCTTGTGCATGCCTCGGTAGCTGGCGACACGGGCAAATTCAGCTGCGGTCACAGGGTCCGTCATGTTGGAGATTACGGCATCCCAGAAGCTGCGGGGAAACGGGGTTTCCGCGCGTTCTTGCTGCGAGTGCTGTACAAGATAGTCCGCTAGGCGATAATGAATCGGTTCCTCAGTATTGGTCCTAGGGCGCACTTGCGAAAGGGGCCTTGTGGCTCCGCGTAGCTCCGTAGAAGCATGCCTAAGTGCCTGCTCGAACCAATCCTCGTCGGTATGACCCCACTCTTCGTCACTCAGATAGCCGGGAGCGGCGGCGGCCAGGAACTCGGCCGTGAGGAAATTGGATGCTCGGGGTATGTGGCCATCCATGGCGGCACACAGAACCGCCCAAGTGCCCGGATTTTGATCTCTGCAATCCTTGAAGAACTCAAGCAATGCAGGTCCTGCTGCGAGATACTGCGTTATGCGCGTAGGGGTTGCATCCAAAGCCGCTCTAATGCGAGCGTCTGACTTTGCTGCGACTGATAATAGATCGCTCGAGAATGCCGCATCAATGTCGATTCGAGTTGACTGGTTGATGAGGAGTTCTCGTCCGCTAGGGTACGGATTATTCAAGTCTGTGAGCTCTTGCCAGTATCGTGGCCAGACGGTTGCAACGAACTTCACTCGCGTTCCTGCGGACAACGCTCTTCTGAGCGCGGAAGAAGCTATCTCGCCTCCGTCGCGCATCAGGTATTCTTGAAGTTCATTGAGCCAAATAATGGTGTTCGCAGAGAGTGAATCGCACTCGAGTGCCTCGACTAGCGCTGTCGCCCTGTTGGGGAAAATGGGATGGTGGAGCAACCAGCCAGTCATCTTCCTCACCGCTTCGTAGGCGGCACGCGTCTTACCTGTGGACGATCCTCCAACCAGCACTATGAGCGAGGATTGGTCTGCGTGTAGCGCCTCGCGAAGAGCGACGTCATGTGATCGTGGAATGTATTCGGGTAGGCCGGTTGGGGCCCCGGTCACCTGGATGGGACGATGCACTTCTAAAGCGTGAGCGTCGGTGTACTCCTCAACTGGCTTCCCGAGGGCAGTAGTGCTAGCACTCTCTGCGCCCTTCGATGCCCTTTTCTCCTTCTGTTCTGCTTCTGCCGAACGACGGAGGGACTCAAGTTTAGATATCTCGCGCCTGACACTTCGGCCTGCCATACCAGCCAGAATGGTGACTAGTACGGATAGGTCGGCCGATCTGGTTGGTATGGATTTGGCGTTCATCCAGTCGCTGATTGACGAAGAGCTGAGGGATGTGGTGGCTGCTCCCCGTCCTTCAGTAGATCTCCGTACCAGGGACGACAGCGTTGGACCCCCCGCCGCTACGTGCAATTCCCGGAGCGCGGACGCGAAGTCGTCCCGCGAGGTAGCGCTCATGCCCAACGTCTTCCATCCCCTCATCCGGGCCCTGTCCGGATCCGGATGTCCCGGACAGGGCTCTGACCAGCGCTTTCGTTCGTGTTGCTCTGAGCATCCGTTGCCGGACGCAGGTCAGTCTGGCGCACTTGCAGGGTCCTTGGTTCTTTACATGCGATGGAGTCCCGTAATGAACGTGATAACGCAGATTCCTGACCTTGCCTACCACGGCAGTGACGTCTTGGTAGCTATGTGCCTGCTGCGCGCGGGCCGGCCCTTGCTCCTCTTCGTTGCCTTCTGGACTGTGTCTCGCCGTACCCACGCCAGGGACCAGGTGAGCCTGTTCAGGTTGCTGGCGGCGACGCTCAGGCCGGCGGTCCGGCGTCATGGTGGCACTACGCCGCGTGGTCCAGGGCGTTAGTCACCTTCCATGTGCGGACGACGCGCGGACGACTGCCGACATGCTGGGCAACGCAGACGGCAAAGTGGCAGCTCATTGGCGGTTCGGAGTATCTAGACAGCACAGACTGTAAATCTGCCGGCTCAGCCTTCCCAGGTTCGAATCCTGGCGCCGCCACACTGGGGAAGACCCCCTCCACCTGCGGAAACGCAGTGCGGAGGGGGTCTTTGTCATAGGGCTGCGGCACACTGGCCCCATGTCGTCCCGTCGCCGTCTCTGCCCCGAGTGCCGTCGCGAGATCGCTGTCGTCGCAGGCCGGTACGCGCGGCACGATCCGCCCGGTGCGCGGGAGAGCGGAGAGCTCACGTCCTGTCCCGGTTCCCGTCGGCACGCGCAGATCGGTGCCGTACAGCCCTCGCTGGACGGGTACGTCGTGCCCGACTTCCCCGGGCAGCTGCCCCTGTTCTGAGCGGCCGCCCGGGACGGAGCGGGGCGCTCAGTTGCCGGCCACCGACTTCACCGCCACCGACACCGGCGTCGAACCGCTGACCAGTTCGAGCGTCAGGCCGGTCGTCGCCGGGGTGTCCACCAGTTCCGCCAGCACGGCGGCCACGTCGTCGCGCGGGACGGGGCCGCGGCCGGTACGCGCCTCCAGCCGGACCAGGCCGGTACCGGCGTCGTCCGTGAGAGCGCCCGGGCGCAGGACCGTCCAGTCCAGTGCGTCCAGCGACCGCACGTACGCGTCGGCCTCGCCCTTGGCGCGCAGGTAGACGTCGAAGACCTCGTCGCCCTGGTGCTCGGGGTCGGCGGCCATGGACGACACGATCACGAAACGCCGTACCCCGGCCCGGACCGCCGCGTCCGCGAACAGCACTGCCGCCGCCTTGTCCACCGTCTCCTTGCGGGCCGTCCCGCTGCCCGGGCCCGCGCCCGCCGCGAAGACCGCCGCGTCCGCGCCCCGCAGCCGCTCGGCGACCTCGTCGACGGAGGCCGACTCCAGGTCCAGGACGACCGGTTCGGCGCCGGCCTCACGCAGATCGTCGGCCTGCTCGGCCCTGCGGATGATGCCCGCCACCTCGTCCCCGCGCGCGGCGAGCAACCGCTCCAGCCGCAGCGCGATCTGACCATGACCACCAGCGATGACAATGCGCATGTCTTCGACCGTACGCCTCGGCGCCCGCCTCCGCCGCACGGCTCCCCGGCCGTCCCCGCCCTCGGGCCCGACGGGACCGCGACCGTCCCGGTCAGGGCACCTGCCCGTGCCCCTGCCGGGGCAGCCCCAGTTCCGCGGCCGTGGCCGTCGCGGCCGTACAGTCGCCGTACTCCCGTACCGCGCTGGTCCGCGCCACCACGCGCCCCCCGTGCACCACGATCCGGCTGTACGCCAACGAGAGCGCCCCCGCGAGCCGGTCCCCGCGCACCGCGAGGAGTTCCGCCGGGAAGCCCGCCTCCACCCGTACCTCGGGCAGGCCCAGCGCCGCCCGCGCCGACCCGCTCACCGCCTCGTACGCCTCCTCCGGCCGCAGCCCGTGCCGGGAGGCCAGCAGGTACGCCGCCTCCAACGGGTCGCCGCGCCCCACCGGGTTGGCCACGTCGCGCAGCGCGCCGCTGCCGGCCGCCACCCGCACCCCGGCCCGCCGCAGCAGCCGTACCGGAGCCGCCGCGCGGCAGCGGGCGTCGCCGCAGCCGCCCTGCGGCAGGCACACCACCGTCACCCCGGCCGACGCCAGTTGGTCCGCCGTCCGGTGGGCGGCCTCGGCCGGCAGCGCGTCAAGTCCGCCGCAGGGCCCCAGGGTCACGCCCGGCCGCAGCCCGCCCGCCATCGCCGCCAGCCGGGCCAGCCGGGCCGGGTCGGCGGCGTCCGTGTGCAGGTCGACGGGGCAGCCGTGCTCGGCGGCGACCTCCAGGACCGCCTCCACGTACCCCGTCGGATCGGGGTCCAGGTCCGGGCGCCCGCCCACCACCCCCGCGCCCATCTTCAGCGCGTCCCGCAGCATTGCCAGCCCGTCGGCCCCCGCCGTCCCGGTCAGCACCCCCGGCATCGCCACCGTCGTCAGTTCGACCAGCCCCCGCAGCGCCCGCCGCGCCCGCAGTACGGCGGTCAGGGCGCCGAGCCCCGCGACGCCGCCCACGCGCACGTGTGCCCGCGACGACGTGGCGCCGTGCCCCAGTTGCAGCAGCGCCGCCTGGGTGGCCCGGCGCTGGACGTCCCGCGGCTCGTAGGAGACCGGTCCGCCGGAGTCGGCGGTCAGGGCGGTGGCGGCGTGCGCGTGGGGCTCGGCGGGCGCCGGCAGGAGGAGGTAGCCGGTGAGGTCCACACGGGCGCCGGCGCCGGGCGCGCGGGCCGGCGCGAGGCTGCCCGCCGTGCCGACGGCCTCGATGCGGCCGCCGTGCAGCCGTACGTCCACGGTCCGGCCGTCGGTGAGCCGGGCCCCCGACAGCAGCAGCGCGCCGTGGTCGGGGGCGCCCGGCCGGGAGGAGTGGGAGGGCCGCTGCGGCTGGCTGTCGGGCATCGCGCTCCTCTGGGCTCGGGGCTGCGCAGTGGGGGACGCATGATCACGCAGAGTGAGTCGAGCCTAGGACGGTGGCCCGCCCGCGACGCGGAGGAGCGCAATAGTCATACCGATGTGGTCGCCCCCTCGACTTCCTCTCTCGGCCCCCTCCGCCCCCGCCTCGGGCGCCTCTCGCACGCCTCGCGGACGTGCCCGGGCGGGCGGGCGACGGGTCGGGGCAGGAGCCGCGAAACGGATTTGGGCGAACGGCGGCCGACCGTGTAATGTCTTCATCGCTCGCCCCAATAGCTCAGTCGGCAGAGCGTCTCCATGGTAAGGAGAAGGTCAACGGTTCGATTCCGTTTTGGGGCTCTGGTGTGAAAGGTTCCCGCCGTCAGGCGGGACCCGATCGCATCACAGCGGTGTAGCTCAGTCGGTAGAGCAAGCGGCTCATAATCGCTGTGTCACCGGTTCAAGTCCGGTCACCGCTACTCTAAGTAGCCGATTGCGGGGTCGGTCCTTCGATCGGCTACTCTTCTATGCGTTAGTCCAGTCCCATCCGTTCGTCAAGGAGCACTCACGTGGCTGCCACCGACGTCCGCCCGAAGATCACGCTGGCCTGCGTGGAGTGCAAGGAGCGGAACTACATCACCAAGAAGAACCGGCGTAACAACCCGGACCGACTGGAGATGAAGAAGCACTGCCCGCGTTGCAACGCGCACACCGCGCACCGCGAAACGCGATAATTTCAGGCTCGTACGCGAGGCCGTCCCCGAGGTCCGGGGGCGGCCTCGCGTCGTTCCGGTCCAGGTGGCGGACGCCGCAGCGGCAACCGCAGACAGCAGCAGGAGGTACCGAGCCCATGGCGCTCGACCAGTCCTTCGTGGGGCGGACCTATCCGCCCACCGCGCCCTACGAGGTGGGCCGGGAGAAGATCCGTGAGTTCGCGGAGGCGGTGGGGGACACGAGCCCGGCGTACACCGACCCCGAAGCCGCCAAGGCGCTCGGCCACCCCGATGTGATCGCGCCGCCGACCTTCGTGTTCTCCATCACCTTCCGGGCCGCCGGAGAGGTCATCCAGGACCCGCAGCTCGGTCTCGACTACAGCCGGGTGGTGCACGGTGACCAGAAGTTCGCCTACGTCCGCCCCGTGCGGGCCGGCGACCGGCTCACCGTCACCTCGACCATCGAGTCGGTCAAGTCCATGGCGGGCAACGACATCCTGGACATCCGCGGTGAGGTCCACGACGAGGCCGGCGAGCACGTCGTGACCGCCTGGACGAAGCTGGTCGCCCGCGCGGCCGAGGAGGTGTGAGCATCCGATGACGGCGAAGATCGCGTACGACGACGTCGAGGTCGGCACCGAGCTGCCGGCGCAGTCCTTCCCCGTGACCCGCGACACCCTCGTCCGGTACGCGGGCGCGTCCGGGGACTTCAACCCGATCCACTGGAACGAGCGGTTCGCCAAGGAGGTCGGCCTGCCGGACGTCATCGCGCACGGCATGTTCACCATGGCCGAGGCGATCCGGGTGGTCACCGACTGGACCGGCGACCCGGGCGCGGTCGTCGAGTACGGCGTCCGCTTCACCAAGCCGGTCGTCGTCCCGGACGACGGCCAGGGTGCCACGGTCGAGGTCAGCGCCAAGGTCGCCGCCAAGCTCGACGACAACACCGTCCGCGTGGACCTCACGGCGACCAGCGCCGGCCAGAAGGTGCTGGGGATGTGCCGGGCGGTCGTGCGACTGGGCTGAGGCTCAGGGAGCAGGACAAGCAAGGGGCGCCCTCGTTCGAAGGGCGCCCCTTGCTTGTCCGTACGGCTTGCTGGAGTTAGTGATTGAGTACTAACCTGGCTTCATGGTCAGGATGAGTGCGGAGGAGCGGCGCGAGAGCATCGTCCGCGCGGCGATGTCCGAGTTCGCCCGGGGCGGCTACTACGGCACGTCGACCGAGACGATCGCCAAGCGGGTCGGCGTCTCGCAGCCGTACCTCTTCCGGCTCTTCCCCGGCAAGCAGGCGATCTTCCTCGCCGCCGCCGAGCGGTGCATCGAGGAGACCATCCGCACCTTCGAGGAGGCGGGCCAGGGGCTGACGGGCGAAGAGGCCTTGCGCGCCATGGGCCACGCCTACTCGGAGGTCATCGTGGAGCGGCCCGAACGGCTGCTGATGCAGATGCAGATGTACCTCACCGTGGGCGCCGCCGAGCAGGCGGGCGACCATGAGTTCGGTGAGGTCGTGCGGGCCGGCTGGATGCGGCTGTGGGACACGGTCAACCTGCGGCTCGGCGGGGACATCGCCGACACGGGTGACTTCATGGCGAAGGGGATGCTCATCAACTCCCTGGTGGCCATGGGATTCCCGCCCGGACACCGGGTCTGGGAAGGCGTGTACGAGCCGGGTGACTCCGCGGGGCGGGGCGGGGAGTGAGGCCGGGGAAGGGCTTCACGCCTTTTTCTTTTGACCAAGAAAGTTAGTCATCAATTACTAACCAAAGAGTCAGTGGCAACCTCTGGGGGAGTCATGTCACAGCAGACCCCACGCCGCGGAGGAGCGGTCTGGGCACTCGTCATCACCAGCGTGGCCGGGTTCATGGCCGCCCTGGACAACCTCGTCGTCACCACCGCCCTGCCCGCCATCCGGGAGGACCTCGGCGGAGCACTGCACGACCTCGAATGGACGGTGAGCGCCTACACGCTCACCTTCGCCTGCCTCCTGATGACCGGCGCGGCCCTCGGCGACCGCTTCGGCCGCCGCAGGCTCTTCCTCGTCGGCACCGCCGTCTTCACCGCCGCCTCCGCCGGCGCGGCCCTGGCGCCCGGCATCGGCGGCCTGATCGCCGCCCGCGCGGTCCAGGGCGTCGGCGCGGCGGTCATGATGCCGCTGACGCTCACCCTGCTGACGGCCGCGGTACCCGCCGCCAGGCGCGGCATGGCGTACGGCATCTGGGGTGCCGTCAACGGACTCGCGGTGGCCTCCGGGCCGCTGATCGGCGGCGCCCTGACGGAGCACATCTCCTGGCAGTGGATCTTCTGGCTGAACGTGCCCCTAGGCGTCGCCCTGCTGCCCCTCGCCCGTCTGCGGCTCGCCGAGTCCCACGGCACCGGTGCCCGGCTCGACATACCCGGCACCCTGCTCGCGAGCGGCGGTCTGTTCGGGGTCGTCTACGGCCTGGTGCGCGGACCCGTCGACGGCTGGACCGACACCGCGGTCCTGCTCTCCCTGCTCGGCGGGGCCGCGCTGCTCGCCGGGTTCGTCCGCCACGGCGTCCACGCGAAGAACCCCGTGCTCCCGATGCGGCTGTTCCGTTCCCGGGCCTTCGCCGGGATCAACGCGGCGAGTCTGCTGATGTTCCTCGGCGTGTTCGGTTCGGTGTTCCTGCTCAGTCAGTACCTCCAGGGCGTGCTCGGCTACTCGCCCACCGAGGCGGGGCTGCGCATGCTGCCCTGGACCGGCATGCCGATGCTCGTCGCACCCGTCGCCGGCCTCCTGGCCGACCGCTTCGGCGGCCGGCCGGTCGTCGCCACGGGTCTCTTCCTCCAGGCCGCCGGGCTCGGCCAGCTCGCCCTCGTGATCACCACGGACGCGTCCTACGCCGTCCAGCTGCCCGGCCTGATCATCAGCGGCATCGGCATGGCCCTGTTCTTCGCCCCCGCCTCGCACCTGGTGATGTCCAGCGTCCGCACCCGTGAACAGGGCGTCGCCTCCGGCGCGAACAACGCCCTGCGCGAGGTGGGCGGGGCGCTCGGCGTCGCCGTGATGGGCTCGATCTTCTCCGCCCAGGGCGGCTACCGGACCGCGCTGGCCTTCGTCGACGGCCTGCGGCCCGCGCTGGTCACCGGAGCCGCGGCGGTCGCGGTCGCCGGAGTGGCGGCGCTGCTGATCCCGGCACGTCGCCGGTCCGGTCCCGCGGGCCCGGCCGCCGGCGGCGCCGGATCGGCACCCGCACCGGCCGCCGAAGCCGTCTCCCGCTGATACCCGCACCGCAGCACCGAAAGGAGCCCGTCATGCCCACCCTTCCCTGGATCACGCCGAACCCCCCGCCGCGAGCCGCCGCCGACGTCCACGTCTTCGCCTCCCGCTTCGAGACCCGCACCCTGTGGGGAGCGCTCCGCTTCCTCGTCCGGACCCCCGGGGTGTGGCGGCAGGTGAGCCGGGCGCCCGGCGCGTACGGCGCCACCCTGAAGGCCCGGCCCTTCCGGCGGACCTACTGGACCCTGTCCGCCTGGGAGTCGCCCCAGGCCCTCAAGGCGTTCGCCCGCTCGGGCGCCCACGGGCCGACGGCCGACGGGCTGGCCGCGCAGATGAGGGACGCCAAGTTCGTCACCTGGACGATGAGCGCCGACAGCCTCCCGGTGGACTGGGACGAGGCGCTCAAGCGCCTCGAATGAACCCGCGCGAACGAACCCGCACGCGCGCGTGCGGACGAGGAAAGGCGAGGAACGGGCGAGGACGGCCCGCCCGTTCCTCGCCCGCCGCGCTGTGGGTGCCGTCTCGTAGTCTTGGGCGCGTGCAGGAACTCCACGACGCCCCCCTCGCCCCGCTGACCACCTTCCGGCTGGGCGGTCCCGCCACCCGGCTGGTCACCGCCACGACCGACGCCGAGGTGATCGCCGCCGTCCGCGAGGCCGACGACACCGGCACGCCCCTGCTGGTGATCGGCGGCGGTTCCAATCTGGTCATCGGCGACAAGGGCTTCGACGGCACCGCGCTCGTCGTCGCCACCAAGGGCTTCGCCCTCGACGGCACCCGTCTGGAGCTGGCCGCCGGCGAGGTCTGGACCGACGCCGTCGCCCGCACGGTCGAGGCGGGGCTCGCGGGCGTCGAATGCCTGGCGGGCATCCCCGGCTCGGCCGGCGCGACCCCCATCCAGAACGTGGGGGCGTACGGCCAGGAGGTCGCCTCGACCATCACCGAGGTCGTCGCCTACGACCGTGCCTCCCGCGAGGCGGTCACCCTGACCGCCGATCAGTGCGCGTTCTCCTACCGCCACAGCCGCTTCAAGGCCGAACCCGACCGCTACGTCGTCCTGCGCGTCCGCTTCGCCCTGGAGGACGCCGGCGGGCTCTCCGGGCCGGTCAAGTACGCCGAGACCGCCCGCGCCCTCGGCGTCGAACCCGGCGACCGCGTCCCCCTGGAGGCCGCCCGCGAGACCGTGCTGAAGCTGCGCGCGGGCAAGGGCATGGTCCTCGACCCCGAGGACCACGACACCTGGTCGGCCGGGTCGTTCTTCACCAACCCGATCCTCACCGAAGAGGAGTTCGCCGCCTTCCACGCGCGCGTGCGGGCACGGCTCGGCGACGGCGTGGAGCCGCCCGCCTACCCGGCGGGGACGGGCCGCACCAAGACCTCCGCCGCCTGGCTGATCGACAAGGCGGGCTTCACCAAGGGCTACGGCACCGGACCCGCCCGGATCTCCACCAAGCACACCCTCGCCCTCACCAACCGGGGCGCGGCCACCACGGAGGACCTGCTCGCCCTGGCCCGCGAGGTCGTCGCCGGGGTCCGGGACGCCTTCGGGGTCACCCTCGTCAACGAGCCGGTGACCGTCGGCGTCAGCCTCTGACCCGTACCGGCCGGTCTCAGTAGGCGACCCCGACCGCCTGCCGTACCGTCGCCGGGTCCGTGACGGACGCCAGCATCGCGTGGGCCACGTCCGCGCGGGCCAGGGAGCGGCCCTTGGCCGGGTTGCCGCCGACGACCCTCCGGTACCGGCCGGTGCCCGGCTCGTCCAAGAGCCGCGGCGGCCGTACGACCGTCCAGTCGGCGGTGCCTGCGGCCAGGTCGGACTCCATCCGGCGCAGGTCGCCGTAGACGTCCCCCAGGACCTTCCAGAGCAGGGCACGCAGCGCGCGGTCCACGAGGCCGTCCCCGTCCGCCGCCGGGCCGAGCGGTGAGGCGCTCACCACCACCAGGCGCCGCACCTCCTCCGCCGCCATGGCCGCCAGCACCGTACGGGTCAGCCGGCTCGTGACGCCGGCGTCCTTCCGGGTGCGGGCGCCGAGTCCGGACAGCACCGCGTCCCGTCCGGCGACCGCGGGACGCAGCCGCCCGGCATCGGACAGATCCGCCCGGAACACCTCCAGCCGCTCACCGGTCACCGGCAGCCGGGAAGGGTCCCGTACCACCGCCGTGACCCGGTGCCCGGCGTCCAGCGCCTGCCGGACGATCTCCCGGCCCACACCGCCGGTGGCTCCGACAACGGTCAGTTGCATGGCGTACCTCCCCTGTCCGCACCCGACTGCCGTCCGTCAATCGTCGCCGGGAGGCACCGCCGCGATCCAGGCGTCCACGTCCGACAGCAGCTTCGCCTTGATGTCCTCGGGGGCGGCCGAGCCACGCACCGACTGCCGGGCCAGCTCGGCCAGTTCCGCGTCGGTGAAGCCGTGGTACCGGCGCGCGATCTCGTACTGCGCGGCCAGCCGGGAGCCGAAGAGCAGCGGGTCGTCCGCGCCCAGCGCCAGCGGCACCCCCGCGTCGAACAGCGTGCGCAGCGGCACGTCCTGCGGTTTCTCGTAGACGCCCAGAGCCACGTTGGACGCCGGGCAGACCTCGCAGGTGATCTGCCGGTCGGCCAGCCGCTTCAGCAGCCGGGGGTCCTCCGCCGCCCGCACCCCGTGCCCGATCCGGTCGGCCGCCAGGTCGTCCAGGCAGTCGCGCACCGAGGCCGGGCCGGTCAGCTCGCCGCCGTGCGGCGCGGAGAGCAGCCCGCCGTCCCGGGCGATGGCGAAGGCCCGGTCGAAGTCCCGGGCCATGCCGCGCCGCTCGTCGTTGGACAGCCCGAAGCCGACCACGCCCCGGTCGGCGTAGCGCACCGCGAGGCGGGCCAGCGTCCGGGCGTCCAGCGGGTGCTTCATGCGGTTGGCGGCCACCAGCACCCGCATCCCGAGCCCGGTCTCCCGCACCGTGGTGTCCACCGCGTCCAGGATGATCTCCAGCGCCGGGATCAGTCCGCCCAGGCGCGGCGCGTACGAGGTCGGGTCGACCTGGATCTCCAGCCAGCCCGAACCGTCCTTGAGGTCCTCCTCGGCGGCCTCCCGCACCAGCCGCTGGATGTCCTCGGGCTCTCTGAGGCACGAGCGGGCCGCGTCGTAGAGCCGCTGGAAGCGGAACCAGCCGCGCTCGTCCGTCGCCCGCAGCTTCGGCGAATGGCCGCCGGACAGCGCGTCGGTCAGGGCGTCGGGCAGCCGGACACCGTGCTTGTCGGCGAGTTCCAGCAGGGTGGCGGGCCGCATCGAACCGGTGAAGTGCAGGTGCAGATGGGCCTTCGGCAGCTCAGAGACATCACGTACACGCTCCATCCAAGGATCTTGCCGTACGACGCGCGGGTCCCGGTAGCCGATTGCCCGTACGTGGCCTTGCTCGCACAAAGGAACGGGGACCACCCCGTAACGTTCCCAGGTGGTCCCCGATGCGGCGGGAGCGGTCAGTCCCTGGCCTCCGCCAGCAGCTTCTGGACGCGGCTGACGCCCTCGACGAGGTCCTCGTCGCCCAGCGCGTAGGACAGCCGCAGGTAGCCGGGCGTGCCGAAGGCCTCGCCGGGCACCACCGCGACCTCGGCCTCCTCCAGGATGAGCGCGGCCAGCTCGACCGTGTCCTTCGGGCGGCGGCCGCGGATCTCCTTGCCGATCAGCGCCTTGACCGACGGGTAGGCGTAGAACGCGCCCTCGGGTTCGGGGCAGAGCACGCCGTCGATCTCGTTGAGCATCCGCACGATCGTCCTGCGGCGGCGGTCGAACGCCTCGCGCATCGTCGCGACGGCGTCCAGGCTGCCGGAGACGGCGGCCAGCGCGGCGGCCTGCGAGACGTTGGCGACGTTGGAGGTGGCGTGCGACTGGAGGTTGGCGGCGGCCTTCACCACGTCCTTGGGGCCGATGACCCAGCCGACCCGCCAGCCGGTCATCGCGTACGTCTTGGCGACCCCGTTGACCACGATGCACTTGTCGCGCAGCTCGGGCACGACCGCCGGCAGCGACACGGCGGTGGCGCCGCCGTAGACCAGGTGCTCGTAGATCTCGTCGGTCAGCACCCACAGGCCGTGCTCGACGGCCCAGTGGCCGATGGCCTCGGTCTCGGCCTCGGAGTAGACCGCGCCGGTCGGGTTGGACGGGGAGACGAAGAGGACGACCTTGGTCTTCTCCGTGCGGGCCGCCTCCAGCTGCTCGACGCTGACCCGGTAGCCGGTCGTCTCGTCCGCGACGACCTCGACCGGGACACCGCCGGCCAGCCGGATCGACTCCGGGTACGTCGTCCAGTACGGCGCCGGGACGATGACCTCGTCGCCCGGGTCGAGGATGGCGGCGAACGCCTCGTAGATGGCCTGCTTGCCGCCGTTGGTGACGAGGATCTGGGAGGCGTCGACCTCGTAGCCGGAGTCGCGCAGGGTCTTCGCGGCGATCGCGGCCTTCAGCTCGGGCAGTCCGCCGGCCGGGGTGTAGCGGTGGTACTTCGGGTTCTTGCAGGCCTCGACCGCGGCCTCGACGATGTAGTCGGGCGTCGGGAAGTCCGGCTCACCGGCGCCGAAGCCGATCACCGGCCGCCCCGCGGCCTTGAGGGCCTTCGCCTTGGCGTCGACGGCGAGGGTGGCGGACTCGGAGATCGCGCCGACTCGGGCGGAGACCCGGCGCTCGGTGGGAGGGGTTGCAGCGCTCATGCGCCCCATCGTTCCAGACCGGAAACCTGCCCGGCACGCGGGTTTCACGGACTGAACAGGTCCGGACACAGCTGTGAACAACAGTCCGGAACCGCCCCCGGGCCAGGGCGATCTTCGGTCACCCGGGCCGTATCCGGCCCCTGCTGGTGCTTTCTGTTCGACGCCCGGCGCCGAACCACGTACACTCACACCTCGTCGGCCTCCAGCAGCCCGCGCTCACCCGGTGCACACCAAGCATCCGAGTGGATGCGGTACGTTGGGGGACACGCAAAGGGTCGTAGCTCAATTGGTAGAGCACTGGTCTCCAAAACCAGCGGTTGGGGGTTCAAGTCCCTCCGGCCCTGCTACACACACCTTCGCCAGGATGTGTGCGCATGTACGTACAGCAATGCACCGCCGTGCGGCTCAGACCGGGCGCGGCACGGCCACGACCCGGAATCAGGTGAGGACGAGTGACGGACGCCGTGGGCTCCATCGACATGCCTGATGCCCAGGACGAGGCGCCGGACTCCAAGAAGAAGCAGCGCAAGGGCGGCAAGCGTGCCAAGAAAGGCCCCCTGAAGCGTCTCGCGCTCTTCTACCGCCAGATCATCGCGGAACTCCGCAAGGTGGTCTGGCCGAGTCGCAATCAGCTGACGACGTACACCACTGTGGTGATCATCTTCGTCGTCATCATGATCGGCCTGGTCACCGTGATTGACTATGGGCTCAGCCACGCCGCCAAGTACGTCTTCGGCTGACCCGCGAGCGAAGAGCGCCGAGGTACCCGGCGCTCCTTTCGCGTGTTCCACCCCTATGTATCCAGGAAGAAGCAGCCACCGTGTCTGACCCGAACGTGAACGACGCCCTCGAGCCGGTCGAGTCCGTCGAGGACGAGCTCGACGCCGTCGAGGGCGCGGACAACGAGGACACCGCGGCCTCCCCGGAGGCCCAGGCTGCCGATGCCGCCGCGGACGAGACCGCCGACGAGATCGAGGCCCCCGAGTCCGACGAGGACGCGCAGGACGCTGACTCCGACGAGGACGCCGCCGACGAGGCCGAGGCCGAGGACGAGCCCGACATCGACCCGGTCGAGAAGCTCCGCCAGGAACTGCGCGTCCTGCCCGGCGAGTGGTACGTCATCCACACCTACGCCGGCTACGAGAACCGCGTGAAGACCAACTTGGAGCAGCGTGCCGTCTCGCTCAACGTCGAGGACTACATCTTCCAGGCCGAGGTGCCGCAGGAAGAGGTCGTCCAGATCAAGAACGGCGACCGCAAGACGATCCGCCAGAACAAGCTGCCGGGTTACGTCCTGGTCCGCATGGACCTGACCAACGAGTCCTGGGGCGTCGTCCGCAACACCCCCGGCGTCACCGGCTTCGTCGGCAACGCCTACGACCCGTACCCGCTGACCCTGGACGAGATCGTCAAGATGCTCGCCCCGGAGGCCGAGGAGAAGGCCGCCCGCGAGGCCGCCGAGGCCGAGGGCAAGCCGGCGCCGCAGCGCAAGGTCGAGGTCCAGGTGCTGGACTTCGAGGTCGGCGACTCGGTCACCGTCACCGACGGTCCGTTCGCCACGCTGCAGGCCACGATCAACGAGATCAACGCCGACTCGAAGAAGGTCAAGGGCCTCGTCGAGATCTTCGGCCGTGAGACGCCGGTCGAGCTCTCCTTCGACCAGATCCAGAAGAACTGACCTTCTGGCTCAGCTACGTCCGAGCAGGTCAGACGGTCGCTCCGGCGAGCGTCTGACCTGCTCGGTTTTCAGCCGCGCATCTATACCCGTTATCGTTGTGCGGTATGCCTGCGTCCGAGTTGTCGCCCGGCCGCGGGCAGGACCCGAATCGAAAGGACCCGGAGAGCCATGCCTCCCAAGAAGAAGAAGGTCACGGGGCTCATCAAGCTCCAGATCCAGGCCGGTGCCGCGAACCCGGCTCCGCCGGTCGGCCCCGCGCTGGGTCAGCACGGCGTGAACATCATGGAGTTCTGCAAGGCCTACAACGCCGCGACCGAGTCGCAGCGTGGCTGGGTCATCCCGGTGGAGATCACGGTCTACGAGGACCGCTCCTTCACCTTCGTCACCAAGACCCCGCCGGCCGCGAAGATGATCCTGAAGGCCGCGGGCGTGGAGAAGGGCTCCGGCGAGCCGCACAAGACCAAGGTCGCGAAGATCACGCGTGACCAGGTCCGTGAGATCGCCACCACCAAGATGCCCGACCTCAACGCCAACGACCTGGACGCCGCCGAGAAGATCATCGCCGGCACCGCCCGTTCCATGGGCGTCACGGTCGAGGGCTGACCTCCACCCCCGTAACCCAGCAGTAGTAGTGGAAGGGCCTGCTCGGCCCGGACCACGACTCCTCAAGAGCCAACAGGAGCAACAGTGAGCAAGCGCAGCAAGTCTCTCCGCGCTGCGGACGCCAAGATCGACCGGGAGAAGCTGTACGCCCCGCTCGAGGCCGTCCGTCTCGCCAAGGAGACCTCCACGACCAAGTTCGACGGCACCGTCGAGGTCGCCTTCCGCCTGGGTGTCGACCCGCGCAAGGCCGACCAGATGGTCCGTGGCACCGTGAACCTCCCGCACGGCACCGGTAAGACCGCCCGGGTCCTGGTCTTCGCGACCGGTGACCGTGCCGAGGCCGCGACCGCCGCGGGCGCCGACATCGTCGGCTCCGACGAACTGATCGACGAGGTGGCGAAGGGCCGTCTGGACTTCGACGCCGTCGTCGCCACCCCGGACCTCATGGGCAAGGTCGGCCGCCTCGGCCGTGTCCTCGGCCCGCGTGGTCTGATGCCGAACCCGAAGACGGGCACCGTGACCCCGGACGTGGCCAAGGCCGTGACCGAGATCAAGGGCGGCAAGATCGAGTTCCGTGTCGACAAGCACGCGAACCTGCACTTCATCATCGGCAAGACGTCGTTCGACGACACCAAGCTGGTGGAGAACTACGGCGCGGCCCTGGAGGAGATCCTCCGTCTGAAGCCGTCCGCCGCCAAGGGCCGCTACATCAAGAAGGCCGCCATCAGCACCACGATGGGCCCCGGCATTCCGGTCGACTCCAACCGCACCCGCAACCTCCTCGTCGAGGAGGACCCGGCCGCGGTCTGAGCCGACGGCTCGCCCCACCGGTTCACGGGCCCCGCACCCCTTCCAGGGTGCGGGGCCCGTCCCTGTTTCCGGCCCGGTTGTCAGTGCTCTGCGTTAGCTTTCTGACACGGGACGGGTGGGGCGACGGCTGGGGGCGGGTGACGGCGATGGCGGGGACGGGCGTGCGGTGGCCGACGGGGCGGGCCGCGCTCACGGTGGCCGCGGTGATCGCGGTGCTGGTGGCGGGCGTGACGGCCTGCGGCCCGTCGGACGCCGACGACGACCGGCCGGCCGCCTCCGTGCCGGCCGCCGTGACCGCCGGGCTGCGTGCGGCCGAGCGAGCCACGGAGGCGGCCCGGTCCGCCCGGGTGACGTCCACGACGCGGATCGGCTCCACGATCTCCCTGACCGCGGACGGTGTCCTCGGCTGGACCGAGGGGGTCACCGGCACCCTCACCCTGACCTACACCGGCGGCACCCTGGCCGACAGCATGCGGCAGCTGGGCAGCGCGTCGATGGAGGCCCGCTATCTGCCCGACGCGTACTACGCGCGCATGGGCGACGCCTTCGCCGCGCGGGCGGGCGGCCGGCACTGGGTCAGATACGCGTACGACGACCTGGACGCCCTGGCGGGCGGCGCCGGAGCGGAACTGGGGGAGCGGATACGGGCCGCGACCCCCGACCGGTCCCTGGACCTGCTGCTGGCCTCCGACGACGTGCGGGAGATCGGCGCGGAGCGGGTGCGCGGCCGGCGTACCACGCACTACTCGGGCACGGTCCGGGACCTGGACGCCGGTGTCACCGGCCAGACCGTCGAGGTCTGGATAGACGACCGGCATCTGCTGGTCAAGAAGGTGGAGCGGGCGGCCACGGCGGACGGCGAGCTGACCCAGACCGCCCACTACCACGACTACGGCGTACGGGTCAGCGCCGAGAAGCCCCCGGCCGACGACACCCGGGACGTGACCGAACTGTTGAGCGGAGCGGGCGGCGAGGAGGGGGAGGCCGGAGATCCGCTGGGATAAGCTCACAGAGTTTTCAAAGATCAGCAAACTGTTCCTTTTGTTTCCTTGGGGGGAATCATGGAGCTCGGTATAGGTAAGCGGGGCGGGGCCACCCTCGCCGGAATCGCGGCGCTGGTGCTGGCCGGCGGTGCCGTCGGCTGTGGCGCGGAGAAGGACGGGGCCGCCGAGCGGACGGTGCACCAGGTGATCACGGCGGCGTACGAGAAGACCGCCGAGGCCAAGTCGGCCAAGATCGAGATGACCATGTCGATGCCGACCGCGGCGGGCGGCGACATGACCATGAGCGGCGTGATGGGCTGGGACCCGACCGTCATGGATATGACGATGAAGGGCTCCGCGTTCGCGGCCGCCGGGGCGAACGCTCCCGACCAGATGCGCATGATCTGGCAGGACAACGTCATGTACATGGACATGGGGGCCAAGGCCGCCAAGGACATGGGCGGCAAGCGCTGGATGAAGTTCGACCTGGCCGCCGTGGCGGAGGCGTCCGGCGACGAGGCGCTGGCCAAGCAGATGACCTCGAGCCTGGAGAACGTGAACCAGAACCCGGCCGAGCAGCTCGCCATGATGCTGGAGTCGCCCAGCCTCAAGCACGTCGGCACCGAGAAGATCGGCGGCGTCGAGGCCGACCACTACAAGGGCACGCTCACCGTCAAGGAGATGATGGAGAGCAACGAGAGCCTGGACGTGCTGGAGCCCGCGGAGCGCAAGCAGCTCCTGGACAACATCGAGAAGTCCGGTGTCAAGGGCTACGACACCGAGGTGTGGGTCGACGAGAACGACCTGCCGGTCCGCATGGACGTGACGATGGAGTCCCCCCAGGGTGACATCGACACGAGCATGAAGTTCTCGGACTACGGCGCCAAGGCCGAGGTCGAGGTGCCGCCGGCCAGTGAGACCACCGACCTGTTCAAGATGCTCAAGAGCATGGGCGACGCGCTCGGCGACCTCTCCGACGCGACCGGTTCCACCGGCACCGGCTCCACCGAGGATCTCGACAAGCAGCTCGACGACATCGAGAAGGACCTGGCCGATCTGGAGGCGCTGGACCCCTCCGGCGTCTGAGCCGCTTCCGTTCCGGTCATGACGACGGTCCACCGAGGTCATGACGACGGTCCGCTGACCGGATTTGCCTGCCGGCGATCCGGTCGCGTACTCTCCTTGAGAAGCCAAAGACCGCTGGTCGTTGCCGCACGTTCGCAAGAAGGTGCGGTGGCCGAAGGATCCGCTGAACAGCGGACGACCCGCGCAGGTGTCAGTGGAGAAGCTCCCGACGGAATCCGTACCGTGCGCGTGCGGAAGAAAACCGGTTGAGCTACGCCCCGTGCGCCTGCGCCGGGGCGTTTCGTTTTCCCCAGTCCTCCTTCGGGTCCGCGCGGTCCGAATCACCCGGAAGGAGGCCGAGGCTCTATGGCGAGGCCCGACAAGGCTGCCGCGGTTGCCGAGCTGACGGACCAGTTCCGCAACTCGAACGCCGCCGTGCTGACCGAGTACCGCGGTCTCACCGTGGCGCAGCTCAAGACGCTGCGCCGGTCGCTCGGTGAGAACGCCCAGTACGCCGTGGTGAAGAACACGCTGACCAAGATTGCGGCCAACGAGGCCGGGATCACGACGCTGGACGACTACTTCAGTGGTCCGACGGCTGTCGCCTTCATCACCGGTGACCCGGTGGAGTCGGCGAAGGGTCTGCGCGACTTCGCCAAGGACAACCCGAATCTCGTCATCAAGGGCGGTGTCCTTGACGGCAAGGCGCTGTCCGCCGACGAGATCAAGAAGCTTGCGGACCTCGAGTCCCGCGAGGTTCTGCTCTCCAAGCTGGCCGGTGCCTTCAAGGCGAAGCAGTCCCAGGCTGCCTCCGTCTTCCAGGCGCTGCCCTCGAAGCTCGTCCGCACCGTGGACGCGCTCCGTGCCAAGCAGGACGAGCAGGGCGGTGCCGAGTAATTCGGCTCGCTTTCTGACCCGCGCCGCCTGAGCGGCAACGGTCGCAGCGGGCCCGACGTACGCCCGCCTCACCCAGTACACCCGGCACCTGCCGAATGAGTGGAAGGAAAGCCATCATGGCTCTCACCCAGGACGAACTGCTTGCCGAGTTCGAGAACATGACCCTGATCCAGCTCTCCGAGTTCGTGAAGGCGTTCGAGGAGAAGTTCGACGTCACCGCCGCCGCTGCCGCGCCGGTCGTCGTCGCGGGTGGTGCCGCCGGCGGCGCCGCCGCCGAGCAGGCCGAGGAGAAGGACGAGTTCGACGTCATCCTCACCGGTGCCGGCGACAAGAAGATCCAGGTCATCAAGGTCGTGCGCGAGCTGACCTCCCTCGGTCTGAAGGAGGCCAAGGACCTGGTGGACGGCGCCCCGAAGCCCGTCCTGGAAAAGGTCGCCAAGGACGCCGCCGAGAAGGCCGCCGAGTCCCTCAAGGGCGCCGGCGCCTCCGTCGAGGTCAAGTAAGACCTTCGCGACCGCGTCGGCGGCCCGTAGCGCGGTAAACATTCCGCCAGGGCTGTAACGCGTACGCACCGAAGAGCGATCATCCATCCGGGTGGTCGCTCTTCGTCGTTCCCGGGCCCTCGCCGTGGTTGCCTTGCGACGGTGTGTGTGCGAGGTATGGTGATCTTCGTTGTGTCTTCGAGCGCCCCGGTTCGGGCAAGGGGGGCCTTGACGAACCGCACGCAGCGCGCAATTCTCAGGACGCGTCGTCACAACGATCCGGGTTCCGAGGCATGGATCGGCGGCGCGGAGGGAAGTATCACCGTGCGTTGAGGGCAGGCTTGCCGTAGGCGTTGAGATGAGGGTAGTGAGGCGCTCCGTAGAGCGGGACTGGACATCAGTGTGCCAAGTGGCTACACTGACCCTTTGCGCTGCCTGTTAGCTGCTCCCTGCCCGTCACCAGGGGCATGCCCTCGCTTGAGCACGGAAACCGGACCACCCCTGACCTGGCCAAACGGCCACAACGGGAAGCCTGTCTCCGTGTGGGGTGAGGGACCGGTACGCGCGTAGTGAGTCCGAGCCCTCGGAAGGACCCCCTCTTGGCCGCCTCGCGCAATGCCTCGACCGCGAATACGAACAACGCTGCCAGCACCGCCCCGCTGCGCATCTCCTTTGCAAAGATCAAGGAGCCCCTCGAGGTTCCGAACCTTCTCGCGCTGCAAACCGAGAGCTTCGACTGGCTGCTCGGCAACGACGCGTGGAAGGCTCGCGTCGAGGAGGCTCTCGAGTCGGGTCACGACGTCCCCACCAAGTCCGGCCTGGAGGAGATCTTCGAGGAGATCTCCCCGATCGAGGACTTCTCCGGGTCGATGTCGCTGACCTTCCGCGACCACCGCTTCGAGCCGCCGAAGAACTCCATCGACGAGTGCAAGGAGCGCGACTTCACGTTCGCCGCCCCGCTCTTCGTCACCGCCGAGTTCACGAACAACGAGACCGGCGAGATCAAGTCCCAGACCGTCTTCATGGGCGACTTCCCGCTCATGACGAACAAGGGCACCTTCGTCATCAACGGCACCGAGCGTGTCGTGGTGTCGCAGCTCGTCCGGTCCCCGGGCGTCTACTTCGACTCCTCCATCGACAAGACGTCCGACAAGGACATCTTCTCCGCCAAGATCATCCCGTCCCGGGGTGCCTGGCTGGAGATGGAGATCGACAAGCGCGACATGGTCGGTGTGCGCATCGACCGCAAGCGCAAGCAGTCCGTGACCGTCCTCCTCAAGGCGCTCGGCTGGACCACCGAGCAGATCCTGGAGGAGTTCGGCGAGTACGAGTCCATGCGCGCCACCCTGGAGAAGGACCACACCCAGGGCCAGGACGACGCGCTGCTCGACATCTACCGCAAGCTGCGTCCGGGCGAGCCCCCGACCCGCGAGGCCGCGCAGACGCTGCTGGAGAACCTGTACTTCAACCCGAAGCGCTACGACCTCGCCAAGGTCGGCCGCTACAAGGTCAACAAGAAGCTCGGCGCGGACGCCCCCCTCGACGCGGGCATCCTGACCGTCGAGGACGTCATCGCGACGATCAAGTACCTGGTCAAGCTGCACGCCGGCGAGACCGAGACGGTCGGCGACAACGGCCAGCCGGTCGTCGTCGAGACCGACGACATCGACCACTTCGGCAACCGCCGTCTGCGCAGCGTCGGCGAGCTGATCCAGAACCAGGTCCGTACGGGTCTGGCGCGTATGGAGCGCGTCGTGCGGGAGCGCATGACGACCCAGGACGTCGAGGCGATCACGCCGCAGACGCTGATCAACATCCGGCCGGTCGTCGCCTCCATCAAGGAGTTCTTCGGCACCAGCCAGCTGTCGCAGTTCATGGACCAGAACAACCCGCTGTCGGGTCTCACCCACAAGCGCCGTCTGTCGGCGCTCGGCCCGGGTGGTCTCTCCCGTGAGCGGGCCGGCTTCGAGGTCCGTGACGTGCACCCCTCGCACTACGGCCGCATGTGCCCGATCGAGACGCCCGAAGGCCCGAACATCGGTCTGATCGGCTCGCTCGCCTCCTACGGCCGGGTCAACGCGTTCGGTTTCGTCGAGACCCCGTACCGCAAGGTCGTCGACGGCCAGGTCACCGACGAGGTCGACTACCTGACCGCCGACGAGGAGGACCGCTTCGTCATCGCGCAGGCCAACGCCACGCTCACCGACGACATGCGGTTCGCCGAGGCCCGCGTCCTGGTCCGCCGCCGCGGCGGTGAGGTCGACTACGTCACGGGCGAGGACGTCGACTACATGGACGTCTCGCCGCGCCAGATGGTGTCGGTCGCGACCGCCATGATCCCGTTCCTGGAGCACGACGACGCCAACCGCGCCCTCATGGGCGCGAACATGATGCGCCAGGCCGTGCCGCTCATCAAGAGCGAGTCGCCGCTGGTCGGCACCGGCATGGAGTACCGCTCCGCGGTCGACGCCGGTGACGTGGTCAAGGCCGAGAAGCCGGGTGTGGTCCAGGAGGTCTCCGCCGACTACATCACCACCGCCAACGACGACGGCACGTACATCACGTACCGCCTGGCCAAGTTCGCCCGCTCCAACCAGGGCACCTCGGTCAACCAGAAGGTCATCGTCGACGAGGGCGACCGGATCATCACCGGCCAGGTCCTGGCCGACGGTCCGGCCACCGAGAACGGCGAGATGGCGCTCGGCAAGAACCTGCTGGTCGCGTTCATGCCGTGGGAGGGTCACAACTACGAGGACGCGATCATCCTGTCGCAGCGCCTCGTGCAGGACGACGTCCTCTCCTCGATCCACATCGAGGAGCACGAGGTCGACGCCCGTGACACCAAGCTCGGCCCCGAGGAGATCACCCGGGACATCCCGAACGTCTCCGAGGAGGTCCTCGCCGACCTCGACGAGCGCGGCATCATCCGCATCGGCGCCGAGGTCATCGCCGGCGACATCCTGGTCGGCAAGGTCACGCCCAAGGGCGAGACCGAGCTGACGCCCGAGGAGCGGCTGCTGCGCGCGATCTTCGGTGAGAAGGCCCGTGAGGTCCGTGACACCTCGCTGAAGGTGCCGCACGGCGAGACCGGCAAGGTCATCGGCGTCCGCGTCTTCGACCGCGAGGAGGGCGACGAGCTTCCCCCCGGTGTCAACCAGCTGGTGCGCGTCTACGTCGCGCAGAAGCGCAAGATCACCGACGGTGACAAGCTCGCCGGCCGCCACGGCAACAAGGGCGTCATCTCCAAGATCAACCCGATCGAGGACATGCCGTTCCTGGAGGACGGCACGCCGGTCGACATCATCCTCAACCCGCTGGGCGTCCCGTCCCGGATGAACCCGGGACAGGTCCTGGAGATCCACCTCGGCTGGCTCGCCAGCCGCGGCTGGGACGTCTCCGGCCTCGCGGAGGAGTGGGCCCAGCGCCTCCAGGCGATCGGCGCCGACAACGTCCAGCCCGGCACCAACGTCGCGACCCCGGTCTTCGACGGCGCGCGCGAGGACGAGCTGGCGGGTCTGCTCCAGCACACCATCCCCAACCGCGACGGCGAGCGCATGGTGCTCCCGTCCGGCAAGGCGCGGCTGTTCGACGGCCGCAGCGGTGAGCCGTTCCCGGACCCGATCTCGGTCGGCTACATGTACATCCTCAAGCTGCACCACCTGGTCGACGACAAGCTGCACGCCCGCTCGACCGGCCCGTACAGCATGATCACCCAGCAGCCGCTGGGTGGTAAGGCCCAGTTCGGTGGCCAGCGCTTCGGTGAGATGGAGGTGTGGGCGCTGGAGGCGTACGGCGCCGCTTACGCCCTCCAGGAGCTGCTGACCATCAAGTCCGACGACGTCACCGGCCGCGTGAAGGTCTACGAGGCCATTGTCAAGGGCGAGAACATCCCTGAGCCCGGCATCCCCGAGTCCTTCAAGGTGCTCATCAAGGAGATGCAGTCCCTGTGCCTCAACGTGGAGGTGCTGTCCTCGGACGGCATGTCCATCGAGATGCGCGACACCGACGAGGACGTCTTCCGCGCGGCGGAGGAGCTTGGCATCGACCTGTCCCGGCGCGAGCCGAGCAGCGTCGAAGAGGTCTGACGGGAGTCCGGCCGGGCTCGACTGAGCCCGGCCGGCCCCAGGACCCCCGTATCAGACCCCATGACTTACAACCCTGAGAGGGATTGACGCATAGTGCTCGACGTCAACTTCTTCGATGAGCTCCGGATCGGTCTGGCCACCGCTGACGACATCCGTCAGTGGAGCCACGGCGAGGTCAAGAAGCCCGAGACCATCAACTACCGCACCCTCAAGCCGGAAAAGGACGGGCTCTTCTGCGAGAAGATCTTCGGTCCGACCCGGGACTGGGAGTGCTACTGCGGCAAGTACAAGCGCGTCCGCTTCAAGGGCATCATCTGCGAGCGCTGTGGCGTCGAGGTCACGCGCGCGAAGGTGCGCCGTGAGCGGATGGGCCACATCGAGCTGGCCGCTCCCGTCACGCACATCTGGTACTTCAAGGGTGTTCCGTCGCGGCTGGGCTACCTGCTCGACCTCGCCCCGAAGGACCTGGAGAAGGTCATCTACTTCGCCGCGTACATGATCACGTACGTGGACGAGGAGCGCCGTACGCGCGACCTGCCCTCGCTGGAGGCGCACGTCTCCGTCGAGCGCCAGCAGATCGAGCAGCGCCGCGACGCCGACCTGGAGGCCCGCGCCAAGAAGCTCGAGACGGACCTCGCCGAGCTGGAGGCCGAGGGCGCCAAGGCCGACGTGCGCCGCAAGGTGCGCGAGGGTGCCGAGCGTGAGATGAAGCAGCTGCGCGACCGCGCGCAGCGCGAGATCGACCGCCTCGACGAGGTGTGGAACCGGTTCAAGAACCTCAAGGTCCAGGACCTGGAGGGCGACGAGCTGCTCTACCGCGAGCTGCGCGACCGCTTCGGCACCTACTTCGACGGCTCGATGGGCGCCGCCGCGCTGCAGAAGCGCCTGGAGTCCTTCGACCTCGACGAGGAGGCCGAGAAGCTCCGCGAGATCATCCGCACCGGCAAGGGCCAGAAGAAGACCCGCGCGCTCAAGCGCCTCAAGGTCGTCTCCGCGTTCCTGCAGACCAGCAACAGCCCCAAGGGCATGGTGCTGGACTGCGTGCCGGTCATCCCGCCGGACCTGCGTCCGATGGTGCAGCTGGACGGTGGCCGCTTCGCGACCTCCGACCTGAACGACCTGTACCGCCGTGTCATCAACCGCAACAACCGCCTGAAGCGGCTTCTCGACCTCGGCGCGCCCGAGATCATCGTGAACAACGAGAAGCGCATGCTCCAGGAGGCCGTCGACGCGCTCTTCGACAACGGCCGCCGCGGCCGCCCGGTGACGGGCCCCGGCAACCGCCCGCTGAAGTCGCTGTCCGACATGCTCAAGGGCAAGCAGGGCCGCTTCCGTCAGAACCTGCTCGGCAAGCGTGTGGACTACTCCGCGCGTTCCGTGATCGTCGTCGGTCCGCAGCTCAAGCTGCACCAGTGCGGTCTGCCGAAGGCGATGGCGCTGGAGCTGTTCAAGCCGTTCGTGATGAAGCGCCTGGTCGACCTGAACCACGCGCAGAACATCAAGAGCGCCAAGCGCATGGTCGAGCGCGGCCGCACGGTCGTGTACGACGTGCTGGAAGAGGTCATCGCGGAGCACCCGGTTCTGCTGAACCGTGCGCCCACGCTGCACCGCCTCGGCATCCAGGCCTTCGAGCCGCAGCTGGTCGAGGGCAAGGCCATCCAGATCCACCCGCTCGTCTGCACCGCGTTCAACGCGGACTTCGACGGTGACCAGATGGCCGTCCACCTGCCGCTCTCCGCGGAGGCGCAGGCCGAGGCGCGCATCCTGATGCTGTCCTCGAACAACATCCTGAAGCCCGCCGACGGCCGTCCGGTGACGATGCCGACCCAGGACATGGTCCTCGGTCTGTTCTTCCTCACCACCGACGGCGAGGGCCGGGACCTCAAGGGTGAGGGCCGCGCGTTCGGTTCGGCGGCCGAGGCGATCATGGCCTTCGACGCGGGCGAGCTGTCGCTCCAGTCGAAGATCGACATCCGCTTCCCGGTGGGCACCATCCCGCCGCGCGGCTGGACCCCGCCGGCCCGTGAGGAGGGCGAGCCCGAGTGGCAGCAGGGTGACACCTTCACGCTGCGCACCACGCTGGGCCGGGCGCTCTTCAACGAGCTGCTGCCCGAGGACTACCCGTTCGTCGACTACGAGGTCGGCAAGAAGCAGCTCTCCGAGATCGTCAACGACCTCGCCGAGCGCTACCCGAAGGTCATCGTGGCGGCGACGCTCGACAACCTGAAGGCGTCCGGCTTCTTCTGGGCGACCCGTTCCGGTGTCACCGTGGCCATCTCCGACGTCGTCGTCCCCGAGGCGAAGAAGGAGATCGTCAAGGGTTACGAGGCGCAGGACGAGAAGGTCCAGAAGCAGTACGAGCGCGGTCTGATCACCAAGGACGAGCGCACGCAGGAGCTCATCGCGATCTGGACCAAGGCGACCAACGAGGTCGCCGAGGCGATGAACGACAACTTCCCGAAGACCAACCCGATCTTCATGATGGTGAACTCGGGTGCACGAGGCAACATGATGCAGATGCGTCAGATCGCCGGTATGCGTGGTCTGGTGTCGAACGCGAAGAACGAGACGATCCCGCGTCCGATCAAGGCGTCGTTCCGTGAGGGCCTGTCCGTGCTGGAGTACTTCATCTCCACGCACGGTGCCCGTAAGGGTCTGGCGGACACCGCCCTGCGTACCGCCGACTCGGGTTACCTCACCCGTCGTCTGGTCGACGTCTCCCAGGACGTCATCATCCGCGAGGAGGACTGCGGCACCGACCGCGGTCTGCGCCTGAAGATCGCCGACCGTCAGGACGGCGTGCTGCTCAAGGCGGAGGACGTCGAGACGTCCGTGTACGCGCGCTGCCTCGCCGAGGACATCGTGGTCGACGGCAAGGTGCTGGCCCCGGCCGGTACCGACCTCGGCGACGTGCTCATCGACGAGCTGGTCAGGCACGGTGTCGAGGAGGTCAAGACCCGCTCGGTCCTGACCTGCGAGTCCGCCGTCGGCACCTGCGCGATGTGCTACGGCCGCTCGCTGGCCACCGGCAAGCTGGTCGACATCGGTGAGGCGGTCGGCATCATCGCCGCTCAGTCCATCGGTGAGCCCGGTACCCAGCTGACGATGCGTACCTTCCACACCGGTGGTGTGGCCGGTGACGACATCACCCAGGGTCTGCCGCGTGTCGTCGAGCTCTTCGAGGCCCGTACCCCGAAGGGTGTCGCCCCGATCTCCGAGGCCAGCGGCCGCGTGCGGATCGAGGAGACCGAGAAGACCAAGAAGATCGTCGTCACCCCGGACGACGGCAGCGACGAGACGGCGTACCCGATCTCGAAGCGTGCCCGTCTGCTGGTGGGCGAGGGCGACCACGTCGAGGTGGGCCAGAAGCTCACCGTGGGTGCCACCAACCCGCACGACGTGCTGCGCATCCTCGGCCAGCGCGCGGTCCAGGTCCACCTGGTCGGCGAGGTGCAGAAGGTCTACAACTCGCAGGGTGTGTCGATCCACGACAAGCACATCGAAATCATCATCCGGCAGATGCTGCGCCGTGTGACGATCATCGAGTCCGGCGACGCCGAGCTGCTGCCCGGCGAGCTGGTCGAGCGCTCCAAGTTCGAGACCGAGAACCGTCGTGTGGTCCAGGAGGGCGGTCACCCGGCCTCCGGTCGTCCGCAGCTGATGGGTATCACCAAGGCCTCGCTGGCGACGGAGTCCTGGCTGTCGGCCGCCTCCTTCCAGGAGACGACCCGAGTCCTGACGGACGCGGCGATCAACGCCAAGTCCGACAGCCTCATCGGCCTCAAGGAGAACGTCATCATCGGTAAGCTCATCCCGGCCGGTACGGGTCTGTCCCGCTACCGCAACATCCGGGTGGAGCCGACCGAGGAGGCCAAGGCCGCGATGTACTCGGCCGTCGGCTACGACGACATCGACTACTCGCCGTTCGGCACGGGCTCCGGCCAGGCCGTTCCGCTGGAGGACTACGACTACGGGCCGTACAACCAGTAGCAGCGGGTTCTGAAGGGCGGTCACTCCGGTTTTTCGGGGTGGCCGCCCTTCGGCGTGGGCGGGGCCGCTCAGCGGCCGACGGAGGGGTGCCCTTCCAGGGCGTGCAGCCGCTCTTCGTGACCGGGGTGGCCGGCCAGCAGACGGGTCAGCGCGCCGGGCTGGTCCGGCCGTTTCCCGGTCTTGCGCTCGGCCTCGGCGGCGCGGGCGCGCTCCGCCGCCTCCTGGGCCTCCAGGTGCCGCAGCACCGCGGTCATCTCCGGGGCGAAGCCGAGTGCGGCGGCTTGTTCGTCGGCGCGGAGTTCGCTCTTGCGGGCCGTGTAGGCGAGGAAGTACGGGGCGAGCAGCAGGGAGAGCACGATCGGCCAGTAGGCGAGCGCCAGCCCGACCGCGCAGGACGCCAGGCAGACACAGAGCAGCGTGGCCACGATCAGGCTGATGCGGCTGGCGATGTACACCGCGGCGATCGCGGCGACGCTCGTCACGTTCCAGGCGATCCGGCCGGGCAGGGCGTACCAGTAGCCGAGCAGGCCCGCCCAGGAGTGGCCGCCGGTGTGGTGGCCCAGCTCGTGGGCGAGGACGGCGGCGAGGTGGCTGCTGGGGACGTTGTCGAGCGCGTAGGTCGTGACGCCGACGATGTGGCAGGCGATGGCGGACGCGTTCAAGGTGTCGCGGTTCTCCACCATCAGCTCGTACGTGTGGGCCTCGATGCCCGCGCGGGCGGTGACCTCGTGCCATACGACCTCAAGGCGGGCCTGTTCCTCCGGTTCCGGGGGGCGCAGCTTCATGATGTGGCGGGCGAAGAGCCGCTCGGTGGGGCGGTGGAAGGCGAGGGCTCCGGAGAGCAGCCAGGCGGCCACGACCGTCCAGCCCACCACGGGGCCGGCCAGGGCCACGGCCAGCGAGGCGACGAGGGCGAGGCTCGCCACGAAGCCGGGTACGTGCACGAGCAGGCGCCCCCAGGCCGTGGCGTCCGCGCCGCGTTGCTGGGCGGCGATGTGGACGCGGGCTCCCGCGTGGCGGTAGTCGAGGTCGTCGGGGGCGGGGGGCTTCTCGGCGGTGGCCGGGGCGGGGGCCGGGGCTGGGGCTGGAGTGGTTGGGGCTGCGGCTTCGGGTGGCGGGGCGGTGGATGCCCCGGCGGGATGCGGGGGTGGCACGGGGGCCGGGTGGGCCGGGGGCGCCGTGTCGCTGGGGTGCGGGGTACGGGGTGCGGGGGTGGTGGGGTAGGCAGGTGGTGCGGAGGTGGTCGGGTAGGCAGGTGGTGCCGGGGTGGTCGGGTAGGCAGGTGGTGCCGGGGTGGTGGGGTACGGGGGCGCCGTGTCGGTGGGGTAGCGGGGTGGGGCGTCGGCGGGGTGCTGGGGGCGGGTGTCCTCCGGGTACTGCGGCGGTGCGCCCGCGTGGTCGGCTCGCGGGGCGGGTGAGCCGGTGGTGGCCGGCGGGGTGTACGGGTACGGGGGCGGGGCCTCGGGGTACGTGGGTGCGGGTGTGGGGTCCGGGGGTGGGGCTGCCGGGTACGTCGGTGCGATGTGGTGGGGGCGTGGGAGGGGCGTTTCCGGGTATGCCGGTGCGGCCGGGGCGTGCGCGGTGGGTGCTTCCGGGTAGGCCGGCGGGATTCCCGGGTAGGCGGGTGCGGTCGTGGGATACGGGGGCGGCGCTTCCTCGTACGCCGGTGCGGTCGGGGGATGTGCGGGGGGTGCTTCCGGGTAGGCCGGCGGGGTTTCCGGGTAGGTCGGTGCGGTCGTCGGGTTCGAAGGTGTCGGCGGGGTGTGCGGGTGGGGCTGGTCCGGGTGCTGGGGCATGGTGGGAGTTCCTTCAGGACGGGGACGTCAGCCGGCCAGGAGCGCGGCGGGCAGCAGGACCGTCCCCGCGCAGAAGGCGATCAGGCCGACGCGGATCCACTGGTGCTTGCGGGCGGCTATGCGGCTGGTGTCGGTGAGCGCGGCCGTCAGCCCGGCCACGGGGTCACGTTCGGTGTCGGCGAGGGCGCCGGCCAGCGTGCCGTCGTACGCGGCCTGCCGTACGTCGTCGAAGTAGCACAGCGGTTCGCCGGGCACCCAGCGGTCGCCGCCGAAGCGGGGCAGGACGGCGAGCAGAAGCGCGAAGAGGGAGAGGCCGAGGGCCAGTGTTCCGGCCCACCACAGGAGTGATCCCGCTGCCGAGAGGGAGCCGGGGCTCCAGTCCCGGCCGGCCATGAGGCCGCTGAACACGCCGGCGGTCATGCCGAGCGCCGCCACGAGGACGGCCGCCTTGCTGTCGGCGCGCGCGATCTCGCCGCGCATCTCGGTGAGCAGCCGTTCGCCGGTCTGCGCGCCGGGCGGCGGCACGGCCCGGGCCGGAGACCCGGGCGCCGCGTCCGGAGTCGTCATGCGGGCTCGGCCGGAGGCATGCCGGGCACGCTGGGCGTGCCGGGCGCCGGGCCGTCGACGGCGTACGGCGGCGGGGGCGTGGCGGGGGCGGGGGCGTCCGCGGGCGGCGGTGTGTCCGGGCCGGGCGGCTGGTGCTGCCCGGGTGCCCGCGGGGTCTGCCGCTCGTCCGGGCCCGGTGCCGCACGGCCGTCGTGCCCGCCCTGGGCCGGGAGCGTCCCGGCCGGGAGCGCCTGCCGGCCGTCGGACCCCGTGCTCCGGCGGCGGACCAGGTCGTCGACCGCGTGGCGCACCTGCCGGATCGCCTCGGCCTTCTGGTAGTCCTCCAGCTCGTCACCGCCGATGAGCTGCAACTGGTTCTGGATGAAGACCAGCTGGTCCTGCTGGATGCTGTGGATGACCAGCTGGGTGTCCCCGGGGTGCTGGGCCAGGTGGAGGGCCCAGGCGCCGACGCCGCCGTGCTGGAGGTGGTAGCGGTAGAAGTTGATCTTCTCGGCCACCAGTTGCTGTTGCTGCTGCTGGTGCAGGGCCTCCAGCTCGTACTGCTGTCGCGCCCTGCGGAGCTGTAGCTCGTGTTCGGGATCGAGCATCTCGGACTCGTAGCGCAGCGAGCGCTGCCGCCGCCGGTGCTCCAGCGCCTCCTCGTCCGGGCGCAGCCGCACCACGCAGTCGACCGCCAGCCCGGTGCCCGCCGCGAAGCCGTCGCTGTCGGCCGTCTTCTGGACGGCCTCCTCGGCGGCGGCGCTGTCCTCGACGGAGAACCGGCGGCTGACCGGCCGGGCGAGCTGCTGCAGTTCACGCGTCAGCCGCGCGGGCACGTCGCGCTCACCGCTGCGCACGTACGCCTCGGGATCGGTGACCCGCCAGGTCAGCTCGGCGGTGACGGCGAACGGGAAGGCGTCGTCGTCGCTGGGCAGTTCCAGCTCCGCCACCACTGGGTGGCTGCCCATGTCCACCTCGTACACCGAGACGTAACGGCGGGTGGCCGCGTCCGTGCGGCTCGGGCGGTGCGGCGGGATGTACGGGTCGTAGGCGCCGTCCTTGGTGGCGAAGACCAGCGCGTGGTCGATCGCCATGACCGGGCGGCGGCCGGTGTAGTCGAACCGGGAGATCGGCCGGACCGTGAGGACCGGGTCCTTCAGCGTGCTGTGCCGGTCGACGTCCTGCTGCCACTCCGGCTGACGGAAGAAGTCCGCCATGGGGTCAACTCCTCGTGTTGCTTCGGGTCCTGGTGGATCAGGGGGTCGCGGCGGCCGGTCGCAGCAGCGCGAGCAGGTGGTCCGCCACGGGCGGGCGGGGGCCGCCGTCCTCGGCGCGCAGGGTGCGCAGCTCGTGGCAGAGCCGGTCGCGGTCGGCCGCGGTGACGACCAGCGCGGGCAGCAGCAGCTCCAGGGCGCGTGCCGTGTCGGCGCGGTGCTGGGCCACCCGCACCCAGGTGCGCAGGGCGCTCAGGGCCTGCCGGGTGTGGGCGCGGTCGCCCAGCGCGGTGCGCCACAGGGTGGCCAGGTCGCGGGCCGTGGCCGCCTCGTACATGCCGGTGTCGGCGTACCACTCGACGAGCGCGCTCTCCTCGGCGTTGTCACAGGCGCGCACGAACGCGTTCAGGGCGAGGGCGCGGACGGCCGGGGTGTCGTGGTGGAGCAGCCGGACGAGTTCGGAGAGCATCTCGCCCCGGCGCGCGCCCACCGACAGCAGCAGTGCCGTCGACTCGATCAGGTTGGCGCTCTCGGCCGGGCTGCTGTTGTCGGCCCGGGCCCGGCCGGCGAGCGCGGCGAGGGCCGGCGCGGCCAGGTCCGGGCGGAGCGGCGCGAGCAGCCCGAAGGCACGGATGGCGGTCCAGCGGCGGGCCCAGTGGGTGTCCGTGCACCACTGGGTGAGGAGCCGCAGGACGACCGGGGCGTCCAGCAACTGCGCGAGGGTGAGCGCGTTCGCCGCGGTCACCCGCGGGCCGAAGGAGGGCGAGACGGCCCAGTCGCCGATGAGCAGGGCGATCGCGGAGGGCAGGTCGGCGCGGGCGAGCAGCGCGGCGGCGGCCGCGGCGCGGGTGCGGACGACGGGACGCGCGTCGCGGGCCAGGTCCTTCAGCCAGGCCACGAGCGCGGGCCGGGCCGAGGGGTGCCCCGTCCACACCTCGGCGAGCAGCGCGCGGGGCGCGTCCTCCCGGGGGAAGAACGCCGTGAACTGCGGAACCACCCCCCATTCGGTGGCCTCGTCCCGCATCTCGCCCTCGGCGCCCGCGCGCTCCAGCCGGGTCTCGGCGGACAGCCCGAACACCGGAATCTCCGGTGGTTCCTCGGGCTGCTGGAGACGCTGGAAATGGACGAACAGCCGGTCGGCCAGTTCGGCGGCCAGGACGTACGGGGCACGGTCGAAGACGGCGAGCGCGATCAGGAACGCCTTGTCGCGCAGATCGGTGCCGGTGTCACCGAGCCGGTCGCGGCACTGCTTCTCCACCGCCGCCTGGCCGAAGTCCGTGAGCCGGGCTTCCGCACGGTCGCTGCCGTCGTACGCGGCCAGCGCCTCGGCGAACTCGGCCGCCTCCGCCGGGTGGCGGGGGCCCTGGGCGTGCCGGGCGAGGAACTCGCGTACGGGGGTGAGGTCCAGCAGCCGGTCGGCGTCGTCCGCGCGCCGCCGGACCACATGGGCCCGGAGCACGTCCGCCGTCTCGGGAGGCTCCCACCGGGTGGGGGTGACACCCAGCAGGAACGGCGAGTTCTCGACGGTCACCACGAGGTATCCGTCCGCCTGTTCGAGCCGGTCGCGGGCCGCGTACAGGTGGGTGTCGCGCAGCGGCCGGTTGCGGGTCAGCGGCAGGTCGCGCAGGACGTAGCCGCCCGGCTGCCCGAGCAGGCCCGGCAGGGCGGCCGGGGTCGTCTCCGCGGGCAGGGCGTGCACGGCGGGCACGCCCAGTCGGTGCAGCAGCATGCGCGCGGCCGCGTACCGTCCGCCGGCGTGGGCGCCGGACAGGACCAGGACGCGCTCCCGGCGCAGCCGTTCCAGGGCACCCGCGAAGACGGGGCCCTCGACGAACACCGCGGCCAGGGCGGCCAGCCGTTCGCCCGGGATCTGGCCGGAGACGTACGGGTCCGTGGCCGGCCCGTGGTGGTGGACCTCGGTCTTGCCGCCGAGGAAGACGTCTCCCGTCACGTGGCCGCCGGACACGCCGTGCTGGGACCCGCCGACGAGACTGCCGCCGAAGGAGGCGGCCGACCCGAGGATGAAGCCCGGCGCGTGGGTGAACAGCTCGCGCTGGGCGGCGCGCGCCTCCTGGGTCAGCTCCTGGGGCTCCTCGCTCCCGGTGATGCCCGGGGGCGGGGAGGGGGAGGTCGAAGTCGGGGGAGACGGGGCCGGGGGCTCGGACGGCCGCGGCGCGGAGTCCGCCGAGGGTTCCTGGAGCGGGGGCGCCGTCATGCCGGTTCACCTCCGGACGGAGTCCGCGGGGCGCCCTCTGTCACCGGGCCGTTCGTCCCGCCCAGGTGGACACCTCCGGAGACCTGCCCGCCGGACACGCCGTGCTGATTCCCGCCCACGAGGCTGCCGCCGAAGCTGGGGGCGCCCCCGGTGAAGTGGAAGACGGCACCGCCCGCGGGTGCCGCGGCCGGGGGCGTCTGCTGCCGGGCGTCGGCCTGTGGCGGAGCGGCCGGTCGATGCCCCGGTGCCGGACGCTCCCCCGAGCCGTCCGGCACCGGGGCTCCCCCCACCCCCGTGCCACTGTGGTCATGGATTGCGGCCGAGTCTTCGCCGCCGGGGACCGGGCCGTGCAGCCAGGCCCGCAGGGGGCCGTTCTTGCTGTCCACCGTCACCGCGCGGAAGTCGTCCGCCGGGATGCCGGGGTGGTCGTGCCGTACGACGCCGGAGTACACGCTCTCCGAGACGCACAGCGCGAAGTCGTCGCGGCGTTCCCGCAGGGCCGCGCGCAGCAACTGGGCGTCGAGGAGCCGGCAGGCGTGGTTGAGGTCGGAGCCGACCCACCCGTCGTGTCCGTCCACGGCGACGTAGCCCGACGCGACGACACCGCGCAGCCGGATCTGGGCGGAGCGCGACGCCATGCGGTTGACGGCCCGCAACTCGGCGGGCACCTCGGTGAGCAGGGCCCGCAGCAGCGCGGTCAGTGACGCGTTCGCGTCGATCAGCTCCATCACCGAGTCGCCGCGGTCGGCCCGCAGCCGCCGGGTCTCGTCGATGCCGGCGCGTTCGAGCGCGCGGTCGGTGATGTCGTAGAGCATGCGCCGTAGGTACGCCTGCTCGACATCGTCCCGGTCGCTGTACTTCTCGATGTCGAGCAGGAGGATCGTCCGGCTCACGGGGTCCGCCATGGTCGCCTTCCGGTGAGAGTGTCGCCTGGTGAGAAGAGTGGCGTCCCGGGTGGCGGTGGGAAGAGGGCGGATGACGCACTCGAACTGTGACCGTGTGCACAGTGGGGGAGACGGGGTGCCCGCCTGTGCGGGTGCCGGGTGCCGGCGACGCGTGACGGCAAGGGTTCGGCGGGCGATGTGCCCGTGCGGCCGAGGCACGGCGCTGCACGGCCGGCGCGCAGCGCCTCACGGCGGTCGCTTCACGGCGGTCGCTTCACGGCGGTGCGCAGCGGGCCGCGGGCGAGAGGCCCAGCGGCCCGCGGCTCAGGCGCCCGGCTCCCGGCCGGGGCTCAGCCGTCCGCGCGGGCGATGCGTCGCAGGACGTCCATCCGGACGATCACCAGCGCCCGTCGGCCCGTCACCACCACGCCGCGCGACCGCAGGTCCTTCAGCTCCCGCTGCACCATCTCCCGCGACGCCCCGACCGACCCGGCCAGCTCCTGCTTGGTGAGGGGGACCAGCAGTTCGACCCCCGCCTCCGTGTAGCGCGCGTTGGTGCGGGCCAGTTCCAGGAGGAGGGCGGCGAGCCGCTCCCGCACGTTCATCGCCGCGAACTCCACCCGCCGCTGGTCGGCCGCCCGCATCCGGTCGGAGGTGAGCCCGAGCAGCGCGTACGACACGGCGGGCGAGCCGGAGAGGAACTCGGTGAACCGCGTCCGCTCGACCGCCACCGCGCGCACCGGCTCCAGCGCGGTCACCGTCGCCGAGCGCGGCCGTCCGGTGAGCGCGGCGGACTCCCCGATGATGTCGCCGGGTCCGCGCACCGCGAGCAGGGCCACGTAGCCGTTGACGGCGGCGGCGGTCACCTTCGTCCACCCGTGGGTGACGAACAGGACGTACGACGACGGCTCGTGCTGGTGGAGGAGGACGTCCCGGAGCCGGAAGCGCAGCTCACGGCCGAGGTCGAGGAGCGCCTCGCGGTCCTGTTTCTCCAGCCGCGCCAGGAAAGGCACCTGGTCGTCGAAGCCCGCCTCTCCCATCAGGTCTGCCGTGGTCATGAGCCCCCGTCCCCCTCGGTCCGTCCCCAGCGACCGTTCAACGTACTGAACCTGTCGTTGTCATGAACGGCAGATCGGTAAACCGGTCACACCGCACGCACCGGTGCCGGACGGGCGGCTTCGGGCGCATGATGGAAGCCAACCCTCGCCCCGGGAGGTGCCGGCCCGTGTCGTACCCCGCATGGCAACCGCCGACGGGTTCCCACCCCCCGTCCGTCCTCGCCTCCCACGCCGAGCGCGAGCGGGCCGTGGACGTGCTCAGGGCCGGGTACGGGGAGGGCAGGCTGGAGCATGCCGAGTTCGAGAAGCGGGTCGCGCGGGCCTACGAGGCGCGGACCGTCGGGGAGCTGGCGCTGCTGGTCGCGGATCTGCCGCAGGGGCCCGCGCCGGTCGGGCGGGCCGTGGCGCCGGCGGCCTTCCTGCCGCCCCCGCCGGCCACCAACGGCAAGGCGGTCGGGGCCCTGGTCTGCGGGGTGCTCACGTTCGCCACGGGCGGTCTCACCGGCATCCCCGCGGTGATCCTCGGGCACACCGCCCGCGGGGAGATGCGGCGCAGCGGGGAGCGCGGTGACGGGCTCGCCATGACCGGGCTGGTGCTGGGCTGGCTGTCGGTCGCAGGGTGGGCGTTCTTCGTCACGCTCCTCATCGCGGCGGGGCTGGTCTCGTCGGGGTGACGCCCGGAGGCGGGGTGACCTTCCGGAGGAGCGGACGGCCTCCGGCGAGGCGGACCTGAAGATCAACTCCGGTGCGGGGGCTTGACAGGGGCCGTGCGGGGATGCGGGCCGGTCCCATTTGTTTTGACCACAGCGAATGCGGTAGGTACGCTCAGACCTTGTGCCTGGGGTGTGCCCTGGCTCCTGTGCGTGCCTGTGAACCGTACGGGGGCCGAGCGCGGCCACCGTAATCTGTGCTCTTTTCGCCTCGCGGCGGGAGTCCGCCGGATTCGACACACCCGACCGCGTGGGTCGGCGACGTTCCAGGTTAGCTGTACCCATCGGCACAAGAGACCGGAGAAGTAGTGCCTACGATCCAGCAGCTGGTCCGAAAGGGCCGGCAGGACAAGGTCGAGAAGAACAAGACGCCCGCACTCGAGGGTTCCCCTCAGCGTCGCGGCGTCTGCACGCGTGTGTTCACGACCACCCCGAAGAAGCCGAACTCGGCCCTGCGTAAGGTCGCGCGTGTGCGTCTGACCAGCGGGATCGAGGTCACCGCTTACATTCCGGGTGAGGGGCACAACCTGCAGGAGCACTCCATCGTGCTCGTGCGCGGCGGCCGTGTGAAGGACCTGCCGGGTGTTCGCTACAAGATCATCCGCGGCTCCCTCGACACCCAGGGTGTCAAGAACCGCAAGCAGGCTCGCAGCCGCTACGGCGCCAAGAAGGAGAAGTAAGAATGCCTCGTAAGGGCCCCGCCCCGAAGCGTCCGGTCATCATCGACCCGGTCTACGGCTCTCCTCTGGTGACCTCCCTGATCAACAAGGTGCTGCTCAACGGCAAGCGTTCCACCGCCGAGCGCATCGTCTACGGCGCCATGGAAGGTCTGCGTGAGAAGACGGGCAACGACCCGATCATCACGCTGAAGCGCGCGCTGGAGAACATCAAGCCGACCCTCGAGGTCAAGTCCCGCCGTGTCGGTGGCGCCACGTACCAGGTGCCGATCGAGGTCAAGCCCGGTCGCGCCAACACGCTCGCGCTGCGCTGGCTCGTCGGTTACTCCCGCGCCCGTCGCGAGAAGACCATGACCGAGCGTCTGCTCAACGAGCTTCTCGACGCTTCGAACGGCCTCGGTGCGGCCGTCAAGAAGCGCGAGGACACGCACAAGATGGCCGAGTCCAACAAGGCCTTCGCGCACTACCGCTGGTAGTCGCTACCCACATCGAGACCGAGAGAAGACTGAAGCCTTATGGCTACCACTTCACTTGACCTGGCCAAGGTCCGCAACATCGGGATCATGGCCCACATCGACGCGGGCAAGACGACCACCACCGAGCGGATCCTGTTCTACACCGGTGTGTCGTACAAGATCGGTGAGGTCCACGACGGCGCCGCCACGATGGACTGGATGGAGCAGGAGCAGGAGCGTGGCATCACGATCACCTCTGCTGCCACCACCTGTCACTGGCCGATGGAAGACGTCGACCACACCATCAACATCATCGACACGCCGGGCCACGTCGACTTCACCGTCGAGGTGGAGCGTTCGCTGCGTGTGCTCGACGGTGCCGTGACGGTGTTCGACGGCGTCGCCGGTGTCGAGCCGCAGTCCGAGACGGTGTGGCGTCAGGCGGACCGCTACGGCGTCCCGCGCATCTGCTTCGTCAACAAGCTCGACCGCACGGGTGCCGAGTTCCACCGCTGCGTCGACATGATCTCCGACCGCCTGGGCGCGCAGCCGCTGGTCATGCAGCTGCCGATCGGTGCGGAGGCGGACTTCAAGGGCGTCGTCGACCTCGTCACGATGAAGGCCTTCGTCTGGTCCGCCGAGGCCAGCAAGGGCGAGATGTACGACATCGTCGACATCCCGGACACCCACACCGAGGCTGCCGAGGAGTACCGCGGCAAGCTTCTGGAGGCCGTCGCCGAGAACGACGAAGAGCTGATGGAGCTGTACCTGGAGGGCGAGGAGCCCTCCGTGGAGCAGCTGTACGCGGCGATCCGCCGTATCACCATCGCCTCCGGCAAGGGTGAGGGCACCACCGTCACCCCCGTCTTCTGCGGCACCGCGTTCAAGAACAAGGGCGTCCAGCCCCTGCTCGACGCGGTCGTGCGTTACCTCCCCTCCCCCCTGGACGTCGAGGCCATCGAGGGCCAGGACGTGAAGGACCCGGAGAAGGTCATCGCGCGCAAGCCGTCGGACGACGAGCCGCTCGCGGCGCTGGCGTTCAAGATCATGAGCGACCCGCACCTCGGCAAGCTCACCTTCGTCCGCGTGTACTCCGGCCGCCTGGAGTCCGGCACCTCCGTGCTGAACTCCGTCAAGGGCCGCAAGGAGCGCATCGGCAAGATCTACCGCATGCACGCCAACAAGCGTGAGGAGATCGACGCGGTGGGCGCCGGCGACATCGTCGCGGTGATGGGTCTCAAGCAGACCACCACCGGTGAGACGCTGTCCGACGAGAAGAACCCGGTGATCCTGGAGTCCATGGACTTCCCGGCGCCGGTCATCGAGGTCGCGATCGAGCCCAAGTCCAAGGGCGACCAGGAGAAGCTGGGTGTCGCCATCCAGCGTCTCGCGGAGGAGGACCCCTCCTTCCAGGTGTCCACCAACGAGGAGACCGGCCAGACCGTCATCGGCGGTATGGGCGAGCTTCACCTCGAGGTGCTGGTCGACCGGATGAAGCGCGAGTTCAAGGTCGAGGCCAACGTCGGCAAGCCGCAGGTCGCGTACCGTGAGACGATCCGCAAGGCCGTCGAGCGCGTCGACTACACGCACAAGAAGCAGACCGGTGGTACCGGCCAGTTCGCCAAGGTGCAGATCGCGATCGAGCCGATCGAGGGCGGCGACGCCTCGTACGAGTTCGTCAACAAGGTCACCGGTGGCCGTGTGCCGAAGGAGTACATCCCTTCGGTGGACGCCGGCGCGCAGGAGGCCATGCAGTTCGGCATCCTCGCCGGTTACGAGATGACCGGTGTCCGCGTGACGCTGCTCGACGGTGCCTACCACGAGGTCGACTCCTCCGAGCTGGCGTTCAAGATCGCCGGTTCGCAGGCCTTCAAGGAGGCCGCCCGCAAGGCTTCGCCCGTGCTCCTGGAGCCGATGATGGCCGTCGAGGTCACCACGCCCGAGGACTACATGGGTGACGTCATCGGCGACATCAACTCCCGCCGTGGCCAGATCCAGGCCATGGAGGAGCGGGCTGGTGCCCGCGTCGTCAAGGGTCTCGTGCCCCTGTCGGAGATGTTCGGCTACGTCGGCGACCTCCGCAGCAAGACGTCGGGTCGCGCAAGCTACTCGATGCAGTTCGACTCCTACGCCGAGGTTCCGCGGAACGTCGCCGAGGAGATCATCGCGAAGGCCAAGGGCGAGTAACGAGGCTCCGTTTAACGGACCACGTTCCCACGCTTTAGGCTTGACTCCGGAGCCTGCATCAGGGCATTCCGCCGCGAATCGGCTAGCCGCCGTGCAGCCGGCGGAATGCCCCCCGGGCCCGGGCTATCCAGCAAAGATCACCTGGCGCCGATGAAGCAAGGCGTTCAGAACCACTCCACAGGAGGACCCCAGTGGCGAAGGCGAAGTTCGAGCGGACTAAGCCGCACGTCAACATCGGCACCATCGGTCACATCGACCACGGTAAGACGACCCTCACGGCCGCCATTACCAAGGTGCTGCACGACGCGTACCCGGACCTGAACGAGGCCTCGGCCTTCGACCAGATCGACAAGGCTCCTGAGGAGCGCCAGCGCGGTATCACCATCTCCATCGCGCACGTCGAGTACCAGACCGAGACGCGTCACTACGCCCACGTCGACTGCCCCGGTCACGCGGACTACATCAAGAACATGATCACGGGTGCGGCGCAGATGGACGGCGCCATCCTCGTGGTCGCCGCCACCGACGGCCCGATGCCGCAGACCAAGGAGCACGTGCTCCTGGCCCGCCAGGTCGGCGTCCCGTACATCGTCGTCGCCCTGAACAAGGCCGACATGGTGGACGACGAGGAGATCCTGGAGCTCGTCGAGCTCGAGGTCCGTGAGCTCCTCTCCGAGTACGAGTTCCCGGGCGACGACCTGCCGGTCGTCAAGGTCTCCGCCCTGAAGGCCCTGGAGGGCGACAAGGAGTGGGGCCAGTCCGTCCTCGACCTGATGAAGGCCGTGGACGAGTCCATCCCGGAGCCCGAGCGCGACGTCGACAAGCCGTTCCTGATGCCGATCGAGGACGTCTTCACCATCACCGGTCGCGGTACGGTCGTCACCGGCCGCATCGAGCGTGGTGTCCTCAAGGTCAACGAGACCGTCGACATCATCGGCATCAAGCAGGACAAGACCACCACCACGGTCACCGGCATCGAGATGTTCCGCAAGCTGCTCGACGAGGGCCAGGCCGGTGAGAACGTCGGTCTGCTGCTCCGCGGCATCAAGCGCGAGGACGTCGAGCGCGGCCAGGTCATCATCAAGCCGGGCTCGGTCACCCCGCACACCGAGTTCGAGGCGCAGGCCTACATCCTGTCCAAGGACGAGGGTGGCCGCCACACGCCGTTCTTCAACAACTACCGTCCGCAGTTCTACTTCCGTACGACGGACGTGACCGGCGTGGTGACCCTCCCCGAGGGCACCGAGATGGTCATGCCGGGTGACAACACCGAGATGAAGGTGGAGCTCATCCAGCCCGTCGCCATGGAAGAGGGCCTGAAGTTCGCCATCCGCGAGGGTGGCCGGACCGTGGGCGCCGGCCAGGTCACCAAGATCAACAAGTGACCTGATCCGGGCTTCCAGCCTGGTCTCACGGAGGGGCCCGCACGACTTCGGTCGTGCGGGCCCCTTCGCTGTGTGCGGGTGCGGGTGCGGGTGCGTTGACTAAGCGGAACCATGTTCCGTATAGTAACGGAACATGGTTCCGCTTAGTGGAGGGCGCGTCATGAACGCACCGACCCCTGTTCTCTCGTACAGCCCCGTCGTCCTGCCGGTACCCGGACGTCCTGTGGACCTCCAGGTGCGGGTCACCGTGCCCGCGACCGGGGCGGCCGGCCTGCCCGTCATCCTCTTCTCGCACGGTCACGGCCCCTCGAACCACCTGTCCTCGCTGAACGGCTACGCGCCGCTCGCGCACGCCTGGGCCGCGCAGGGCTTCGCCGTCGTGCAGCCCACCCACCTCAGCTCCCGGACGCTGAGCCACCTGCACGGCGGCCCCGGCTCCGGGTCCCTGTTCTGGCGCTCCCGCGCCGAGGACATGACGCACGTCCTCGACCGGCTCGACGCGGTGGAGGCCGCGGTGCCGGGGCTCGCCGGGCGTCTCGACCACGGCAAGGTCGCCGTCGCCGGGCACTCGCTCGGCGGCCACACCGCGAGCCTGCTGCTCGGGGCGCGGGCCACCGACCCCGACGACGGCCAGGTGGTGAGCCTGCTCGAACCCCGCATCAAGGCGGGTGTGCTGCTGGCCGCGCCCGGCCGGGGCGGGGACGTGCTGACCGGCCCGATGACCGAGGTGGTCCCGGTCTTCCGGTCCATCGACTTCTCCACGATGACGACGCCCGCCCTGGTCGTCGCCGGCGACGAGGACGACTCCCGGCACTTCACGGACCTGGGCCCGGAGTGGCACGTCGACCCCTACCACCTCGCTCCCGGTCCCAAGTCCCTGCTCACCGTGTTCGGCGCGGGACACGGCCTCGGCGGGATCGCCGGGTACGACGCCGCGGAGACGACGGACGAGAACCCGGCGCGGGTCGCGGACATCGCCCGGCTCGCCGCGGCGTACCTGCGCGGTGCGCTCGTCCCCGGGGACGGTGCCTGGGAGGCGGCGTGCGACGAGCTGGCGGCGGAGGCCGAGCCGGTGGGGCGGGTCGCGTCCAAGTAGGGCGAGCGGGGAGAGCCGGGCGAGCGAGGCGAGTCGGGCGCGCGAGGCGAGTCGGGCGCGCGGGGTCCGATTTGATCACAGGTCGCCCACAGGTATGGGCATTGTCGGTGCCGGGAGGAAAACTGATCCCGCGACATGTCCCGTCTCTTGCCTGTGAGTGAACCGTGAGTACCTCGTCCGGTGACGAACCCTCCCTGTCCGACGCCGAGTTGGAGGCGTTCCTGAAGGACGCCGTCGAGGGCTCCCCGGGTGGGGGCACGCCGCCGCCCAAGGAGCCCTCGGCGCGGGCGCGGATGGTGGCGCGGCGGCTGCGGGAGGAGGAGGAAGCCGCCCGGCGGCAGGGGAAGGGCCGGCAGGCCGACCCGCCCGGGTGGCGTACCGGCCCCGCGTGGCAGGGGATGAACGGCCGCCGCACGCGCCGGCGCCGTGTCCTCGCCGTGGTCGGCGTGGTGCTGGCCGCGGCCGTGGCCGTCGTGGCCGTACGGCCCTCGCTGCTGCTGGACCGCTTCGGTGACACGGGAACGACGGAGGCGAAGTCCCCGGACTCCGGGCTGCCCACCCGCGAGCAGCCGTTCCGTGGGTCGCCCGCGCTGAGCTGGGCCGACGGCGCGGAAGGGATCGAGCTGCCGAAGGCGAAGGCGGTCGGCGGCATGAGCGAGGCGGACGTGGCGTCCGCGCTGCGGATGACCAAGGAACTGCTGGTCGCCTCCCACCTCGACCCGGATGTGCTCAGCGGTGGGCGCCCGGAGAAGGCGATCGGTCTGCTCGACCCGAAGAGTCCCGGCCTGACGGACCAGGTGGAGCGGTCGCTGAGCGACCCGAGCCGGGAGGACGACCCGCTGACGCTGTTCACCCGGTTCGACCCGGACGGGGCCAGGGTCATCGGGGGCGCGGTGAAGGTGCGCGGGGAGATGACGTACGAAGCCGGCGACCCGGGCTCGGTCGAGGTGCACGCCGACTACACCTTCGTCTACGCCGTCGAGCGGGTCGGGGGCGACGAGGCCGTCGACCGTACGATCGTCCGCCGGGACGTGACGATGATGCTGGCCGACCCGGAGCGGTGGGAGGCCACCGAGGGGCGGCTGCTGCCGAAGTCGTACTACGCCGACTTCGGCAACACCGCGTGCGAGGTGTACGACGGGTACCTGCACCCGTCCTTCTCCGGCGCGTCCGCGACGGGGTCACCGGCGACGGGGCCGGAGGTTGATCCCTACGACCGGAGTGAGCCGTTGACGGCGAAGCGGGACATGACCTGCGGGAAGGTCACGGGAACCTGAGGGGCTCGGCCTCGATCGTGCCGCCGAGGGTCTGGCCGAAGCGGGCGTCCGGCACGGGGGCGCCCAGTGATCCGCCGTTGAAGTTCCACGAGCCCTTGCCGGTGGGGCCGGTGCTCGTGCCGGGGAAGTACCAGGCGGCGCCGTCGCCGGTGTCCTCGCCGGGGGCGGAGGCGACCAGTTCGGCGGTGCCGTCCTGGTCGGCGTCGATGAGGCGCACGGCGCTGCCCAGGCGGTCGCCGCTCTCGTTGTCGCCGGGCACGGACGGGGTGCTCTGGCTGAAGCTGGCCAGGCCGCGCGGGGTGAGGCCGTCGGCGGTGCCGCGCATCACCCATACGGTGCCGGGGTCGGTGAGCGTGTTGATGTCGTTGTTCGGGGCGCCGACGGCGACGTCCGCGTACCCGTCGCCGTCGACGTCGCCCACGGAGACGGCGGCGCCGAAGCGGTCGCCTGTGGTGTCCTCACCGGTGGTGCCGACCGTGGTCTGGGTCCAGTGCTGGTCGGGTTCCGGGCTGGCCGGGCCGGTGGGTCCGCCGAAGAAGACGTTGACGCTTCCGCTGTTCTGCGCGTCGTCGTACCAGTGGTGCCAGTCGACGGACGAGCCGAGGACGAGGTCGGTGTAGCCGTCGTCGTTGATGTCACCGGAGGAACCGGCGGGGCCGCCCTGCAATCCGTGGCCGTACGTCAGTCCGTCGGGACCGCCGGACAGCAAGCTGGACGAGCCATGGGTTTCGATGGGAACGATCGTTTCGGTCTCGGTGAACGTGCCGAGCAGGACCAGGTCGTCCGCGCCGCTCGCGTCGTAGTCCCCGGCGGTGAAGCCGAAGGGGGTGAAGTCCTCGTGCCACCTCCAGCTCACCGGCGTGACCTGCCAAGGGCGGCCGGCGGCGATGCCTTGGAAGGCGTAGGTCGAGATGTTCCTCCGCGTCAGCATCGCCAGCTCGACACCGGCCCCCGTGAAGCGGCCGGTGGCCAGTCCCAGGCCGAAGTGGCCATTGGCGGTGGGCGTCGTGTCCTGGAGCCAGGTGGCGCCGGCGGACTGGAGCCCGGTCGCGGTGCCCCACAGCACGACGGCCGCGCCGGCGTCGGCCGTGGTCCCGATGTCCTTGTGCGGCATGCCGACGACGAGGTCGGCGTAGCCGTCGCCGTCCAGGTCGCCGGAGGCGGTGGTCTGCCCGAAGCCGTCGTCGGTCTGGGCGGTGCCCGGGACGTTCGGGGTGCTGGAGCTGAAGGTGATCCGCCGGGCCGTGGACAGACCGTCCGCCGAGCCGTACAGCACGGCGACGTAACCGGCGCCCTTCTGGCCGCTGACGGTGCCGCCGGGGGCGGAGACGACGAGGTCGGGGTAGCCGTCGCCGTTGAAGTCGTCGTGGACAGCGGGGGTGGACGCGGGGGCGGCCGGGGTGGTCGCGGTCGCGGGAGTGACACCTGCGGTGAGGGTGGCCCCGAGAGTCAGCAGGACGGCCGTCGCGGTGGCGGCCCTCCGTCTCACGGGGGTGCCGGACGCACTGGGCGGGACATGCGTGCTGCGCATCGTGCTGCTCCTCTGTGGCGTTGTGGCGTGTGGTACCGCTCCCTTCGCGGTGTGGTTTCGGACCGGGGAGAGGAGACGAGGGTTGCGCCGTGTCCCGGAGTCTGCGGGCAGAGTTCACCGCGGGTTCATCCGGGTGGGCTGTGGCGCGGCAGGCGGAGCGCGGGAACCCTCGGGGCGTCTTGGTGGTCTCGCGTCCGGGGCGGAGGGCCGGCATGGTGGCTCTCCGCCCCGGCTGGGCGCGTTCCTCGGAACTGTCAGTCGATGACCTCGTCGAGGGAGGTCGCGGTCACGGTTCGCGGGAGCGAGGTGTGCAGCAGCTCGGGATCACCGCAGTGGGTGATGCGCTCGCGTGCCTCCGGCGGGACGTCGATGCCGCGCTGGGCGAGGACGTCGAGGACGTCTTTGACCGCCTGTCGGGTTTCGCCTTCGGCGCGTGCTTCTGCGCGTGCTTCTGCGCGTACTTCGGCTCGCGCTTGGGCGAGGCCTTCTGCGTGTCCTTTGGCGAGGCCTTCGGTGCGCGCTTTCGCCAGTGCCTTCTTCATGAAGTCCGACTGGTAGAAATCAAGGTCCACAACCACCAATTCGCTCCAGATCTCTGCGGCGGGCAGCTTGCCCAGTCCTCGGAAGACGAGTTCGGCGAAGGGGTATCGCCGAGGTGAGCCCAAAAGGGGCCGTGGGATGATCTAGAAGCTGTGAGGGCCCGGCCCGTCACCCGTTCGGCTCAGTGTCGTTGGTGGTGATGTTGACCGTCATCTGGGGCCTGGGGTGGGTTGTGACCTCGATCGAACGGACCGCGTATCCGCGGTTCAAGCGGCTGATCACCGCGCATGAGCTGCATCTGTTCTTCTCGCCGACTCGCGATGAGCTTCAGTGGGCCGCTGGCCGTACGGACAGCGATGAGCATCTGCTGGCCCTGCTGCTGACGCTGAAGTCGTATCAGCGCATGGGGTGTTTCCCGAAGGTGGAGGACGTCCCGGAGGCGGTGGCGGAGTTCGTGCGGCGGGTGGTGGAGCTGCCGGAGGGCACGCTGCCGGTGTACCGGGCGGCGAAGACCATGAAGAACCACCGGCTGCGAGTACGAGAACCGGGTCAGTGCCCTCATCCCGACCGGACCATGATCCGGGTCAGCGGCTACCGCTGATTTCCGTTCGGCTACTCCCCGAGGGCCTCTACCTGCCCAAGTCCTGGACCGGGGACACGGACCGGTGCGGGGCCGCGAAAGTCCCTGCCAGCCGTGGGTTCGCGACCAAGGGAGAACTGGCCCGCGCGATGATCCCGCGAGCTCTTGCTTCACCCTTGCCGCTCGCCTGGGTGACGGGTGACTGCGCCTACGGACAGGAATGGCGCATGCGCCGCACCCTGGAAGAAGCCG
>NZ_JBVHEO010000012.1:74002-210318 GCF_055562815.1 Streptomyces sp. NPDC016677 | reverse complement strand
CACGCGTACCACTCGCACCACGTGAACCACGCGACCTCCCGGCCGCCGTACGGACCGTCACAGGAACGCCTCACCCACCGGACAGAATCCCACCCCACCCCCGGATCGACACCCCGACCCACCACACAGACACACGAACCAAACCCCACCACCGGAAAAGCCAACACAGATCAGACCCAACCCCCCAAACCAAACCCACCCCAGGCAACCCGCACAAGCACCCCGACACCGGCTCAAGCTGAGATGTCGGCCTCGGGCTGCAGTGCAGGGCCGAGCAGCAGTCCTCCATCCAGGACGAATTCCGAACCCGTAGCGAAAGACGCGTCCTGGGAGGTGATGAAGAGCAACAGGCGGGTGACATCGGAGGGTTCGGCGAGGCGGGGTATGGCGAAGGGATCGGGCGAGTAGAAGTCGGCGATGGCCGGCTGGCCCGCGACGGTGGGTTCATTGATCAGCGGTGTGGAGACGACGCCGGGGTGGATGGAGTTGACCCGGATGTTGTCCCGCCCCAGCTCCAGCGCGGCCGTCTTGGTCAGCCCGCGTACGGCCCACTTGCTGGCGGTGTACGGGGCGTAGAAGGCCGTGCCGACATGGGCCATGGTCGAGGCGATGTTGACGATGGTTCCGCCACCGCCCCTGCGCATCGATGGAGCCACGGCCCTGATGCCGAGGAACTGGCCGGTGACGTTGACGCTGAAGGTGTGCTCCCAAGCGCGGAGTTCGGTGTGCTCGATAGGGGCCGCCGGGTTCTGGACACCCGCGTTGTTCACCAGGACGGTGATCGGCCCGAAGCGGCCTTCGGCTTCTCGCACCCCCGCTGCCCAGTCGTCCTCGCTGGCGACATCCAGGTGAACGGACAGAGCCCGAGGACCGAGCTGAGCAGCGAGATCGCGGCCGGCGGCGTCGTCGCGGCCGGCGATGACGACGTTCGCCCCCTCGGCGTGGTAGCCCCGCACATGACTACGGCCCATCCCCCCGCTGCCGCCCGTGACGATAACGGTCTGACCCTCAAAGCGTCCCACGATGCTTCCTTCCAGGCTTGGATGAGTGGTGAGCCGAGTGACTCGCCTCCCCTCTCAAGGTAAGAGCGGACCCAGAGGTGAGTCAAGTGACTCACCTCGTAGCGAGAGGCATACTGGAGGGCATGACAGCACAGCCTTCGGAGTACCACCGGCGCGTGGCAACGCAGAAGCGGACGTCCATCATCGAGGCAGCGACGGAGCTGTTCCTCGACTCCGGCTATGACGGCACCTCGCTGGCCCGCATCGCCGAGGCGGCCGGAGTATCGAGGGCGACACTGTTCAAGCAGTTCACCACCAAGGCGGCCCTGTTCGAGGCGATCGTCACCGAATACTGGAAGGTCGACGACGAGGAAGCGCCGATTCCCGAGCCAGGGGACCTCCGCGCGGGGCTTGAGACCATCGGACGCCGATACGTGGCGCTTCTCACCCAGCCCGGCATGGCCGCCCTCTTCCGCATCGTCATCGCCGAGGTACCGCGCTTCCCAGAACTCGGCGAGACTCAGTTCAGGTTCGGCAAGATGCCCTACTTCGAATCGGTCCGCCACTACCTGGAAGCGGAAAGCGCCGCTGGTACCGCCCGGCTCGACGATGCGGAGATGGCGGCGACCCAATTCCTCGGGATGATCTCCAACTACGTGTTCTGGCCGCGGATGCTGCTCGCACGCTGGGAGCCTGATGACTCCGCCGTCACCAACGCGGTCGACCAAGCGGTGCTGACCATGCTTGCCCGATACGGCGCGCCAAGGGCCCACGGCGCCTGAGATGCCAGGTATCCCACCGCGCCGCGTAACCACCCGACAGCTTCCGCACAGGCAGGCCTCGAACCCGTCGAGTACACCTTCACTCACACAAAGTGCCGGTTCCCCTTGGAACTGTCGCCTTCGCGTTGGAGGCGCGCTCGCCGCGCTCGGCGGAACGTCTGTTCTGCCACATCTACGGCCGTGCGAAGACGGCCTCGCAGTTCATTCCGGGCCGGCCGTACTCCTTCGTGGCCGTGCTGGAGGACATCGACCGTCAGAACCAGGCGCCCGCCACGCGGCAGCGGCAGCCTGGCCGGCACCGTCCGCAGCCGGTCGACGTCGATCCGGCCGTGGTTCAGGCCGCCTTACATGGCTCCGTGCCCGCGTCCGCCAGCTCGAACAGCTCGTCGCGCCGGGCGGTCAGACGGCCATAGAACTCGCCCCGGCAGCGTGACGCTTCCGTGAACGCTTCCCTCCGGACAGCATCAGGCAGCAGACTCACTCTCACGGCCTTCGTCTTGGTCACGTGCACCTTGGTCGGAGCACATGATCAGACGAAGACTCCCCACGTCCGGTGAATCCCCAGGTGAGCGACTCAGTTCGGGACACCGTTCGCGACCGGAATGTCAATGGCCAGTCGGAATTCCCCGGTGACGGCCACTTGATGGGGAGTTGTCTGGCGTCCGATGGCCACTCTGTGTTGATGTTCCACATCGCTCAGCGGCTCGCGGATAGAGTCAGAAGCAGGCTCCGGCGTGCTCGGTGCGGCGATGGCGGCAGGTGGCCCGGTGGTGATCAGGGCCTGGCTCTCGGTGGTGACGAGACACGTGTTGTTGCACCTGCCGTAGCGGCATGTGATGTCGTTGAGACACCGCCCGCAAGAAAGGCTCGCTCTACGATGTACCCTTCCGTCACGTCTCCCCGCCAGGTCAAGATCGGTGATGCCGCCGCCTTCGCCGGGACCACTCCGCGCGCCATCCGCCACTACCACCAGATCGGTCTGCTGCCGGAGCCCGAGCGAGGCAGTGACGGTCGGCGCCGCTACGGCTACGACGACATGATCCGTCTGCTGTGGATCCGCAAGATGGCGGAGACCGGAATCAGTCTGGACGACATGCGGGCCGCCTTCGACGGAGCCCGCGACATCGAGGAGTCCCTCGGCCGGCTGGAGGAGACGCTGGCCGCCCAGGAGGCCGACATCAAGCGTCAGCGCGCGGCAGTCCAGCGCCTGCGGGCCGTGGGCAGCCCGCTGGGTCTGCTCTCCCCACTGGTGACGAACCGGTTCAGCCACCTGCCTCCGGGCGCACTGCGCCCTTCTGACCTGGACGCCCTACTGGTCACGGAACGGATCTTCGGGCCCTTGGGAGCCGCTGTCCAGGCCAGCGTGTTCATCGTGCTGGCCACCCACCCCGACCTGCGGGCCGAGGCGGACCGCCTCGATGCGGCCGACGCCGTCCTCGACGACAGCGTCGACCCCCATGACCCACGGGTCGACGAACTCGCCGCGCAGCACTGTGCCCACCACAAGGCTCTGGTGCAGGCCATCGAGGCGGACGGGATGGACGCGGCGGAGGACGAGCTCTTCGAGATCTACGACGCCGACCTGACGGGCGAAGAGGACGCCCAGATGAGCGCCTTCGAAGCGGTCGCCAAAATGCCGTACGACTTCTCTCCCGCCCGGCTTCGATGCATTGAACTCACAGCAGAACTTCTCGCCCAGGACGACCAGGACACCCCCGACGACAGCTGATCGCCTAAGGCAAGCACGGACGGACCAGTCAGCCGCCCCTTCGTCTGTACACGAGACCGGCCGCATCAGGCGTTGGCCGGAGGATCTGGTAGTTCTTCATGCGGGAGAAGGCGTGCTCGACGCGGGCGCGGATCTTGTGGTGCTGGGCGTTGTCCGCTTCCTCGCCCTTCAGCAGGGGGCGTCCGGGGCGTTTGCGGTGGGGGACGATCAGGCCGGTGGTGATGTAGGCGCCGTCACCGAAGACCGTCACGCTCTCGCAGTGTGCGGCCAGGCCGGAGTCCCGTCAGGCTTTCGCGTCCGCCGTGTTGCCGGGCACTGGACGTGCCGCGGCCACTGCCAGGCACGTCTCGGCGTCCACGATGACCTGCACGTTCGCCGAGAACCGGTAGTTGGGTGAAGACGCGCCGACCTTCCGGTCGCGGACCGGAACGAGCGTGCCGTCGACGATCCACAGCCGCTCGACCGCCCGGCTGAGGAGTACGGACCGGCTCGAAGGCGAGCAGCGGGGCGAGTTGCCGCATGGTGAGGTTCGTGCGGTCGTACACGGCCAGCGGCAGCACCCGCTCGGCCCTCAACACCCCAGCCGTGGAACGGATATGCCCTGATCGCGGCCTTCTGCAACGCCCTTTGAAGGGTGTTGCAGAAGGACACCCGTTCGTGACAACCCATGAAACATGATCGCCGCAGGCGGACCGCCGAACGGCCGGATGTTGAACGACGAACACCCATGAAACACGCGGGGCGAAGTCGACCGGGCACTTCTGCCAACGTGTCTCCCTGTTGAGTGGGCTGATCAGTGGTGAGGCCGGGGCTCGGGCCGGCGTCGGGTGGCGTGGATGGAACCGAGCAGGTTGAGGGACTGGGCACTGGGGCTGCCTGGTTCGGCGTGGTAGATGACGAGCTGCTGGCCGGGGGCGTCGCGTACGTCGAAAGCCTGGTAAGTGAGGGTGAGAGGGCCGACGTCCGGGTGGAGGAAGTGTTTGGCGCCCTGGGTCTTGCCGCGCACGGTGTGGGCGTTCCAGAGGCGGGTGAAGTCCGCGCTGTGCTCGGTGAGCGTGCGGACGAGCTCACGCAGCCGTGGGTTGTCCGGGGCGAATCCAGCCGCCTCGCGAAGGTTGGCGACGGTGGCCTGTGCTGCCCGGTCCCAGTCCGTGTAGAAGTCGCGGCCCGCGGGGTCGAGGAAGGTCATGCGGGCCAGGTTGTCCGCCGGCTCGAAGGGGGCGTAGAGGGCTTCCGCCAGGGCATTGACGGCGAGAAGGTCCAGGGTCCGGCTCATGACGAACGCTGGAGTGTTCGGGTAGCCGTCCATCAGCTGTCGCAGCGAAGGGCTGACCCGCTCGGCGGCGTGGACTGAGAGCTGGTCATTCGGTGTGGCCCCGGCCAGCCGGTACAAGTGCGCGCGTGCGTCCGCGTCGAGGCACAGCGCGCGGCTGAGCGCGTCGACCACCTGGGGTGAGGGGTTGCGCTCGCGGCCTTGTTCCAGGCGGGTGTAGTAGTCGGCGTTCACTCCGGCCAGGACGGCAACCTCTTCGCGGCGCAGTCCGGGGACTCTGCGGGCCCCGTAGCTCGCCATGCCGACGTCCTCCGGCCGCAGGCCGGCGCGGCGTGTGCGCAGGAAGTCTCCCAGGTGGTTGTCGTCCATGCGTTCAGGCTAGGCGGTGGCCCGGTGGGCTGCCAGGGTGTGCCGCACCCAGGCAGCACGCGTCCTGGTCGACTGCCGCTGACCTGCCGAGACTCGGTGGAGCGGGAAGAACCACACCATTCGAGGAGAGGAGCCTGCCATGGCAGGGACCGTTGAGGGCGACCACGTCGACGTGGTCGGGATGTGGGTGACCGCGGATGGTCACATCCGTCAGGAGCTTCTGCCGGACGGCCGCTACGACGAAGCCCGCGGCGAGCGGCGCAGCGCGTACACCGGCCGGTACACGGTGACCGGCAGCCACTTGGACTATGTCGACGACACCGGGTTCACCGCCACGGGCGACATCCGGGACGGAGTGCTCTATCACGAGCACCTCGTGCTCTACCGGGAGCAGAAGCCGTCGTAGCAAAGGCCGGGCCACGGCTGCCCCGAGCACCGGGGGCGACTTCGCCGTCGGCGGACCAAGCAGTCCCGGCACAGCAGTCAGCCAGTCAGCCAGTCAGCCAGTCAGCCAGTCACCAGCAACGAAAACCAAGGACCAGATCCATGACAGAACTACGACTTGACGGCAAGGTCGCGCTGATCACGGGCGCGACCGGCGGCCTCGGCACTGCGACCGCCGAACTCTTCGCCCGCGAGGGCGCCCGGCTAGTGATCACCGATATCGCCGAAGGCCCTTTGCGGGACCTGTCCCACCGGATCGGCGCACGCGGCGCGGAGGTCGTCGCTGCTCGCCTCGATGTCTCCTCCGCACGGGAATGGGACGAAGTGATCACCGTCGTACGCGACCGGTTCGGAACGCTGGACGTGCTCGTGAACCTCGCCGGTATCTTGGACTGGCCAGGCATCGAGGACACGCGGGAAGAGGTTTGGGACCGCGTCATAGACGTGAACCAAAAAGGCACATGGCTCGGCATGAAGGCGGCGTTGCCGCTCCTGCGTGCGAGCGGCAACGCGTCAGTGATCAATACATCGTCAGTACTCGGTCTGGTTGGAAGCGGTGCGGCTGCGGCCTACCAAGCGTCCAAGGGGGCCGTGCGCCTGTTGAGCAAGACCGCCGCGGTCGAGTACGCCCGGCAGGGAGTACGGATCAATTCGGTGCATCCCGGGGTGATCGCCACGCCGATGATCCAGGAACTCCTGGACGAGCAAGGCGACCAGCAGCCGGACATCCAACGCACCCCCATGCGCCGAGCCGGCCGCGCCGACGAGATCGCTTCCGCGATCCTCTTCCTGGCCTGCGACGACTCCTCGTTCGTCACTGGCTCGGAGCTGGTGGTCGACGGCGGGCTCACCGCGCACTGAACAACCCAACCGTACGACGTCCACGTGGGCCTGCCGTGAATGCCTCAACGGCGGGGACCGCCAGGCCCGCGCACCGCACCGCACCCCACCGCACCACGGCACAGCACTTCAGGTGCCCGGCACCGGTGCCCGCACTCACACTCACCTGCTTCAGGGACCGCATCATGACATCCGCAACCGCCTCCGCCGCACCATGCGAATCCACCGAGTTCGCTGGGAAGATCGCCCTTGTCACTGGAGCCGCCCGAGGGGTGGGCCGGGAGACCGTGGCACTCCTCCACTCCCGCGGCGCCCGGGTCGTCGCCCTCGACCTCCGCCTCGACGTGACGAACCTGGCGGATGAGTTTCCCGGCATCGTCGCCATAAACGGTGACATCACCCGGGAGGAGACCGCCCACCTCGCGGTGACAACGGCCCTGGAGGCGTTCGGCGGACTCGACATCCTCGTGAACAACGCCGGGCGCACCGAGAACAAGCCCGTCACGGAAACCACGGCCGAGGACTGGGACACCGTCATGGCGGTCAACGCCCGCGGCTCCTTCTTCTGCGCCCGCGAGGCATTCCGGGCCATGGAGAGCCGCGGTGGCGGCGCCATCGTCAGCACCGGCTCGTACGCCTCCACCGTCGCCCTGCCCGAAGGCGTCGCCTACAGTGCGTCGAAGGGCGCTCTGGCCCAACTGACCAAGGTGCTCGCCGTCGAGGGCGGCCCACTGGGCATCCGCGCCAACCTCGTGGCCGCGGGCGTCATCGAGACGGACTTCCTCGACACGATCCGCCCCGACAGCCGCGCCTACCTGGCGTCCTTCGCCGCCGCGCAGCCACTGGGACGTGTGGCGCAGCCCGAGGAGATCGCCGAGGTCCTGTGCTTCCTCGTCTCTCCCCGCTCCAGTTTCGTCACGGGAGCCGTGGTCGCCGCTGACGGCGGTTTCACCGCGGTCTAGCCAGGCATCAGACAGCACATATCCGGCGACCACGGCCCGCTCGCCCTGGCCGCCGGCGCTTCCACCGGAGGACGTGACCGGGAGGTGCCCGAGTCACGTGGCGGCATGGTCAGGCGCCGAAGTCGTGTCCGACAGGTCGTCCGCGCGGTCCGAGAAGATCGGGTGGACGGATCGAGTAGGGGTGCCGGTTGCCGAGCGCGCTGTGGCTGCCCTATGACGCGGGTTGTCTCGCGCGCCCGGGTGTGGGCGGCGAGGCGGTGTCTGCGCTGGTCGAGCGGGGGTTGCCAGCCGACTGCAAGCGCATGTTCGGGCGGGGCTCGGGGCGGGGGGGATGTCCTCGGCCTTCCGCCGGGTCGGGCCGGCCGTTCCTCGGTGCGTTCCAGGACGGCGGGCCGATGGTGTCCGAGGATGACCAAGCCTGGTGGTCACGCGTTTCGAGGAAGTCGAGCTGGGAGTCCTGGTCCCGGAAGAGGTATAGCCGCGAACGCGGTGGTCACTGGCGGAGCCACCGTCGGATCCCCGCGACCGTGACCGTCCCGTGGAAGACGTAGGCCCTCTTGTCGTAGCCGGGGGGCGACCGCGCGGAACGTCTCGACGAGTCGGTTGATGGGCGTTCGGCCTCATTGCGGCGCCGGTGGACCGTTGTGCCGAAGCCGGTGAGCCGGTCGCCCTTGCTGCCCCGTCGTCGGCGGTCGGCTCGCTGGTCCCTGGGTTCAGGGATCGTGTGCTTGAGCTGTCGGCGTCGCAGGTACCGGCGGTTTCGGCCAGTCGGAACGGTGCCTCACCGGGCGACTACGACGGCCGGAATCCGCAGAGGGCCTGGACGGCAGGCAGGACCTTCTCCCATGTGCCGTCCGCCGACCATCTGCGATGACGATCGTGAACCGTCTTCCACTTGCCGAACCGCGGCGACGACGAAACGATCCAGCGCAAGGCGAGTCACAGGACCCGTCGGACACGGCCCAGCCCTGGTCGGCACCGGCCTGGCGGCCGTCCCGACCGGCGGGCGGAGCGATGTCACGCAGGGACGCCGAGCGGGGGGTGCTCAAGCACGCGGGGCTTGTACTCGACCAGTTGGATGCGGCCGTCGAAGGTGCGGTGCCCGATCATCTCGAGGGCAACGTCCGGATAGCCGTCGTAGATGCGTTCCTCGCCCGTGGCCCCGGTGATCACCGGGAACATCACGACCCGGAAGCGGTCGACGAGCCCCGCTCGCAGTAGGGACCGGCACAGGCTGAGGCTGCCGATCGTGCTGAGCAGCCCCGGGCCAGCCGACTTCATGGCGCGGACCGCCTCGACGGCGTCGTCACGGACGAGCGTGGAGTTGGCCCACGTCAGTGGCTCGTCGAGCGAGGAGGAGAACACCACCTTGGACGCTTGCGACAGCGCGTCGACGGACGCCTCCTCTTCGGGCCTGAACTCGTCTTGGCCCTGAGGAACCTCGCCCGCGGCGAAGCCCGACATCAGGCGGTAGGTGTTCGCTCCCATCAGGTAGGTGGCCTCGGGCTGCTCGCCGAGCCATGCGAGGTACTCCGGGCCCTCCAGGCCCCAGAACCCGGGCCACCCCTCTCCCGATGCGTAGCCGTCGAGGGAGGTGATGAAGTCGACGAGAAGCTCCGACATGGCGGTGTCCTTTCCTGAGGTGTCACGAGCTTGGACCGGCCGGGAGCCACAAACTCATCGGCCGCGCTGTGGAGAAACGACAGCGCGGTCCCGGCCTACGGACACACCCTGCCGCCGGTACCGCTGATGGCGTACGAGGCCCGCCGCCGTGTCGCCGTGCTGACCGCCAGGGGCATTCAGGAGGCAAGGCCCTCACCACCGGCCGGCGGCCGACCGTCCGTGCTCGCGCCGCCGTGCCGGTGAGGCGGGCGCTCCGCGGGGAAGGCACGGTCGGGGCCGCCGCGGTGGGCCACCCGCGGCGGTGACCCTGCCGGTGCGGCGCACGGGGATGTCGGTGACCATCGCGGCTTTGCGCTGCGCATCGATTTTCCCGGCGGTGATGGCGGTGTCGATGAGGCCGGGGGCCACGGAGGTGTCGGTGACGCCGTGTGGTCCGAGTTCCCTCGCCAGCGCGTGGGAGAAGCCCAGAGGTGCCGCTTCGGCGGCCGAGTAGGCGACACCGCCGAAGACCCCGCTGCCGCGTTCGGCCGAGACGGAGGAGAGGTGTACGACGCGGCCGAAGCCGCTCTTCGCCACGCCGGGCGCGAACCGGCGGATCATCAGGAAGGTGCCGCGCACGTTGACGTCGCAGATGCGGTCCCACTCCCCGGCGAGGGCGTGCGCGGTGGCACGGCCGATGCCGAGCCGCCGACTCGGTGTCGACCAGCAGGAACAGGGGGACGCCCCAGGCCAGAGTGACGGCACAGCCCAGCAGGCGGACCGGGCGCCTGCCCCACCGGTCGGACAGCACGCCCCACAGGACGGTGCCCGCGGACGCGGCGGTGACCATTGCGACGCGGCTGACCGTTCCGGTCACGCCAGGTGCGTCGCCGTCGTCCAGACAGGACAGGACGAAGGTCACCGACACGGCGTAGGCGGGCGGTGCCCGCTATGCGCAGGCAGAACGCGCGCAGGACGTCGGCCAGGGGGTTCTTCGCCACGTGTCCGGATGTCTTGAGCTCCTCGAACTGCGCGGGCTCGGCGACCTTCAGCCGCAGGGAAGACACCCACCGCGATCAGGACCGCGCTGAGCAGGAACGGCACCCGCCACGCCCAGGTGCCGTCCGACGCGTGGGCGGCGAAGAGGAACGCGAGGTTGGCGAGCAGCGGTCCCACGGGCAAGCCGGCCTGGGTGATGCCGGTGTACAGGCCGCGCCTGTCGCGCGGGGAGTGCTCGAACGTCATCAGGAGGGCCGATCAGGACGGTGGCGACGCCCATCAGCATCAGGGAGCCGACGCATGCCGGCTTGCGGCCTGTTCGGTCCCCGCGGTGCCCCGCGGGGACGCCGCCGGGCGGCGGGAGGTGCCGGACTGACTGCTTCGCCGGCTCCGGAGCCGGCGAACGCGCGCCGTTACCGCGCCGGATCGTGGCCGCTGAGCAGTTCCACGCCGCGCAGCAGGGCGGAGTGGTCGAGGGCACCGTCGCCACGGGCCACTGCGGAGGACATCAGCTGGGCTGCGACGCTGCCCAGGGGGATCGCCGCGCCGAGTTCGCGGGCGGTGTCGGTGACGATGCCCATGTCCTTGTGGTGCAGGCCCATCGCGAAGCTGGGCCGGTAGTCACGGTGGAGGAAGTTGTCCCGTTTGCGGGTGAGGACACGGGAGCCGGCGAGGCCGCCGTCCAGGACGTCGAAGGCGGCCTCCAGGTCCACGCCCGCCTTCTCCAGGAAGACCACCGCCTCGGCGCACGCCTGGAGGGTGACGGCGAGTACCAGTTGGTTGGCGGCCTTCACCGTCTGCCCGAAGCCGTGGGGGCCGCAGTGCGTGACGGTCTTGCCCAGGGCCTCGAAGACCGGCCCGGCCGCCTCGACGTCGGCGGCTTCGCCACCGACCATGATGGACAACGTGCCCTCGACCGCCCCGGCCTCGCCGCCCGCGACGGGGGCGTCCAGGACCCGCACGCCCCGCTCGGCGGCCTCGCGGGCCAGCCTGACGGAGCTGCGCGGAGCGATGGTGGACATGTCGATCAGCAGGGTGCCCGGGCGGGCGTGGGCGAGGATGCCGTGGGTACCGTAGGCGACCTCCTCGACCTGTGGCGCGTCCGGGAGCATGGTGATCACCGTGTCGGCGGCGCGGACGGCCTCGGCGATCGAGGCGGCCCGCCGGCCGCCCGCCGCGACCAGGGCGACGGTCCGGCCCTCGCTGCGGTTCCAGCCGTAAACGGTGTGTCCGGCCTCGCTGAGGTTGACGGCCATGGGGCTGCCCATGGTGCCTAGGCCGAGGAAGGCGATCGTGTTCAACGCAGGGTCCTTTCGGAACGGGGTGGGGCGAAGGGGGTCAGGGCAGCAGCAGCTGTTCCAGGTCCGCGGGCGGCCGGCGGCCGACGAGGGAGCGGATGGCGGCGAAGGGGCCGGTGCCGCCGGCGAGGACGGCGCCCAGCAGGTCGCCGCCGTCCCGGCTCAGCAGGATCTTGGCGTACCGGTCGGTGCCTTCGGTGAAGACCGCCTCGACGGCCTGTGCGGGGTCGGGACGCACGTCACCGACGGTGGCGACGGTGACGCCGAGGAGTTTGAGGGCGACGGGGGTGCCGGTGGTGTCGAAGGGCTCGGGGACCTCACCGGTCAGCTGACGTGCCACGCTGTCCGCCATGCGGTATCCGGGAGCCACCAGGCCGTGGCAGCGGCCGTCCACCGCCGCGCACTCACCGATCGCCCACACCCGCTCGTCGGCGGTACGGCACAAGGCGTCCACGGCGAACCCGCCGCGCTCGCCGCGGGCCAGGCCCAGGGAACCGGCCAGTTCGTCGCGGGGCCGGACGCCCGCGGCGAAGACCACCACGTCGGCGTCGAGCACGGTGCCGTCCCCGAGGGTCACCGATGCCACCCTGCCGTTTGCTCCGGCGTCGACCGTCGCCACGGACGTGGCGCAGTGCAGGCCGATACCCAGGCCGGTGACGTGCCGGTGCAGCACCTCCGCGGCGCCCGCGTCGAGTTGGGCCGGCATCAGGTGAGGCGCGGTCTCCACGATCCGGGGTCTCATGCCGAGCAGCCGCAGGGCGTTGGCGGCCTCCAGGCCCAGCAGCCCGCCGCCGACGACCACGCCCGGACGGCCCGGACGCGCCGCGGCCCGGAGGGCGTCGAGGTCGTCGAAGGTGCGGTAGACGAAGCAGCCGGCGTGGTCGCGGCCCGGCACCGGGGGGACGAACGGGTGCGAACCGGTGGCCAGGACCAGGGCGTCGTAGCGCACCTGCTCGCCGTGTGCCGTGCGCGCCGTGCGAGAGCCGCCGTCCACCGCGGTCACCGGGCTGCCCAGCAGCAGGTCCACCCGGGGATCGTTGAGGAGGTCCGCCCCGACGAGGGTCAGGTCGCTGCGGCTCTTGCCGTCCAGGTACGAGGAGAGGCCGACGCGGTCGTAGGCGAGATGGTGCTCCTCCCCCACGACGACCACGCGCCAGGTCCGGCCGGGGTCCCGGGACCGGAGCTGCTCGACGAACCGGTGGCCCACCATGCCGTGGCCGACGACCAGCAGGGTCCGGGTCACGACGCCGCCTCCGGCTCGCCGCCGCGGAGCCCGGACGCCCAGGTGCCGCACAGGTGCGCCACGGCCGGGCGGCAGGCCCCGCAGCCCGTGGTGGCGCGGGTCGCCCCGGCGAGGGCCGCCGGCGTGCGGGCGCCCGCCCGCCAGGCGGTGTGCAGGGTGCGTCGCGAGACGTTGTTGCACAGGCAGACCGGGGCGTCGTCCGCGGCGTCACGGTCCGGGGCCGGCCGGGCGGGCAGGTCCAGCAGCAGACCGAGCCGGTCGGAGGGCAGGGGGCGGCCGCGCCGGTGCAGGAGCCCGATGGTGGCAATGGCCTCCGGCAGGCCGAGCAGTACGGCGGCGACGACGTGGTCGTCGCGCAGTGCGAGCCGCGCGTAGCGCCGGCCGACCGGGTCGGTGAGGGCGATCAGGCGGGTGCCGGGCCGGTCGAGGTCGGCGAGCGTACCGAACGCGGCGACATCCGCCGCGTGAGTGCGCAGGCGGAGCGCGGGCGGCCCGGGGCGGTAGGCGGCGGTGTGGCCGCTGAGGATCGCGCCGAGGGTGCCGGCCTGCTCCCAGGCGGCGCCGGGGCCGGTGAGGACCCGTCCGCCGGCCTCGGCGCAGTCGCCGACGGCGTGGATGTGCGGGTCGCTGGTGCGCAGCTGTTCGTCGACCACGATGCCGTGGGCCACGCGCAGGCCGGCGGCGCGGGCGAGCCGGGTGTCGGGGGCGGCGTCGGGGCACAGGACGAGGGTGTCGGCGCGCAGGGCGGTGCCGTCGGCCAGGTGGAGGAGTCCGGGAGCACGGCGTACGGCGGTGCTCGCGGGCCGGACGGTGACCCCGGCGCGTGCGAGTTCCCCGGCGAGCATGCCGCCGCAGACCGTGCCGAGGTACGCGGAGAGGGGCTGGGGCGAGGAGCACACCAGGGTGGTGTCGACGCCGCGGGCTGCTAGGGCGCTCGCGGTCTCCACGGCCGGGGGGCCGTCACCGAGGACGGCGACGGGGCCGGAGGCGGTCACCGCGGCGGCCGTGCCGGGGGTGACGACGCCGTCCGTGAAGCGGCCCGTGGGGTCCAGCAGGCCGGGCAGGTCGGGGAGCAGGGGCTGGGCCCGCGGGACGAGGACCAGAGTGTCGTACGGGTACGCGGTCTCCCGTCCGCCGGCTCGGGCCACGACCCGGCGGCGTGCCCGGACGATGCGGGTCACCCCGGTGGGCGGTGTGCCGGGGCGCTCGCCCGGCACGGTGCGGACGTTCAGGTGGCCGTGGTCGCGCAGGCGTCGGGTCAGCCGTCGGGCCGCCGGTCCGTCGCCGGCCACGAGGATGGTGTGCGGGGCGCTCAAGGTGTCACTCCTGACAGGGGGCGAGCCGCACGGCACACACCTTGAACTCGGGCATGCCGCTGCGGGGGTCCAGCGCCGGGTGGGTGAACAGGTTGGCCCGGCCCTCGTCCGGGAAGTGGAAGGGCACGAAGACGGTGTCCAGGCGCATCGTGGCGTCGGTGCGGACCCTCGCCGTCATGCCGCCACGCGCGGAGACGACCCGGGCCAGGCCGCGGTCGGCCAGGCCGCAGCGGGCGGCGGTGTCGGGGTGGACCTCGACGAAGGGTTCGGGGACCGCGTCGGTGAGTTCGGCGACCCGGCGGGTCTGGGCTCCCGACTGGTAGTGCGCCAGGACCCGGCCGGTGGTGGCGTACAGGGGGAAGGCCGGGCCGGTCTCCTCGGCCGGCTCCCGGTGGTCGACGTCGGCGAACCTGGCCCTGCCGTCGGGGTGCGCGAACCGGTCGAGGAAGAGGCGGGGTGTGCCGGGGTGCGGGTCGCCCGGGGTGTCGGGACAGGGCCAGTGCAGTGCCTCTCCGGCGTCCAGCCGGTCGTAGGTGATCCCCGAGTAGTCGGCCCGTCCGCCGCGGGACGCGGCGCGCAGTTCCTCGAACGCCTCACGGGGGGTGGTCGGATAGCGGTCGGCGGGTTCGCCCAGGCGTACGGCGAGGTCGTGCAGGACGCGCAGGTCGCCGCGGACCTCCGGCGGGGGCGGCAGCAGCGCGCGGCGGCGCAGGACGCGGCCTTCGAGGCTGGTCAGGGTGCCCTCCTCCTCGGCCCACTGGGTGACCGGAAGCACCACGTCGGCCATGCGGGCGGTCTCGGAGGGTACGAAGTCGGCCACGACCAGGAGGTCGAGGGCGGCGAGCCGCTCGGTGACGTGCGCGGCGTGCGGGGCGGAGACGGCGGGGTTGGAACCGAACACCAGCAGGGCCCGCGGTCCCCCGTCGCGGCCCAGCGCGTCGAGGAGTTCGTAGGCGCTGCGGCCGGGTCCCGGCAGCGCGTCCGGCGCCACGCCCCAGACACGGGCGACGTGGGCGCGGGCCGCCGGGTCGGTGAGCGAGCGGTAGCCGGGCAGCTGGTCGGCCTTCTGGCCGTGTTCCCGGCCGCCCTGGCCGTTGCCCTGCCCGGTCAGACAGCCGTAGCCGCTGCCGCTGCGGCCGGGCAGCCCGAGGGCCAGCGCCAGATTGATGAACGCGGCGACGGTGTCGGTGCCCTTGCTGTGCTGTTCGGCGCCGCGGCCGGTGAGGACGTAGGCGCCGCGGGCCTCGGCGAGCATCTGGACCGCCCGGCGCTGCGCCCTGGCGGGGACGCCGGTGATCTCCTCGACCCGCTCCGGCCACCAGTCGCCCGTACGGCGTGCCGCGGCGTCGAAGCCGCGGGTGCGCGCGCGGACGTAGTCCCGGTCGACGAGGTCCTCCGCGACGGCGATGTGCAGCAGGCCGAGCGCGAGCGCGAGGTCGGTGCCGGGTACGGGCTGGAGGTGCAGGGCGGCTCGCTCGGCGGTCGGGGTGCGCCGGGGGTCCACGACGATGAGCCGGGCCCGGTCGAGGTGCTGCATCAGCGGTGGCATGGTCTCGGCGACGTTCGCACCCACCAGCAGGACGGTGTCGGCCCCGCGCAGATCGGTGACGGGGAACGGCAGGCCCCGGTCGAGGCCGAACGCCGCGTTGCCGGCCGCCGCGGCGGACGACATGCAGAACCGTCCGTTGTAGTCGATCTGGCCGGTGCCCAGGGCGAGCCGGGCGAACTTGCCCAGCAGGTAAGCCTTCTCGTTGGTGAGACCGCCGCCGCCGAGGACGGCGAGGGCATCCGGTCCGTGCCGGTCGCGCAGGGTGCGCAGACCCCGGGCCACGACGTCCAGCGCGGTGTCCCAGGAGGCCGGCGCGAGCCGGCCGTCGGCGCCGCGGACCAGCGGGCGGGTGATCCGGTCGGCGGTGTGCAGGACGTCCGCGGCGGTCCAGCCCTTGTGACACAGCCGGCCCCGGTTGACCGGGAAGTCCGCCGGGCTCACCTTGACACCGACGTCCGCGTCGCCGCGCAGCAGGGTGCCGCACTGCAGGGCGCAGTAGGGGCAGTGGGTGCGCGCTTCGGGTACGGGCACGGGCAGTTCAGACACGGCTCGCCTCCTTCGCGGCATCCGGGTGCGGGGTGTGCCCGGCGGGGGCCGGCCGCAGGGTCCGCAGTACGGCCAGACAGAGCGCGTAGTAGACGAGGAAGGCGGTGAAGGCCGGGGTGCCGGAGTCCGCGCCGGCGTAGGACAGCTCGAAGGCGACGCTGACGGCGGCGCCGCCGAGCGCCCCGACGGCTCCGGCGACGGCGATGACCGCGCCGGACAGGCGCCGGGCCCGGGCGAACGCCTCGTCCGCGTCGGAGCCGGCCATCACCTCCTGCTCGGCCTGGCGCGCGAACAGTGCCGGGATCATCTTGTAGGTGGAGCCGTTGCCGAGTCCGGTGAGGACGAACAGGACGGTGAAGGCTGTGACGAACAGGGCTGAGGAGCCGCCGCGCGCGGCGACGAGCACACCGGTGCCCGCGGCCATGCCGAGGAAGGTCCAGAAGGTGACCCGGGCGCCGCCCAGGCGGTCGGCGAGCGCCCCGCCCAGCGGCCGGGAGAAGGCGCCGAGGAGCGGGCCGAGGAAGGTGTAGCCGACGGCTTCGCGGGGTGTCAGGGCGAATTCGTGGCGCAGGACGAGGCCGAAGGCGGAGCCGTACCCGACGAACGAGCCGAACGTGCCGATGTACAGCAGGGAGACCGACCAGGTACGGCGGTCCCGGACCGCTTCGCGCTGGGCCCCGGGTGCGGCCCGTACGGTGTCGACGTTGTCCATCTTCCAGGCGGCGAGGAGCGCGACCGCCACGATCAGCGGCAGGTACACGGCGGCGACGTACGCGGGGTGGGTGTCGCCCGCGGCCGAGAGGACCAGGAGGCCGATGAGCTGGACGGCGGCGACGCCGAGGTTGCCGGCGCCGGCGGTGACGCCCAGGGCCCAGCCCTGGAGGCGCCGCGGGTAGAAGGCGGCGACGTTCGTCATCGAGGAGGCGAAGCCGCCCCCGCCGGCGCCCGCCAGGGCGCCGATCGCCAGGAACACCCAGAAGGGCGTGCCGGGCCGCTGCACGAAGTACGCGGCCGCCGTGGTCGGCAGGAGGAGCAGGGCGGTGGAGTACACGGTCCAGTCGCGGCCGCCGAAGCGGGTGACCGCGCGGGCGTAGGGCAGGCGCAGCAGCGAGCCGACGACGGTGGGCGTGGCCACCAGCAGGAACTTGCGGTCCGGGCCGAAGCCGAGGCCGATCTCGGGGGACATGAACAGGACGAGGACGGACCAGAGCGTCCATACGGAGAATCCGACGTGCTCGGCCAGGACGGCGAGCACCAGGTTGCGGCGGGCCACGCGGTGGCCGCCCCGGTGCCAGGCGTCCTCGTCCTCGGGGTCCCAGCCGGTGAGCCGGGCGCCCGGTCGGGCAGGGGTGTGAGCCATGTTCACTCCGGGTGCGGGACGGGCTTCGTGAGCGCGGACGGGCCCCGGCGGGGATCGCTCGCCGGGGCCCGGCGTCACGGTCGGACCGCTCCGCCCCGGTCGCGGGGCGGAACGTGGCGCGGGGAGGTCAGAAGCTGAGGTCGAGCGCCTTGACCTTGTCCCGCTCGCGGTCCGGGTGACTGTCGGGGAAGACGAAGCAGCGGGTGTTCTTCAGCTTGTCGCCCTCGACGTTGGCGGTGGAGAAGATCACCACCGGGACGCGCTCGCCCTGGTTGAGGAAATCGGCGCGGAAGTCGATGATCGGCGCGTCCTCGCCCCAGCGGCCCAGGAAGTCCTCGACCACGTCCTGGTCGGCGTAGATGCGCCGGATGTGGTGGCCGACGTAGGTGTCGGGCCGCTCGCTCGCCCCGACGATGGCGATGTCCTTCCAGTTGGCGTGGGCGACCGTGCCGTCCTCCTCGATCAGGTGGATGGCGACCGGGCAGTGGTCGTAGTACGCCTGGAGGTACGGGACGGCGTCGGCGCCGGCCGGCGTGTAGGACGTGTCGGCCCGGTCGACCTGGCGGATCCACGCCTCGGCGGTGGAGGAGCCCTCGCCGGGTGCCGGGGAGGGGGTGGGGTGGGTGGTGACCGGGCGCAGCGCCCAGAAGCCGTGGGTGGCGCCGTCGACCTGGCCGAAGCCGACGTTGGCGTACCCGGACGGGAAGTCGGGGTGGGCGAAGGCCACGGCACGGTTCTCCACCGGCGTTCCGGCGGACAGCAGCGCGGCGTAGTCGCCGACGCCGAGGGCGCCGGGGAGCCCGGCGCCGGTGGCGGCGGCGTCCTTGAGCAGTTCCGTGGCGGCCTTGTTGGCCAGCACCACGGCGCCGTCGGCGTCGGTGACGAGCATGGCCGGGGAGGCCCAGTTGAACAGGTCGAGGAGCTGCTCGGCGGAGGGGTGGTTCGACATGGCGGTGTGCCTGCCTCTCTTGGGGGTCGCGTGGGTGGTGCGGCGGGTCACAGGACCTTGCGGCTGTAGTTGAAGACCTGCCCCGTGGGACCGTTGGACGGGAACGCGGCGATGGTGACGATCCACTCCGCCACGGTGCGGGGGGACTTGAGCCAGTCGGTGCCGAATCCGGCGTTGATGGCGCGGATGATCTGCTCGTTCACCTCGCCGTCCAGCCCGGCCATCGTCATGGCGGTGGCCACCGGGCCGGGCCGTACCTCGTTGGCGACCACACCGTCGTCGGCGAACTCGACGGAACAGGCGCGCATCAAGGTCGTCATCGCGGCCTTGCTGGCGGCGTAGGCCCAGCGTTCGGGCCGGTAGCCGTTGGCGAGGCTGGCCCCGACGAAGGTCAGGGAGCCGCCGCCGTTCTGCTTGAGCGGTCCGGCGGTCGCCTGGAGGAGGTTCAGTGCCGTGCGGACGTTGGTCTCGTAGGTGTCCGCCACCGTCTCCCAGTCGGCCTTGACCAGGTCGACCGGGTCCGGGGAGGCGCCGGCGTTGAGCACGACGGCGTCGATGCCGTCGGCGGTGACGTCGGCCGCCGAGGTGAGCGCGGCCCGTACGGCCTCGCCGTCCCGGAGGTCGGCGAGGCGGTCGTGGTAGCCGGGCCGGCCGGCCAGGTCCGGGTTGCCGCGCCGGGAGAGGCCGACGACCGTGCAGCCGCGCCGCAGGAACTCCTCGGCCACGGCCGCGCCGATCCCGGAGGAGGCTCCGGAGACCACCGCCACCCGGGGGGTGTCCCCCGCCATCAGGCGGCCTGGAAGACGGCCGTGTCGATGGCCTTGAGCGTGCGCATCGACTCGATGTTGATCACGCCCGGGTCCAGTTTCCGGCCGTGCAGACGCTCGATCTCGATCACCATCTGCACGAACTGGAGGCTGGTGACCGTGCCCGACTGGATCAGGTCGGTGTCGTCCTCGATGTCGAGCGGCCGCTCGTGCAGGCCGTCCAGCCATGTGCGCAGCAACGCTATCTTGCTTTCCACTGTGCCCTCATTTCCGGTACGGGGTAGGGGTTACCTGGTCCTGAACTCGACGGAGAAGTCGGTGGGGTGGGCGAACGACTGGCTTTCCATGCCGAGGCGGTCACGTGTGACGACCACCTCGGAACAGCGCTGGATGAGTTCCTCGACGATCAGGGAGAACTCCGTCTTGGCGAGCATGGCGCCCGGGCAGGCGTGGGCGCCGACGGCGAAGGGGATCGAGCCCTTCAGGTTCCTGCCGATCTCGAACCGGTCGGGGTGCGTGAAGACCCTGGGGTCACGGTTGGCTCCGGCGACCGAGGCGAGGACCGCCGAGTGCCGGGGCACGGTCACTCCCTGGACGGTCAGATCGTCGGCGGCGAAGCGGACGATCGTCTGGACCGGCGGGTAGAGCCGCAGCACCTCCTCGAGGTAGGCGTCGCGGACCTCCTCGTCCCGCAGTTCGGCCAGGTCGAAGATGCCGCGTCCCATGCAGTAGACGAGCGAGGTGATGAAGGCGCTGCTGGTCTCCGTGCCGGCCAGGAAGAACAGCAGGGCCGTGGAGCGCACCTCACTGTCGGTCAGGGAGATGCCCTTGCGGTCCCGGGTCCGCTCGATGGTCTCCAGCAGGGAGTGCGCTCCGGCCGCCCCGGCCGCTCGCTGTTCCTCGATCAGCCGCAGCAGCTCGCCGACGTTGGCGTGGGTCTCGTCGGTCTCCCGGGTGGGGTAGTCCAGCAGCCGGGCCAGCGGACGGGTCAGCCGGTGGAAACGCTGCTCCAGGGAGGTGTCGATGCCGAGGATCGTGCACACGATGCCGTACGGCACCCGGTGCGCGTAGGTGTCGTGGAAGGAGTCGGTCTCGGTACCCGCGACGCTGTCGACCAGGCCGCGGATGAGACCGGGCATCAGCGCCCGCTTGTACTCGGCGATCCGCCCGGCGGACAGGATGGGTGCGAGCAGGGCGCGGAACGCCCGGTGGCTGGGTCCGTCGGCGTCGAGCACGTTGGGGCCGAAGGCGCGTGCGCTGGCCTTGAGGGGGTGGTCGGCCACGATCAGGGGGTGGGCGAGCACCTCCTGGACGGCCGCGTTGCCCGTCACGGCGAAGACACCGGCGTCCAGTCGGTGCACGTCCGTGCCGGCCGGCAGGTGCCGGTACCAGTACGGCCGCGCCAGCAGACCGGCCGGGGATTCCGGCGTTGTTAGCGTGAGCATGTCACCCAACCCCCGACGCCGAGGCCGCCGAGGCCGGCCAGCAGGCGCATCGCCGTCAGCCACTCGGGGGCGGTCAGCCCCAGCGAGCCGGGAGCCGTGTAGGAGGCGGTGAGCGAGCCACTGCCCCCGTCCGGCCCATGTATTTTGCAGTGGAAAAGCGTCTCACCGGAAGAAACGGTTTCCGGATCGTCGGGGCCGAGAGTCAGGTCACCGAAGGTGATGGTGACCTGCGGAGTGAAATTCCGTCGGATCAGCTCATGTGCGAGCCTCAGGCGTTCCGTGTGGTCGGGTTCTGTGGAATACCGGTCGAGGAGGGCGTTAGCCGCCTCCAGAACTCGCTCGATCCGGCGCTTTCCTTGGATGGAGTCCAGAGCGACGGAGAATTTTTCCTCCGTCTGGTCATGCATGCTCACGCGTCGATTCCTTTGGTTCGGAATTTCGGAAGCGCCTTCAGGAGGTATAACCGAAGCGCGCCGAGAGCTCTCGCTTGTTGATTTTCGTGTTGTCCAGGAGCGGCATCGAGGGGACGAAATGCACGGCCGAGGGGACCAAGTAGGACGGCAGGGTCTCCCGGAGACGGCCCAGCATCTCCTGTTCCGTCATCGCCTTCGAGGGAGATTCGGCGAAGAGGACGATGCGCGGCATTCCGCTGCGGTCGGGAATCGGCATGACCACGGACCGGGTGCCGCCCAGGGTGCGGACGGCGGATTCGATCTCGGCCGGTTCGATGCGGTGCCCGGATATTTTGAGCTGGGCGTCTGTCCGCCCGCTCAGGTGCAGCACCCCGGATTCGTCCATCCGGCCCTGGTCGCCGGTGCAATAGACGGGAACGCGCTGTCCGTCGGCCGTGAGGTGCCGGAAGACGGCCGCCGTCTGCTCGGGCGCGTCCAGGTAGCCGAGGGCGAGCCCCGCACCGCCGATCGCCACCTCACCGGTCTCGCCCCGGGGCACCGGCTCGCCGTCGCGCAGGACGTGCACCTGCGTACCGGGGACGGGCAGGCCCGCGGGAACTCCGGCCGACGCCTCGGTGTCCTCCAGGGTGATGCGGCGGACGGTGGCGAACACGCAGGACTCGACGGGTCCGTAGCCGTTGTACAGCTCGATGCCGGGGAAGGCGTCGAGCACGGCGCGGCAGTTCGCCGGAGAGGGTTTGTCCCCGCCCAGCAGGACGGCACGCAGTCCGGCCAGGCAGGACAGGTCGCCGCCCACGATCACGTCGAACAGGGACGGGGTCAGGAAGAGGTGGGTGGCGCCGGCGTCCTGGACGTGGGCGCGGATCGCGGGCGGCAGGAGGAGGTCGTCCTCGTGCACGACGGCGGTTCCGCCGCTGAGCAGCATCCCCCACAGCTCCAGACTGAAGGCGTCCCAGGCCACGGCCGCCGCGTGGATCATCACCGGCCGTTCGCCGAGGTCCATGAATCCGTCCGGGGCGAAAAGCCTGGTCGTGGCGCGGTGCGGGGACAGTACGGCCTTGGGGCTTCCGGTGCTCCCCGAGGTCCAGAACAGGGTCGCGCAGGCGTCCGGCGAGACCTCGGGCAGGGTGACGGCGGGCGGAACCGCGCCGCGCAGTTCCGGGAAGGTGACGTGCTCCACGCCCGCCTCGGCGAGCCGGGCGGAACCCGCGGCGTCCGCCAGGACGACCGCGGGCCGCATGGTGCCCAGCAGCCGTGTGAGGCGCGCCGGCGGCCACCGCACGTCCAGGACCCCGTACGCTCCACCGGCCATCAGGACGCCGAGGAGGACGGCGGCCAGCTCCGGTGAGCGGCGGGCCGCGACCGGGACGACACTGCCGGGCCGCACGCCCAGGCCGATCAGCCGGTGGGCGACGTGTCGGGCGGCGTCGGCGAGCTCGCCGTAGGTCACCGCGCCGTCGGCGGCGACCAGAGCTTTTCTCTGCGGGTGTCTTCGGGCGATGTGCTCGAATACCTCGTGGATGGTTTTCTCTGGATTGGTCCTGCCGTACACACTGCTTCGCACGATCGATCCCCCATAGACTTGACCGAAGAAGGCGGTGAGTGCTTTTCGGGGACCTCAGTCGAATTTCATCGAGGAGGGCATGATCGAGCCGGGCGCCAGGTCGAGCCGCGGCGGGGCCGAGAACTCCATGAGGACGGCCCCCTCCGGTCCCACGAAGGTGGCGGTGTGCCGCTGGCGGGACGGTATGTAGGCCACGTCACCGGCGTTGAGTTCGTACTCGGTCTCGTCGCAGACGAAGCGGATGGACCCTTCGGTCACCACGACCCACTGCTCGTTCTCGTGCCAGTGCGGCGGGAGACCGAGGTCGCCGGCCTGATCGGCGACCACCTTCAGGCAGGACATTTCCTGCCCGAAGGCGAAACGTCGCGACAGTGCGATGCCTTCCGCTTTGAGTTCCTCGTGGTCATCCCAGTCGATCTTCATGGATTTCTCCCTCTTGAAGTACGGCTTTGACGGCTGATGGAACACTTTCCGATCGCGTGTCACACGGTACGTAACCGCGAAGTGACTCACAATAGGTATCTCACATGTTGGGCATCGGATAAATTCGGCAAAGAATTGTTCATGAGTGCAAAGTAGGCAAGATCATCGTGACACTCCGGAGTCCGCCGTCTCGACAGTGGGAGTCGGGCGGAGGCCGGTCACCGGCAGCACCCGGTCGCGCAGGCGCAGCGCGAGTCCGACGGGGACGACGAACACGACGAGCAGCGTGTAGAAGGCGGACGGCAGACCGCTGCTGTCGGCCAGCCAGCCGAACACCGGGGAGCACAGACCGCCCGCGGCCATGGCCATGCCCAGGGTCAGACCGCTGGCCGTGCCGGGCCGGTTGGGCAGATAGTCCTGTGCGAGGGTGACCTGCGCGGCGAACGGCAGGAACATGGCGGCGCCGAACAGGGCGGCACACACCACCAGGACGGGGAACCAGGGCGCCCACACGATGCCGGCCAGGGCCGGGAGCGCCACCAGATAGCCGGCCCGCACGGAGGTCATCCTGCCGTACCGGTCCCCGATCCAGCCGCCGAGCAGGGTGCCCACGGCGCCAGCCGCGGTATAGGAGGTGAGCGCGACCGCACCCGCCGCCTCCGACTGGCCGAGGTCTCGCTGGGCGTGCAGGGACAGCAGGGAGGTGACGGTGACGTACGGGATGGACCAGCCGATGATGACGACCACCAGTCGGCCGAACGCGCGCCAGTCGTCGGTCCGTCCGTCGCCGCGTCCCGCCGCTCCCCCGGCCGGGCCGGACACCAGCGGCGCCGCCTCCTCGTAGCCGCGCCACCGCATCCAGGGTCCCTTGAGTACCCACAGGACCAGCATGACCAGGGCGGGGAGGGCCAGCAGATAGCCGGCGTCGAAGCCCAGCGCCCCGATGACGACGGTCACCAGCGAGGGGGCCACGGCGCCGCCGACGGTCCCGCCGACGGAGAAGACGCTCATCGCCTTCTGAGAGGAGCCGCCGGCCGCGCGGGCCTGGCTGGTCGCGGGCGGGTGGTACGCCGCGATGCCGATCCCGGCCAGTGCGACGAAGATCCAGGTCAGCAGGTAGGAGTCGGACAGGCCGGCCGCGACCACGCCCAGCGCGGCGGTGCCGGACCCGACCGGAACCAGCCAGCCGCGCGGCTTGCGGTCGGACAGGACACCGAACAGCGGCTGGAACAGGCTGGAGACGCCGCTCGCGGCGAAGGCCAGGCCGGAGACCGCGGCGTAACTGTAATGTCGCTCGGTCATCAGGAACGGGAGCATCGCGGGGATCACCCCCTGGTACAGGTCGTTGACCGCGTGTGTGCCGGTCAGGAAGCCGAGTTGTCCCTTTTTCACGGAACGTTCCTCTTTCTTCTCTCGATCCTTCGTCTCACCTTGAGCGGAATCACTCAGGTGCTCAGGTCCTCAGAGGTGTTACCTTAGCGACTGCCGTGATGCGCGGAAAGCCCATGTCCGCCAGGGGGGTTGCCCCGGCGCACGTGTCGCGCGCCCTCGCCGCGCACCGCCCCGACGCTGTTCCCGCCGCCGCTCCACCGCGGCAGGCGGAGCGTCCCTCCGGAGAAGCCGCTCGATCAGCCACACGATCAGCCACTCGATCAGCCACTCACGCTAAGGAGCTTGGGATGAGTTTCAAGACCGGTGTCCGGGTGTCCGAAGGACTCGTCGCGCTGGAGGAGGCACCGACCCGGCTCGCCGAGGCACTCGACCAGGTCTGCGTCCGGTGGGCCGAGGCGGCCGGCGCGGTCGCGCTGACCGTGCCACCGCTGCTCCCGGTCGCCGACCTGGCCCGCCTCGACGTCTACCAGAACTTCCCTCAACTGGCTCTGGTCTCCTCCGCCTTGGACGTCTCCGAGGCCGGCACCGGGACCATCGGGCAGGAGGCCGCCGCCGGCGCGTTCGCCCCCGGCTCGCTGCGTGCGGCCGGCCTCGCACTGCCCTCCAGCGCCTGCTACGGCGTCTACCTCCACCACCGCGGTGGACAGGTGCCCGCGGGCGGAAAGCTGGTGACCCTGCTGGGACAGTGCTTCCGCAACGAGGACCACTTCGACGCCCTGCGCCGCCTGAAGGCGTTCCGGATGCGCGAGGTCGTGGCGCTGGGCACACCCGACCAGGTCACGGCCCATCTCGACCACTCGGCGCGGTTCCTGGACGCCCTGGCCGATGCCCTGGGTCTGCCGCTGGAGCGCCGTGCGGCCTCCGATCCCTTCTATGACCGGGCGGGGGACCGTGCCACCTTCCAGCAGATCGTCTCCGTGAAGCACGAGTACGTCTACCAGGACATGGCGATCGCCTCCGTCAACATCCATCACACTTTCTTCGGCGAGCGGTGCGCCATCTCCCTGCCCGACGGCGGCCCGGTCTCCACCAGTTGCGTCGGCTTCGGCGTCGAGCGGTGGCTGCACGCCCTGGGCACCCACTTCGACGGTGACTGGGACCGGGCCCGGGCCGCCGTGGAGAAGGCCGGCGAGTCGCTGGTCTGACGGCCGGGGCCGTGGCGGTGCGCCCGAGGGTACGCACCGCCACGGTCGCCGCCTCTCACCCCACCGCCGCCTTCACCCCCGCTCCCCCGCCGGGCGGCCCGCCCGCACACTCCAGCGTCCGTCGACGCGGGTGAGGCGGACGGGGTGGTCGAAGCACTTGCTGACCTGGTCGCTGGTCAGTACCTCGTCAGCCGGGCCGGCCGCCAGGCAGCGCCCGTCCCGCAGCAGCATCACATGGGTCGTCCCCGGGGGGAGTTCCTCCAGGTGGTGGGTGACCAGCACCGACGCCAGACCGGTGTAGGTGGCCTGCAACGTGTCGATCCGTTCGATGAGCTGCTCCCGGCCGGCCACGTCCAGACCGGTGGCGGGCTCGTCGAGCAGCAGGAGCCGGGGGCTGGGCATGAGGGCCCGGGCGATGAGCGCACGGCCCCGTTCCCCCTGGGAGAGGGTCGGCCACCGGGCGTCGCGGCGGTCACCGAGGCCGAGCAGGGCGATCAGCCGGTCGGCCGTGGTGACCTGTTCACGCGTCGGCTCCCAGCGCGGCACCCGTTCCAGGGTGTTGGTCAGGCCCGTGAGTACCACGTCGTGCACCTTCAGCGGTGACCGCAGGTCATGCCGCGGATTGACATGGCCGACATAGGAGCGCAGCTGGCGCATGTCGACCCGGCCCAGCCGGTGGCCCAGTACTTCGACGGAGCCGCGAGTGGGATGGGCCATCGCCCCGAGGAGACCGAGCAGGGTGCTCTTGCCCGCCCCGTTGGCGCCGAGCAGCGCCCAGTGTTCGCCGGCCCGGACGGTCAGGGACACCTCGTGCAGGATCGGGTTGCCGTCACGTACGACGTCCACGTCCCGAACGGACAGAACCGGGGGTGCGCTCACGAGGTGACCCGCCCGGAGCGGTTGACGGCGGCCAGGACCGCGTGGACGGAGGCGGTGAGCACCGAGGTGTCCCAGCCCGCGCCCCAGCGGACCACGTCGTCGACGCGGCACTCGGCGTAGGCGACGGCGGGGCTGTTCGGTCCGGTGGTGGTGGAGTGCTCGGTGTAGCCGAGGATGTCGACGGTGACGCCGATGCCGCTCAGGGCGTCGGCGAAGGCGGACAGGGGGCCGTTGCCGGCGCCCTCGCAGAGGTGGTCCCGGCCGCCGGTGCGCAGGGTGCAGGTGAACCGGTGCTCCCCGGGGGCGGGTTCGGTGGCGTTCCAGGACTCCAGCGTGACCGGGCCGTCCAGGGCCGGGGCGAGGTAGGTGGTGCGGAACAGCTCCCACAGCTCCTTGTGCGGCAGTTCCTCGCCGGTGGAGTCGGTGACCTGCTGCACCGTGCGGGAGAAGTCCGGCCGCATCGCCTGGGGCAGGTCCAGGCCGTGGTGGGTGTGGAGGAGGTGGGCGATGCCGCCCTTGCCGGACTGGGAGTTGATCCGGATGACCTCCTCGTAGGTACGGCCGATGTCACCGGGGTCGATGGGCAGGTACGGCACCGCCCACGGCGCCTCGTGGGCCGGTACGCCCTGCTCGGCGGCTTGCTTGGCGTGGTGGGCCAGGCCCTTGGAGATGGCGTCCTGGTGCGTACCGGAGAAGGCGGTGTGCACGAGGTCGCCGCCGTAGGGGTGGCGGGGGTGGATCGGCAGCCGGTTGCAGTACTGCACGACCTCGCGCACCGCGTCGATGTCGGAGAAGTCGATCATCGGGTTGACACCCTGCGCGTACAGGTTCAGCGCCAGGGTCACCAGGTCCACGTTGCCGGTGCGTTCACCGTTGCCGAACAGGCAGCCTTCGACGCGCTGCGCGCCCGCGAGGACGGCGAGTTCGGCGCAGGCGACACCGGTCCCGCGGTCGTTGTGCGGGTGGACCGAGAGGATCACCGCGTCGCGGCGGGCCAGGTGGCGGTCCATGTACTCGATCTGGTCCGCGTAGATGTTGGGGGTGGCGATCTCCACGGTCGCCGGCAGGTTGTGGACCACCGGCCGGTCCGGGCTCGCCTCCCACAGGTCGGACAGGCTGTTGCACACCTCCAGCACGAAGTCCGGCTCGGTGAGGTTGAAGACCTCCGGCGAGAACTCGAACCGGATGTCGGCGTGCGGCCGTTCCTCGACGCGGCGCAGCAGGTGGGTGGCTGCCTCGTGGATCAGCGCGTGCACCTGCGCGCGGGAGCGGCCCAGCACCACGTCGCGCCAGGTGGGCGCGGTCGCGGTGTAGAGGTGGACGAGGGTTCGGGGCAGTCCTTCGACAGAGGCGACGGTCCGGTCGATCAGGTCCTGCCGGGCCGCGGTGAACACGGAGACGGTCACGTCGTCGGGGACGGCGCCGCTCTCGGCCAGGTGCCGGACGAAGTCGAAGTCGGTCTGGCTCGCGGAGGGGTAGCCGACCTCGATCTCCTTGAAACCCATGGTGACCAGGAGGTCGAACATCCGGCGCTTGCGCGCGGTGTCCATCGGCTCGGCCAGTGCCTGGTTGCCGTCGCGCAGGTCGACGGGCACCCACAGCGGAGCCCGTTCCAGCCGGCGCGACGGCCAGACGCGGTCCGTCAGTGGCAGGGCCACCCGCTCGTGCGCGGACTGGTAGCGGTGGTGCGGCATCGCGCTCGGACGCTGGGGGTTCCAGTGCGGCGCGTCCGCCGGGACGTCACCGGCGGGGGTGCGCAGCGTCGGGAACACCGCGCCCTGGGGGGAGGAAGTCATCGGTACGGGAACTTCTTTCGATCGGCCGTGCGGGGACCGGCGCAGTCCGAAACCCCGCTGCGGGGTGCCGGTCGCGTCAGGCCCCGCAGCGGCGGCCGAGAAGAAGAAGCTCGCGCAGCAGCATGCCGGGTATAGTAGCGACAACTCAGCTCCTCAGACAACCTGAAAGGTGTGGGAAGGTGAACCTCCCATGTCACTAGGTGCCCTGCGCCCCTCCCCTCTCGTCGAACAGGCCACCACCCATCTGCGCGAGCAGATCACGAGCGGTGAGTGGGCCGTGGGGACCAGGCTCCCCGGCGAGACCACCCTGGCCAAGTCCCTCGGTGTGGGGCGCTCGACGGTCCGCGAGGCCCTGCGGGCCCTCGCGGGCGCCGGTCTGGTCCAGGCACGCCAGGGTTCCGGTGTGTTCGTCATCGCGACCACGCCCGAGGAGGACTGGTCCACGCAGCTCCGGCAGGCGGCCATCACCGATGTCTACGAGGTGCGCATGCTCGTCGAGGTGGAGGCCGCGCAGCTGGCGGCCCGGCGGCGCACCGACGAGGACATCACGGCCCTGCGCGAGGCGCTGACCGTACGCCGGAGCGCCGGGGAGGCCGGCAACGCCGCGTTCGTCGAGGCCGACATCGCGCTGCACGAGGCGGTGGTCGCCGCCGCGCACAACCCCGTACTGACCGGCCTGTTCACCCAGTTCGTGCCGATACTCAAGCAACGCCTCCTCGATCTCATCGAGTTGCTCGATCTGCGCTCCGGGGACGCACACCACGGCGAGGAGGGCCACACCGCCCTGGTGACCGCGGTGGCGGAGCGGGACGCCGAGGCCGCCGGCGCCGCGCTGCGCGAGGAACTGGAGGGGACGCTCGCCCTGCTCCACTCCCTGTGACCCCGACACCCCTCACAGAACGGTGGGCATGATGGACGCCGGACCCTGGATACGCCGCTACCCACTGCCCGTACCGCCCGCCGCCCCCTGGCAGGCCCTGTTCTTCCCCCACTCGGGCGGCTCCGCCGACTCCTACGAGCCTCTCGCGGCACGGCTGGCCGACCTCGCGTCGACGGCCGGCATCCGCTACCCGGGGCGCGCGGAACGCGACCGGGAACCCCTCTTCACCGACGTGCACGTCCTCGCGGACCGGGTGGCCGAGGCGGTCGCCGCTGTCCGTGAGGACGGCCCCCTGCTCCTGTTCGGCCACAGCCTGGGGGCGGCGGTGGCCTACGAGGTCGCCCGCCGCCTGCCCGACCAGCGACGGATCGTCCTCGTCGTCTCCGGGCACCCCGCACCCTCCCGGCTGGAACTGCCGGATCTCGCTCCCCGCGACGACGGCACGCATGACGCGGACGAGCGGCTGACCGAGTTCATCCGGTCACTGGGCGGGGCCGACGCCGCCCTCCTCGACCACCCGCTGCTGCGCCGCATGTTCCTGCCCGTCCTCCGCGGCGACCTGCGGGCGCACAGCCGGTACCGCCCCGGGGCCGGCTCCGCCGTCGAATGCCGGGTCGTCGCCCTGATGGGCGAGGCCGATCCCCTCACCGACCTCCCCCGGATGCGGGCGTGGCAGCGGCACACCCGCTCGCCGCTGCGCGTCCATACCCTCCCCGGCGGCCACTTCTTCACCCACACCCACACCGTGGAGGTGGCGCAGATCCTGCGTCACCTCCTGACGACCGGTCCGGAAACCTGACGCACCAGGGGGGACACCCATGCCGAACGGACACCGCGTCCCGGATCAGCGGACGGACTCCACTCACCACCGGACCGCCTCCAGCGCGCGGGAGCAGCCGCACGATCCCCGCCTGCTGCGCCGTGTCGCCGTCGCGAGCTTCATCGGCACAGCGATCGAGTTCTACGACTTCTACATCTACGGCACCGCCGCCGCCCTCGTCATCGACAAGGCGTTCTTCCCAGCCCTCTCCCCCGTCAACGCGCTGCTCGCCTCCTTCTCCACCTACGCCGTGGCCTTCGTGGCCCGTCCGCTCGGTTCCGTCTTGTTCGGTCACTTCGGCGACCGGCTGGGCCGCAGATCGGTACTGGTCTTCTCCCTGCTCCTCATGGGTCTGTCCACGGCGGCGGTCGGGCTGCTTCCCACGTACGACACGTGGGGTGCCTGGGCTCCGGCGCTGCTGGTGCTGCTCCGCTTCCTCCAGGGTCTCGGGCTCGGCGGCGAATGGGGCGGTGCGGCGCTGCTGGCGGTCGAGCACGCGCCGGCCGGCCGCCGGGGACGGTACGCGGCCTTCCCCCAACTGGGGCCCTCCGTAGGGTTCTTCGGCGCCACGGGTGTCTTCCTGCTGCTGTCCACCTGGGTGAGCGACGAGACCTTCCGGTCATGGGCGTGGCGCGTGCCGTTCCTGCTGTCCCTGGTGCTGGTGGGGGTGGGGCTGCTCGTCCGGCTCCGGATCACCGAGACCCCCTCGTTCCGGAAAGCGGCGGACCACCGAACCGTGACGGTCCCGATCGCCGAGATCGTCCGGCGCCATCCCCGGGAACTGCTCCTCGGCTCCGGGGCGATGATCGTCACGTACGGCCTGTTCTACACGGCGACCACGTACTGCCTGTCCTACGGAACCAAGACGCTCGGGGTCGGCCGCACTCCCATGCTGCTGGCCTCCATGTCCGCCGTCGTCTTCCTCGCCGTCGGCACCTGGATGGCCGCGACCAGCTCCGACCGGGTCGGACGGAAGCCGGTGGCCCTGTGGGGCACGGTCGCGGCGGCCGGGTGGGGACCGTTGATCTTTCCGCTGCTGGACACCGGCCGTCTGCCGCTGATCATCCTCGGACTCGGCGGCGCGCTGTTCCTCATGGGCGTGATCTACGGACCCATGGGGGCGTTCCTGCCCGAGTTGTTCCCGGTCCGGCTGCGCTATTCCGGGGCCGGTCTCGCCTACAGCCTCGGCGGGGTGGTGGGAGGCGCGATGGCGCCCTTGGTGGCCACACGTCTCCAGTCCGCGTTCGGCTCGGCGTCGGTCGGCTGGTACGTGAGTGCCATGGCCGGGGTGTCCCTGACGTGCCTCCTGCTTCTGCCGGAGCGGCGGGAGCGGGGGATCACGGACTTCTGACGGCGGCGAGCGGGAGAGGGCCGGGCTCCGGGACACCTCGTACGGTCCGGTCCCGTCCCGAGGCACCAGCTCACGAGGGGCGTGGGGCCCGGGGCCGCCGGGTGCGGGATCTGTACGTGAGCGGCTCTACATCGGGCGCTCGAAAAGCTTGATCTTGGTGTTGGCGCCCCCGGTGCGGCCGTTGTGGCGGGGCAGGCAGGACTTGATTGTTAGTGCTGCAACAGTTAGCCTGTTAACTATGGATGGTGTGCAGCGGCAGAGCACGTTGGAGCTGATGCGGTGGGTGGTGTGGGGGCAGCGACGTATCGCTGATGACTGGATCCGGGAACGCGGCCTCACGCACGAGCAGAGCGCCGTGCTGGCGTACCTGTCGAAGAACCCGGATGCCATTCAGCGTGACGTCGCGCGGGCCATGCGCACCAGCGCGCCGAGCGTCTCGCGGCTCCTGGCCGGGCTGGAGCGGCGCGGACTCGTGGAGCGCCAGACGCAGGAGAACGACACGCGAAGCCGTCGGGTGCGTATCACTCCAGCGGGCTCCGGACTGATCCAGGGTTTCGAAGAGGCCATGGACCGCGTCGAGGAGTCGATCCTCGCGCCGCTGGGCACCGAAGGGCGGGCACGACTCCATGAACTCATGGAACAGCTCGCCTCCCGGATCGAGCCACCCAGCTCTCCCTGACCCGGCTCCACTGCTCCGCACGGCGGCCGGAGGCTGCGCGGTCAGGACCGCCGGTTCATTCACCGACAGCAAGGAACGCATGTATGACTCAGATCACGATCATCGGTGCCGGGCTCGCGGGACTGACACTGGCACGCACTCTGGCAGTTCATGGCATTCCGTCCAGGGTGTACGAGGCGGAGATGTCCGCTCAGGCCCGGGGGCAGGGCGGCATGCTCGACATCCACGACTACAACGGACAGCACGGAATCCGTGCCACCGGTCTGATGGACGGCTTCCGGTCCCTCGTCCTCGAAGGCCGCCAGGCATCCCGCGACGTGGCGCCTGACGGCACCATCCTGGCGGACCAACCCGATGACCCCGCCGGAGGCCGCCCCGAGGTGCAGCGTGGCGAGCTGCGACAGTTGCTGCTGGACTCCCTGCCTGCCGACACGGTCGTCTGGGGCCACAGGACTCGGAGCGTTCGGACCCTCGCCGACGGCCGTCACGAAGTGACCTTCGCCAACGGATCGACGCTTGTCACCGACATCCTCGTCGGTGCCGACGGTGCCTGGTCGAAGGTCCGACCGCTGCTCTCCGATGCCACGCCCGCCTATGCGGGACGCTCGATGATCGAGACGTACCTGTATGAGAGCGACACCCGGCACCCCGCCACCCTGGCGCTGGTCGGCGGCGGGTCGATGACCGCGTACGACGAAACCACCCGCATAGGTCTTGGTGTGCAGCGCGAGCGCGGGGACACCCTGCATTCCTACGCCATGTCCGACCAGCCACTCGACTGGTTCGACGGCATCGACTTCAACGACGGCCCTGCGGCCGCCCGCACCGTCGCGGCGATGTTCGAAGGGTGGGCGCCGGAGCTCGTCGCCCTGGTCGCGGACAGCGACATCGCGCCGATTTTCCGCCCCTTGTACGGGCTGCCGATCGGGCACCGCTGGGAACATGTACCTGGAGTCACACTCATCGGAGACGCCGCCCACCTGGCACCGCCGGACGGCGAAGGAGCGAACTGGGCGCTCTTCGACGCAGGCCAGCTCGGCAACGCCATCGCCGAACAGCCCAAGGACGTCGACGCGGCCATCCGCGCCTACGAAGCCGCGCTCTTCCCACGGAACATCGACAGCGCGACCGCCGCCGCGGCCTACTACCCCGACTTCAAACCCTACTGACCACAGCAACCGGACAAGACGGAATTCCCACGCGGTCCTCGGACCTGACGATGGGTGATCAGGCTTCGAGGCGGTCGCGGTCGCGTTGTACCGGTAGCGGCCCCAGGTGACGATCAGGCAGGTTGCCACCGCCCCGGGGACCGACCCCGGGACGCTGCGGAACCGGGTCCGAGCGGATGGTGCCGCCCGCGGCTCGTCCATGGCCGGCGCCGCGCTCCCCATCAGGGGATCAGGTCACGCTGGAGTCCGCCACGCCACTCCGTGAGGAGCACGGTGGCGTCGCCGAGGAGGCCCCGTCGTGATGAGCCATCACCGCCGCCATCAGCCGCCGCAGGTCTCGTGCAGGGTGTGCCGGCCCGAGTGCCGGCGCAGGGGCGCGGTGTCGGTCCGACCGCAGCCGGCCGGCCGAGGCACGAGGCCGTCAGGGTGAGACGGAGGGCTCCGGACGGCTGGGCCGGGTGTGGCGGTGGCCGGTCTGGGCGCCGCAGGCAACGGTCGGTACGGCTGGTCCGCGTCGCGGCCACGGACGGCCGGTTTCTGGACGCCTCCGCCCCGGCGGAACGTCGGCCGCCGAGCGGGCGCGGACGGCCGGCCTGGTCGCCGCCGCACCCGTCCTGCCGGAGTCTCGTGCTCGTGGGCGGGACGTCTCCTGTCGCGCTGTGCGGGCACCCGTTGTCGAAGTCGAACCAGTCACCCCATTCCCCTGAGGCCGCGTCAGCGACCTGCGGGATTTCATCAGCTCCGTTCTGCCGCGGCAGACGGCGGTCCGAGTCGGGGCCGTGCAGCACTGCCGCGACACAGCCCACCGCCGACAGCGGAGGAAGCGGCCGACAGCGCCTTGGCCGGCTCAGCCAGGTGTTCCCCGCCAGGCCCGGCAAGACAGAAGCACCCCGCACGGCTCCGTCCGGACAGCCGCCTTCGTTCGGCCGGTCCTTCCGGGTGGCTGGGTGGTCGGAGGCCGTCCAGCAGGATGTGCGGGAGGCGGTCGGCTGTGACCGCCTGGCCCGACCGGTGCGCGACGGTGAAAATCCCGATCAAGCCGGCCGCGACCTCTTCGGCAACGGCGTCCTCGACCTCGGTCCGGGCGACACTGGGCTGGTCGGGGCGCGGGGGCGGGGTCAGCGGAGCATCTGCGCGGCCTCGGCGCCGAACCGGTCGCGTACGGCGAGGGCCTGGCCGGCAGAGTCCGCGACCTCGGTGCCGGCACTGTCACCGCGGCCCTGGACCTGCACGGCACGGACACGGCGTATGTCGCGCGCGCACGGGGAGTCCCGGACCAGCGCATCCGCACCATCGCGGGCCAGGTCGACGGCGTTCTCACCGCCAACGGTGCCAAGGCCGCGCCCGACGCCCTGGAGAACATCGCGCGCCGCCGTCGAACTCCAGGCGACCCGACACGTCCGCGGCAAAGCGTCATCGACCTCAGCCCCAGCGCTGACAGCGCCGACCGGCACAGTTCCGCAGGCACAGCGGGTGACGTTCGGAGCCCGGCGGACGATCTGCCGTGCAGAGCGGATTCTGACGGAAATTCATTGTGACAGGTACATGACGTGCATCGATCGAAGGGCATACCATCGCAACGCCCCGGAGGGGCGGTCGACGGTGCGTCAGGCCCCAACCGGACCACCCGTGCCGCTCCGCCGTGTACCCGGCCCCGCCGGGGCCGGATTCCCCCCACGGATGAAGGAGCAGCAATGCCCCTCGGCACCTGGCTCAAGGCAGCCACTTCCGCCACCGCGCTCGTCCTCGCCACGGCCGGTCCCGCGACCGCCGCCACCGCTTCCGCCGGTGGAACGTCCGCCGCGCAGGCGGCAGCGGTGACCCTTCGCTACGACGACAGCCGCGCCGCAGGCTGGGAAGCCGCGATCGCGGCCGGAGTCGCCTCGTGGAACGCGCACGTGAGCAACGTCCGCCTGGTCGAAGCAGCGTCCGGCACCGCGGCCGAGATCGTGATCGTCGCGACCACGGGCTGGCCGCAGGCCACACTCGGCCCTGTCCGTCCGGGCCGTCAGGTCCGGGTCGAGCTCGGCAGCCAGGCCGTGGACCAGGGCTACGACAAAACTCGGATCGCCGCTCACGAACTGGGGCACAGCCTCGGCCTGCCGGACACCAAGCCCGGCCCCTGCTCACAGCTGATGTCGGGGTCGAGCGCCGGCACGGCCTGCACCAACGCCACACCGAACGCCACCGAACGCTCCCGCGTACAGTCCGCCTACGCGGGCACGGTCACCGCGCTCGCACGCACTGCCGGGCGGACCCTCGTAGACGCACCCTGACATCCCTGACGGCCCGCTGTGCACCACGGCGACGACCTCCTGGACACCGGTCCGCGAGCGCGGCGCGAGGCGGCGTGGGCTGTCCGGGAGCGGCAGGCGCGCGCCGGGCTGGCGACCGGATCGAGTGACGATCCGGTGGTCAGGGGTGGTGCGTTCCTTCCCGGTGGCCGCGACGGTGGGCTTCCGGACCGCCAGCAGTACCACGTCACCGCCGTCGGCGACGACGCGCTCCAGCACCACCTTGATCCTGCCGGGCCGGAGTGCGGCCGCATCGTGGGAGTTCTCGCCGTGACCACGTCCGATGCTGCCGCGCGCTCTGACACGGCACCCAGCGTGATCCGTCCGCCAGGGCATCCGACCGCCGCGGCGGTCCGCTGTGGCCCCGGTGACAGATCCATTGTCCCGGTGCGGCGGGGCACTTGTCACCGTTCTCCGGGATGATCTTCACATCCGCGCTGCTCTCCTGGGCTTGCGGGCGGACACAAGCACGCCTCCGACCTGGGAGCTGAGAGTGGCTCACGACGTTGCCGCGCTGGCGATGGAACTCACGGACATGGCTGCGGCCGATCACCGGTCCGCAGCCCGCACGAACAGCGATGACCCCGCCGAGCAGTTGGCCTGGCGCCGGCTGACCGCCCAGCACGGTGACCGGCTGGGCGAGTTCGGGACGAGTACGGCCGGCCGACGGCGGAGATGGTCGGCGAGGACGCCGCGCGCGGCATGACTCATCGCCCAGCACGCCGACCGGCAGCTCGACATCCACCGTCCTTCACGCCGGCGATCTGGGTTGCGCAGATCTGCTTGCGGCCCTCATGGACCAGCGTGCGGTCGCGCAGGAAGGCCAGGTATCGCGCGGGCCGGCCGAGCCTGCTGACACGGGTGCCGGTTGCGTGGCCCTGTGCGGAGCCCGAGCGCATGGACGAACTCCGTGCGGAAGCCGGCATCGAGCCGTTCGACCAGTACGTCGCCAAGTGCTCCATTTCCTGACGCCCCTTCTCCATCGCGACTGGGGAGGCAGATCACCGCCCGGTCGCCGGAGGGTGGTGGGCCGGACGCCCCGAGGAGACCGTTCCCGCCCAGCAGGACCCGGGCCGCGCCGGTGGAGTCAGCGGGGCGCCCACGGTGACGGCGACCACGAGCGCCCCCGTATCTCCACCCACCGTCGAGAACATGCGCGTACTGAACCTGTCGGATGCCGTCGCACCATTCCGGCGGCGCCTCGGTATCCGGCCGCACGGACTTCCCGACGACAGCTGCGTCGAAGCCGCCCGCGCCTACTGGTCCGCGCACACCGACCAGGTGCGGCCGATCACCGCCGCCTCGTTCCGTCCGCACGTCCGGAGCAGCGAGGTCATGTCACCGGGCCCCGCAGCCGGGGTGCCGGGTCATAGCTGCCGGTCCGGGTCAGGGTGTGGAGGTGGCAGGCGGCGGTGAGGAGTTCCTCGTGGGTGGTGTACAGGGCGTTGACGCCGAAGCGGATGAGGTCGGGGGCGCGCATGTCGGCCAGGACGCCGCGGTCGGCGAGGGCTCGGGTCAGGGCGTGGGCGTGGGGGTGGCGCAGGGTGATCTGGCTGCCGCGGCGGGCCGGGTCGGCGGGGGTGACCGGGGTGAAGCCGAGGGGGGTGAGGAGTTCGTCGGCGCAGTGCAGGAAGTAGGCGGTCAGGGAGAGGCTCTTGGCGCGGACCTGGTGCAGGTCGACGCCGTCGAAGGCGGTGAGGGCCGCTTCGAGGGCGAGCAGGGAGAGGATCGGCGGGGTGCCGACGCGGGCGCGGGCGATACCGGGTGCGGGGGTGTAGTCGGCGGCCAGGGCGAAGGGGGCGGCGTGGCCGGTCCAGCCGGGCAGGGGGGTTTCCAGGGCAGGGTGGTGGCGTTCGGCGACATAGAGGTAGGCGGGGGCGCCGGGGCCGCCGGAGAGGAACTTGTAGCCGCAGCCGACGGCCAGGTCGACGCCGAGGCCGTCGACGTCGAGCGGCAGGGCGCCGGCGGCGTGGCACAGGTCCCACAGGGCGAGGGCGCCGGCCTCGTGGGCGGCACGGGTCAGATCCGCCATGTCGTACAGCTCGCCGGTGCGGAAGTCGACGGGTGAGTAGCTGACGACGGCTGTCCGGTGGCCCTCGGCGGCGAGGAAGGCCGGCAGGCCGGCCGGGCGCACCGGGCACACGTCCAGGCCGCGGCGGCGGGCTACCGCGGTGGCGAGGTAGCGGTCGGTGGGGAAGTGGTCGGGGTCGGTGACCAGCAGGGGGCGGTCCGGGCGGAGCGTGGCGGCGGCCTCCAGCGCGGTGAACAGCTGCACGCTGGTGGAGTCGCCCACGACGGTCTGCCCGGGCGCGGCGCCGATGAGCCGGCCGACCGCGTCGCCCGCCCGCAGCGGCGCCTGCCACCAGCCGGCCGTGTTCCAGGAGCCGATCAGGCCGGTGCCCCACTGACGGCGTACCGCGTCCTCCAGGGCCGGCGGTACGGCGGCGGGCAGCGGGCCGAGGGAGTTGCCGTCGAGGTAGACGACGTCCGGGGGGAGCAGGAAGCGGGCGCGCAGGGGTGCCAGGGGGTCGGCGGCGTCCAGGCGGGTGGCTTCCTCGCGCAGGGCGGGCGGGGCGGCCAGTGTGGTGGTCATCGGGGTGCGGCCTCCTCGTCCGCGCGGGCGGCCGGGCGGGGCGGGAGGGCGGCCGCCATGTCTCGGAGCGTGCCGGCGACCGCGCGGGCGCCGGGTGCTCCCGGTTCGATCAGGGTGTAGTGGCCGGTGCCGGGCAGGACGACCGTCCTCAGGTCCCGGTGCACGGCGGCGTAGTCGCGGAACTGGGTGAGCGGGACCTCCTCGTCGGCGGCGCCGTGCAGCAGCACGGTGGGTACGCCGGTGCTGCCGGCGGCGCGCAGCAGGGTCAGCGGGTCGACCTCGGGCAGGCGTCGCTGGAAGTGTTCCTCGCCGCCGAGGAGCTGGAGCGCGGCGTCGTCGCTGAGGCGGTCGCGGCGGGTGGCGGTGAGGTCGGTGAGCGGCGCGAGGGCCAGGACGCTCGTCGGCAGGGCGCGGGTGTGCCAGCGGGAGCCCTCGGGCAGCAGGCCGCGGGCCGCGCACCACAGGGCCAGGTGGCCGCCGGAGCAGTGTCCGGCCAGCAGGTACGGGCGTCCCTCGGGCAGGGTGTCGACGATCCGGGCGACGTCGTCGAAGGTCTCCGGGTAGCCGCCGGCGCCGCCGGAGCGGCGGAAACCGGGCAGCAGCACGTCGAAGCCCTGCCGGGAGAGGTAGGCGGCGAACGGGGTGAGGTGCATCCGGTCGTAGCGCCAGTACCCGCCGTGCAGCAGGACGACCAGCGGGGCGTCGGGGTCGTCGGACGGCCAGCGGTCGTAGGTGTGGTGGGGGTGGTCGCCGTAACGGCCGTGGACCGGCGCCAGGACCGGTTTCAGGCTCAGCACCCGGCGTTCCTCCTCGGCCGCGAAGGCGGAGATGGTCCTAGCAGGCACCGCGCACCTCCCACAGCTCGGGGAAGACCGGGCGGGCCGCGCGCCGTTGCAGCCAGGCCAGTCCCGAGGAGCCGGCGCTGCCGGGTTTGGCGCCCATCGCGCGGCGGACCACCATGACGTGCTCGGACCGCCAGCGGGTGACGAGTTCGGCGATGTCGGTGAGGAGTTCGCCGAGGGTGAGATGGGGGTGGTGCTGGGGTCCGGTGTAGATCTGCCGCCAGGTCTCCACCACCCCGGGGTCCGCGCGGTACGGGAGGGTGACGTCCCGGTCGAGGACGTGCGCCGGGACGGGCCTGCCCTGTCGGTGGAGGAAGGCCAGTACCTCGTCGTACAGGGAGGGTTCGCGGTAGGTCTCGCCGAGCGCCTCGTGCACGGCCCGGTCGCCGCTGTGGCCGTGCAGCAGGGCGGCGTTCTTGTCGCCGAGCAGGAACTCCATGTGCCGGTACATCGCGGACTGGAAGCCCGACGCCCGGCCGAAGGCCGCCCGGAAGCCGTTGAACCGGGCCGGGGTCAGGGCGGCGATCGGCGCCCAGGCGCCGCTCAGGGCGGTCAGCGCGCGGCGGCTGCGGGTGAGCGCGTCCAGCGCCGCGTCCAGGTCGTCCTTGGCGAAGGCCACCCGTGCCGTGCGCCACTCGTGCACGATCAGGGTGAACCACAGTTCCATCACCTGGGTGGTGACCAGGAAGCCCATCTCGTCGGGGGCCTCGGTGAGGGGTTGTTGCAGGGAGTTCAGCAGGGACGCGTGGACGTAGGTGTCGTAGGGGCTCGCGCCCGGGAAGGGGCGGGTCAGGGCGTCGTCTGCGGTGGGGGCGTCGAGGGTGGCCGTGGTGTCGTTCATGGCGTCTCCTGGAGGGTGCGGGCGGTCACACACCGAGGTGGGCGCCGCCGGAGGCGTCGATCCACTGGCCGGTCACCCAGCGGGCGTCGTCGCTCGCGACGAACGACACCACGTCGGCGATGTCCGCCGGGTCGCCGAGCCGGCCGAACGTGGACGCCTCGGAGTACCTGCGGCGGATCTCCGGCACGGCGAGGGTGGGGTTGATCTCCGTCTCGGTGTAGCCGGGGGCGACGGCGTTGACGGTGATGCGCCGGGGGCCGAGTTCCTGGGCGAGGGAGAGGGTGAGGTAGTCGAGGGCGGCCTTGGTCATGGTGTACGAGACGATGGCCGGGAAGGCGACGCGGGTAGCGACGGACGAGATGTTGACGATGCGGCCGCCGTCGCGCAGGCGGTCCAGACCGCGCTGGATGATGAAGAAGGGCGCCTTGGTGTTGATGGCGAAGACGCGGTCGTAGTCGGCCTCGGTGACCTGGACGAGGGGGCGGGGGACGGTGATTCCGGCGTTGTTGACGAGGATGTCCAGTCCGGGCGGGGTGTCCTGGCCGGCCAGGGCCCGGTCGAAGGCGGACCACAGGGTGTCGGCGTCGCCGGGGACGCCGAGTTCGGCGTGGACCGGGAAGGCGCGGCCGCCGTCGGCCTCGATCTCCTTGACGGTGCGTTCGGCGGCGGTCGTGTCGTGCCCGTAGTGGACGGCCACCAGGGCGCCCTCGCGGGCCAGGCGGTGGCTGATGGCCCTGCCGATGCCCCGGCTGCCTCCGGTGACCAGGGCGGTCCTGCCCTGGTGGCGGCGCGCGGCGGTGGTCATCTCGGTCTCCTTCGGTGAGCGTGGCGTTTCGGCCTCGGTGGGGGCGGGGTCAGGCGGGTCAGGCGTCGAAGTCGAGGGTGAGGTCGGGGGTGGCGGGCCGGGCGCGGCAGACGAGGGTGTAACCGGCGGCCCGGTCGCGTTCGTCCAGGGCGGGCTGGTCGCCCGCCGTCACGCGCCCGGCGACGACCCGTGCGCGGCAGCTCCCGCAGATGCCCTCGCGGCAGGCGTAGGGCACGTCGGGGTGGGCGCGCAGCAGCGCGTCGAGGAGGGCGGGGTCCCGGGGCTGGACGGTGGCGGTACGGCGGCGTCCGTCGAGGAGGGCGGTCACCCGGGTCTCGGCCACGGCCGTCCGGGCGGGTACGGAGGGGTGCGCGCCCGGCGGGTCCTGGGGGCCCGTACTTGGCGTGCCCGGCGTGCCCGGCGTGCCCGGCGTGTCCGACGTACGTGACGTGCCTGGCGTGGCCGGTCCGCGGGGCGTGCCGGCCGTGCCCGTCGTGAACAGTTCCCGGCGGACGAGTGCCGGGTCGGCTCCCCAGTCCGTCAGGGTGCGCACGGCGGTGTCGAGCAGGCCGGGCGGACCGCACAGCGCGAAGGCGGTGTGCGGGCCGGGCCGGGCGTCCACGGCGGTCAGCAGGCGGCGCAGGGCGGCACCGTCGATCCGTCCGGCGAGCGGGCCGCCGGTGCCCCGGTCCTCGCGGGTCAGCACATGGAGGACGGTGAGGCGGCGGACGTGACGGTCCTTCAACTCCGCCAGTTCGTCGGCGAGTACGGCGTCGGCGGCGGTGCGCACGGAGTGGACGAGGCTGACCCGGCAGGCCGGGTCGCGGCGCAGGGCGTCGGCGGCCATCGGGGCGAGGGGGGTGATGCCGGAGCCGCCCGCGAGCAGCACGTGGTGGCCGCCGGGCGGCAGCTCCGGCAGGGCGAAGGTGCCGGTGGGCGGGGAGAGTTCGAGGTGGTCGCCGGGGGTGAGCCGGGTGAGGGCGTGGGCGCCGAAGCCGTCCGCCGAGCCGCGCTTGATCACCAGGCGGAACGTGTCGGAGTCGTGCGGGGGCGGGCAGAGCGAGTAGCTGCGGCGCAGTTCGCCGCCGGCGTGGCGGTGCCGGACGACGACGTGCCGGCCGGGGCGGTGGGCGAAGACGTCCCGCAGGGCGGCGGGGACGTCCAGGGTGACGGCCACGGTGTCGGCGGTCAGCCGGCGCACCTCGGCGACCGGGAGGCGGTGCCAGCCGGTGCGGCGAGGGGTGCCGAGCTGTGGGCCGGGCTGTGGGCCGGTCTCTGGGCCGGGCCGCACGTGGGGCTGGGTGGCGACGGTGTTCACGAGTGCCTCAGGGCGTGGTCGGGGCGGGGGTCACGGGGCCTGCCGCACACTGCGGAGCGGGCGGTCGGGAGGGGCGCGGGGAGCGGCGCGGCGCGGTCGGGGCGGGGTGCACGCAACGCCCCGCCCCACGGCGTCTCACAGCGCCCTCACGTACGGGAACGGCTCCGCGCAGGCCGTGCACCACAGGACCGACTGGCAGCGGGACGGGCCGAAGGGACTGTGCGGGCGGGTGGCGCGGGAGCCGCAGTGCGGGCAGGGCACCCCGCCCAGTTCCACGGGGACCGGGCCGGACGGGGCCGGGGAGACGGGCGGGGCGATGCCGTGCGCGGCCAGGGCGCGCCGCCCCTCGGCGGTGATGCGGTCGGTCGACCAGGGCGGCGACAGCACCTGCCGTACCCGGCCGGCCCGGTGGCCGCAGCCGGCCAGTACCTCCCGTACCGCGGCGGTGATCTCGGGCAGTGCGGGGCAGCCGAGGTAGGTGGGCAGGATCTCCACCTCCAGCACCCCGTCCGGGCCGGGCGCCACCGTGCCCAGTACGCCGAGGTCACCGAGGCTGATCACCGGCAGTTCGGGGTCGGGCAACGCCGCGATCCGGGCCCGTACCTCCGCGGCCGGCAGGGGGGTTTCGACCGCGGCGTTCACCAGGTCCCTCCGGGGAACTGCCGCCGCACCGACTGGAGTTCGGCGATCAAGGGGCCGAACTCCTCCGTGTGCCGGCCGGACCGGCCGCCGCGGGCCGTCCAGTCGGGAGCGGGGACGGTCAGTCCGGCTCCGGTGATCACCTCGGTGACCCGCCGGTGCCAGACCGGGCGCAGCGTGGCCGGTGCGGGGACCGTGCCGGACGCGGCCAGGCGGCGCGGGACGTCGTCCTCGTCGAAGAGTTCGGCGGTGTACGGCCACACCCGCTCCAGGCCCTCCCGCATCCGCCGGGCGCTCTCCGCGGTGCCGCCCGCCAGGGTCCTGGTCCAGCGGTCGGCGTGCGACCGGTGGAAGGCTACCTCCTGGGCGGCGCGGGCGCCGAACGCGGCCAGGTCCGCGTCGGCGCAGCCGGCCAGCGCCTCGTAGTACAAGGCCGCGTAGTGGGTGTAGGCGAGCTGCCGGGCCACGGTGGTGGCGAAGTCACCGTTGGGGAGTTCGACCAGCAGGACGTTGGTGAACTCGCGGTCCGGGCGGGTGAAGGCCAGGTCGTCCTCGGTGCGGCCGGTGCCGTCGAGCCGGCCGGCCCGGGTGAGCAGGACCCTGGCGTGGCCGATCAGGTCGAGGGCGATGTTGGACAGCGCGAGGTCCTCCTCGACGGTCGGTGCCCAGGTGATCCACTGGCACAGCCGCTGCCCGAGGACCAGGGCGTCGTCGCCCAGGCGCAGCAGGTGCAGCGCCAGATCGGCGTCGGTGCCGGTGCCGGTGCCGGTGACCGCGGTCGCCGGGGGCCCGGGCGGGGCCTCATGTGTGGTGGTCACCTTCGGGCCTTTCTCGGTCGGCGGCAGTCAGCGGCGGGAAGTGCTCGGGGTAGCGGTACGGCTTGTGGCGGGCGCCCGCGAAGTACGGGTCGCGTTCCTCCGGCGAGGCCGCGTGCACGGCGTCGGAACGGACCACCCACAGCGACAGCGGATCGCCCCGGCGGGTGTACAGGTCGCGGGCGGCGGCCAGGGCCGCGTCCGGACCGGCGGCCCGTACCGAGCCGACGTGCTGGTGGGCCAGGCCCCGGCGGCCGCGCAGGAAGACCTCCCAGGACGCCGGTGCGCCCTCTGCCGTACCGGCGCTCATCCGGTCTCTCCTTCCGTTCGTGCGGCGTGCGCGGTGGCGGCCGCCCGCACCCAGGCGCCGTCCTCGTGCGCGGCCCGGCGGTGCGCGACGCGCTGCCGGGCCCAGTGGGTGGCGTCGCCCAGCGCCTCGCGGTAGGTGTCCCAGTCGACGGGGGTGAAGTCGTAGTGGCCGCGTTCGGCGTTCCAGCGGATCGCCGGGTCGGGCAGGGTCAGGCCGAGGCGTTCGGCCTGCGGAACGCAGGTGTCGACGAAGCGCTGGCGCAGTTCGTCGTTGGTGTGCCGCTTGATGCCCCAGGCGATGGCACGGCGGGAGACGGCGGCACCCAGGGCGGCGGTCCGGGCGTCGACGCCGCCCGCCTCGGTGTCCGGCGGTCCGAACATCAGCGCCACGGCCGGCAGCCACCAGCGGTCCACCGCGTCCTGCGCCATCCGTTTCTGCTCCGGTGTGCCTTCGCACAGGGCGCGCATCAGGTCGTAGCCCTGCCGTACGTGGAACGCCTCCTCCTGGCAGACCCGGCGCATGGCGCGGGCGTAGGGCCCGTAGGAGGTGCGGCACAGCGGTGCCTGGTTGATGACGGCGGCGCCGTCCGTCAGCCAGGCGATGGCCCCGGTGTCGGCCCAGGTCAGGGCCGGGTGGTTGAAGGTGGCGGAGGCGCGCTGCCGGCCGTGGTGCAGGGCGTCGAGCAGGTCGGCGCGGTCCACGCCCAGGGTCTCGGCGGCGGAGTAGAGGTAGAGGCCGTGGCCGGCCTCGTCCTGGACCTTGGCGATCAGCACCGACTTGCGGTGCAGGGACGGGGCCCGGGTGAGCCAGGCGCCCTCCGGCTGCATGCCGATGATCTCGGAGTGGGCGTGCTGGGCGATCTGGCGGACCAGCATGCGGCGGTAGCCGTCGGGCATCCAGTCGCGTGGTTCGATCGTCTCGCCGGCCGCGATCAGCTCCTCGAAGCGGGCGAGCGGCGCCGCGTCGTCCGCGGCGGGTGCGGGGGCGGTGTCCGGCGCGGTCACCTGGCACCGCCCGGGTGGGCGGGGTCCGCCGTGCGGCGCGCGGGGCGCCGCCCCGCGCCCCGGTCCGGTACCGGCTGCCTGGGCACTCGCATCACTCCTCCGGTTCTGCGGCCTCCGGCCCCGGTCTCCGGCTTCCGCCGTCCGCCGGCCTTCGGCTCAGGGGCGCTTCGTTGCGGAAAGAGGCGCGGTACGGACTCCGGCTATCCCCGCCGGGCGGGCACCGGGCGCGTGACAAAGCTCACGGGGCGGCCCGGGGAGTGCGGCCGGGTGCGGTCGCCTCCTGAAAGGGGTGACAGACCAGTCCCGTACGGCGGCCGGCACGCCGAGGAAAGGGGAAACCATGAGCACCATCAGGGAGTTGCTGGTCGAGCTGACCGGTACGGCCGAGTACGCCGACCAGATCGGCGACGACGTCGACCTGGCCGCCAGCGGCATCGACTCCGGGGACCTGGTGCGTCTCGTCCTGCTGGTCGAGCAGCGGCTCGGCGTGGAGATCACCGCCGCGGACCTGGAACACCTGCGCACCATCGCCGACTACGAGCGTTTCGTGGCCGGGCAGCGGGTCGCCGGCGCCACCGGCGGTGCGTGATGTGGCTGACGCAGCTGCTGGAGCGCAACCGCCAGTGCTGGCCCGACCGGACCGCCCTGGTCGACGAGGAACGCAGTGTCACCTGGGCCCAGTTCCACGACCGTGTCGTGGAACTGGCGCACGGCCTGGCGGAGTTGGGCATCGAGCGCGGTGACCGGGTGGCGGTGCTGTCCAAGGACCGCATCGAGGTGCTGGAGAGCTACTTCGCGCTGGCCCGGCTCGGCGCGCTGTTCGTGCCGCTCAACCACAGCCTGGCCGTGCCCGAGGTGGCCGGCATCGTGGAGCGCGTCGGGGCGGTGGCCGTCCTCGGCGAGTCGGAGCTGCTGGACCGCCACGACCGGCTGCCCGCGTCGGTGCGGATCAGGATGGCGCTGGACAAGCCGGTCTTCGAGGCGCTGGGCACGCTGTCCGGCCCGCGGGAGCTGCCGGAGGTCGCCGACACCGACCCGATCGCCGTTCTGCACACCTCGGCGACCACCGGGCAGGCCAAGGGCGTCACCGTGGACAGCGCCTCGTTCCGGGCGATCGCCCTGGGCTGGCTGGTGATGGCCCGGCCCACCGACGACATCGTCATGGTCAATTGCTGCCCGCTGTACCACGGCAGCATGGTGGTGTCGCTGACCTACCTGGCGGCCGGCGCGACGGTCGTGCTGCTGCCGGGCTTCACTCCGCAGCGGGCGCTCGCCGCGGTGGAACGGCACCGGGCCACCCACATGTGGCTGGTGCCGCAGATGCTGCGTTTCATGCTCCAGGCGAAGCTGTCGGAGCGCACCGACCTGTCGTCGCTGCGGGAGATCCTCTACGGCGCCGCCCCGATGCCGCTCGACGTCTACGCGGACGCGGTACGGCGGCTCGGCTGCGGCTTCCGGCAGGTGTACGGGATGACGGAGGTGGGCGGCCCGTTCGTCACGCTCGGGCCGGACGAACACCCCGAGCCCGGGGACGTCACCGCCCGCATCCCCTGCGGCCGGGTCGTCCCGGGCATGTCGGCCCGCGCGGTGGACGAGCGGGGCCGGGAACTGCCGCCCGGCGAGATCGGCGAGATCGTGGTGCGCGGGCCGGGGGTCATGCGGGGCTACTGGAACGATCCGGAGGCCACTCGTGAGATCACCCTCGACGGCTGGATCCGCACCGGCGACCTCGGCTCCCTGGACGCCGACGGCCGGATCAGCCTGGTGGACCGCACCAAGGACGTCATCATCCGGGCGGGCCAGAACGTCTACCCGTCCGAGATCGAGCGCGCCCTGATGACGCACCCGGCGGTCCGCGACACCGCGGTGGTCGGCATACCCGACGAGGACTACGGCGAGGTGCCGCTGGCGTACGTGGCGCTGGTGCCGGGCGCGGACCCGGACCCCGCCGCCCTGCTGGCGCACGTGGCCGGCCTGCTCGCGCCGTACAAGCGGCCGCGCCGCGTCGAGTTCATCGAGCAGGTGCCGCGCAACCCCGCGGGGAAGATCGTGAAGAAGCTGCTGCGGGTCTGAGGGCCCCGCCGCTCCCCCGGTCTCGGCCGGCGGACCGCAGGTGCGGTCCGCCGGCCGAGACGTGTGTCCGGGCGGCTGTCGCGCTGCCCAGGGCGGCCGACGACCGGGCTGCCGCGCACGTCCGGCCGGTTCGTCGCACACCGCGGCCGGTCCGGACGGCGTGTCTGCCGTCCGGACCGGCCGCGGTACCCGTCGGACGCTGGTCGGCTCAGTCCCGCAGTGCCTTCGCCACCACCTCGGCGATGCGGGCGATCGGCTCGGGTTCGGTCATCTCGTAGTGGCCGCAGGGCACCTGGTGGTCGTGCAGGGTCCCGTCGACGTACGGCCGCCAGCTGTCGGCCTTGCCGGGCAGGCCCGCCAGGTCGGCCGCGGACCCGGCCGGCTCCTCCTCGGCCGCGCTGAAGAACAGCACGTCGCCGCGGTAGACGCCGGGGGCGAACTGCGGCGCGATGCGCAGGTTGTTGCGCATGACGGCGGCGATGGCGGCGGCCTCGGCGCGGGTGACGGGGGAACTCGCCGGGCCGGCCCCGACCGCCGCGCCGATCCGGTCCAGCACGGTGTCGGCGTCCAGGGGCGCCGGGCCCGGGTCCGGCGCGATCCCGGCCATCCGCGACAGCAGCGCCGCCACCTGCCGTTCGATCCCGGCCGGTTCCTGGACGATGCCGTGCGGCTGGGGGGCGTCGAGCAGGGCGAGCAGTCCGACCCGCTCGCCGGCCGCCTGGAGGGCGCAGGCCATCGCGTGCGCGACGAACCCGCCGTAGGACCAGCCCAGCAGCCGGTACGGTCCGTGCGGCTGGACCTGTCGCACCAGGTCGAGGTAGTGGGCGACCATGGCGGCGGCGTCCGGCGCGGGCGGCGCGGTGCCGTCGAGGCCGGCCGCCTGGATGCCGTAGACCGGCTGGTCGCCGCCGAGGTGGGGCAGCAGGCCGGTGTAGCGCCAGGAGACGCCCGCGCCGGGGTGTACGCAGAACAGGGGCGTGGCGGTGCCCTCGGTGCGCAGCGGCAGCAGCGGGCCGAGCGCGGCGGCCCCCGGCGTGCCGGTCCGTCCCTGACCGGCGGCGGCGAGGACCCCGGCCACGGTGGGCGCGGCCAGCAGGGTCGCCGCCGGGATGTCGAGGACGCCGGTCTGGCGCAGCCGGCCCGCGAGCAGCACGGCCCGCATCGAGTCGCCGCCGAGGTCGAAGAAGTTGTCGTGGACGCCGATGCCGTCGATGCCGAGGTTCTCCTCCCACAGCCGGGTCACCGCCGTCTCCTGCGGGGTGCGCGGCGGTATGTGCTCGGTGGTCAGCCGGGGGCGCGGGGAGAGGGTGGGGCCGGGGTCCGCCGGGGCCTGGCCGGCGGCGGGGTCCGGGCGGGTGCCTCGGGCGCCGGGGGCGTCGATCCAGTGGCGCCGGCGGTCGAAGGCGTACGGGGGCAGCGGGACCCGGCGGGGGGCGCCCGGTACCGGGGGCAGGGCGCTGTCGACGCCCGCGCTCCACAGCCGTCCCAGTGCCTCGGCGAGGACGAAGCCGTCGGCCGCCTCGGCCTTGGCGTGCCGCATGGTGGTGACCGTCACCGGGGCCGCGTCGGTCAACTGGCCGGTGGCGAGCTTGGTGAGGGTGTCGCCCGGTCCGATCTCCACCAGCACCGGACGCAGCCGGTCCCACAGGGCGGTCACACCGTCGGCGAACCGTACGGTGTGCCGGGTGTGGTCCAGCCAGTGCCGTACGGAGGTGGCCTGTTCACCGGTGACCCAGGTGCCGGTGACGTCGGTGACGTACGGGATGCGCGGCGGGCGCAGGGTGACCTGGCGCAGGTGGGCCTCGTAGGCCGGCAGCACCGGGTCCAGGACGTGCGAGTGCGCGGCGACGGGGATGCGCAGCCGGCGGAACGGGACGCCCCGGCTGGTGAGTCCGGTCTCGAAGCGGGTGACGGCGTCGAGGTGTCCGGCGACGGTGCAGGCGCCGGGGCCGTTGACGGCGGCCAGGGCCAGGTCGTCGCCGAGCAGCGGCCGGATCTCCTCGGCCGGGGCGGCGACACCGACCGTGGCGCCGCCGGCCCGGGTGATGAGCCGGGAGCGTTCGGTGACCAGCGGGAGCATGTCGGCCAGGTCGATGACGCCGGCCAGGCAGGCGGCGGTGTACTCGCCGAGGGAGTGGCCGATCAGCGCGTCGGGACGGATTCCCGCCTCGACGAGGGTGCGGGCGACGGCGTACTCGGTGACCACCAGTCCCAGGAACGAGGAGACGTGGTCGGGTTCGCGCCCATCGAACAGGGCGGTGCGCAGGTCGGTGCCGAGGACGGGCCGCAGGATGCGGGCGCACTCGTCGACGATGTCCCGGTAGACGGTGTGGTCGCGGTACAGCCCGGCGCCCATGCCGGGGTACTGGGTGCCGCCGCCCGGCAGCAGGAACGCCACCCGGACCGGGTCGTCGGGCACCGGCGGGGTGGCCGGGGCGGCGGAGCGCAGCGCGTCGACGGCCTCGGCGCGGCCGGCCGCCGTGACGGTGAGCCGGTGGCGCAGCGCGGGCCGGTCGGTGCGCAGGGAGTGCGCGATGTCGTCCAGGCGGGCGGCGGGCCGGCGTTCGAGGTGCCGGGCGAGGGCCTCGGCCTGGCCGCGCAGGGCGCCGGCGGTCCGCGCGGACAGCGGCAGCACCAGGCGGCGGCCGTCCTCGGCCGGCCGGGGTGCGGCGGGTGCGGTGGGCGGGGCCTCCTCCAGGATGACGTGGGCGTTGGTGCCGCCGATGCCGAAGGCGCTGACGGCGGCCCGGCGGGGATGGTCGCCCGCGGGCCAGTCCTCCAGGGCGGTGGGGACGCGGAAGGGGCTCGCGGTGAAGTCGATGAGCGGGTTGGGCCGGTCGAAGTGCAGGTTCGGCGGGATCTGCCGGTGTTCCAGGGCGAGGACGGCCTTGATGAGCCCGGCGATGCCGGCGGCGGCCCCGAGGTGACCGATGTTGGTCTTGACCGAGCCGAGCGCGCAGAAGCCGGTGCGGTCGGTGGACTGCCGGAACGCCTCGGTGAGGGCGGACACCTCGATGGGGTCGCCGAGTTTCGTGGCGGTGCCGTGTGCCTCGACCAGGCCGATGGTGCCGGCGTCGGTCTCCGCCTGGGCCTGGGCGTCGAGGATGACCTCGGTCTGTCCGGTGGCGCTGGGTGCGCTGAAGCCGACCTTGCGGCGGCCGTCGTTGTTGACGGCGCTGCCCCGGATGACGGCGCGGATCCGGTCGCCGTCGGCGAGGGCGTCCTCCAGCCGTTTGAGGACGACGGCGCCGACCCCGTCGCCGGAGACGGTGCCGGCGGCGTCGGCGGCGAAGGCGCGGCAGTGCCCGTCGGGCGAGAACGGGCCGTCGGGCACGTGGCGGTAGCCGAGCGCGGCCGCGGGGTTGAGGGACACGGCGGCGGCGACGGCGGTGTCGCAGCGGTGGTCGAGGAGGTCCTGGCAGGCGGTGTGCACGGCGACCAGCGCGGTGGAGCAGGCCGTCTGCACGGAGAGGGCGGGTCCGGTGAGGCCGAGTTCGTAGGCGACGCGGGTGGCGAGGGTGCCCAGCGAGTTGGCGGTGGCCGCGTGGACGAGGGCGACCGAGCCGGGCTGCCCGGCGAAGCGGGGGTACACGTGGGCCGGGTAGTAGCGGCTGTCGCCGCTGCCCGCGTACACCCCGAACCGCCCGGTCGCCGTGCGGTCGGCGCCGAGGCAGCCGGCGTCCTCCAGGGCGTGGTAGGCGGTCTCCAGCAGCAGCCGTTGCTGCGGGTCGACGACGGCGGCTTCGGCGGGGCTGTAGCCGAAGAAGCCGGCGTCGAAGCGGTCCATGCCGTCGACCGTGGACACCATGCGCACCAGCGCGGGGTCGTCGAGGTCGCGTGGGGCGCCGCCGGCGGCGAGGAACTCGTCGTCGGTGACCGGGCGGACCGACTCACGGCCGGTCGAGAGGTTCTCCCAGAAGGCGTCGAGGTCGTCGGCGTCGGGGAAACGGCCCGCCATGCCGATCACGGCGACCGCGGGGACGGTGTCCGCGGGGACGGTGTCCGCGGGGACGGTGTCGGCGGGGACGGTGTCGGCGGGGTGGTCGTCGTCGTGGGGTGCGGTGCTGTTGTGCACGGCGGGTGTCTCGTCCTCTCCCTCGTCGGTGGCGGGCCGGGGGCGTGGCGGTTCGGTGGGGGCGGGTGGTGTGCTTCCCGTACGGCCCACCGGGGCCCCGGCCGCCGTCGGTGCCGTCGGTTCAGGCACGGTCCCGGTCCTCCCGCCCGTGTCCTCGGCGGGCGGTGCGGCGGGCGCGGGCCGCGCGTTGCCGCTGGGCCTGTTCGCGGGCGCGGTCCAGGCCGGCGCCGGGCGTCGGAGCGGTTGCGTGCACCCCGCCGGCCGGACCGGCCGCCGGACCGCCCGCTGAACCGCCCGCTGAACCGCCCGCCGGACCGGCCGGCACCCCGAGGGACACCAGCCGACCGGCGAGCTCCCGCACCGTCGGGTGGCCGAACAGGTCGATCACCGACAGGTCGGTGCCGAAGGCCCGGTTGACGGCGGCCTGGGCGGTGACGAGCAGCAGCGAGTTGCCGCCCAGGTCGAAGAAGTTCTCGTCCCGGCCCACCCGGTCCCGGCCCAGCACCGCGCCCCACACCTCGGCGAGCCTGCCCTCCAGCTCCCTCGGGTCCTCCCCCGCCTCCGCCTGTTCCCGGTCGCCGGCCGCGCCCGCCGAGCACAGCGTCCAGGCGTCGGACAGCCCGGCCGCGCCGGCGGCGTCGGCCGCCGCCCGGTACAGGGCGCCCAGGTCGGTGCCGTCCGCCAGGCCGACGCGGGCGACCAGGCGGCGCACCTGGCGGACGGGGGCGGCGACATGGCCGCGCACCCAGGGCGCGGTGCGGTCGGCGCCGATCAGCAGGTGCGGTTCGTCCAGGGTGCGGGCCAGGTCGAACGAGCGGAGCGCGGCGCCGGCGTCGAGGACCCGGTAGCCGCGGGCCTCGGTGAGCGCGGTGAGGCGGTAGCCGCGGCTCATGCCGCGCTCGCGCCACATGCTCCAGGCCAGGGACTGCGCGGGCAGGCCCGCGGCGCGGCGGCGTACGGCGAGGGCGTCGAGGTAGGCGTTGGCGGCGGCGTAGGCGGCGTTCAGCGCGCCGCCGAACCAGCCGTTGACGGAGGAGAAGGTGACGAAGGAGGCGACCGGGTGGTCGGCGGTGATCCGGTGCAGGGTCCACGCGCCGCGCGTCTTGGCCTCCACCGCGTGCCGCCAGGTCGCCGGGTCCAGTTCGCCGACGGGGCGTTCCACGAGCGTGCCGGCCAGGTGCAGGACCGACGCCAGGGGCACGCCCCACGCCTCGGTGGCGTCCCGCACGGCGGCGCGTACCGCGTTCTCGTCGGTGACGTCGGCGGCGGCGTAGCGGACTTCGCCCAGTTCGCGCAGCCGGCCGAGTGTCTCTTCGGAGGGGTGCGGGGTGCGGCCGGTGATCAGCAGCCGGGTGCCGGGGGTGCGCAGCAGGTGGGCGGCGAGTTCGGTGCCGACGCCGCCCAGGCCGCCGGTGAGCAGGGTGAAGCCGTCGGGTGCGGGCGGTTCGGCGCGCACGGGGTGCTCGGGCAGGGCGGCGAGGCGGCGTTCGTAGCGCCTGCCGTCGCGGTACGCCACGTCCGTGCCCGCCGCGACCGCCGTCGCCTCGGCCAGCAGGACGGGCAGCGGGTCGGTGTCCTCGTCCGGGGCGAGGTCGAGGTGCGTGCAGCGCAGCCCGCCGGACTCCTCGCCCAGCGACTTCAGCAGCGCGGCCGCCATGGCGTGTGCCGGTGCCGGGCTTTCGCCGGGACGTACCGCCTGGGCGCCGGCCGTCACGTACACCAGGTCCAGCGGGCGTCGCCGCGTGGTCAGGGCCCGGGCCAGGGCGAGGAGGTCCTCGGGGCCGGCCGGGTCGTCGGCGGGCCGGTCGTCGCGCAGTGCGTCGAGGTACAGGACGGCGTCCACCGGCCGCTGGTCGCCCTCCAGCCGGTCCAGCAGCGCGGCGTAGTCCCGCTCCGCGCCGGGCCGGACCCGGTAGTGGGCGGCGTCCTGACGGGCGTACGAGGCGCCCTGGACGGCCAGGGTGCACAGCCCGCCGGCGGCGCGCACGTCGTCGGCGAGCCGCTGGGCGAGCCGTCGGACGCGGGGGTGGCCGCCGGTCAGCACCAGGGTGTGCCGGCCCGGGGACGCGGCGCGCGGGCCGGGTCGTGCCGCGGGCTGCCACACCGGGCGCAGGAACCAGTCGGGGACGGTGGCGGCGGTGCCCAGCAACAGCTGGGTGCGGCGGACCTCCTCGTCGAACGCGCCCGCCTCGAAGCTCTTGCGCAGCCTGGTGCGCTGGATCTTGCCGATCTCGGTCTTGGGGACCGTGTCCCGGTCCACGGGGACGAGGAAGGCGGGACTGACGCCGATCTCCCGGGTCACCTTCCCGGCGATCTCGCGCAGGGCGCCGGCGGTGGCCTCGCCGGTGAGGTGAAAGAAGAGGGCGAGTTCGTCGGTGGGCGACGACGGGTCGGAGCGTACGGCGACCGCGGCGGTGAAGCTGCGCTCCACACAGGGCAGTTCCTCGACGCACGCCTCGATCTCGTAACTGTAGTGGTTGACGCCGTTGACGATGATGACGTCCTTGGCTCGGCCGGTGATGTACAGCTCACCGTCGCGCAGGTAGGCCAGGTCGCCGGTGTCGAACCAGCCGTCCTCGGTGAACGCCTCCGCGTTGGCGCCCGGGTTGTCGTGGTAGCCGCCCGTCACGGAGGTGCCGCGGACCTGGAACCGGCCCGCCTCGCCCTCGGTGAGGACCCTGCCCCGCTCGTCGACGATCCGCATGGCGAATCCGGGATAGGGCAGGCCGCAGCTCACGAACACCCCTTCGCCGTCGACGGGTTCGGGTGGCAGGACGGCGTCGGTGACCACCGAGCAGGTCTCGGACATGCCCCAGCCGGGGTGCATCACGTCCTGCGGCAGGCCGAACGGCTTCAGGGTGTGCAGGAACCGGCGGGCGGCGGCGGCCACCACGACCTCGCCGGCGTTCATCACCAGCCGCATCGGGGACAGGTCCCAGGCGCGGTCGGCATAGCGGTCGGACTGCTCGGCGAGGAGACCGAAGGCGAAGTTGGGCGCCCAGGTGACGGTGACCCGGTGCCGGTCGGCGAGGTCCATCCAGCGCGGCGGGTCCTGGAGGATCCAGGAGGTGGGGGCGTGGATCTGGCGGCAGCCCAGGTAGACGTCCCGCAGGTGGAACATGACCACGCCGGTGACGTGGTCGAGCGGGATCCAGTTCAGGGTGACGTCGTCGGCGCCGAGCCCGTTCATCTGCTCGGTGGCGGCGGAGCGGGTCAGGACGTTGCGGTGGGTGAGGCGGACCGCCTTGGGCAGGCCGGTGCTGCCGGACGTCATCAGCATCAGCATCAGGTCGTCCGGCCGGGCGGGGTACCAGTCGTGGTCCTCGGGGGCCTCGCGCAGCGCGTCGGCCGTGGTGAGCCTGAGGCCGGGCCAGCCCTGCCGGGCGGCGACCGAACGCAGCCCGGCCGCGCGGCCGGCGGAGCACACGATCCGGGGCCGGCCGAGCATCCGCCAGATGCCCTCCAGTTTGGTCAGGGCCGCCGAGGGGGTGCCGTAGGCGGCGGGGACGGTCAGCGGTACGGCGACGAAGCCGCCCAGCAGGCAGCCCCACAGCACGGCGAGGAAGTCCTCGGTCGCGTCGCACTGGAGGATGACCTGGTCACCGGGGCGCAGTCCGGCCCGGCGCAGTCCGGCCAGGACCCGGGACGCCTCGGCGGCCAACGAGGCGTAGGTGCGGCGGTGTTCGGTTCCGTCGGGGTGGACGTGGACGATGTCGCCGCGCCCCTGCTCGGCGGCCCGGCGCAGTGCCTCGGCCCAGCCGGGCACGGACGGCTCGGCCAGGGCGGGGCCCTCGCTGAGCGCGAGGGCGCCGGAGGCGTCCCCGGCGCGGGCCGCGTCCCCGGCGCGGGCGGCGTCGGGGGCGGCGGCCGGGGTGCGGTGCGGGCGGCCGGTGTGGCGGCGGGGCAGTTCCTCGGGGGCGTCCGTCACCGTGACCTCGGTGGCGGTGACGCCGGGGATGCCGCTCAGCCGTTCCCGCCAGCTGTCGGCGGCGGCGCGGTCGACTGCGGGCAGGGCGCGCAGCGCCGCGGTGTCGACGGTGCCGTCCTCGGCGCGGGGCAGGGCGTTGACGGCGGTGACCCGGACGGTGCCGTGGCCGGCTCGGGCGAGGGCGTCCTCGGCGCGTTCGGCGGCGTCCGTCCGCCCCGGCACCACGTACAGGCGCGGCGGGGTGCCGTCGGCGCCGGGCAGGGCGTGGGCGGCCTGGATGCCGGGCACGGCCCGGACGGTGCCGGTGAGCCGGTCCGCGTCGGCCGGGGCGGGGGTGCGGTCGGGGAGGGCGGGCAGGGCGCCGACGCGGACGCCGGGTTCGGTGCCCACCGTGCGCAGGATGTCGTGCAGGGCGCGGGCGAAGGCTTCGGCGGTGCCGGTGTCGTACAGGTCGGTGGCGTACTCGACGTGCAGGGTCAGGCCGTCGGGGGTGCCCTCGGGGGTGCGGTGTTCCTGGACGTCCACGAAGAGGTCGAACTTGGCGGTGCCGGTGGCTGTGGGCCGCAGCGGGGTGCGCCTGCCGTCCAGGTCGAGGACGGCGGGTTCGTTGTTCTGGAGGGCGAGCATCACCTGGAACAGGGGGTGCCGGCCGGGCCTGCGCGGGGGGTTGAGGTCGTCGACCAGCCGGTCGAAGGGGAGGTCCTGGTGGTCCAGGGCGGCCAGGTCGGCGGTGCGCAGGCGGGCGAGCAGTTCCCGGAAGGCGGGGTCGCCGGAGGTGTCGGCGCGCAGCACCAGGGTGTTGGCGATCAGGCCGATCAGCGGGTCGAGGGCGGGGTCGGTGCGGCCCGCGACGGGCGTGCCGAGGACGATGTCCTGGCCGGCGCCGCACCGGGTGAGCAGGGCGCTGACGGCGGCGTGCAGCACCATGAACAGGCTGGCGCCCTCGCGGTCGGCGAGGTCCAGCAGAGCGCGGTGGGTGCCGGGGCCTACCGCCGTCTCGACGTGTGCGCCGTCGCCGCGCGGGGCGGCGGGCCGCGGCCGGTCGCCGGGCAGGGTGCACTCCTCGGGCGCACCGTCCAGCGCGGTACGCCAGTACGCGGTCAGCCGCTCCAGGTGTCCCGGTCCGTCCGGTGCGGGGGCCAGCAGGGCGCGCTGCCACAGCGCGTAGTCGGCGTACTGGACGGGCAGCGGGGGCAGGCCGGGGGCGCGGCCGGCGCGGCGGGCGGCGTAGGCGGCGCCGAGGTCGTCGGCGAAGGGCCGCAGCGACCAGCCGTCGGCGGCGCTGTGGTGCAGGAGGAGCAGCAGCGTGCGGTCGGTGTCCGGGCCGAGCAGCCAGGCGGCCAGCGGACTGTCGGCGGCGAGGTCGAAGCGGTGCCGCAGCACGGCGGCGGCCTGGGCGGCGGTCTCCGGGGCGGGGCAGTCGATGACGCGCAGCGGTGGCCGGAGTCCGCCCGGCGGCAGGATGCGCTGGAAGGGGGTGCCGTCGTGTTCCGCGATCACCGTGCGCAGGATCTCGTGCCGGTCGGCGAGGTCGCCGAGGGCGGCCCGGAGGGCGTCGGGGTCGGGGCTCGGGCCGAGCGGGACGAGGAGCGGGATGTGGTAGGTGGCGGCGCCGTCGTCGAGCCGGTGCAGGAACCACATGCGTTCCTGCGCGTACGACAGCGGCAGCCGCGCCGGACGGGCGGCGGCCCCGGGGACCGGCCGGGCCGGGACGCCGGCGCCGTCCGCCCGGGCCGGGAGGCGCTCGGCGAGCGCGGCCGGGGTCGGGGTGTCGAACAGCGCGGTGATGGAGACCTCGGCGCCGGTCTCCTGCCGCAGCCGGGCCAGCAGCCGGGTGGCGAGCAGGGAGTCGCCGCCCAGGTCGAAGAAGTTGGCGTCGACGCCCACGGTGTCCCGGTCCAGCTTCAGCACGTCCTCGAACAGACCGCACACCACGGCCTGTCGCTCGGTGGCGGGCCGGGTGCCGGAGGCGGCGGTGGCGGTGAAGTCGGGGGCGGGCAGCGCGTCGGTGTCGAGCTTGCCGTTGGCGGTCAGCGGCAGGGTGTCCACGGGGACGCACACGGCCGGGACCATGTACTCGGGCAGCCGGGCGGCGGCGTACGCCCGCAGCTCGGCCGGGTCGAGGGGGGCGTCCGCGAGGCTCCGGTGACCAGTGCGCTGCTCGCCTCCCGCGGGGACGGCGCGATCAGAGCGCTGTTCGTCTCCCGTTCCGGACGCGGCGCCGGCTCCCGCCGGAACGGTGTAGGCCACGAGCTGCTCGCCTCCGTGCCCGGCGCGGCGGACCACCACGGCGGCCCGCGCCACGGCCGGGTGCGTGGCGAGGACGGCCTCGATCTCGCCCGGCTCGACGCGGAAGCCGCGCAACTGCACCTGGGCGTCGGCCCGGCCCAGGTACTCGAGGGTGCCGTCGGGGCGGCGCCGGGCCAGGTCGCCCGAGCGGTACATGCGGGTGCCGGGCGGCCCGTAGGGGTCGTCGAGGAAGCGTTCGGCGGTCAGCTCGGGCCGGTTCAGGTAGCCGGCGGCGACACCGGCCCCGGAGACGTGGACCTCCCCGGTCGCGCCGGGCGGCACCGGGCGGCACTGGTCGTCCAGCAGGTGCACCCGCAGGTCCGCGAGGGGGGTGCCGACGACGCTGCCGCGCCGCGGGTCGTCGAGGTCCGCGCGGGTGACGCGGTGGTGGGTGACGTGCACGGTGGTCTCGGTGATGCCGTACATGTTCACCAGCGCCGGACGGTCCAGCCCGTGCCGGTCGGCCCAGGGTCGCAGCCGGGCCGGGCGCAGCGCCTCGCCGCCGAAGACGACGTACCGCAACGCGCCGATGTCCCCGCCGAGTCCGAGGTCGGCGTCGATGAGCTGTTCGAACGCGGACGGCGTCTGGTTGAGCACGGTCACGCCCTCCCGGTGCAGCAGCTCCCGGAACGCGCGCGGCGAGCGGCTGACGGCGTAGGGGACGACGACGATCCTGCCGCCGTGCAGCAGGGCGCCCCAGATCTCCCAGACGGAGAAGTCGAAGGCGTAGGAGTGGAACAGCGTCCACACGTCGTCGGGGCCGAAGGCGAAGTGCTCGGCGGCGGCGGTGAAGAGGCGGACGACGGCCGCGTGCGTCACGGGCACGCCCTTGGGGCGGCCGGTGGAGCCGGAGGTGTGGATGATGTACGCGGTGTCGTCCGGGCCGGCCGGTCCGCGCCGCTCGGCGTCGGTGAGGGGGCCGGCCGGGCGGCGGGCCAGGTCGGCGGCGGTGCCGGGGTCGTCGAGGAGGAGGGCGGGTACGGCGTCGTCGGCGAAGTGGACGGCGGGTACGGCGTCGTCGGCGAGGTGGGCGTGGGCGCGTTCGGTGACGAGGGCGACCGGGGCGGCGTCCTCGACGACCAGCCGCAGCCGCTCGGCCGGGTGGCCGGGGTCGAGCGGGAGGTAGGCGGCGCCGGTCTTGAGGACGGCCAGCAGGGCGGGCAGCAGTCGGATGCCCCGGTCCAGGGCCAGCGCCACCACGGTGCCGGGGCCCGCGCCGCGTTCGGCCAGCAGCCGGGCCAGCCGGTTGGCCCGCGCGTCCAGTTCGGCGTAGGTGAGGTGTTCGTCGCCGCAGGTGACGGCGGTCCGCTCCGGGCCGGACGCCGCCTGCTGTTCGAAGAGCGCGGTGAGGGTGTGCTCGACCGGGTAGTGGCGCACGGGGGTGTCGCGTGGGTGTTCGCCGGGCAGCAGGAAGTCCAGGTCGCCCAGCGGCGTCGCCGGTCCGGTCCCGGCGAGCCGGCGCAGTACGGCGGTGAACCGGTCGCTCAGGAGGGCGAGTTCGTCCTCCTCGTACAGGGCCGGGTTGGCGTCGAAGGCCAGCCACAGCCCCTCGGAGCGGGCGCCGGGCCGGACGGAGATCTGGAGGTCGTCGACGGCCCCGCCGGACAGGTGGTGCCAGGTGCTGGGGGCACCGCCGAAGACTGGGGACTCGTCGAACGGGACGATGTTCAGCACCGGCCCGTACAGCCGGCGCCCGGTGCCCAGCAGGCCGAGGTCGCGGCGCAGGAACTCGCCCCGGTACTGCTGGTGGCGGCGCAGGTCCGCGAGTTCCGCCGCGACGGCGCGGGCCAGTTCCGCCACCGGCGTGTCCGGGCCGGCCGCCACCCGCAGCGGCAGGACGTCGGACGCGGTGCCGGGGGCGCGCAGGGCGGCGCTGCCGAACCGGCCCATCGTGGCCAGGCCGAGGACCAGGTCCTCGGCGCCGGTCATCCGGTGCAGACAGGCGGCGGTCGCGGTGGCCAGCAGGCCGGCGCGGGTCACCCCGAGCCGGGCCGCGGCGGAGTCGAGGGCGGCGGTCTCGGCGGGGCTCAACTCGGCGGTGCGGCGCAGGAAGGGCGCGGTGGGCGGCGCGGTGCGGGAGGTGAGCCGGGCGGGCTCCGGGAGTCCGGCCAGCCGCCGGGCCCAGTGGTCGCGGTCGCGGGCGAAGCGGTCGGAGGCGCGGTAGGCGGCCTCGTCCTGCTGGAGCCGGGCGACCGGCGCGAAGGGGGACGGGCCGGGGTCGCGGCCCTCGGCGAGCGCGTTGTGCGTCTCGGCGAGGCGCCGGCCGACGAGCTTGTAGCTGTACCCGTCGAGCAGCAGGTGGTGGGCGCGCAGCAGCCAGAGGTGGCGGTCGGGGGCCAGGGTCAGCAGGGAGTGCCCGAACAGCGGGCCCTTGTCCAGGTCGACGGGGGTGGTGAGGTCGGCGCGGACGTAGGCCCACGCGGCGGCCTCGGGGTCGGCGGTGTCGCTGACGTCGGTCCGGTGCAGGACCCAGTCGTCGGCGTCGGCGGCGCGGTGGCAGCGGGGGCCGTCGTCGGTGTCGGCGAAGCGCAGGGCGAAGGTGTCGGCCTCGCCGACGGTGCGCCGCAGCGCGGTCTCGAACAGGGCGGTGTCGAGCGGCCCGTGGATCTCCACGGCCTCCGCGGTGGTGTACGCGGCGGCGTCCGCCGCGAGCCGTCCGGCGAACCAGAGTCCCTCCTGGGCCCCGGACAGCGGTCGACGTTCGTCCTCCTGGAGTGACATAGCACAACCCTCACGTGGCAAGCCGTAGTGTCCCGGACGGCGAAGGCCCGGCGGATCGGACGGGTGCGGCCACCGCTCCGGGCCGTCCTCGCGCGGGGTGCGGGCCGGACCCGCCCACGGGCGGCAAGGGGAGGTCGCACACCGGGGACGGGGCACATGGCCGACGGTCCCGCCCCGGTTTCACGGCACACCACCGTGCGCCGCGCGGGGCGACCGGTCAAGCCGGAACAGGGCCCGGGCGGGGCGATTCAAGGATTTCCCTGAATCGCGTGCGGCGAGGGAGTCGGCGGTTCCGGCGGACTTCTAGGGAATTCACGCGACTTCCCTTCAGGCGGGGTTCCCGGCTGGATTCGGCCGTGCCGCGCGGTGCACTCTCGGAAAAGCCCCCGGTCCGGGTGCGGACTCCTTTTGCGGGCAATCCCGCTCCCCCGTGCGCGCTCTGCGAGTGGTGAGGTGCACGGCCCGGAAGTGATGACGAAAGAAGGATGACGGCATGCACCGTGCGCTGTGTCCGGTCGAGACGCTCTACGTGGGTCAGCGAAGCAGGGCCGTCCTGTCGTGCGCGCTGCGCGGACGGGTCGACGTACGGGCGCTGGCGGCCGCGTACGACGCGATGACACAGGCCCATCCGACGCTCCGGTCCCGGATCGCGCCGGACGGCGCCGGTTTCGCGCTGCGCCTGCTCGACGAGGACGAACGGCCCCGGCTGAGCACCCGTACCGGAGTCGACGAGGCCGCGGAGTACGCGGCGGAACTGAACCGGCCGCTGCCGGTCGGCGGGCCGCTGAGCCGCGCCGTCCTGGTCAGCGCGCCGGACGGCACGAGCCATCTGTTCATGCTGGTGGTCGACCACACCGTCACCGACGGCCACAGCAGTATCGCGTTGCTCAACGCGCTGTGGGACCACTACCGGGCGCTGGTCGAGGGCGGGCCGTCCCCCGTGCCCCCTGCCACGGCGGACGGGCCGCGCTGGCCGCGCCCGGTCAGCGAACTGCTGCCGCCGGCCGACGAGGCCGCCACCGCGCGCTACCTGGACGACCGGACCGAGGCGGTACGACGGCACCCGGTCGACCTGGTGCCGTACGACGTGCCGCGTACGGACCCCGGCACGGACGGCGCAAGGGGCGCGGACGGCGCGAGCGCCGGGCGCATCGAGGTGCGGCGGCTGACCTTGGAGCCGGAGCCGACCGCGGCGCTACGCTCGACGGCACGCGCCCACGGGCTGTCGGTGCACGCGCTGATCGCCGCCGCCCTGCTGGCCACGGCCCGGCGGCGGCTGCCCGGCGCCGGCCCGCGCACCCTGGGCTGCCTCTCCCCCGTCGACCTGCGCTCCCGGCTCTCCCCGCCGCTGCCCGCCGCCGTACTGGTGCCCGCCGTCACCACACACCTGCAGACCCTCGACGTACCCGACGGCCCCGACCCGCTGGACCTGGCGCGCACCGTGCACGCCAGGCTGACCGGTTTCGTCGCGCGCGGCGAGCACGTGCACGAGATGCGCGTCACCCCGGAGATCCCCCGCGATCCCGCGCTGCAACTGGCCACGGTGATCGCCACCAACATGGGTGTGGTGCCCGGCCCCCGGCCGCCCGCCGGTCTGCGCGCGGTGGACGTCCGGCTGGTGCCGGCCCGCGAGCAGTACTTCCCGCAGGCCGGCCGCAGTCCCGTGATGGCGTGCGTGGTCTCCTTCGAGGGCCGGCTCGCCATCGAGTTCCCGCACTCCACCGCCTGTTTCAGCCCGGCGTTCATGCGGGCGTTCCGCGACGACGTACGCGCCGCACTCCTCGGCTTCGCGCACCCGGCGCGCCCCGAGCGCATCCCGGCGGCCGTGAGCTGAGCGCGCCCCACCGCTCGTGTCCCCCCGCCCGGCCACTGTAAGGAGCCTGCCCGACATGACCACCGTCAGCGAACTCCCCTCCCCCCTGGTTCTGCTCCCCCGAGCCCAGTCGGGCGACGAGCACGCGATGAACCACTTGCTGACCCGCATCACGCCGTACGTGGCCCGGATCTGCCGGTCCATCACCCACGACGACGGGGCCGACGCCACCCAGGAGGCGCTGCTCGCCATCTACCGCGGTCTGGGATCGCTGCGCGACCCGGCGGCGTTCTACGGCTGGGTGCGCGCGGTGACGGTCCGCGAGGCGGTCCGCACCGCCCGGCGCTACGGCGCGGAGCACAGCTGCTCCGAGGTGGAGTCCCGGCAGGAGGCCAACCCGCTGGACGCGGTGCACATCAGCGATGTGCTGGACCGGCTCTCCCAGCCGCACCGGGAGGTCCTCACGCTGCGCGCCTACGGGCTGAACGAGGAGGAGATGGCACGGGTGCTCGCGCTGCCCGTCGGTACCGTACGGTCCCGGCTGTTCCGCGCCCGCCGCCGGTTCCAGGAAGCCTGGCAGCCCACGGCGGCCTGACGTGCGGCGGGCCGTGGCGCTGTGTACCGCCACGGCCCGCCGTCCGGGCCCCGGACCCCGGGGCCCCGCGCCGCGCTACCGCACCCGCTCGGGCAGGACGCGCGGCGGCCACTGACCGGCGGCGAACATGCCCAGCGCGTGGGCCCGCGCCACCAGGGCGGGACGGTTGGGCGCGTCGAAGCGCCGCAGCATCTGTCCGACGCGGTACTCGATCCCTTGACGGCTCAAGTAGAGGCGGGAGGCCAGCTGCACCGTGGACTCGCCGCTGGCCACGCCCTCCAGGACCTGCGCGTCGAGGGCGCTGAGCACGGACGGGCCGGATGCCGGCGCCGGGGTGTCCGGCACCGCGGCATCCGGCTCCACCCGGTGCGGGCCATCCACCCGGCCCAGGCCATCCACCCGATCCAGGCCATCCACCCGGCCCAGGCCATCCACCCGGCCCGGGCCATCCATCCGGTCCAGGCCATCCATCCGGTCCGGGTCCGGGGTACGGCGCAGCGAGACGACGATGCCGGTGATCTCGCCCGACGGCCGGCGCACGGCGATCGCGGTGACGTTCCCGGTGAAAACCCGGCCGGCGGCATTACGTCCGGTCACCTTTTCCGTGACGCGTCGGCATCGCCCCGAGGAAAGCGCGGTGAATTGCTCGCGAAAGCGTCCGGGAGCGGGAGATCGCAAAAGGTCGAACAGGCTCTGCCCGCATATCTCGTCGACATCGAGACCGAAGAGACGGGCGAATTCGTTCTCCGCCGCGGTGATGACCAGTCCTCCGGGGGAGGCGTGGGCGGAACAGGCGCCGCGCGGGTGGGTACGGCGCGGCGGGCCGGTCCGGGCGCGGCGGCCGCCGGGGTCGGCGGAGGCCGTGCGGCCGGCGGTGGTCTTCGGAGGCGAAGCGTCGGGGAACCTCGTGGTCGCCACGGACGTACCGTCCTTCTTCCTGCGCGTGGGGGAGGGCTGGGGGCAGGGACGCGCGCGGAGCGGGCCGGTACGCCGGTGCCGCGGGGGTGTGCGGGTAACCGGGGCCGGCGGCTGCCACCTCGTGGGTGGACGGAGCCGGTGCTTCCGCGCCGCCGCCGGCCGGTCGGCGTCGGACGCCGCCTGCCGGGTGGGTCAGAGTGCGGACAGAGGCGGGTGTCGGGACGCCCGGCTCCTGGAAAACGTTGTCAGGGCCATTCGATCTCGCCGCTCCCAGCCCGGTGAACACCACCGGGAACGGGCGGAGCGGCGGCCGCGGGCCGGGAGACCGGCCGTCGGACCGGGCCCGGTCGGGCGCTGCGCAGCACGAGAACCTCCGAGAGACGAGTAGGGGATCGCGTCAAGGCGGCACCTTCGAGGCTAAGGGCCGCCCCCGCTTCTGGCAAGGGTTTGCCAGGTGAGCCAGAGCACTTGTCAACTTCCCTGAGGAAGAAAGGTGTTGGATGACCGCACGGTCGTCGGTCATGCCCGGTACGGGAGCGGGTCGGAAGCCTCTGACCTGGCTCAATCCCTCCCCCTGGTAAGGCTTGCCCACCCCTCGGCCCGCTTCATAGGGTGTTGGCAACTTGAGGTGCCCGACCGGGCACGCCGAGAACGGACGGAGTCCTGACGACCACGCACGGAACCGACTACGCACGGAACCGGACGGAACCAGAGGGGGGAGATGCTGGGACAGCCGCATTTCGGCCGTCGGCTGAAGAGGCTCCGGCTGGAACGGGGTCTGAGCCAGGCGAGTCTGGTCGGCGACGGCATGTCGACCGGATATCTGTCACGTCTGGAGTCGGGCGAACGGCCGCCCACCGAGCGGGCCGTGGCCTATCTCGCCCGCCGGCTCGGGGTCGACCCCGGGGCGCTGACCGGGCCCGCCGACGAGCGGTCCCTGACCGGGGTGCTGGCCGCCGTGTCGTCCGCGCCACCGGGCGCGGACGACACGGCGGCGCTGAGCCGCGCGGTGGCGGAGGACACCGGGGAGGATCCCGCCGCCCGCTGGCAGGCCCTGTGGCTGCTGAGCCGCGCCGCCGGGCGGGACGGTGACCACGAGCGGGAGCGGGTGCTGCTGCGGGAACTGACCGACCTGGCGGACACGTTGGGCGCCGCGGAGCTACGGGCCCGCTCACGCGTGCGGTACGCCCGCTGCACGCGCGCCCTGGGCGACCTGTGCGCGGCGGAGCCCGCGGCCGTGGCGGCGCTGTCCATCGCCCGCGCCGAGCAGCTCTCCGTGTCCGACACGCTGCCCGCCCTGATGGTGCTGATCAGCATCGAGACCGAACTGGGCCGGCTGGAGACGGCCGGAGGGCATGTCGAGGAGCTGGAGCGGGACCTGGTGCCGCGGGCCGCACCGGCCCAGGCGGCCGAGGGGCTGTGGACGGCCGCCATGGTGAGCAGCCGCCAGGGTGACCACGCGGCCGCCCGGTCCCGGCTCGACCGGGCCCTCGGGCTGCTGCGCGGCGAGGACGACCTGGCGCTGTGGACCCGGCTGCGGGCCGCCGCGACCGCCGCCGCCCTGCAGATGTCACCGCCGCAGGTGGCCGCGGCCGACCGCTGGCTGAGCGAGGCCGCCTCCGTCCTGGACCTGGTCGGCACCCCGTTGCAGCGACAGGAGTTGCACGCGCTCCAAGCCCATCTCGCCTTCCACCAGGGCCGGTTCGAGGACGCCCGGACGCTCAGCCGGGCCCTGCTCCAGGACGAGGAACTGCGCCTGTCCTACCGGGACCGGGTGCGTCTGAAGGTGCTCGACGGCCGGCTGGAGATCCTCGCGGGCCGCGTCGACGAGGGCATCGCGGCTCTGCGGCGGCTCGGCCGGCAGGCGGCGGAGTCCCACCACCTCGACCTGGCGGCCCACGTCTGGCAGTCCCTCGCCACCGCGCTGGCCGACGTCCGCGCCTGACCCGGCCGGTCCGGGGCGCTCCCGGCAAGCCTCGACCCGGCCGAGTCACGCACCATCCGCCACCGACCGCTCGTCCGGGCCGCCGGCGGCAACTCAGGGAGAGGGTCCGTCCCACACGCTTGCGGGCAGGTGACACCGGTGCCCGGGCCACCTACCCGCGGGCGAGCCGCTGCCGCAGGCACGCGAGCACGACTCCCGCCGGTGCCAGCGCCAACGGCAGCAGTACGAGGGCGACCGCGACCGGTGTGATGAGGACGAGGACGCCGGTCACCCACACGTTGTCGTCGGTGGTGGCCAGCATGAGCAGCCCCGCCCAGTGCGCCACGTAGCCACCGAGCCATGCGGACAACCGGAACATGACGGCGACCGCGGCCGTGCACAGCAGGAAGATCCCGGCGGTACGCGCGCGTGCCGTACGGGTCAGCGTCCAGGAACGCCGCAGCGCGGTCACCGCGGGAACGCCGTCCGCCACCCGCACGGCGGTGGCGAGCGAGAGCCGGGATACCAGGACGACCCCCAGTACCCAGAGCACGACGGGCAGCGCCCGGCCCACCAGGAGGAACCGCACGGTCGCGGGTTCGTGGTACGTGGGCCACGCCACCCCCGGCACCAGTCCCCGGTCGACGGCGGCCATTACGAGCAGACCGGCCAGCCCCGGCACCAGGGCGCACGCCGCGGTGAGCAACTGCACGCGGAACGCGGCGCCGAGGTGCGGACGCGAGCGGCGCCACAGAGCGGAGAGGGTGAGCGGGCGAGCCGCACCGGTCCCGGCGCTCGGCTCGGCCGCCGGGCTCTGCCCCGCGTGTGCCGCGGTCACGGCCTGGGCGGTGAGCAGCCAGGCGACCAGCGCTGCCGCGACGAGGAACAGCAACGGAAAGACGACGCACGCCACTTCGAGGAGTCCGTCCATCTGATCGGCGTAGGCGACATAGGAGTCCTCACCTTCGATGGAGCTCTCCGCGTATCTCCTGGCCTGCAGGAACAGGCTCCATGACGCGGCGAACGCACCGGTCACGAGGGCGCCGCCGGCGATCAGCGCCGCCGCACAGGTCACGGCGGCGGCGCCCCACACGGAACGCCGCTGCCCGCTGGTGATCAGCAGGGCCTCGATGACGGTGCCGGCGAAACGATCGTTCATGGTGGAGGCGACGCCCTCACCGGGACGTCCGGTTCCGCGGCGGCCCGGCGGGCGGGCGGTGGGCTCGGGTACCGGGGCCGTGCCGGAACCGGCCAGGTCGGTGCAGACGTGCAGCGCGACGGGCGCCTCCGCGAAGCCGTCCACCGTCCGCCCGGCCACTGCCGGCGGGCCGCACCGGCCCCGGCGCACGCGACATGCAGCGCCGAGGTGACCCCGTGACCGGTCAGCAGCGCGGGTACGAAGCCGCCACGGCGCAGGCGATGTGCCGTACGGCGGTCCTGGCCGGGAGGGGCTGCTCGGGGCCCGGTCAGGGCAGCGGGCGCCCGCTCCTGGTCTCCGTACCGCCATGAGCCGGGCTCCGTGTACCGCCATGAGCCGGGCTCCGTCTGGCGGGCGGGCGGCCGACGTCCGGCTGGGCAGGTGCTGGACCAGACCGGTGACGGCCAGCGCGACCGGCCCGGCCCGGCTCCACGACGCCTCACGTCGGAGCAACCCTGCATAGGGCATCGCACACGGATTCGTCAGCACGATCGGCCACTGTCAGCAGATTCAGTGACATCTAACCCGTCCGGCTTCCGTTCCGGACATCACAAGAGACAGTAATCACCTTGTAGGAACTGGCCGGTACGGCAACAGGGAGGCACGGTGCGGGTCGCGCTGACCGGGGCCACGGGTTTCCTCGGGCTCCGGCTCCTGGACGAACTGCTGCGCCGCCACCGGTCGGTCACGGTGCTCGCGCGCGGTGAACCCGACCGGGTGCTGGACCGCGTCGCCCGAGGCCTCGGCCGGTTCGCCGACGGCCACACCGCCACCGGCCTCGCCGCCCGGGTACCCGTGGTGCCCGTCCGGCTCACCGAGGACAACCTCGGGCTGGCCGGCAGCGCCCACCGGGACCTGGCGGACTCGCTGGATGCCGTCTGGCACTGCGCCGGCGACACCACGCTCGACGGCGACCCGGCCGTACTGCGCCGGGTGAACGTCGAGGGCACCCGGCAGGTGCTCGGCCTGGCCGCGGCGGGACGCCGGCTGCCCGCCGTGTTCCACATCTCCACCGCGTTCGTGGCCGGGGCACGCCGCACCGGGACGGTCTACGAGGACGAGCTGACCGACGCCTACGGCTTCGAGGGCAGCTACGAACGGTCCAAGTACGAGGCGGAAGAGCTGGTGCACGCCTGGGCACGGGAAACCGGCCGGCCGGCGGTGGTCTTCCGGCCCAGTGTCCTGACCACCGGCCTGCCGCCCCACCCGGACCTTCCGGAGCACCCGCTGCTGACCATAGAGCGGGCGCTGACCGAGATCGGGCGGGAGCACTTCGGCGCCGGCCGGAGACCGGAACTGCTCCTGCCCGGCCAGCGCCGGTTCCGGCTCGTCGGCCGGCCGGACGGGCAGCTCAACCTGATGCCGGTGGAGCGGGCCGCCGCCGTGATGGCCCGGCTCGCCGAACTGCCGCAGGGCGACGGCGTGCAGACCTACCACGTCGTGCACGGGCGGGACACCCCCGTCGACGTACTGCGCGGCCTGGCGGAGCGGCTCGCCGGGGTACCGGTGGCGATCGTGACGGAGCTGACCGACCCCACACCGTACGAATCGCTCACCGACTGCGTCGGCGGCGTGTTCCGCTACCTGCGCCAGCGCCGCCGCTACGACGACTCCCGGGTACGGGCCGCGCTCGGACCACCGGGCGTGCCGCGGGACATCGGCGTCGAGTACCTGATGGCGGGGCTCCGGCCACCGGCCCCGACCGTCCCCCCGCTCACTCCCGCACCCGCCCACCCCGACCCCCGACCGGAAGGAACCCACTGGTGACCACGGCCCGGTCCGAGGCGCACGGCACCGCCGCCGACGCGCCCCAGCTGTGCTGGCGACCCGGCACGGAAGCGGCCGCGTTCGACCCGTCCGGCATCATTGCCCTGGCGGCCCGCGTCCGGGAGCCGGTGCACGTCGTACGCGGCGGACACGGCGACCGGGCCGGCTACGGACTGGCCGTCGGCGGATCCCTCGGCCCCGGCGCGGGCCACCCGCTGGTCGGCCTGGTCCCGCCGCTCTACCCGGAGTGGCTCGGCGACCGCGGCTTCGCCGAGGCGCACGGCACCCGGTTCCCGTACGTGGCCGGGGAGATGGCGGGCGGAATCGCGACCACCCGGATGGTGATGGCGCTGGCCCGGGCCCGGCTGCTGGGGTTCTTCGGCGCGGCCGGACTGGACGCCGACCGGGTGGAGCGGGCGGTGGTGGAGCTGACCTCCGCCCTGGGCACCGCGCCCAACTGGGGCGTCAACCTGATCCACTCGCCCGCCGAGCCCCGGCTGGAGTGGCAGGTCGCCGACCTGCTGCTGCGCCACCGGGTGCGCCGGATCTCCGCCTCCGCGTTCATGGAACTGACGCCCGCCGTGGTCCGCTGCGCGGCCGCCGGACTGCGGCTGGACGGTGACGGCCGGGTGGTCCGTGACACCCAGGTGTTCGCCAAGGTGTCCCGGCGCGAGGTCGCGCAACGGTTCATGTCGCCCGCTCCCGAGGCACTCGTGGACGCCCTGGTGCGGGACGGCCGGCTCACCGCCGAGCAGGGGCGGCTGGCCCGCCGGGTCCCGGTCGCCGAAGACGTCACCGTCGAGGCGGACAGCGGCGGTCACACCGACAACCGGCCCCTGTCGGTGGTCCTGCCCGAACTGCTCGCGCTGCGCGACACACTGGCGGCCCGGTACGGGTACACCCGGCCGGTCCGGGTCGGTGCCGCCGGCGGTCTCGGCACCCCCGGCGCGGTGGCCGGCGCGTTCGCCCTCGGCGCGGCCTACGTGGTGACCGGGTCGGTCAACCAGCTGGCCGTGGAGTCCGGCGTGTCGCAGGACGCGCGGCGACTGCTGGCCGCGGCCGGTGTCACCGACGTGGCGATGGCCCCGGCCGCGGACATGTTCGAACAGGGCGTACGCGTACAGGTACTGACCAGGAACACCCTGTTCGCCGCGCGCGCCGGACGGCTGTACGACACCTACCGGCGCTACCGCTCCCTGGAGGAGATCCCCGCCGACACCCGCCGGCGTCTGGAACGCGAGGTGTTCGGTGCCGGCCTGGACGAGGTGTGGGCGGACACCGAACGGTACTGGCGGCCGCGCGACCCCGGACAGCTGGACCGGGCCGCACGCGACCCCAGGCACCGGATGGCCCTGGTGTTCCGGTGGTACGTGGGCAACTCCAGCCGGTGGGCGATCGAGGGCCGCCCGGAGCGCCGCACCGACTACCAGCTGTGGGCCGGCCCCTCGCTCGGCGCGTTCAACGGCTGGGTCCGGGGCAGCCCGCTGGCCGACCCGGCCCGGTGCACCGTCACCCAGATCGCGCTGAACCTGCTGGAGGGCGCGGCCGTGCTGACCCGCGCGCACCAGCTGCGCACCTTCGGCGTCCCCGTACCCGACGCCGCCCTGTCCTTCCGTCCCCGCGAACTGGCCTGACCGCCTGTGGAGTGTGCCGCGAAGATGAGTGCAGAACGTGTCAGTGCGGAACCTGCGCAGGTCCCGGTCGCGGTGGTCGGCCTCGCCGCGTACACCCCCGGCGCGCGCGATGTCGCCGGGTTCTGGCGCAACGTCCTGGCCGGCCGGGACCTGATGTCCGACGTCCCGCCGCAACGCTGGTCGCCGGCCGACCACTACGACCCGGACATGTCCGCCCCGGACAAGACGTACGTCCGCCGGGGCGCGTTCCTGCCCGACCTCGCGTTCGACCCGATGGCGTACGGCGTACCGCCCAACGACCTGCCGGCCACCGACACCGCGCAACTGCTGGCCATGATGGCCGCCGGTGACCTGCTGGCCGACTGCGGCCTGGCGGAGATGACCGCCGGACAGCGCGAACGCGTCGGTGTGGTGCTCGGCAGCAGCGGCCTGGCGCTGGGCTTCGAGGTCTCCGCCCGGCTCACCCGGCCGGTGTGGCGCCGGGAACTCCTGGCCGTCGGCCTCGACCCGGGCCGGGCCGAGGAGATCTGCGACCGGATCAGCGCGAACTTCCCCACGTGGACCGAGGCCACCTTCCCCGGCCTGCTGGGCAACGTGGTGGCAGGACGGGTCTCCCACCGGTACGACCTGCACGGCATCAACCACGTCACCGACGCCGCCTGCGCGTCCTCGCTGGCCGCGCTCTCCACCGGGCTCGGCGAACTGGCGCTCGGCTCGTGCGACCTGGTGGTCTGCGGCGGGGTGGACGTGCTGAACGACATCACCATGTACGTCTGCTTCTCCAGGACACCGGCGCTCTCCCCGACCGAGGACTGCCGGCCGTTCGCCGCCGACGCCGACGGCACCATGCTCGGCGAGGCCGTGGTCATGTTCGCCCTCAAGCGGCTGGCCGACGCCGAACGCGACGGGGACCGGATCTACGCGGTGGTCCGCGGCCTGGGCGCCTCCGCGGACGGCCGGAGCACCGCCGTGTACGCGCCGCTCGCGGCGGGCCAGGAACGGGCGCTGCGCCGCGCCTACGCCGCCGCCGGGTACGGCCCGGACAGCGTGGAGCTGGTCGAGGCGCACGGCACCGGCACCAGGGCCGGGGACGCCGCCGAGTTCGCGGCGCTGCGCGAGGTGTTCCAGGACAGCGGCCGCCCGGAGCGGCAGTGGTGCGCGCTGGGGTCGGCCAAGTCGCAGTTCGGGCACACCAAGTCCGCCGCGGGCGCCACCGGGATGCTGAAGGCGGTACTGGCCCTGCACCACCGGGTGCTGCCACCGACCATCAAGGTGACACGCCCCAACCCCGAACTCGACGTCACCGGCTCGCCGTTCTACCTGAACACCGCCACCCGGCCCTGGATCAGCCCCGGTGACCGGCCGCGCCGGGCCGGCGTGTCCAGTTTCGGGTTCGGCGGCACCAACTTCCACGTCACGCTGGAGGAGTACGTCCCCGGCGGTGGCGGCGGACGGCCGGCCCGGCTGCTCGCGGCGGCAGGCAGCGAACTGGTGCTGTTCAGCGCCGCCACCCCCGGTGAGCTGGCCGAGCTGATCCGCCGGCCCCGGCCCGAGGTGCCGCTGGCGGCGACCGCGCGGGAGAGCCACGCGGCGTTCCGGGCCGGGCACGGGGCGCGGCTGGCCGTGGTCGCCGACGACGCCACCGACCTGGCCGGGCGGCTGGAGGCGCTGGCCGGCCGGATCACGGCCGGTGAGCCGTTCTCCGCGCCACGGGCCCACTTCGCGACCGGCGACGCCGATCCCGGCCGGGTCGGTTTCCTCTTCCCCGGCCAAGGCGCGCAGTACGTCGGCATGGGCGCGGAACTCGCCGTCCACCACGCGCCGGCCCGGGACGCCTGGGACACGGTCGCGGCGGTCCTGCCGGTGCACCGGGAGGTGTTCCCGCCCCCGGTGTTCGACGAGGCGGACGGGGCCGCCCTGGAGGCCGCGCTGACCGCCACCGAGGTCGCGCAGCCCGCGCTCGCCGCGCACGGTCTGGCCCTGCTGGCCGTGCTGTCCCGGCTGAAACTGACCCCGGACTGCGTCGCGGGCCACAGCTTCGGCGAACTCACCGCGCTGCACGCGGCGGGCTGCTTCGACGCGGCCACGCTGGTCCGGCTGGCCCGGCGGCGCGGGGAGCTGATGCGGGACGCGGCCACCGCTCCCGGCGGCATGGTCGCCGTCAACGCCCCGCTGGACCGGGTCGAGCCGGTGGTGGCCGAGGTGGACGGCGTGTGGGTGGCCAACCACAACGCGCCCCGGCAGGTCGTCCTGGCCGGCGCGGACGAGGCCCTGCGCGCCGTGACGGACCGGTTCGCCGGGGACGGGGTGGTCACGCGCCGGCTGAACGCCGCCGCGTTCCACAGCCCGGCGGTCGCCGCCGCCACCGCGCCGCTCGCCCGCTTCCTGTCCGACGTCACCGTGCAGCCGCCGACGCTGCCTGTGTACGGGGGCGCCGACGCGGCCCCCTACCCGGCCGACCCGGCCGCCGTACGCGGCCGGGTCGCCGCCCAGCTGACCGCGCCGGTGCGGTTCCGGGACGTGGTGGAGGCGATGTACGCGGCCGGGGTGCGCACCTTCGTCGAGGTCGGCCCCGGCACCACCCTGACCGGACTGACCGGGGCGGTCCTCGGCGACCGCGCGCACGACGCGATCAGCCTGGACCGGCGCGGGCAGCACGCGCTGGCCGCGTTCTACGACGGGCTGGGGCGGGCCGCGGTGCGCGGGGTCCCCATGGATCTGTCCGCGCTGTGGGAGGGACACGGCCCGCGCCCCGAGTCCGGCCCCGGTCACACCGATGCTCACGCGCACGAGGAGAAGCCGCGGATGACGATCATGATCAATGGCGGCAACGTACGGGCCGGGGGCGGGGCTTCGGCGGGGACGGCGGCGTCCGCTCTCCCGGCTCCCGCGCGGCCTGTCGTCCCTCCGGCTCCTCCCGCTCCGGTGCTCCCTGCCGTCCCCGCCCCCTCCCCTTCCTCGGACTGGCTGTCGCTCCTGGCCGAGGCGCAGCGGCAGAGCGCGGAGGCCCATGCCACCTACCAACGGGTCACCGCGGAGAACCACCAGCTGTACTTGCAGACCGCGCACGCCTCGATGGAGGCCCTGCTCGGCGCGGCCGGTGTCCGCCCCGCCGCCGACGCCGGGGCCGCCCCGTCGGTACCCGTGACCACCGGTCCGCCGCCGTCCCCCGCCCCGCTCGACGCCGCATCGGCGGGTGCCGCCCCCGCCCCGGCCGTGATGGCACCGCCCCCGGCGGCGGACACCGCGCCGGCGCCGTCCGCGCTGCCGACGGACGCCGCGTCGATCGGCGCGCTGTTGCTGGAGGTGGTCGCCGAACGCACCGGGTACCCGGCGGACATCATCAACGTGGACATGGAGCTGGAGACCGACCTGGGCATCGACTCGATCAAGAAGGTCGAGATCCTGTCGCGGATCCGCGAGCGGGTCGGTGAACTGCCCGCCGCCGACCTGTCCGAGCTGGCCTCGCTCCGTACCCTGCGCGAGATCGCGGACAAGGTGGCCGAGATGGCGGACCGGGCGGGGAACGCCCCCGGGGCGGTGGACGCCGGTCCGGACGCCGCTCTGGCCGCCGGTCCGGACTCCGCGGTGGCCGCCGCTCCCCCGGACCCCGCTCCCCCGGAGCCGTCCGGCCCGGTCCGGCGGGCGGTGCGTGCCGTGCCCTCGGCGCCGGCCGGGCTGGCCCTGGCGGGCCTGTGCGACCGGGAGCTGCTGGTCCTCGACGACTCCACCCAGGTGGCCCCGCTGCTGGTCCGGGAGCTGGCCGCGTACGACGTGGCCGCGCGGGTCGTGACGGAGGTGCCGTCCGACGCCCGCTCCGTGGTGCTGCTGGACCAGGGTGACGACCCGCTGGCCGCCTTCGCGGTGGCCCGGGAACTGGCCGGCCGGCTGCGCGCGGACGGCGGTGTCCTGGTCACCGTGCAGGACACCGGGGGCGACTTCGGGCTGAGCGGAGGCGGTGACCACCCGGTCCGTGGCGCGCTGGCCGCCCTGGCCAGGACCGCCGCCCGGGAGTGGCCCTCGGCCGCCGTGAAGGCGATCGACTGCGCGCGGGCCGGACGTACCGACCAGGAGGTGGCGTCCGCCATCGCCGCCGAACTCACCACGGGCGGGCCGGCGGTGACGGTCGGACTGCCCGCCGACGGGAGCCGGACGGTCCCACTGCCCTGTCCCGCCGAACCGGGTCCACCCCTTCCCCGGGTCACCGCCGACTCGGTGATCGTGGTCACCGGGGGCGGACGCGGTGTCACCGCCGAGGCGGTCCGCGCTCTCGCCGCCGCCCACCGCCCGAAACTGGTACTGCTCGGGCGTACCGCGCTGACCGAGGAACCCCCGGGGCTGGCCGGGGCCGCCGACGAGGCGGAGCTGGTGCGGGCGCTCGCCACGGGCCCGGGGGCCGGCGGGCCCGCCGAACTCGCCGCCGAGGCGCGGCGGGTGCTGGCGGTACGGGAGATCCGGCAGACACTGCACGCGCTGCGGCAGGCCGGCTCCCCGGCCCGTTACCTGAGCGTGGACACCCGGGACGAGTCCGCGCTGCGGGCGGCCCTGGCCGAGGTGCGCCAGGACTGGGGCCCGGTCACCGGGGTGGTGCACGGCGCCGGGGTGATCGCGGACCGGCTGATCGGCGCGAAGAGCGACGAGCAGTTCGGCCGGGTGTGGTCCACCAAGGTGGCGGGACTGCGCGCCCTGCTGGCCGCCACCGACGGTGACCCGCTGGAAGTGCTGGTGGCCTTCAGCTCGGTGTCCGGGGTCTTCGGCAGTCCCGGGCAGGCCGACTACGCGATGGCCAACACCGCCGTCGACCACCTGCTGTCCGCGTACGCGGCCGCGCACCCCGGCTGTCTGACCCGCTCACTGGCATGGGGACCCTGGGCGGGCGGCATGGTCACCGGGACGCTCGCGGAACGGTTCCGGGCCGCCGGGGTCGGGCTGATCGAACCGGCCGCCGGCGCGCGGGCGTTCGTGGCCGAACTCGCCGACCCGGCGGGCCCCGTCCGGGTCCTGCTCGCCGCCGGGGGCCCGGCCTTCGACGAAGGTCCGGCCGGGCCGGGGCCGGCCGCCGAGGTGACCCCGGCGCGTCCCGCGTACGCGGTCCTCGACGACCACCGGATCGACGGCACGGCGGTGGTGCCGGTCGCCGTCCTGGTCCACTGGTTCACCGCGCTGGTCCGGTCCTGGCGCCCGGACGCCGGCCCGGTGGTCCTGCACGACCTGCGGGTGCGCCGGCGGATCGAACTGCCGGAGCGGGAGCCGAGGCTGCTGCTGCGCGGCCGGACGAGCCCGGCGGGGCCCGGCCGGCCGGGCGGCCTCGCCGTCGAACTGAGCGCGGCCGGAACCCCGTACGCCGGTGCCGTGGCCGTCGTCGGCCGGTCCCCGGCCCCGGGCCACTGGGGTGACGCGGACCCGCTCGGACACGAACCGGTGCCGGAGCCGTACGACGGGCGGATCCTGTTCCACGGCCCGGCGCTGCGGGTCCTCGACCAGGTCGGGCTGGGCGCCGACGGCGGCCGGGCGGCGCTGCGCGTCCCGGACGCCGGGCCCTGGGAGGCCGTGCCCTGGACGGTGGACGTCGCCGCGCTCGACGGCGCGCTCCAGCTCGCCGTCGGCTGGGCGTCGCGCGGTGCCACGGGGGCCGCGCTGCCGGTGTCCGTACGCGAGTGCCGGGTCCACCGGGCCGGCGCGGACTGGGGAGCCTCGCGGGTCGTCGTGGCGGCTCGGCGGGCCGACGCGGTGTCCGCCGAGTGCGACGCGGCCGTACTGGCCGAGGACGGCACGCCGCTGGCCGAACTGCTCGGGGTGGAGCTGATCCGCCGGCCCGACCCGACCGAGGGCTGAGCGACGGATGTGCCCGCAGTCGTCCTCCCTTCCCCCGTCCTCGCCTTGGCAGCCCGCGACGGACGCCGAACCGGTCGCGATCGTCGGGCGCGGCTGCGTGCTGCCCGGCGCCCTCGACCCGCAGACCTTCTGGACAGGTGTCGTGGCCGGCCGGTCCGCGCTGTCGGCGGTGCCCGACGGACGCTGGGACCTGCCCCCGTCCAGGGTGCTGGGCGCGCCCGGCGCCCCGGACCGGATCTGGACCGACACCGGAGGCTATGTCCACGGCTTCGACGAGGCGTTCGACCCCAGCGGGTTCGAGCTGGCCCCGGCCGACATCGCCCCGCTGGACCGGGCGTTCCGCTGGGTGCTGCACGCCGGGCGGCAGGCGCTGCGCGAGGCCGGCGCGGGCCGCCCCGAGCGGGCCCGCGCCGGTCTCGTCCTGGGCAACCTGGCCTACCCGACGACGGCCATGGCCCGGTTCGCCGAGCACGTCTGGCTGGCCGGCCAGGGCCTGCCGGGGCTGCCGGACGGGCCCCGGCCCGATCCCCGCAACCGGTTCGGCGGCGGGCTCCCCGCCCACCTGGCCGCCCGCGCGCTCGGTCTCGGCGCCGGCGGCTACGCCCTGGACGCCGCTTGCGCCTCCTCGCTGTACGCCCTCAAGGCGGGCTGCGACCGGCTGCGGGACGGCACCGCCGACCTGATGCTCGCCGGAGCGGTGGCCGCCGCCGACAACCTCTTCATCCATCAGGGGTTCTGCGCGCTGACCGCGATGAGCCGGTCCGGTCGCAGCCGCCCCTTCCACCGGGACGCGGACGGGCTGGTGCCCGCGGAGGGTGCGGTGCTGTTCGCCCTGGCCCGGCTGCGGGACGCGGTCGAGGGGGGCATGCCGGTCCTGGGGGTGATCCGGGGCATCGGTCTGAGCAACGACGGGACCGGTGGCGGCCTGCTGGCCCCGGACCGGGCCGGCCAGGAACGCGCCGTGCGCGCCGCCTACACCGGGGCCGGCGTCGCACCGGAGACGGTGTCGCTGGTCGAGTGCCACGCGCCGGGCACCCCCGGCGGGGACCTGGCCGAGGCGCTGGTGCTGCGCGAGGTGTTCGCCGACGCGGCCGACGTGCCGATCGGATCGGTCAAGTCCAACCTGGGCCATCCGCTGACGGCGGCGGGCGGCGCCGGGCTGCTGAAGGTGCTCAGCGCGCTCGGCGCCGGGGTGCGGCCGCCCACCCTGCACGCCGACGCGCCCCTGGACGTGCTCGCGGGAACGCCGCTGCGGCTGCTGCGGAAGGCCGAGGAGTGGCCGGGGCGACGGCGGGCCGCGGTGAGCGCGTTCGGGTTCGGCGGGGCCAACGCGCACCTGGTGGTCGACGCCTGGGAGCCCGGCCGTGTCGCGTCCGTCCCGGCGCCCGGTCCGGCCCGGTCCCGGCCGCAGGGGCGGGTGGCGGTCGTGGCCATCGGCGTCAGGGCCGGGAGCGGCAACGGTTACCGGGACCTGTGCCACGCCGTCCTGGCCGGTGTGCCCGACCGGGGTCCCCGCTCCTCGGTCGAGGTCGCGGTGAGCGGGCTGCGGTTCCCCCCGGCCGACCTCGCCGAGACGCTGCCGCAGCAGGTCCTCGCGCTGGAGGCGGCCCGGGAGGCGGCCGCCGCGACCCGGCTGCCGGCCGACCGGACCATGGTCCTGCTGGGCATGGGCCCGGACCCGGAGGCCGCGCGGTGCCTCACCCGCTGGCGCGCGCCCGGCTGGACCACCCGCTCCGGCGGACCGGCCCCCACGCCCGACTGGCCCGACGCGGTCCGCGCACCGGTGGTTCCCGCGACCGTGTCCGGCACCATGCCCAACCTCGTCGCGCACCGGATCAACGTGCAGCTGGGCCTGTCCGGCCCCGGTCATGTCGTCTGCGCCGAGGAGGCGTCCGGGCTGGTCGCCCTCGCACTGGGCGCCCGGGCGCTGCGTACCGGGGAGGCCGACGCGGTGCTGGCCGGCGCGGTCGACCTCTCCCACGAGCCGGTGCACCGGGCGGCGCTGGACGCCCTGGGCGATCAGCGGCCCGGCGGCGACGTGGCCGTGGTCCTGGTGCTCAAGCGGCTCGCCGACGCCGAACGCGCCGGCGACGAGGTGATCGCGCTGCTGGAGGAGGACGGCCACCCGGAGACACCGGTGGACCTGGTGGTCGGGGACGGGGACCTGGAGACACCGGTGCCCCGGCCGGCCGGGGACGGCCCCGACGCCGCCGCCCCGGGCTCCCCCACCGCTCGGTACGACCACGGTGACCTGTTCGGCGTGGCGCACGCCGCGCACGGCGCGCTCGCGGTGGCGGTGGCCGCGATCGCGGTCCGGCACCAGGCGGTGCCCCGGCCCGGCGCGGCCGCTCTCCCGGCCGCCGGGCCGCTCACCGCCCGCGCCCGCGTGACGGTGCTGGGCGCCCCGCCCATGTCGGTGCGGCTGCGTCCGGCGGGCCCGCCCGCCCCCTGGTCCCCGGTGGCGCCCCGCTCGTACGTCTTCTCCGGTGCCGACCGTGCCGAAGTGCTCGCCGCGTCGGCCGCCGGCCGCCGGTCCGCGGCCGGTCCGGCGCGGCTCGTGGTCGTGGTGGACCAGGTCGCCGAGTCCCTGCCCGAGCGGCTGGCGCAGGCCCGCCGCTGGCTGGCCGACGGCGGGCCGCGCCCGGACCGGATCGCCTACCGGGACGCTCCCGTGGGCGGGGAGACGGCCTTCGTCTTCCCCAGCGGCCAGGCCGGTTACCCGGGCTGCGGGGCGCAACTGCGGCTCGCCCTGCGCGGCTCCGGCACCGACCTGCGCGCGGCGGGCACCTCATCCTCCGGCCCGCCCTCGCGTCCCGCCGGCGCCGGCGGTCTCGTACCGGTCATGGACCGCATCCGGGCCACCACGGAATGCGCCGCCCTGCACAGCGAGGTCACCCGGGGACTGCTCGGTCTGCGCCCGGACGCGGCGATCGGCTTCTCCTCCGGCGAGTCCACCGCGCTGCTCGTGCTGGGCGTGTGGTCCGACCCGGCCGGGATGTACGAGGAGGTCTCCGCGAGCGAGGTGTTCCGCGCCGAGCTGGCCGGGGAGTTCCGCGCCGCGCACCGCTTCTGGCGCCGGCACGGGGTCGAGGAGGGGACCTGGGCCGAGTACCTGGTGCACGCGGTCCCGGACGAGGTGCGGGCCGCCCTGGCCGGCGAGCCCCTGGCCCACCTGCTCGCGGTGGACACCCCGGACACCTGTGTGATCGGCGGACTGGAGGCGGCCTGCCGGCGGGTGCTGACCCGGATCGGCCCCGGGCTCGCGCTGTCCGACGGGTACCGGATGGTGGCGCACGCCCCCGCGGCGGCCGAGGCCGCGGCCGGGTTCCGCGCGCTGCACCGCCGGCCGGTCAGCCCGCCCGCGGGGCTCCGCTTCTACAGCGCGGCCACGGGCGTGCCGTACCCGGTTCACGACCCGGACCGCGTCGCGGACGCCCTGCTCACCCAGCTGACCGGCACCGTGGACTGTCCGCGGGTCATCGAACGGGCGTGGGCGGACGGCGTCCGGGTGTTCGTCGAGCACGGCCCGAGGGCGCTGCGCACCCGTTCCGTCCGGCAGATCCTGGCCGGCCGTGATCACGTGGCCGTGGCGCTGGACGCGCCGGACGGCAGCCTGGCGCGGCTGTGCGACGCGGTGGCCGAACTGACCGCCGCCGGGGTCTGTCCGGATCCCGCGCCGCTGTTCGACCGGCTCACGGCGGCCGCGTACCTGCCGCCGGCCACCGGCGCGTCGGTCTCGGTGCCGGCCCACCCTCCCGTGATCCGGCTGCCCGAACCCGGGCCGCCGCGGCAGGTGATGCGGCCCGCGCCGGCACTGCCCCCGCCGGCGGTACCCGCCGGGCCGGTGGCCGGCGGCGGCCCGGCGCCCGCACGCCCGGGTACGGCGGTCGCGTCCGTCCCCCGGTGGGCGGCGCTGGCCGCCGCCCACCACGCCCGGCTCGCCGCCGCCCAACAGGACTACCTGGAGCGGCAGTCCCGGTCCCACGCGCAGTTCCTGCGCACCCGGCGGCCGGCGGCCGCCCCGGTCCCCGCGCGGGGAACCGCTCCCGTCACGCCACCGCCGCTCACCCCGGCCGCGCCCTTCCCACCGGTCCCGGGGCCGGCTCCCGGACAGCCCCACCGGCTCGCGCTGCCGCTCGAACGCGCCACGCTGGAGTACCTGGCGCACGGGCGGATCTCCGACGTCTTCGGTCCGGCGTTCCGCGCGCAGGACGGCAAGCGCCGGCAGACCCGGCTGCCGCGTCCCCCGATGCTCCTGGTGGACCGGGTGACCCGGCTCGACGCGGAGCCGGGGTCGATGTCCACCGGCACGGTCCACACCGAGACCGACGTGACCCCGCACGCCTGGTACCTGGACCCGGCCGGCCGGATGCCCGCCGGGCTGTTCGTCGAGGCCGGCCAGGCCGACCTGCTGCTGATCAGCCGGCTCGGCGTGGACCTGCTCGACCACGGTGACCGGGTCTACCGGCTGCTGGGCTGCGAGGTCACCTACCACGGGCCGCCACCGGCCGCCGGGGAGACCTTGCGGTACGAGATCCATGTCGAGGGCCATGCCGAACACGAGGGCGTGCGGCTGTTCTTCTTCCGCAACGACTGCTATGTCGGCGACGAGCTGCGGCTGTCGGTGCGCGAGGGGCAGGCCGGCTTCTTCACCGACGGGGAACTCGCCGGCTCCGACGGCGTGCGCTGGTCCCCGGGAGCGCCGCCGCGGGGAACGGCCGACCCGCCGGCTCTCGCACCGGCCGCCGCCTCCTTCGGCCCCGACGCGGTGCGCGCCTTCGCCGCCGGGCGGCCCGCGGCGTGCTTCGGCCCCGGCTGGGACGCCGCCCGCGCCCACGTGCGCACCCCGGCGACCGGCGAGGGGCGGCTGCGGCTGCTGGACGAGGTGACGGAACTCGACCCCGCCGGGGGCCCGTGGGGCCGTGGCTACCTGCGCGCGGAGAGCGCGGTCCGGCCCGACGACTGGTTCTTCGACGGCCACTTCCACCACGACCCCTGCATGCCGGGCACCCTGATGCTGGAGGGCTGTCTGCAGGCGATGGCGTTCTACCTGGCCGCGCTGGGCTTCACGCTCGACCGGGACGGCTGGCGGTTCGAACCGGTGCCCGGCGAGCCCTACCGGATGCGCTGCCGGGGACAGGTCACCCCGCGCAGCCGGCGGATCCGCTACGAGGTGTTCGTCAGCGCCCTCTCGGCGGGGCCGCCGCCGACCCTGCGCGCCGACGTACTGTGCACGGTGGACGGGCTGCCCGCGTTCCACGTCGCCGGGATGGGGCTGCGGCTGGTCCCGGACTGGCCCCTGGAGCACTGGCGTCAGCTGGGCCCGCCGGCCGTCCAGACCAGCGGTGATCCCGTTCCGCTCCCGGCGCTGGGCGGTCTGCGCGACGTGGGCCCCGACCCACGGGCGGTCACCGTCGCCGGGGCGGCCCTGGACCATCCGCGGATGCTGGCCGCCGCCTGGGGCCGGCCCAGTGCCGCGTTCGGCGTCCGTGGTGCCCCTTACGACGACGGCAGGCGCTGTGCCCGGCTGCCCGGGCCGCCGTACCTGTTCGTCAGCCGGGTCGTCGAGGCCGGTCTCGAACCGGACCGGCCGGACCCGGGGTCCTGGCTGGTCGCGGAGTACGACGTGCCGGAGCGCGCCTGGTACTTCGAGCAGAACGGTGTCCCGGTGATGCCGTTCGCGGTGCTGAACGAGGTGGTCCTGCAACCGTGCGGGATGGCCGCGAGTCTGCTGGTGCCGAAGCCGGCGGACGCCCCCGAGCTGCTCTTCCGCAACCTCCAGGGGACCGGCACCGTCCTGCGTGAGGTCCCGGCCGGGACCCGGACGCTGCGGACCAGGGTCGAACTGCGGTCCCTGTCGGAGTTCGACGGCGTCACCCTCGTCTCCTTCGAGGTGGGCTGCGAGGCGGTCGACGGGGACGGCGGCCGGGTACCGGTCATGGAACTGTCCACGGTGTTCGGGTACTTCCCGGCGGCGGCGTTCGACCGTCAGCCGGGGCTGCCGCCCAGCGACGCCGAACGCGCCCGGCTGGCCGCCCCCTGCGACCGGGTGGTGGAGCTGCGGGACCGGCCCGGGCGGCACGGCCGCGGCTCGCTGCGGCTGCCCGGGCCGATGCTGCTCATGCTGGACCGGATCACCGGGTACTGGCCCGGGGCGGGCGCGGCCGGCCTCGGCAGGCTGCGGGCCGAACGGGCGGTCGACGCCGGGGACTGGTACTTCCGCGCGCACTTCTTCACCGACCCGGTGCAGCCGGGCTCGCTCGGCCTCGAAGGCGTGGTCCAGCTGCTCCAGTGGTACCTGGCCGAACGCGACGCCGGGGCCGGGATGGCCGAGCCCCGGTTCGAGTCCGTGTCCGTCGGCCAGGAGGTGCGCTGGCTGTACCGGGGACAGGTGGTGCCCGCCGACGGGCTGGTGACCTTCGAGGCCGAGATCACCGCGTACGGGACGGACGCGCGCGGCCGGTACGTACGGGCCGAGGGCTGGCTCTGGGTCGACGGCCGGCGGGTCTACCATCTGCCGTCGATCGGGGTCCGGGTCGTCGACGGCGACCCGGCGGTCCGCGAACTCGTCCTGGACCCGGCCGTCGACACCTGGCTGGACGACCACCGCCCCAATCACGCGGTGCCCGCGGTGCCGATGATGACCACGGTGGACCAGCTCGCCACCGCCGCGTTCCGGTTCACCGGACGGCCCGTCACCGCACTGCGCGAGGTCCGGCTGCACCGCTGGCTGGCGCTGCCCGGACCGGTCCGGATCCGTACCGACGCCGCTCCCGGGCCGGACGGAGGCACCGTGGTCCGGCTGTCCGTGCGGCAGGAGGACGGCGCGCGCTCCCCGTTCGACACGGTCGCCGAGGCAACCGTGTCGAACGGGGAGCCGGGTCCGCCTCCCGAGCCGCTGCCGCCGGTGTCCGACGGGCTGGAGCAGCCGGACCCCTACCAGTCCGGCGAACTGTTCCACGGGCCGGCGCTGCGCTGCCTCACCTCGCTGTCGATCGGGGCCGCCGGTGCCAGCGCGGTGCTCGACGCGGGGCTGGTCACCGCGCCGTTCGGTGCGCTCGGGCAGGGGTTGCTCGACGGTGTCCTGCACGCCGTCCCGTCCCAGTCGCTGTGGCGCTGGATCCCGGACCTGACCCGGGACATGGTCGGGTACCCGCACCGGCTGCCCTGGCTGGACCTGTACGAACCGCTGCCGGCCGCGGGTGAGGTCCGGGTCGAGGCGCGGTTCGCCGGGTTCGACCAGGGGCAGCGGCTGCTGCCGGTGATCGACGCGCAGGTCCAGGTGGCGGGCCGGGTGGTGGCGCGGCTGCGGCTCGTTGAGATCCTGGTGCGGCTGCCGGGGATCGACCGGGTGTCCCTGCCGGACCGGCGGGCCTTCGCGACCGGACTGCGCTACGTCGCGACGGCCGGCCTGTCCACCACGCACGACGGGGTCACCACGCTCGCGCTGGACACGGTCCGCCGGTTCGACTTCCTCCCCGGCTCCACCACCCGGGTCTTCCATCTGCCGCCCGGGCTGCCGCTGCCCGAACGGGCCGCCCGGATCGCGGTCAAGGAACACGTGTCCCGGCTGGCCGAGGTCCACCCCCGGGAGATCGAGGTCGCAGCCGGCCCTGCCCCGGCCCGTACGGCCACCGCCTCCGGCGGGGTCTGGCACGTCCGGGTCGAACGGCGGGCGGACGAGGTGGTGGTCCGCCACCTCGATGACTGACGCCACGTCGGTTCGTCGTAGCGTCGGCGGCTGTGCGCCTCGGCAGCCGTCGTGTGCGGCCCGGGCCGCCCGCACGGGAATCCTGCGTGATCGTTTTTGCGGATAGCATCGGGGCCGATGTCGGGGCGAGGGCAGACGACCGGTGAGGGGACGGACGCGGTGACGGGCGGGGCGGCGCATGTGCGGGTACCGGTCGGTGACGACGCGGAGCGGTGGGTCACCCGCGTCGGCTGCCGGCGCGTTCTGCTCATCGTGCACAACGTGACGTCGGCGACCCGGCTGTTGGATGTGCTGCCCCTCTTCGCTGGGGACATACGGCTGCAGTTGTTCGCCACCTGCACCGGATCGTCGCCCTTCCTGGCCGGTGTACCGGAGTTGCTGGCGCGGGCGGGACTGCCCGTGCTGCCCTGGGAGCAGGCCAAGGGTCTGCCCTTCGATCTGGCGGTGGCGGCGAGCTACGGGGGCGAACTGGGACATATCCGGGCGAAGTTGGTCATACTTTCGCACGGTGTCGGCTACAACAAGAGGCTGGCGACAGCGGGACACAGCGGTACACCGGTTTTCGGTATGTCGCCGGAGTGGCTCCTGGAGGACGGGCGTCCGCTGGCCACCGCGACCGTCCTGTCGCACCCCGAGCAGTTGGAGAGACTGGTCGCCGCCTGCCCCGAGGCCGCGCCCACCGCGGTGCTCGCCGGCGACCCCTGCTACGACCGCATCCTCGCGGCGCTGCCCCAGCGTGACCGCTTCCGCCGCGCCCTCGGTGTGGCGCGAGGGCAGCGGCTGGTCGTCCTGACCTCGACGTGGGCGCCCCGCTCGCTCTTCGGGGGCGTCGCCTCCGACGCGAGTCCCGACCGGCCGGACCCGGACGACCTGCTGCCCTGGCTGCTGTCCCGGCTGGCCACGGAGCTGCCGGCCGACGAGTACCGGACCGTCGCCGTCCTGCATCCGAACATCTGGTACGGCCATGGCCCCGGGCAGGTCCGCGCGTGGCTGGACAACGCCGGACAGGCCGGGCTGCACGCCATTCCGCCGCTCGACGCCTGGCGGCAGGCGCTGATCGCCGCCGACTGTGTCCTCGGGGACCATTCCAGTGTCGCCTTCTACGCCGCGTCGATCGACGTCCCCGTACTGCTGCGGGAGTTCCCCGAGGAGGATCTCGATCCGCTGTCCCCGGTGGCCGCGCTGGGACGGACGGCTCCTCGGCTGGTGCGGCAGGGCAGTCTGCGGGCGCAGATCGACGAGGTCGTCGCCGCCCACCGCCCGGGCCGGTACAAGGAGCTGGCGGAGCAGACCAGTTCGGTCCCGGGTGAGTCGGCCGCCCTGCTGCGCCGGCTGTTCTACGGCCTCATCGGCGTCCCCGAGCCGCAGCGGCGTCCCGCACTGCTCGATCCGCTGCCCCTGCCCGCCCACACGCCCGCACGCCCCACCGTGCCGCTGCGGGTGCGGGCCCGGGTGAGGGACGCGGGATCGCCCGAGGTCACCGTCGTACGGCATGCCGTGCCCGGTGACACGCCCGATCCGTTCGAGCGGCTGACCGACGACACCGACCATCTGCACACGGTGGTCGACGAGGAGACCGGGGACGCCGGACGGCTGCGGATCGCCGACGTCGTGGTCCGGTACGCGGCAGCCGACGACCTGCGGCTCGGCCCGCCCGGCGCCTGGACGGCGGAGGCGCTGGCGGCGTATCCGTACTGCGGACTGGCCGTCTACGTCGACGGACCCGACCGCTGTGTCGTGCGCACCCGGCGCGGACGCCTGCTGCGGCTGTCCGCGCGGCCCGGCCCCGACGGGCGTCCCGACCTGTGCGATCCGGCCGCGTACGCCTCCGCGCTGTACGCGTACCTCCTGCGTGCGGGGCTGCCGGCCACCGAGGCGGTGCCGGCGATCACCGTCCGCACGGGCGGTGCGACGCACCGGGTCACGGTCACCGCGGTGACCGGCTGAGGCCCGTGCTCAGACGTCCAGTTCGGCCAGGCGTTCCCGTACCCGGTCGAGTCCCGCCAGGTCGCCGTGGTCCTCGTAGCACGCGGCGGCCGTACGGAGGTCCGCCGCCTCCTGCGCCGTCCGCCCCTGGAGCCGATGACAGGCGGCGCGTGTCTCGACCGCGTCGGCGAACTGCAGCCGTGCCCCGTCCTCGGACATGATCCGTACCGCCTCGTCCAGGCACACCCGGGCCTGGTCCGCGTCCCCCGCCTCCAGGTGGGTCTCGCCCAGACTCATGTAGACCCGACCCTCGTTGTAGGAGTCACCGAGCCGCCTGAACCGCGCGAGCGCGTCGTTCAGCCTGGCGACGGCGGCCACGAAGTGCCGCTGCCGGGCCTCGGCGCGGCCGATGTGGTGCTCCAGGAGGGCGGTGGCCCGGGGCACGTCCTGCCATCCGTCGTCCCCCTCCTGAATGGCTTTCAGCGCGTCGGCGGCCTCTTCGAAGCGTCGCCGGGCCCGGTCCCAGTCCCAGCGTCGCAGCGCCAGCAGGCCCGACGCCTCGATGGCGCTCGCCCGTCCCCGGTGGTGGCCGCAGGCCCGGTCGGCGGCCTCGGCCCGGGTCAGCGCCTCCTCGGCGTCGTCCGCCCGCCCGGCACCCATGTGACCGAACGCGAGCTGGACCAGCATCCGGCCCACCGCGCGGGGGTCACCGAACTCGGCCGCGGACCGCTGGGCCGCCTCGACCCCGAGGAGATGGGTGTCGATCCACTGCGCGTGGAAGCCGAGCTTGAGGTGGAGCGCCCACATGGCCTCGCACAGTTGCCACACCAGGTCGTCGAACCCGTAGTGGGCCGCTGCCGCGACGGCGGCGGCGACATTCTCCCGCTCGGCCCGCAGTTCCGCCAGCGCCAGCCTGCCGTCCGCCGGATCGCGGTCGGCGGACACCCGCAGGTCCCGGAAGGCGGGGCCGAGCCGCCAGCGCAGGGGCATCACCCGGAAGTCGGCCGCCGCCGCGAACCGCAGGCAGCCGCTCGCCACCCGGCGCACCGCCGCGGCCGTCCGGGCGGGTCCGTCCACGGCGACGGCCAGCTCACGGGCGTGGGCACGGGTCAGGTCGTGGAAGCGGTAGCGTTCCTCGGCGACTTCTTCGAGCAGATGTGCGCGGGCCAGTTCCTCCAGCAGTTCCCGGGCACGGTCGGGCGGGACGTCCGCGGCGTGCGCGGCGCAGGCGACGGTGATCGTCGGCCACGCCCACACCGCCGTCGCCCGGTACAACGCCGCGCTTCCGGCGCTCAGTTCGCCGTACGCGACGTCCTGGGCGCTGCGGACCGGGTCCGACGGTTCGGCGGTGGACATCTGGCGTGCCGCCCGTTCCCAGTCGAGGTGTTGACGGACCGCGAGGCGGGCGCCGGTGGTGCACAGGGCCAGCGGCATGCCGCCGGACGCGTCGGCGACGGCCCGTACGGCGGTGTCGGGTGCCGCGGCCGCGCCGGTGAGGCGCCTCAGCAGCCGGGCGGAGTCCTCCGCGCCGAGCGGCCGCACGGTGCGGGGACGGGCTCCGTACTCGCCGACCAGCCGGTCCAGCCGGTGCCTGCTGGTCACCAGGACGAGACAGCCCGGCGAGGCCGGCAGCAGCGGCAGGACCTGCGCGTCGTCGTGGGCGTTGTCGAGGACGACCAGCAGGCGGCGCTCGGCCGTGCAGTCCCGGAACAGATCCCGCTGTCGCGCCTCGTCGCCCGGCACCCCGGCCGCCGGCACTCCCAGCCGCTCCAGGAAGCGGGCCAGCACGTCGGAGGGGCGCAGCGCGGTACCGGCCGAGGCACCGGCCAGGTCCGCGAAGAGCACGCCGTCGGGAAACCGCTCCCGCAGCCGGTAGGCGCAGTGGACGGCGGCGGCCGTCTTGCCGATGCCGCCCGGCCCGAGCAGCGCCGCGACCACCGGCGCGTCCGTGGCGGCGTCGGCACCGTCCAGCAGTTCCTCGATCCAGGCCCGTACGTCCTCGCGGTCGGTGAAGGCGGCGGACGCCGGCGGCAGCATCTGCGGCCGTGACGCGTCCTCGGCCACGGCCGGTACGACGCGTGGTGCCATGCGTCCGGCGTCGCGCGCCCAGGCGGCGACCTCACGGGCGAACTCCGGTGATCTGCGCGCCGTTTCCAGCAGCAGTTCGGCCGCGGCGGTGCGCTCGGACTCGGTGACGGGCAGGGTGGGGTCCGGTTGGCCGGCCGGTCCGGCACCGGACCGCGCCGCGCCGCCCCCGGCACGGCCGCGCCGCAGCAGTCCGTAGAGCCGCTCCGAAGTCCGCCGGCCCACCTCACCGCCCGCCCCGGACAGCGCGCCGGAAGCCACCGTCCCGACCGCCGTGAGCACCACACCCGTCAACGGCTCCACCCGTACCCACTCCCCCAACTCGGCTTCCTGGTCATGGTATCCGTGCGACGAAAGCCGGCACGGGGTGATGGGTCAGCGGGTACGAAGGGTCACTCACGCGAGTGGTCGTGCCGGAGGATTCGCGCGCCCCCTCCCGTGGCCGGTCCTCCCCAGGAGTGTGCGGAGTCCTGGTGGCCGCCCATGGCGGCCTGCCGGCGCGCGGTCCGTTTATTCACCATGCGCGCGCCCGTCACGGAAAATACGCGCCGTGCACGCCGGTATTCCGCGCCGGGACGCTTCAAAAGCCTGATTGTCGCCCAGTTGGCCCTCATGCATACTGACGGCGAAAGGCTGCACAGAAGCTCCACAGGAAGGACCCTCGGCGTGTCATTGCGGCACCTGCCTCTTCTCACCGGTGGTCGCGGAACCCCGCTCTTCCCGGACACCTGCATCTTCAAATGCGGGAACGCCTGTGCCCAGGACGCACCGAACACCTCGGGGAATACCTCTTTCGGAGAATTGCTGCGCGACACCCTCTCGCGGCGGGCCCTGCTCGGCGGCGGGGCGCTGGCGCTGGTGTCCCCGGCCGGCTCCAGGTCCGGGGCCGAGGCGGCGACTGCGGCTCCGGAAGCCGTGGCTCCGGAGGTACGGGGGTTCGAGCCGGTGCCGCCCGACGCCGGGGACCGGGTGACCGTGCCCGAGGGCTTCACCCACGACGTACTCATCAGCTGGGGCGATCCGGTGCTGCCGGGCGCCCCGCCCTTCGACTACGGCCGGCAGAGCGAGGCCGCCCAGGCCGGCCAGTTCGGGGTGAACAACGACTACTGCGCCCTCGTCCCGCTGCGCGGCACCGACCGGTGGCTCATGGTCTCCAACCACGAGTACGCCACCGAGCCGCTGATGTTCCCCGACTGGGACCCGCGGGCGCCGGCGCGGGCGCACGTACGGACGGCCTGGATGGCGTACGGCCTGTCGGTGACGCTGGTGCGGCGGGCCGGGGACGGGCGGCTGAGCACGGTGGTGGACGGGCGGTGGAACCGCCGCATCACCCTCCTCACCCCCTTCGAGATGCGCGGCCCGGCCGCCGGTTCGCCGCTGCTGCGCACCTCGGCCGACCCCTCCGGCACCCGGGTCCTCGGCACGATGGCCAACTGCTCGGGCGGCACCACCCCCTGGGGCACGGTGCTCTCGGGCGAGGAGAACGTGCACATGCCCTTCGCGCACGCCGAGCAGGTCGCCGAGCCGCGGGTCCGGGAGGGGCTGCGGCGCTACGGCTTCCCCGAGGGCCCGTCGCTGCGCGGCTGGGAGCGGTACGACAGCCGCTTCGACCTGGCCCGCGAGCCCCATGAGGCACACCGGTTCGGCTGGATCGTCGAGGTCGATCCGCTGGAGCCGGACTCGGTGCCGGTGAAGCACACGGCGCTCGGCCGGTTCAAGCACGAGGGCGCCAACGTCACCGTGGCCCCGGACGGCCGGGTCGTGGCCTACATGGGGGACGACGAGCGCTTCGAGTACCTGTACAAGTTCGTGTCGGACGGCCGCGTCCGCCCGGGCGGCACGCCCGTCGACCGCGCGCACAACAAACGGCTGCTGGACTCCGGCACGCTCTACGCCGCCCGGTTCGACGCCACCGACGGGCCGGGCGGCGAGAGCGCCGACGAGTCCTTCGACGGTACGGGGCGGTGGCTGCCGCTCGCGCACGGCGACCGGAGTTTTGTACCCGGGATGAGCGCCGACGAGGTGTACGTCTTCACCCGGATCGCGGCCGACCGGGCGGGCGCCACCCCGATGGACCGGCCCGAGGACGTACAGCCGCATCCGGGCACCGGACGCGTGTACGCCTGTATGACCAACAACGACCAGCGCGGCACGTCCGGGCGGCCCGCGCCGGACAGGGCCAATCCGCGCTCCGCCAACCGCGACGGGCACGTGCTGGAGCTGTGCGAACGCGGCGACCATCCCGCCGCCGAGCGGTTCGGCTGGCGGCTGCTGCTGGTCTGCGGCGACCCCGAGGAGCCGGGGACGTACTACGCGGGCATCGACAAGAGCCTGGTCAGCGCGGTCTCCTGCCCCGACAATCTGGCCTTCGACGCGCACGGCAACCTGTGGATCGCCACCGACGCCGGTGGCCGGGGCGGGCGCAACGACGGGCTGTACATGGTGCCGCTCAGCGGTCCCGAGCGCGGGCTGGTGCGGCGGTTCCTCACGGTGCCCACGGGCGCGGAGTGCTGTGGGCCGGTCATCGGGGAGGACTTCGTACTGGTCTCGGTCCAGCATCCCGGTGAGGTGCCGGGGGCCGATCCACTGCACCCGGCGTCGCACTGGCCGGACGGTGGTTCCGCCCAGCCCCGCGCGTCCGTCGTCGTGGTCCGGCGCACCGACGGCGGCCCCGTGCTTTCCCCCTGAGAACCGGAACACGCCTGACACTCCGAAAGCCGCGATTCCTTCGACCTCTGCCCGGACATTCGAGATTTCCTTACTCATGCGACACCCCATGCGACACCCCGTGCGACTTCTTGCTGCCCTCTCCTTTCATTGCCTCGCGTTCTTTCGTGAGTCACGACCATTAAGTGGGTGACCGTGCAGTCGTCTGTCAATTTCTCTCCCGCGGCTGATTTCTACGACCGGACGCGGGGCGGCGAAGCACGCGGCCGGAGGATCGCCCCGGCGATCGCCGCGCGCACGACGAAAGGGCCGCTGCTCCTCGACGCGGGCACGGGCACCGGCGTGGTCGCCCTGGCCCTCACCGAGCTCGGCCACTCGGTGGTCGGCATCGACCTGTCGCACTCGATGCTGACCAAGGCCGTCGAGCGGGTCGGGCGGTCCGTCGCCACGGCCTCACTGACCGCGCTGCCCTTCCCGGACGGCGCTTTCAGCCAGGTCTACAGCGTCTGGGTGACCCATGTCGTGGGCGATCTGCGGGCCGGGTTGCGCGAAGTGCACCGCGTGCTGGAGCCGGGCGGGCGCTACGTCGTCGTGCCCGGCATGATCCTCTTCGACGACCATCCGGTGAGCCGGATCATGGAGGAGATCCAGTCCCGCACGGCGGAGGCCGACGACCGGGCCGAGCGGATCGTCCCGCTCGCCGAATCGGTGGGCTTCACCGCCGTGGAGGTCGGCGAACTGGAGGCGGCGACCCACGAACACAGCCCGGAGCTGATCGCCTCCGGGCTCGAACAGCGCATGCTGTTCCACCTGTGGGCCGTGGACGACGCCGTCTTCGACCTGCACGTGGCACCTCTCGTCAGAGAGTTGCGGGCGCTGCCCGATCCCGGGCGGCCGGTCGTGCGGCGCACCCGGCGTCAGATCGTCGTCCTGGAGAAGCGGTGACGGCCATGACCGGGGACCGGCCCCTCGATCTGGCCGCCGAGGTGGCGGGCACACCGCTCATCGCCATGCTCACCGAGCCGGACTCGCCCGCCGTACCGGCCGTGACGGAGGAACTCGGCAAGTCCGGCGTGCGGGCCGTGGAGATCACCCTGACCTCGCCCGGCGCCCTGGACGCCGTCCGCCGCAGTGTGGCCACGGGTGCCGCGCTGGTGGGCGCCGGGACCGTACGGGACCGGGAGACCGCGCGGCGCGCCGTGGACGCCGGCGCGCACTACCTCCTGACGCCCGGAGTCCTGCCCGAGGTCCTCGACGAGGCCCGGACGCTGCGGGTCCCCGTGGTGTGCGGCGCGTTCACGACCACGGAGGTGATGGAGGCGTGGCGGCTGGGCGCCGCGCTGGTCAAGCTCTTCCCCGCCCGGCTGGGCGGCCCCGCCTACCTGGCCTCGCTCACCATGGCGTTCGGGGACATCCCGCTTGTCCCGACCGGCGGTGTCACCGCCGACGACCTCACCGACTGGTTCGCCGCGGGCGCGCACGCCGTCGCGCTCGGGCGGCCGCTCGTCGGGGACGCCCTGCACGGCGGGGACCTCGCCGGCGTACGGCAGCGCGCGGACGCTCTGACGGCGCGGATGCGCGCCGGCTGCGGCTGACGGGCCTCCCCGGCACCCCTTCACCGCCGTCCCTCACGAAAGGCACACCGTTGGGACTGGACCGCTCCTTCGCACTCGACCGCAGGGCCGAACGGATCGACGCCCTGGCAGCCAAGCGAAAGAAGGTGATCGCCGCCGACCAGATGATCGAGGGCCACTACCCGGTCTTCGCCGAACGGGCCCACGGTGCCCGCTTCTGGGACGTGGACGGCAACGAGTACCTGGACTTCTTCCTGTCCTACGGCACGGTCGTCCTCGGCCACGCCGACCCGGACGTGGACGAGGCGGTGGTCCGCGAGATCCGGCGGGGCTTCGCCGTCGGACTGATGAAGCCCGTACAGAGCGAACTCGTCGCCGAGCTGCTGGAGTTCGTGCCGGGCGCCGAGATGGGCATGCTGCTCAAGACCGGTTCGGACGCCACCGGCGCGGCCGTACGCCTGTGCCGGGCCTTCACCGGCCGGGACCGGGTGGTGCGCTGGGGCTACAACGGGTGGCACGACTGGTGCGCCCAGTGGGACCACGGCGTCCCGGCGGTCAGCCGGGCGCTGGTGGACACCTTCACCTACAACGACCTCGACTCGCTCCGGGCGGTGTTCGCCCGCCACCCCGGGCGGATCGCCTGTCTGGTGATGATGCCGTTCATGGTCGAGCGGCCCGCGCCCGGCTTCCTGGAGGGCGTGCGGGAGCTGACCCGGGAGCACGGCACCCTGCTGGTGTTCGACGAGATCCGCTCGGGCTTCCGCCTCGCCCTGGGCGGCGCCCAGGAGTACTACGGCGTCACCGCCGACCTGGTGACCCTCAGCAAGGCCTTCGCGAACGGCTACGCCATCTCGGCGCTGACCGGCCGGGCCGACGTGCTGCGCACGCTGGAGAAGGTGCACATCTCCTCCACCTACTACGCCAACGCGGACGCGATGGCGGCGGCGCTGGCCACGGTGCGCAAGCTGCGCTCCGGCGACCACCTGAAGCGGATCTGGCGGATGGGCGAGCGGCTGCAGGACGGCCTGCGGTCGCTGACCGCGGAGTTCGGCGCCCCCGTCGACGTCGTGGGACATCCGCCGATGCCGTTCCTCGACTTCCGTTTCGGCGACGCCGACGCCGACCAGCGGGCCAAGCGGTCCTTCTACGCGGCGACGATCCGCGAGGGTGTCTTCTTCCACCCCAACCACCACTGGTTCATCGCCGCGGCGACCACCGACGACGACATCGACCGGGCGGTCGGCGCGGCCCGGCGCGGCTTCGAGGCGCTCGCCGCGGACGGACTGCTCCCCAGGGAAGAGGGCGGTGACACATGACGGAGGCGACGGAACGGGTGGACGGACGGCGGGGTGCCGGAGCGGCGGAGGGTTCCGGCACCCCCCAGGCGGGACACGGACTGGGCCTGCTGCGGCCGCGCACCCGCAGCGCGGCCCACTGGGCCGAGGAGCAGGAGGTGATCGGCCCGGGGCTGCAGTCGGTGATGCTGCTGGCGCGGCTGTGCGTGGCCGACGCGGACGGGGCACGGATCGTCGACATCGACGGCAACCGGGTGCTGGACTTCCAGGGCGCGGGCGGGGTGAACTCCCTCGGCCATGCCGAGCCGCGCTACGCCGCCGCGCTCGCGGCGGAGCTGCGCCGGGCCACCGCGGGTGCCTTCGGCTCCCCCGCCCGGCTCGACATGGCGCGGGCACTGCGCGCGTTCCTGCCCGAGGGCCTGGACCGCATCCAGCTCTACAGCGGCGGCACGGAGGCCGTGGAGGCGGCGCTGCGGCTGGCGAAGTCCGTCACCGGCAAGCACGAGTTCCTGTCCTTCTGGGGCGGTTTCCACGGCAAGACCATGGGCTCGCTGGCGCTGACCGCCGGCGCCCGGACGGGCCTCGGCCCACTCCCGCCGGGGTACTTCTCCGCGCCGTACGCCAACTGCTACCGCTGCCCGCTGCGGCTGCGGCCGGACTCGTGCGGGTTCGCCTGCGTGGAGCACGCCCGGGACGTGATCAAGGAGAACTCCACGGGGGCGCTGGCCGCGATCGTGGTGGAACCGGTGCAGGGCCGGTCCGGGAACGTGGTGCCGCCGCCGGGCTACCTGACGGCGCTCGCGGAGGTGGCGCGGGAGTTCGACGCGCTGCTGATCGCCGACGAGATGATGACCGGCTTCGGCCGCACCGGCGCGGCCTTCGCCCACCAGCACGAGGCGGTGCGGCCCGATGTGCTGGCGGTGGGCAAGGGCATGGGCGGCGGGTATCCGGTGACGGGGGTCGTCGCCGGCGCCGGGACCATGGCGGCGGCACCGTTCTCCGAGCCCAGCGCCAGCTCGTCCAGTTTCGGGGCGTTCCCGACGGCCTGCCGTGCGGTGGCGGTGACCACCGGTGTCATCACGGAGGACAAGCTCGTCGACAACGCCGCCGTACGGGGCCGGGAGATGCTCGGCCAGCTGGCCGACCTGACCGAGCTGGCGCCCCTGGTGGGCGACGTACGGGGGCTGGGTCTCGCCCTCGGCATCGAGCTGGTCGCGGACCGGCGCACCCGCGAGCCCGCGTCCCGCGAGGTGGTGCAGCGCGTCTATCTGCGGCTGCTGGAAGCCGGCGTGCTGGTCATGCTGGGCGGCAACACGCTGCGGCTGTATCCGCCGCTCAACGTCGGCCGGGACGTCGCCGAGACGGCCGTGGGCATCATCCGCGAGACGCTGATCGGCATCGGGACCGGACCCGGGGGTGCGGCGTGACCACGCTTCCCGACACCGGCGCACTCGCCGCGACCGCCGCGTACGCCGCGTCGGAGGCCGCCGACGAACTGCTGCGCCGCCGCGGCACCCGCCGCGAGGTGCGTATCAAGGCGGGGGACGCGCCGGTCAGCGACGCCGATCTGGCGGCCGAGCGGCGGGCACTGGCCGTCCTGCGCGGACGTACGCCCGGCTTCGGCATCGTCTCCGAGGAATCGGTACCGGCCGGCACCGGTCCTGAGGGCGGGGACGGCCGGCCGACCTGGATCGTGGACCCGCTCGACGGCACTACCAACTACCTGCGCGGGCTGCCCGACTACGCGGTGGCCGTGGCCCTGGTCGTGGCGGGCAGCACCCAGCTGGCGGTGATCCGGCTGCCCGAGTACGGCACGGAGTTCCGGGCGGTGGCCGGTGCGGGCGCGTTCCGCGACGGGGTGCCGCTGCGGGTCGCCGCGGCCCCGCCGGGCCGGCCGCTGGCGGGCACCGGCTTCGGCACGGACGGGGTGGTGCGCGAGCGGCAGCGGTCGGTCGCCGACCGGCTGCTCGGCGCGGGGTTCGAGATCCGGGAGCCGGGCAGCGCCTCCACCGGTCTGTGCCGGGTCGCCTGCGGGTCGTACGACGGATATCTGGAGTTCGGCGTCGGGGTGTGGGACACCGTGCCCGGCGCGCTGCTCGTCCGGGAGGCGGGCGGGGTGGTCACGGGGTGGGGCGGCGGCGCGTTCACGCCCCGGCACGGGCATGTCGTGGCGGCCTCGCCGGCCGTGCACGGCCGGCTCGTCGAGGCCGGGGGCGCCCGTCCGCCGGTGGCGCCGGGAGAGCGGGCATGAGCCCGGCCGGCCGGCCCCCGGCGCCGGTCCGGGCCTGCCACGGGATCCCACCCGGGGTCCCGCTGCGGGTGGCCGTCGCAGGGTTCGGCACGGCGGGCGGTGTGCGGCTCGGCGGCTACGCGTCCCTGCCGGACGCGGAGGTGGTGGCCGTCGTCGACCCGTCGCCCGGCCGCCGGGCGGCGGCCGCCGCAGCGCTGCCGGGCGGCCGGGTGGCCGCCACGCTGGCGGAGGTGCTGGCCGAGGCGCCGGGGGCGGGCCGGGCGGTGGACGTGGTCGACGTGTGCGCTCCCCCGGCCTTCCACGCGCCGCTCACCCGCGCCGCGCTCGCCGCGGGCCTGCACGTGATCTGCGAGAAGCCGGTGGCGGCGCGTGCGGCCGAGGCACGTGAGCTGACGGAACTGGCCCGGGACCGCGGCCGGTTGCTGTTCCCCGCCCACAACTACGGGACGTCCCCGGTGATGCGGGCGTTGAGCGAGGCGGTGGCCCCAGGTTCCGGTACGGGTGCGGGGCTCGGGCCGCCGGAGTCGGCGACCTTCCGGATCCTGCGCGACCGGCACGCGAGCGGTGTGCCGGGGTACGCGCCGGACTGGCGCCGCTCGCCCGAACTGGCGGGCGGCGGCATCCTGCTGGACCACGGCACGCACTGCGTCTACATGGCGCTGCGGCTGTTCGGCAGGGCGCCCGAGCGGGTGTCGTGCACGGTGTCGCGGGCCGGCGGGGAGCGGTCGGCGGTGGACGAGGCGGCCCGGCTGCGGCTGGACTTCGGCGACGGCCACTGCGACATCGAGCTGAGCTGGACCAGCGGTGAACGGTCCAACCACTACGCGGTCCGCGGCCCGGCCGGGTCGGTGCGGGTGGACGACACGCGGGTGACCGGCCGCACGGGCCGGGGCGAGTGGCGGCGCTCCCTGGTGTCGCCGAGCAAGGACCAGACGCACCTGGAGTGGTTCGCGCCCATGTACGAGGACTTCCGTCGGGTGCTCGGCGACCCCGGCCTGTGGGCCGCCCCGGCACGGGAGATCGTCGACACCGCGCGGATCGTGGAGGCGGCGTACCGCTCGGCGGACGCGGACGGCCGGGCGGTGCCGCTGTGAGCCCGGTCCGGCACCCGGGCGGACGGGACACGCCCCGGCACCTCGCAGGCCGGGAGAGACCCCGGCGCCCGGCCGGGCGGTGCGCGCCTCGGCCGGCCCCACGCCCGCCGGCCGGGCGCCCCGGTCCGCCGGGCGGCCCGCGCTCCCGGTGCTCAGCCGGTCAGCGCGCGGGCCAGCAACGGGCCCTCCTCGGACAGGTTGTCGTAGGCGGTGGCGCGTTCGTGGGAGGCGAAGTAGTGGCAGATCACGCGATCCTCGATGGCGGGCAGCCAGGCGAGGCGGCCGGAGCGGTACGGCTCGCCCAGATCGCGTGTCCGCCCCTCGCCCAGCCGCCCGCCGAGCAGCGAGTACGCCATCTGGGTCACATAGCGCGGCGCGAAACTGATCTCGCGGGGCAGCGCCTCCAGCGTGCGCTCCAGGAAGTCGGCGTCGAAGAAGCGCGCGGTGTCGACGGCGGTGAAGCCGCAGCACATGTAGGGCACGTACGGGGTGCCCGGCAGCCGGTCGGCGATCCAGTGCACGCCCTGCGGCTCCCAGCCGAACTCGGGCGAGTAGCAGAAGTCGGGCCGCTCGCCGGACGCGGTCCGGGCCCACTCGACGAGGGCGTGCGGGCGGGACAGGAACACCACGTCGCTGTCCATGCCGACGACCGACGGCGCCTCGCCGAGCAGGAAGTAGTCGACGAGCTGGAGGATGCGCACGTTGCCCCGGCGCACCGCGGCGAGCGTGGGGAAGCCGGCGAGCAGGGCCGCCACGCGCCGGTCGGCCTCGGCCCGGCCGATGATCCGGACGCCGGGGACGTGACGGCGCAGCCGGGCGGTGTCCCGTGGCCCGAGCGTGCCGTCGTCGTGGACCACGGGCGTCACCTCGGGCCAGCAGCGCGCCAGCGACTTCGCGGCGAACAGGTACAGCGGGACATGGTCGGCGGAGACCAGGGTGTGCACCTCCACCCCGTGCTCGCCGGTGAAGCGGGGTGTCTCGGCGGCCAGCAGCCGCCGGGTGAGGGCGAACACGTCCCGTGCGCGGTCGGCGCCGGCGCTTGCGGACTGGGTCATGCGGGTCTCCTCGACCGAAGGACGGACATGCACGAACATGACGGACACCATGAATACCAGCAAGTTCCCTTATACGGTGACAAGTTGCCCAGCGAGAGGCGGCAGTGGCTGTTCTTCACGCCCCGCGAGGCGGCCGTCGTCCGGGCGGTGATGGCGCTGCTCGTCCCCGGGTCGCACGAGGCGGACGCCGTGCGGTACGCGGACCGGCTGCTGGGCGCGTTCACCGTCGAACCGCCGCTCGTCTACGCCTCCGGCCGTCCCGACGGCTCCTTCCTTCCCCTGACCCCCGCCCAGCGGACGGGCTGGCAGCGGAGGGTGGCGGAGCTGGGCCGCGTCTACCGCGCCGGAGTACCGGAGTTGGACCGGCTCGCGGGCGGCGACTTCGCCGGCGCCCCGTCCGCGGACCGGCACCGGGCGCTGCGCGCCGTGCCGGCGGAGTTCCGGGAGCTGCTCTTCGACCACGCCGTGGAGGGCACCTACGGCGACCCCGTCTACCGCGGACGCCCGGCCCCGGCGGGTCCCCCGGTGCTCCCCCTGCCGATGTACCCGGTCGGCGGCGGGCCCCGCCCCGACCCCGTCACGCCGTACGGCGGACCGGGTGCCGACCCCGTCGCCGTACTCGCCCGGCACTTCACCGAGGCGGCCCGGTCGCTGGCCGCCGCGGGGGGCTACGGTGGCTGAGCGCGCGGTGGTCGTGGGAAGCGGGCCGGGCGGGTCGACGGCCGCGATGCTGCTGGCCGAGGCCGGCTGGGACGTCACCGTCCTGGAGCGCGGCCCGAGCCACTTCGAGGACCTGCGCGAGGCGGCCCCCCGTCATGTGTTCTCGCCGGACGAGATCAAGGGCCCGGTGCGCGGCTTCGAGTACCCCGACCCGCTCGCGGAGCCCCGTGTCTACGAGGACCGGGCCTTTCCGGGGCGGCCCGTCACCGGGTTCGTCAACGCGTTGCCGGCGGCGGTCGGCGGCGGCTCGGTGCACTGGGACGCCAAGACGCCCCGGCTGTGGGACCTCGACTTCGCCAAGCTCAGCGCGCTGGGGCCGCTGCCGGACGCCGACGTGGTGGACTGGCCGTTCGACTACGCGGAGATCGCCCCGTACTACGACGAGGCCGAGGCGCTCCTCGGGGTGCAGGGCGACCGCGCCGCCCTGCCCGCGCTGACCCTGCGCCGCGCCCCGCGCACCCGGGACTTCCCGATGTCCCCGGGGCCGGACCAGACGTCGTCGGTGCGGGTGGCCGACGCCGCCCGCGGCCTGGGCCTCGCTCCCTATCCGATGCCGATGGCCGCCAACTCCCGCCCCTACGACGGTCGTCCGGCGTGCACCGACTGCGGTACGTGCTGCGGTTACGGCTGTCCGGGCGGCGCCCGCGGCAGCGCCCTGACGGCGTTGCGGCGGGCGGTGCTGGCCGGCGCGGAGGTCCGTCCGCTGTGCACGGCCGTGGCGGTGCGGCACACGGGGCGCCGGGCGCGGGGCGTGGTGTACGCCGACGCCGCGGGCCGGCGGAGCGAACTGCCCGCCGACCGGGTGGTCCTCGCGGGCTCGGCGGTGGAGAGTTGCCGGCTGGCGGCGCTGTCCGGACTGCCGGACCCGTCGGGGCTGCTGGGCCGTCATCTGATGTTCCACTGGTACTCGGTCGCCTACGGCCTGTTCCTCGGCGAGCGGGTGCGCGGTGCGCGCGGCCGGAACATCACCCACGCGCTGGACGACTTCGCCGACCCGGACCAGCCGGGCGCCCGGGAGGCGGCCCGCGCGGCGGGACTGCCGTACCTGCGGGGCGGTGTGGTGGAGCTGGGCGGCGGGCAGCCGGGGCGGGTGCGGGAGGGGCACGTCTACCGGCGGCTGCTGCCGGTGCTGGCGGCGGAGTCGCCGTACGGCCCGGCCTTCGCCCGGCTGATGCGCGAAAGCCCCCTGCGGGACCGGCTGCTCGGGGTGCAGATGCACGGGGAGGACGTCTCCCAGCGGGAGAACCGCGTGACGCTCGATCCGGCCGTCAGGGACTGGCTGGGGGTGCCGGTGCCCCGGATCACGTGGGCGCCGCACCGGCACGAGCTGACGGCGCAGCGGTTCTGTCTGCCACGCCTCGCCGCCCTGCTGCGGGCGGCCGGGGCCGACGCGGTCGCCGCGGTGCCGGAGACCCGTTCGAAGCTCTTCCCCCGGGAACCGGGCGGCGTGCCCGGCAACTTCCACACCCTGGGCGGCCTGCGGATGAGCCACGACCCGGCCGCCGGGGTCACCGACGGGGTGGGCCGGATGCACGCGATGGACAACGTGTTCGTCGCCGACGGCGGTCTGTTCCCCACCTCGGGCGGGCACAACCCGACGCTGACCATCGTGGCCACGGTGCTGCGCAACACCCGGAGGACCACATGAGCGACACGGCCGCCGCCGGGGGCGCCCGGTCCTCCTACCGCTTCGACCCGGCCGCCGCGCTGGGCTGGAAGAACATCGGCCTCGACGGGCTGGGGTGCTTCCTGCGGTCGGTGGAGGCGGTGCTGCTCCACCACGGGTACACCGCGGACGCGGTGGCGCGCGGTCTGACCGTGCCGCTGGACCTGGTGCGGCGCGGCAGCTGGTACGGGCCGCTGAGCGACTTCCCGGCCTGCGCGGTGCGCTGGCGGCTGACCGCGATCGGCACCGGCGGGCGGCACTGGCCGGACATCGCCGCGCTCGTCGGCGGCGGCACGCCGGTGATCCTCATGCCGGACGGCCACCACTGGCCGGGCGACGACCACGAGGGCGCGGAGCACTACCACCACCACATGGTGCTGGCCCACCGGCTGGACGCTCGTGGTCTGCACCTGCTGGACACCGACGCGCCCGCCGAGGACGGCCACCGCCGGGTACTGCCCGTCACCGACGGGCTGCGCGCGGCGTGCACCCGGTACGCGGTGCTGGAGCGGACCGCGCCGCCGGACACCCGCCGCCCGCGCGAGGTGGCCGCCGAGGTACTGCCGCCGTCGCTGGTGCCGCTCGCCGAGGACGTCGCGGAACTGCGCGCGTTCCACGGCACGGTGTGGTCGGGGGCCCGGCTGCCGCTGCTGCTGGCCAAGGGGATGGACGTGTGGGTGCTCGGGGACGTGCAGCCGCAGCTCTTCCTGCTGGGCCACGCCCTCGCCGGGGCCGGCGACCCGCGCACCGCCGACGTCTCGCGGGCGGCGCTGGCGGCGGCGGCCCGCGCGCAGAAGCTCGGCCTGCTGCTGCTCGGACTGCACCGGTTCCGCTCCGAGGGCGTCTATGCCATGGCCCACGAGGAGGTCGCCGTCCTCGCCGACGCCCTGGCGGAACTGCTGCGGGCGACGGCCCGGCACACCGGGTCGCCGCCGCCCCGCGCCCGCGGCGACGGCACCCGGCTGGTGCGGCGCCTGCGCGGTGAGGCCGAGTGGTGTTTCGGCCAGGGCCGGCCGCTGCCCGACCTGTCCTTCGTATGAAGCAACCCGGTTCACAGAGAAGAGGTCACCATGACCGGCAATCCCCCCGACGGCCCGGCGTCCACGGACCGGGCGGCCGTCCTCGACGAGATGCGGACGGTCCTCGTCGAGCAGTGCGAGACACCGCCCGAGGTGGCGCACGGCCTCACCGAGGACGACCCGATGAGCCGCCTCGGACTGGACTCCCTCACCCTCGCCTACGTGTTCACCCACTTCGAGCAGCGGCACGAGGTGACCTTCGACAACGACGACATCGACCCGCAGCGCTACCGCACGGTCGGCGAGCTGCTGGACGTCATCGCCGCGGGCGTCGCCGCGGGCGCGGCGGAGGCACGGTGACCGCACCGGCCGCCTGGACGGGCCCCGACGACCGGCTGCTGATGGACGTGTTCATGTCCCAGTACCGGCTGCCCGCGGTGGCCGCCGCCGACCGTCTCGGGGTGTTCGCCGCCCTCGCCGCCGCCCCGAGCGATCCGGCCGGGCTCGCCGCCTCCCGGGGGTGGGACCGGGCCGGCACCTCGGTGCTGCTCGAACACCTCGCCGCCCTCGGTCACCTGGCCGTGCACGGCGGCCGGTACCACCCGACCGAGGAGACCCGCGTCTTCCTGCTCCCCGACGCCGACGACTACTGGGGGCCCATGCTCGCCCTCGGCTGGGACGAACGCTGCGCCGCCGTACGGGACCTGGTCGCCACCGGCGTCCCCCAGGGCTACCGGGGCCGGGGCATCTGGGAGACCCATGAGCGTTCGCCCCGGCACGGCGAGCGGTTCGCCCGGGCCATGCACGCCCACTCCACCGCGCCCGCCGCGGCCCTGGCCGAGCGGCTCGACCTGACGGACTGTGCCACCCTGCTGGAGCCCGGCGGCGGGGTCGGCACCTTCGCCATGGCCCTCGCCCGGCGCCATCCGCGCCTGCGGGCGACCGTCCTGGACCTGCCGGTGGTCGCCCGGGAGGCGGACCGGCTGCTCGCGCGGGCGGGGCTGGCGGGACGGGTCCGGCTGCGGCCCGGCGACATGTTCGCCGAGCCGTGGCCGGAGGACCAGGACCGGGTGCTCTTCGCGGACGTGCTCGGCGACTGGGACGACGCGCGCTGCCGCGTCCTGCTGGAGCGGGCCCGCGCCGCCCTGTCCGCCGACGGCCGGCTCCTGGTGCACCAGGTGCTGCCCGACGACGCGGCCCGCCGCAGTCCGGCCGTCACCGGTTACTCGCTCGCCCTCGCGGTGATGACCGGCGGCCGGCTGCGCACCTTCGCGGAACTGGCCGCGCTGCTCGGCGCGGCCGGGTTCACCGACTGCTCGGTCACCCCCGGCTACGGCCACTACGCCCTGCTCACCGCCCGCCCCGCCTGAACATCCGGAGACCTCCATGGACAGCCCGCCCCGCGTCACCGCCGTCATCACCAGCCGCGAGCGCTTCTCCTGGGCACAGGAGTCCCTCGAAAGCTTCTACGCCCACACCGACGTGCCGTGCCACGTCGTGTACGTCGACGTGAACTCGCCCCGGGACCGGTGGGCGCGGCTGCGCGCCCTGAGCGACGTGCACGGCTTCACCGCGGTCCGCGTCAACAAGTACGTCTCGCCGAACTGCGCCCGCAACATCGGACTGCGTTACGCGCGCGGCGAGTACGTCGTCTTCCTCGACAACGACGTGGAGTACACGCCCGGTTGGCTCGGTCCGCTGGTCGCCTGCGCCGACGAGGAGGAGGCCGCGATGGTCGGACCGCTCTACCTGCACGGCCCGCTCGACGAGCAGACGGTGCACATGGCGGGCGGCGACATGGAGTTCTCCGGTGTGTGGGGCACCCGGGACTTCACCCAGACGCAGCGGTACTACATGAAGCACCTGTCGCAGGTGCCCGAGGAGGAGCTGCGCCGGGGACGGTGCGACATCATCGAGTTCCACTGCGCGCTGGTGCGCCGCTCGGTCGTCGAACGGGTCGGCGGCATGGACGAGGGGCTGCTGACCACCCGTGAGCACCTCGACTTCAGCCAGCGGGTGCTGGACGCGGGCGGCACCGTGTGGTTCGAACCGGCGTCGGTGATCACGTACCGGATGCCGCCGCCCTTCGCCCGCGACGACCTGCCGTACTTCATGCTGCGCTGGAGCGACGCGTGGACGGCGCGGACCCTGCGGCACTTCGCCGCCAAGTACGGCATCCGGCCCGAGTACGTGGAGCGGGTGGCGAAGAACCGCAAGGGCCGGCAGTGGCTGCTGTTCGAGCAGCTGAAACGGTATCTGCCCGACTCCCTCGGGCCGGCGGGCACCCAGGCGGTCAAGCGGGTCTTCCAGAAGGTCGAACCGGTCGGCAACCGGCTGCTGGTGGAGTTGCTGACCCTGCGCGAACCGGCGCTCGACTGGCACGTCCACCACGGCGGTGACCGCACCGGTTCCGCGCCGGCCTCGGCGGGCGCGGCAGGCGCGGCCCGGTGAGTGCCGGGCCCCGGGTGCTGGTGGTGACCGGCATCCCCGGCAGCGGCAAGTCCACCGTGGGGGCGCTGCTGGCCCGCCGGTTCGACCCCGCGGTCCTCGTCGAGGGGGACGTGCTGCGCCGCATGGTGGTCACCGGCCGCGCCGAGATGACGCCGGACCCGTCACCGGAGGCGCTGCGCCAGTACGGTCTGCGGCTGCGTCACCTGGCGGCGCTGACCCGCTCGTACCACGCCGAGGGCTTCACCGTGGTCGCCGAGGACAACCTGCTGGGCGGGCACCTGGCCCGGTTCGTCCGGCAGCTGGACGGTGTCCGGCCCTGTCATGTCGTGGTCCTCGCTCCGTCCCCGGAGACGGTCCTGCGGCGGGACGCGGGCCGCGCCCGGCAGGCGTACGACGGATCGGGCTGGGACGCGGCCGGACTGGACGCCGTGTTCCGCCGGGACACCGCGCGCATCGGCCTGTGGCTGGACACCACGGGCCGGCGGGCGGAGGAGACGGCCGGGGAGATCCTGGAGCGCCTGGACGAGAGCGCGCTGCCGTGACCGCCGACGTGCACCAGGCGCTGGTGACCCGCGCGGCGGTGCGCCACTGTGCCGGGCTCCTCGGCCCCGTCGAACGGGAGCGGGCCGCGGGGACCCGCGACAGCGCCGCCGCCGACCGGTTCGTCGTGGCCCGCGGGCTGCTGCGCTCGGTGCTGGCGGTACGGCTGGGCGTGCCCCCGCCGGACGTCCCGCTCACGGCCCGCTGCCCCGCCTGCGGGGCGGCGGACCACGGTCCGCCGCGGCTGGCCGGTGCGGGCGGCGCGCGGTGGTCGCTGTCGGTCGCGCACGCGGGGGACCTGGTCGCGGTGGCGGTCGGGGACCGGACGGGTCCGCTCGGCGTCGACGTGGAGACGGCGCGGCGGGCGGCGCGGGTGGAGGAGCTGGCGCCCCGGCTGTTCGGCGCCGGGCAGGGCCCGCGGCTGGCCCGGCTGCCCGTGCCGGTGCGGCGTGCCGCCGTGCTGGCGGCCTGGACGGCGGCCGAGTCGTACGCGAAGGCCACCGGCGCCGCGCTGGGCCCGGCCCTGGCCCGGGTGGGCGCGCGGTTCGACGACCGGGGCCGGGTCACCGTGGCCGGACCCGGTGACCTGGCGGGCTGGTGGGTCCGCGGTGTACCGGCGCACGCCGCCGACTGCGTCGCGGCCGTGACCACCCGGCGGCGGACGGCCGTGCGGGTCCACCCCCGCACCGTCCTGGCCATCGCCGACAGACCGCCCGCCGACCGCCGCACCGTCCTGCCCGCCGCCGGACCGTCCGCCGGCCCGCGCGCGGGCCCGGCCACCGCCGCGTCCGCGCACACCGGGGCATCTACGAGGGGAGAGGTCATGGAAGACACCGAGGACGGCGCGGCGGCACGGTCCGCCGCGCTGGAGGAGCTGGTCCGGGCACGGCTGGCCGAGCGGATCGGGGTGGGCCCGGCCCACGGCATCGGCCGGGAGGAACCGTTCGCGGACCTCGGCGTCGACTCGCTGGACATCGTGGCGGTGCTGGCCACGCTGGAACGGGAGTGCGGCGTCGAGCGGATCGCGGACGGCGAACTGTGGGACCTGGCGGACTCGGTGGGCGCACTGGTCCGCCACCTGTCCGCGCACGGCCGCCCGCCCGGCGGGGCCCGGTGAACGCGGCGGACCCGGTCACGGTCACCGGGCTCGGTGTGCTCTCGCCCGGCGGCGCCGGCGTCGACGCGCTGTGGCGGGCCTGCGCGGGCGGGGAGGTGGCCTTCCGGGCCGTCACGCACTTCGACGCCTCCCGCACCGGCGCCCACCGGGTCGGTCTGGTGCCCGAGGAGGCGACGGGCCCCGGTGCGCCGCCGCCCGGGCATCCGCAGCGGCTGCCGTACCTGGTGCACCGTGCGGTCGCGGACGCCGCGGCCGACGCCGAGAGGCGCGGCGGCCGGGGCGGCTCCCCGCGCACGGTGCTGGTGCTGGGGACCACCGACGGCGGCGGCTTCCCGTCCGGGGCGGCGTGGCGCGCCTGGCACGAGGGGCGGGGGCCGGCGGGGGCGGCCTGGACACCGTACGCGCCGCCCGGCCCGCACTGGCCCGTGGTGCGGGTCGGCAACGCCAGCGCGGCGGGCGCCACCGCGCTGGGGGTCGGCGCGGACCTGCTGCGCGCCGGGGTGGCCGACCGGGCGCTGGTGTGCGGCGCGGACACCGTGACGGAGACGGCGTTCCACGGTCTGGCCTCGCTGCGCACGCTCAGCCCCGGCGGCTGCCGCCCGTTCGCCGCGCGCCGCTCGGGCATCCGGATCTCGGAGTGCGCCGCCGCCCTCGTCCTGGAGCGCGCCGCCGACGCGCCGCTGGCCCGGCTGCGCGGCTGGGGCGGCAGCAACGCGGCGAGCCAGGCCGCCCGGCCGGACGTGGAGGGGATCGCCTCGGCGGTGCGGCGGGCCCTGGCGGACGCCGGCACCGCGCCGGAGGAGATCGGGTACGTCAACGCGCACGCGGCCGGCACCCGCCACGGCGACGTGGCCGAACTGAGCGCCCTGCACGAGGTGCTGGGCGCGCGGCTGCCCCGTGTCCCCGTGGTCAGCAGCAAGGCGGCGCTCGGCCACTGCCAGGGCGCCGCGGGCACCGTGGAGGCGATCGTGACCGTTCTGACCCTGCTGCGCGGCCGGGTGCTGCCCACCCTCGGCCTGGCCGGCCGCGACCCGCGCTGGGACCACCTCAACCTGGGTGACGCTCCCCCGCCGAGTCCGCCGAGGACCGCGCTCACCCTCTCCTGCGGCCTGGGCGGCAGCAACGTGGCGGTGGTGTTCGACCGTGACAGCTGAAGCCGTGACGCCTCGATCCATGACACCTGAATCCGTGACACCCGAATCCGTGACACCCGAATTCGGAGCGCTTGAATCCTCGACACCGCGGATCGCCGCGACCGCCGTACGCCGGTCCGTCCAGGAGCTGCCCGCGATTCCCCGCAGTGCCGCCGACGTGCCCCGGATGCCGCTCGCCGTGCGCGACACGCTGGGTCCCGAACTCCTCGCCACCGCGCGGAAGGCGCTGGCCGCGTCGGGAACCGGGGACGCCCGTCCGCTGGGCTGTGTCACCGCCTTCCACCAGGCCACGGACGCCACCTGCGCGTACATCGCCGAGGTACTGGACCGGCACGGCCCGCGCTGGCTCGCACCGGAGTGCTTCCTGCACTACTCGGCGCACTCGCTGACGGGGCTGCTCTGCATCGGCCTCGGCCTGGAGGGCACCGCGGTCACCCTGACCGGGCCCGCCGGGGGCGTCGACGCGCTGGGGTACGCCGCCTCGCTGATCGCGGCGGGCCGCTGCGAGCGGGTCCTGGTCGCCTCCGCGCACTGGCCGCCGCCCGCGGATCCGGCGCACGCCGGCCCGGTTCCGCTGCGCACGGCCGCCGTGGTGCTGGCGGGCGCCGGCGGCCGGGGCGAGGTCACCGGCTGGCGCCCCGGCGGCGGCCACCCCGCCGTACGGGACACCCCGGACGACGGCGGCGATCCCGGCGAGGCGCTGACCGCCCTGGCCGACTGGCACCGCCGCGGCGCCGGCGCTCCCCTGGAGCTGACCGGCGGCGGCTCCCGTCTGCTCCTGCGCCCGGGAGGCACCGGATGAGCGCGACCGCCTGCCCCGGGACCGTCCCGGACCTGCTCGCGGCCCGGGCCGCCACCGCCGCGCACCGGCCCGCCGTACGGCACCGGGACACCACCCTCACCTGGGCCGAACTGGCCGCGCTGGTGGGCCGGGCGAGGGCACGGCTGCGCCGGGACGGCCCGGCGGCCGGCGCCCGGTCCGGCCTTCTGGCCGGCAACGATCCCGGCACGCTCGTCGAGCTGCTGGCGGCGACCGCCGAGGGACGGGAGGTGGTCCTGTACGACGCCCGGGCCACCGCCGACGAGCGGGCGCGGGTGGCCGCGCGGGCCGGGCTGACCGGCTGGCACACACCCACACCCACACCCGACAGCGGCAGCGGGACGGCGGCGGACGTCGGCGCCGGGCCGCCGGCCGCGTACCTGGACCTCGTCACGTCGGGGACCGGCGGGCTGCCCAAGGTCGTGCGCAAGGACTGGCGGGTGACGGTCGCGAACGCCGCCGCCTTCGTCGCGCTCGCCGGGTACCGCGACGACGACCGCGTTCTGTGCACCACTCCGCTGCACCACGCCTACGCCCTCGGGGTCGCCGTCCTGCCGGCCCTGCTGACCGGCGCCGCCCTGCACCTCGCCCCGCACCCGGCCGCGCCCGCGACACTGGGCCGGCTGATCCGGGACGGCGGCGTCACGGTGGTGCAGAGCGTCCCGTTCCTCTACCGGGCGGTGCTCGCGAGCGGCGTGCCGCTCGCGCCGAACGCGCTGCGGCTGTGCGTCAGCGCCGGGGAGCCGCTGTCCGCCGCGACGGCGGACGCCTGGCGGGACGCCACCGGGGTCGTGCTGCGGGACCAGTACGGGTCGACGGAGTTCGGGCAGATCGCGTACGCGGCCGGCGCCCCCGGCGGCCCGCTGCGCCTGCTGCCCGGTGTCACCGCCCGGCTGCGCGCCCCGGACGGCGCGTGGCTCGCCGCCCCCGGTCCGGACGACGTCGGCGAACTGCACCTGCGTCAGGAGGGCGCCATGCCCGTCGTCTACCGGGGACTGCCCGGCCTGTCGGCCGCCTCCCACCACGACGGGTACTTCCGCACCGGCGACACCGGGCGGCTGCCCGCCCCCGGGTACCTGACCGTGACCGGCCGCGCCACGCGGCGCATCTCGGTGGCCGGCCGCAAGGTCGACCCGCAGGAGGTCGAACGGGCGGTGCTCCAGGTGCCCGGGGTCCGTGAGTGCTGGGTGTCCGCGCCGTCCGAGGGCGCCGGCGGGCCCGGCGACCGGTTCGCGGCCTTCGTCGCCGCCGACGCCGGCGTCACCGAGATCGCCGTGCGCCGGCGGGTGGCGCGCACCCTCTCGGCGTACAAGATCCCCACCCGGTTCCACCTGCGGACGGCGCTGCCCCGCACCGGCACCGGCAAGGTGCACACGGCCCGCCTGTGGCAGGAGGCCGGGTGGTGGGATGCCGGGACGCAGGAGCCCGGCGGGGACGGCGCGGGTCCGCGCCCGGACCTCGGCTCGGAGGAGGCCGACGAGGGCACCCGCCCGGACCTCGGCGGACCGGAGGACGCCGCGTGACCACACCCGTGCACGACGCCGTCTCCCACGGCCGTTACGCCCTCCTCCTGCCGGGCGCCGGTTCCCAGCTGCCCCGCATGGCGAAGAGGCTGTGCGCCTCGTTCCCCTGCGCGGTGGACGTCCTGGAGCGTGCCGCGCGGGCCACCGGACTGGACCTCGTGCGGCTGTGCCGGGAGGGCACCCCGGCCGAACTGGCCACGGCGGAGGTCTCCCACCCGGCGATCGTGGCCACCGGGCTGGCGGCCGCCGCGGCGCTCCGCCGTCACCTGGGCGACCGGTGGGCCCCGCCGGCCGTGGTCGCCGGCCACAGCCTCGGCCACTTCGCGGCGCTGGTCGAGGCGGGCTGCCTGGACTTCGACGACGCCCTGCGGCTGGTGGCCCGGCGGGCCCGGCTGATGAGCGCCCGGACCCGGGAACGGCCCGCCCTGATGGTGTCCCTGGGCGGCACACCGCCCGAGCGGGTCACCGAGTGGTGCGCCGCCTGTCCCGCGGAGCACGGCGTGGTGGTCCCGGCCTGCTTCAACGGCCCCCTCCACACCGTGATCTCCGGTGACGCGGCGGCCGTGCGCGCGGTCGCGAGGCGGGCCCTGGTCCGGCAGGACGTCCGAGTGCGGGAGCTGCCGGCGGGCGTCGCGTCGCACTCGCCGCTGATGGAGCCCGTGCAGCGGGCCCTGCGTCCCGCGCTGGCCGCGGTGCGGCTCTCGCCGCCGGCCGTGCCCCTGCTGCTCAACACCACCGGGCGGACCACCCTGGACGTCGGCACCGTGCGCGCGGACCTGCTGGGCCAGCTCTGCGCGCCCGTGCGCTGGAACGACGGCATGCGCGCCCTGGCCGCCTCCGGTGTCGTCACCGTCCTGGACGCCGGCCCCGGCCAGGTCCTGGCCCGGTACGCCGCCCTGCACGCCGAACTGCGTCCGGTGGCGCTCAACTTCATGCTGCCCCTGCACCGGGCGGTGCCCCTGCCATGACCGACGCCAGCCGTACGACGGGCCGGTCCGTCCTGGTGTTCGGCGGGACCCGGGGCATCGGCCTGGCCGCCGCGGAGGCGCTCGCGGCCCGGGGGCACCGGGTGGCCGTCGCCGCCCGGCACGTGGACGGGCCGGGGCCCGCCGGGCTGTGGGCGGTGCGCTGCGACGTCACCGACGGCGCCCAGGTGGACGCGGCGTTCGCCGGCGCGGAGGCCCGGCACGGACCGGTGGAGATCGTCGTCGCCTGTCAGGGCATGCGCCGCGACGGGCTGCTCCTCCGCACCGACGAGGCGTCCTTCCGGCACGTGACCGACGTCAACCTCACCGGAACCTGGCGGATCGTGCGCCGCGCGGCGCCGGCGATGACCGGCGGCGGATGGGGCCGGCTCGTGCTGGTGTCGTCCGTGGCGGCCGTGCTCGGCACCGCCGGGCAGAGCGCGTACGCGGCGGCCAAGGCCGGGCTGACGGGCCTGGCCCGCGCCGCCTCGCGGGAGCTGGGCCCGGACGGGGTGACGTGCAACGTGGTGCTGCCCGGGTTCGTCGACACGGCGCTCACCTCGGACCTGCCGCCGTACCGCCGCGCCGCGATCCTGGCGGCGACGCCGCTCGCCCGTGCGGGCCGTCCACGGGAGGTCGCCGCCGTGGTGGCGTTCCTCGCCTCCGAGGCCGCCGGCTACCTCACCGGTGCCGTCGTCCCCGTCGACGGAGGGCTCGCGATGGGTCACTGAGCGACCGCCCCCACCCCGCCCCCGCCCGTGCCGCGTCGACCACCGCCCCCTTGTGGAGCCCTCATGCGCATGCTGCTCGTGGACAACCACGACTCCTACAGCCACAACCTGTTCCAGCTGATCGCCCGCACGACGGGCACCGAACCGCTGGTGCTGCCCCACGACGCGGCGCCCCTGCGACGGCTGGACCCGGACGGGTTCGACGCCCTGGTGATCTCACCCGGCCCCGGGCACCCGGGGCGGACCCGGGACCTCGGGTTCACGGACGGGCTGCTGACCCGCTGGCCGCTGCCCGTCCTCGGGGTCTGCCTGGGCCATCAGGCGATCTGTCTGGCGGCCGGTGCGCTGGTCGGGCGGGCACCCGTGCCGCGCCACGGCCATCTGAGCCCGATCCGGCACCGCGGCGACGGCCTGTTCGCCGGGCTGCCGCAGGACTTCACCGGGGTGCGCTACCACTCGCTGGCGGTGGCCGAGCCGCTCCCTCGGGAGCTGGAGGCCACGGCGTGGGCGGAGGACGGCGTCCTGATGGCGGTGCGCCACCGGTCGCTGCCCCGGTGGGGCGTGCAGTTCCACCCGGAGTCGGTGGCCACGGAACACGGCGAGCGGCTGATCGCGAACTTCGCACGGCTGGCGTCCGGCGGTTCCCGGCCCCGCCGGACGCCCGCAAAGCCCGCCAGGACCAGCCCCGCGCGCCCCCCGACGGCACGCGACGCGAGCCCCGCTCTCCGTCCGGCGTCCGCCAGCGCACCACCCCCCTACCGTCTGCACGTACGCGCGCTGCCCTGCGCGCCCGACACCGAGGAGCTGTTCCGCGCGCTGTACGCAGGCTCACGGCACGCCTTCTGGCTGGACAGCTCCCGGGTGGAGCCGGGTCTCGCCCGTTTCTCCTTCCTGGGCGACGCCACGGGCCCGCTCGCCGAGACCGTCCGCTACCGGGCCGGCTCGGGCCGTGTGGAGGTGACGGACGTGGACGGGGCGAGGGCCGTGCCCGGCACGGTCTTCGACCACCTGCGGGCGGGGCTGGCGCGGCGCCGGATCGAACGGCCCGCCCTGCCCTTCGACTTCACCTGCGGCTACGTCGGCTGGTTCGGCTACGAACTGCGCGCCGACTGCGGGGCGGGGGCGCCGGTCCGTCCCTCCGCCGGGGACGACGCCGTGTGGGTGTTCGCCGACCGGCTCGTCGCCGTGGACCACGAGCGGGACATGGCCTACCTGCTGTGTCTGGCCCGCGCCGACCGGACGGACGCGCTGCGCGCCGGCACGTGGCTGCGCCGCACGGCCGAACGCCTGGCCACGCTGCCCCCGGCCCGCCACCGCCCGCTCCCGCTCCCGCCGCCCGGCGGCCCGCTGACGCACCGGCCCGCGCGGGGCGAGGAGCGCTACCTGGCCGACATCCGCCGCTGCCAGGAGGAGTTGCGGGCGGGCGAGAGCTACGAGATCTGCCTGACCGACACGGTCCGGGTGCCGGTGGACGCCGACGGCCTGTTGGCGCACACCGTCCTGCGCCGCCTCAATCCGGCGCCGTACGCGGCCTTCCTGCGGTTCGGCGGCACCGAGGTGGTGTGCTCCTCGCCCGAGCGCTTCCTGCGGATCGGTCCCGACGGCCGGGTGGAGAGCAGGCCCATCAAGGGCACCGCGCCGCGCGGGGCGGATGCCGCCGGGGACGCCCGGCTGCGGGACGCGCTCGGCCGCGACCCCAAGACCCGGGCCGAGAACCTGATGATCGTGGATCTGCTCCGCAACGACCTGGGCCGGGTGTGCGAGATCGGCAGCGTGCACGTGCCCCGGCTGATGCGTGTGGAGACGTACGCGACCGTCCACCAGCTGGTGTCGACGATCCGCGGCACGCTGCGGCCCGGTACCGACGCCCTGGACTGCGTGCGCGCGTGCTTTCCGGGCGGCTCGATGACCGGGGCCCCCAAGCGGCGCACGATGGAGATCATCGACCGTCTGGAAGGCGCTCCGCGCGGGGTGTACTCCGGCTCGATCGGCTACCTGGGGCTGGGCGGGGGCGCCGACCTGAACATCGTCATCCGCACCGCCGTCCGCTCCGGTGGCCGCTGGACGGTGGGCGCGGGCGGCGCCATCGTCCTGGCCTCCGACCCCGCCGAGGAGTACCGCGAGGTCCTCCTCAAGGCCGCCGCCCCGGTCCGCGCGCTGCTGCACGCGGCGCGCGCGCACCGCCCGTCCGACCCCCTCACCCCAGGAGAGAGCATGCCCCTCGACCACCGTCTGCTGGCCGTCCTCGCCTGCCCCGCGTGCACCGCGCCGCTCACGGCCGACGCGTCCGGCACCCGGCTGACGTGCCGTCAGGAAAGCTGCGGCCGTACCTACCCGATCACCGACGGCATTCCGGACCTCGTCCTCGACGAGGAGCCGGCCCGCCCCTGACGGGGGGCTGAGCCGCTGGGGGGAGCGGGCGCGATGACGGAGACGGACGAACCGGTACGCCGGACCGGCGCGACGGGCGGCACCCGTCGCCCGCGCGGACTGCTGACGCTGTGGGGCGTCGAGATGTGGGAGCGGTTCAGCTTCTACGGGATGCGGGCGATCCTCGTCCTGTACCTCGCCGCGCCCGCCGGGGACGGCGGCCTCGGCCTGGCCCCGCACACCGCCGCCGCCGTCTTCGGCGTCTACGGCGCCCTGGTCAACCTGCTGGCGCTGCCCGGCGGCTGGATCGCCGACCGGCTGTGGGGCTCCTACCGGGCGATCGTGCGCGGCGGCGTGGTCATCACCGCCGGGCACACCGTCCTCGCCGTACCGGCCGGTGCCGCCGCCACGTACACCGGCCTGCTCCTGGTCGCCGTCGGCACCGGCCTGCTCAAGCCGGGCGTCTCCACGCTGGTGGGCCGGCTGTACGACGCCGAGGGCGGCCGAGCGGCCTCGGCGGCGGCCCGCCGGGACGCCGGCTTCTCCGTCTTCTACCTGGGCATCAGTCTGGGCGCGTTCGCCGCTCCCCTGATCACCGGCTGCCTCGGCGAACGCGTGGAGTGGCACGCCGGGTTCGGCGCCGCCGCGGCCGGCATGCTCGTGGGTCTGCTGGTGTGCCTACGGGGGCGGCGACGGCTGCCCGTGGAGCGGCGGGCGAGACGGTTGTCACCGGCGCAGACGCGCCGCGCGGTGGCCGTCGGGGGCGCGACGGCGGTGTTCCTGGCGGCCGGGTGCACCGTGGCGCTGCTGTGGGGCCACTCCCTCACCGAGGCGGTGGTGCAGGCGGTCACGCTGCTCACCGTCGCCGTCGCGGTGATGTGCTTCGCGGTGCTGTTCCGCACGGCGGGCCCGGACCCGGTGGAGCGCGGACGGCTGGCCGCCTACGTGTGGCTGTTCCTCGCGGCCACCGTGTTCTGGACCATCGCCGAGCAAGGCGGTTCCCTGATCAGCCTGTTCGTCCGCGACCACGTGGACCGGACGCTGGCCGGCCGGGAGGTGCCGACGAGCTGGTTCCAGTCCCTCGGCCCGTTCTACAGCGTCCTGCTGGCCGGCGCGTTCGCGGCGCTGTGGCTGCGGCTGGGCGGGCGCCAGCCCGGCACCCCGGCGAAGTTCGCACTGGCCCTCGGCGGGCTGGGGCTGGCCTCGCTGGTCATGGCGGGCGCGGGCTGGTCGGCCGGGGCGGGGCGGGTCACGCCGCTGTGGCTGGTGGTGGCGTTCTGGGTGCAGATCGTGGCGGAGATGCTGCTGAGCCCGACGGGGCTGAGCGTCACCACCCGGCTGGCGCCGGTCCGGCTGGCCCACCGCGTGATGAGCCTGTGGTTCCTGTCCGTGGCGCTGGGCAGCGCGCTGAGCGCCCAGGTGGTCCGGCTCTCCGCGGTGTGGCCGCCGGGCCCGTACTTCGCCGTCCTCGGCGCGGCGGCCCTGCTCGCCTCGGCCGCCCTCGCCCTGGCCCGGGGACGGCTGCGGCGGCTGATGCACGGTGTGGCCTGAAGCCCGTGGGAGGGCTGCCGTCCCTCACCCCCGCGGCGGCGCCCCGGTCGCCGACATCCACGCCGCGTGCAGGTCGGCGTACCGGCCGGGCCGGGCGACGAGTTCGGCGTGGCTGCCCTGCTGGACGATGCGTCCGCCGTCGAAGACCAGGACGTGGTCCGCGGCTTCGGCGGTGGACAGCCGGTGGGCCACCGACACCGCCGTACGGCCCCGGGTCGCGTGCTCAAGGGCCCGCTGGAGCCGCTGCTCGGTGGCCGGGTCGACGGCGGAGGTGGCCTCGTCGAGGACGAGCAGGTCGGGGTCGGCGAGGTAGGCGCGGGCCAGCGCCACGAGCTGCCGTTCCCCCGCCGACAGGGCCTCGCCGCGCTGTCCCACCGGGGTGTCGAGGCCCTTGGGCAGCCCGGCCGGCCAGCCCTCCAGACCGAGGTCGCGCAGGGCCCGCCACACGTCCTCGGGGGTGGTGTCCGGCCTGCCGTAGGCGATGTTCTCGCCGATCGTGGCGTCGAACAGGAAGCCGTCCTGCGGCACCATGACGACCCGGCCGCGCAGCGAGGAGAACGGCACCTCGGGCAGCGGTACCCCGCCGAGCGTGATGCGGCCCGCGGTCGGATCGTCCAGCCGGATCAGCAGCTTCACGAACGTCGACTTGCCCGAGCCGGTCTCGCCGACGACGGCGACCCGGCTGCGCGGGGCGATGCGCACCGTCACGTCGCGCAGGACCGGGGGGCCGCCCGGGTAGCCGTAGGTGACGTCGTCGAACCGGATCTCCACCGGTCCCGGGGCGGGCGGGCGGCCCGCCGCCGCGGGGTCGGGCACGTCGACGGGGGTGTCGACCACGGCGAGCGCGCGGCGCCAGCCGGCCAGGGCGTTCTGCAGTTCGTTCAGCACCTCGGTGCTCATCTGCGCCGGTCCGATGAACAGGGTGACCAGGAACAGGAACGCCACCAGTTCGCCCGCGCTCATCCGGCCCCCGATGCCCAGCAGCACGCCGAGGCTCACCACGCCGCCGATGGCCAGCGCGGCGGCGACCTCGCCGCTGGAGAGGGTGAGGGCGACCAGCCGCTGGGCGCGGCTCTGCGCCCGCCGGTGCTCCTCGACGGCGGTGTCGATCCGCCGGCCGATCAGGTCACCCGCGTCGTAGGCGTGGATGACGGCGGCGCCGACGACGGCCTCCCCGGTGGCGGCGAGCATGTCACCGCCGCGGGCACGGACCCGGCCGTACGCCTCGGAGAGCCCGCGTTGCAGCGCGGGCAGGACCAGGGCGAGCGGGGTGAACACCGCCCAGACCATCAGGGCCAGTTGCCAGGAGTAGGCGAACATCACGACGCTGCCGACCAGCAGTTGGCACAGGCTCACCAGGAACATGCCGCCGAACTGGAGGAAGGTGCTGAACTGGTCGATGTCCGCGGTGACCCGGGCGACCAGGTCGCCCCGGCGTTCGGAGGTGAGCGCGGGCGCCGACAGGTCGTGCACGCGGCGGAACACCTTGACCCGCAGGGTGGCCAGGCCGCCTTCGACGCTGCGGTAGAGGCGGTGGTTCATGCGGTAGGTGACATAGGCGGTGGCGAGGACGGCGGCGGCACACACGCCGACCGTGGCCAGGACGAAGCCGGTGCGCGGACCCTGTTCGGCACGGATGCCGTCGTCGAGGGTGAGCTGCACGGCGATGGGTACGACGACCCGGCCGGCGGCGGCGAGGAGCGCGAGCAGCAGCACGCCCAGGAGTCCCTCGCGCAGTCCCGGCGACACCTCCAGGGCCCGCCGGAACGTCGCCCACGCGCCCCGTCCCTCTCCGGTGATGCGGCTGGTGGTGCGGCTGTTCACGCGGTCCTCCCGTCGGTGTCGTGCGGGGCCCGCCGCCACTCCTGGCCGTCCCCGCCGTCCTGGCCGTCCTCCTCGTGCTCGTACGCGGTGACCAGGTCGCGGTAGCCGGGGCAGCGGGCGCGCAGTTCGGCGTCGGTGCCGCTGTCGCGGACCCGGCCCCGCTCCACGTACACGACGTGGTCGGCGAGGGCGATGGTCGCCTGCCGGTAGGCGACGACGACCAGGGTGGAGGGCACCCTGGCCTCGCGGAGCCGGCTCAGGATGCGGGCCTCCACCTGGGGGTCGATGCTCGACGTGGCGTCGTCCAGGACCAGCAGCCGGGGGCGGCGCACCAGGGCGCGGGCCAGTGCGATCCGCTGGCGCTGCCCGCCGGAGAGGGTGGCGCCGCGCTCGCCGACGCGCGTGTCGAGGCCCTCGGGCAGCGCCCGTACCACCTCCGCGGCCTGGACGGCCTCCAGCGCCTCCCAGACCTGTTCGTCGGGCAGCTCCAGGCCCAGCAGGACGTTGCCGCGGACGGTGTCGTCGAACAGCAGGGTCTCCTGCGGGACGAACGCCACGGCCGAGGAGACCTCGCCGGAGCGCATCTCGCGCGCGTCGAGGCCGTCCATCAGCACGTCGCCGCGCACCGGGTCGACGAGCCGCACCATGAGGGTGGCCAGGGTCGACTTGCCGGACCCGGTGGGGCCGACGACGGCGACGGTCCGTCCGGAGCCCACGCTGAGGGTCACGTCGTGCAGGACGAGGCCGTCGTCGTAGCCGTAGCTGACGCCCCGGGTGTCGAGGCTGATCGGGCCGGCGTCGTTCAGCCGCAGCCGTCCGGTGGGCAGGTCGCCCTCGGCGTCCAGGACGTGGCGCACCCGGGCCCAGCCGACGGCGCTGCGGGGCAGTTCGGCCAGCACCCAGCCGAAGGCGCGCACCGGGAAGGCGATCATCGTGAACAGGTAGGCGACCTGGACGAGTTCGCCGACGTTCACGGCCCCCGCGGCGAGCCGGCCGGTGCCGACGGCGAGGACGCCGAGGATGCCCAGGCTGGGCAGGGCGTCGAGCAGCGGGTCGAAGCGGCCGCGGGTGCGGCCGACCGCCACGTTGGCGTCGCGGAGCCGGGCCGCGGCCTCGCTCATACGGGCCGTCTCGTGCTCCTCCAGGCCGAGGGTCTTGACGACCAGGGCGCCGTCGAAGCTCTCGTGGGCGATGTCGCTGGTCTCGGCGCGCAGGGCCTGGGCGCGCTGGGCGAGCGGGGTCAGCCGGCGCTGGTGGACGACGTTGAGCAGGCCGATGGAGGGGAAGACCAGCAGTGCCACCGCCGCCAGCACCGGGTCGACGGCGAACATGGACACCATGGCGGCGACGAGCATGACGGCCACGCCGATGGCGCTGGGCAGCGGCACGATGGGCGCCCAGGCCGCCTCGACGTCGGCGCCGACGTTGGACAGCAGTTGTCCGGCCGGGTGCCGCTGGTGCCAGGAGAGCGGGAGCCGCAGATAGCGCCGGGCGACCTTGCGGCGGTAGGCGGCCTGGAGCCGGAACTGCATGATGCCCGCGCCCACCCGGCGTCCGATGACGCCGACGACCCGCAGCATCGCCACGCCGAAGAGGGCCAGTCCGGCGCCCGCCAGGGCGGCTGCGGTGGTCCGGCCCTCCCGGAAGGCGGGCAGGACGACGTCCTCGGTGATGCGGCCCAGCGTCCAGGAGGTGGCGACCGGCGCCACGCCGTACAGGGCGCTGGCGGCCAGGGCCGCGGTGAAGATCCAGGGTTCCTCGCGCACGGCGACGGCGAGCACCCTCAGACCGCGGCGCAGGGTCGACCGGTCGGTCGCGGACACGGGCTCGGTTCCTTCCGTACGGGGTGTGCGGCCGCGGGCCGGGGCGTCCCGCGTCACTGGCGGGCCCCGGCGGCGGCCGGCAGGGCGTCCAGCAGGGCCAGGTCGTCGTCGTGGAGCCGTACGTCCGCGGCGGCGACGTTGTCGTGCAGGTACGTCGGGGTCTTGGTGCCGGGGATGGGGATGACGTGCGGGCCCCGGGAGAGCACCCAGGCCAGCGCGGTCTGCGCGGGGGTGAGGCCGCGGCGCCGGGCCACGGTGCGCACGCCGTCCAGGAGGCGGAGGTTGGCCGGGAAGTTGCCGTCCGTGAAGCGCGGGTTGTCGCGGCGGTAGTCGCCGTCGGGCACGTCGTCGGGGGTGCCGAAGCGGCCGGCGAGGAAACCGCGGCCGAGCGGGGCGTAGGCGATGAGGGCGATGCCCTCCCGCTCGGTGAAGGGCAGCAGTTCGGCGGTGGCGTCGCGGGTCCACAGCGACAGTTCGGCCTGCACGGCGGCGACGGGGTGTACGCGCGCGGCGCGGCGCACCTGTTCGACGCTCACGTCCGACAGGCCCAGGTGGCGGGCCTTGCCGGCCCGTACGGTCTCGGCCAGGGCGCCCCAGGTCTCCTCCAGGGGGACCTCCGGGTCGACCCGGTGCAGTTGGTAGAGGTCGACGTGGTCGGTGCGCAGCCGGCGCAGGCTGGCGTCGACGGCGGCGCGGATGTGCGCGGGCCGGCCGTCGCGGCGCAGCCGGGTCTCCCCGGCGACGAAGCCGACCTTGGTGGCGAGGAAGGCCCGGTCGCGGCGGCCGGTGAGCGCGTGGCCGACCAGTTCCTCGTTGGTGTGGGGACCGTAGACGTCGGCGGTGTCGACGAGGTTCGCGCCGAGGTCGAGGGCGCGGTGCAGGACGGCGGTCGAGACCGCGTCGTCGCGGCCGGCGGGGTCGTAGGCGTAGGACATGCCCATGCAGCCGAGGCCGACGGCGCCCACCGGGGTGCCGTGCGGGCCGCCGATGTGTCGGGTGTGCACCCGCGTGGTCCTTTCCTCGGCGCGGTGCGCGCCGGACGGCCGGGGCCCGGACCGGCCGGGCCCCGGAGGGTGAGTCGCGCGGGACGCGGTCAGGAGACGGCGCCCTCGGTCCAGGCGCGCTTGAGGATCTCGTCGACGGTCTCCTCGACCGTCTGCTCGGAGGTGTCGAGCCACAGCCCGATGCGGGGTGTGCTGTCCCGCAGCACCTTGTCCATGGCGGCGGGCTGCCAGTCGGGGCCGTAGCCGGTCTTGGCACGCTGTGCCTCGCGCCGGGCCACGACCTCCGGGTCGGGGGCCAGCATGACCACGGCGAGCGGGCGGCTGCGGATGAGGCGGGGCATGTCGGCCAGGTACTCGCCGAGGAAGAGGTCCTGGACGACGGCCGTGAAGCCGGCCTCGACGTAGGCGTCCGCGGCGGTGGCGGCCAGGCGGTAGCGCAGCCGCAGTTGGGCGACGGCCTCCGGCGGGGCATCGGCGGTCATGTGCGCCTGGCCGTTGACGATCATCCGGCGGAAGGTGTCGCCGCGCACGTGTGCCGAGCGGGGCAGGCGCTCGGCGAGGGCCTGGGCGACGGTGGACTTGCCGGAGGCCGAGATGCCGGAGACGACGATGACGCCGGGGGTGCCGTCGACGGGGGTGGAGGCGGGGCTGGTGATGTCGGTCATGGGCGGGAGGGAGGTCCTTTCTCGTGATCGGTGCTCTGTGGCCGGTGATCTGTGGCCGGTGATCGGTGATCGTGATCGGAGGGAATGCGGTCGGCCCGTCAGTCGCGTTCGAGGACGAGCAGGTCCATCGAGGCCGGGCGGTGCGGGGACACGCCCCAGGTCCCCGGCCGGGGGTCCCGGCGCATGCGCAGACCGTGCCGGGACGCCATCGACAGCAGGTGGTCCGGGCGGTAGGCGATGGCGTACGTGGGCTCCTCCTCGGAGTGCACGTGGTGGTCACCGCGGTCGTGCGGGAAGGTGAAGGCCGTCGTGCCGCGCGCCATGTTGGCGGCGGCCTCGTCGGTGAGGAGGTAGGCGGTGGCGAAGCACAGCCCGCCCGGCCTGAGCACACGGGCGCACTGGGCCAGGTAGTTCTCCGTCTCGGCCGGGCGCAGGTGGCTGATGAGTCCGACGAGCGCGGCGATGTCGTAGGCCGCGTCCTCGGCGGGGAACCGGAAGTCGGCCGCGTCCAGGGTGCCGTCCGGGTTGTAGATCTCCTGGCGGATGTCGACGTGCGCGAAGCGGAAGCGGGGGTGACGGGGGGTGATGGTGCGCGCGCACCACTCGATGGCGTGCGGCACGATGTCGAAGCCGAGGTAGGAGCCCTCGGTGAGGACGTCGGTGAGCGGCACCGCGATCCGTCCCGGACCGCACCCGGCGTCGAGCACGTCGTGTCGGGGGCCCAGGCCGAGTTCGTCCCGCATGTACGTGGTGATCCGCCGGCCCACCTCCAGGAAGTCGCCGTTGCCGACGAATCGGCGGTGGCGGCGGGGCGGCAGCAGCGGGTGCTCCCTGCCTCGTACGGTGTCCCACACGTCGAGGGCGCGCAGGCCGGTGTGGTAGCCGAGGCGGCGCAGGCGTTCCAGGTGTCCGGCGGTCCGCTTCGACGAGGTGTACTTGGTCGCCCTGAGCGCGCTCAGTTCGGGCTTGCTGCCTGCCAAGGAGCGGCCCCTCTCGGTGATGTGGTGCACCGGCACGGGTGCGGGGGGCCTGGCGCGGGCGTCCGGGCGGCTCCCCCGGCCCGGCGTTCAGGATGTCGGGCACCCGGGAGGCGGTCAACCGGACTTGTCCGGACAGCGAATCGTTTCGCCCGCTACCTGGGGCTTTGGACGGCAGGGCCGAGGTCTCGCGCAGACCGGCAGATTCACCCGTCCGGCACGCCGTGCGACCTCTCTTCGATTCCGCTGCCGTGACTTCGTCGGCGGTGCTCCGCCGGCGGTCTCTCCTCGCGGCACCGCACCGTCCCGGCGTTCGGTCGTGACCGCCCGGGAGCGGTGCGGCGATAGGCTGCGCCGGTGCGTACGGTCGAACTCTTGCTGGACGACGCGGCGGACCTCGTGGTCCAGGACGCCTGGCGACGGCTCGCGGACGCGGGCCTGCCCAGTCAGGCGCGGCACCGCTCGCCGACCAACAGGCCGCACCTCACCCTGGCCGCCTGTCCGGAGCTGACCGCTCCGATCCGCTGGGAGCTGGCCGGGGTGGCCGCCGCCCTGCCCCTGCCGGCGCGGTTCACCGGCGTGGTCCGCTTCGAGCGGCCGACCTCGGTGCTGGCCTGGGCACTCGACCTCGATTCCGCCCTGGCCCGTCTGCACGAGCGGGTGTGGGACGCGGTGGTCTCGGACAGTCCGCCCGCGTCCCTCAACCCGTTCCACGACCCCGCGCGCTGGAGTCCGCACATCACCCTCGGCCGCTCCCGGCGGGCCGGTGCCTTCGCCGGCCGGTGGGTCCCGGGACTGCTGCCGTCACCACCGTCGCCGGCCCGGTTCACCACCCTGCGCAGCTACGACACCGAGACAGGCACCGTCGAGGTGCTGCGGCCCCTTCCCGCCGGGGGCGGCGGTCCCTGACAGCCGCCGTACGGGGCACCTGGCAGGCCGCCGGCGGGGCCACCTGGTGGCCGCGGCGCGTGGCGACGGCGTTCGGCGCGTCGGGCGCGCGCTCGTGGCCCGGTGCTACGGGGCCAGGGTGCGCAGGACGCAGAACTCGTTGCCCTCGGGGTCGGCCATGACCACCCAGTTCCGGTCCGGGCCCTGACCCACGTCCGCCCTGGTGGCGCCGAGGCCGAGCAATCGGGTCACCTCGTCCTCGGTGCTGCCGTCGACCGGACTGACGTCGAGATGGAGCCGGTTCTTGACGCTCCTGCCCTCGGGCACCTGGATGAACACCAGGGTGGGCGGCATCTGGCGGGCCCGGACGTCCTCGACGGCCGGCACCCAGGAGCCGATCTCGTCCTTGCCCTCGCCCCGGTCGATCACCTCGAAGTCCAGGACCTCGCACCAGAAGGCCGCGAGCCCCTCCGGATCGTGGCAGTCGACGGTCAACTCGGTGAACCTGCTCGTCATGACTCTCCCGGACAGTGAGGACGGGACTCAGAGTACGGCCTGCCGCGCGTGCCGGGGCCGGGCACTCTCCCGCCAGGGCGATGGCCTGGCCGTCGCGCCGAAGACAGGCCGCTACAACTCGATGTCGACGTGTTCCACGTCGGTGAATTCCACGCCGAGGCCGGGGGCGCGGGTGTTGGCGGCGCGGAAGTACATCTCGGCGAGGCCGTCGGCGGCGATGCGCTGGAGTTGTTGTTCGGTGGCGCCGGTGTCGCGGGCCTGGAAGAGGCGGTCGGCCCACTGGGGGGTGAGGGCCTGGGTGATGTCGCGGACGCGGGCGTCGTCGGTGGTGCCGGGGGCGGCGGTGAAGCCGAACCGGGCCCGGGTGGAGACGACCAGGCCGTCGGTGGTGGCCGCCTTCTTCTTGGCCCGCGCCCGGATCTGCGGTTGCCAACGGCGTCTGACCTCGCGTTCCATGCGGTCGCGCAGGTCGGGGCGGGGGTGCTTGAGCTGTCCCTTGACATAGCGTTCGACGGTGCGCTGGGAGACGCCGAGGAGTCGCGCGGCGGCCCGGGTGCCCTTGAGCTGTCGGACCAGGTATCTCATCTGTGCCGGGGCGCTTTTGGGGAGGGGACGGGTGAACGTGCCTTCCAGGGCGCGGTCCAGGCCGTCGCCGATGGGGTCGGCCATGGCTCGTTACTCCCCTTCTCCGGCTGCCGGGTCGGTTTTGATGAGGTTGGCGAGGTTGAAGACGCCGCCCGCCTCCTCGAACTGCTCCTCGGCCCACAGGACGGTCCGGGTGCCCTGGTGTTTGACCATTCCGGGCGAGACGCCGAGGCGGAAGGTGCCGGGTACCGGTTTGCCCTCGGGGGTGTGCGGCAGGACGTCCAGGGGGGACGGGCCGTGGGAAGGGTAGACGATGGCGTCGGTGCCGATCGCGACCGGGTAGAGGCCGGCCGCCGCGGCCGTCTTCATCAGCTTGCGGTGAACACCGACGCGCTGGTTGGCCAGGACGGCGGCGCGGATGTCCGGGCGCCAGGTCTCGCGGGCGAGGGCGGGCCACGGCTCGTAGTAGGGCACCTGGCCCCGGTTGCGCTGGCGGAGCTTGCCGATGCCGCCCTTCGCGGTCGCCTTGATCGCACCGGCCAGCAGGGCCGTCGTCGGGTCCGCCCGCTGGGAGCGGGCCATCGCGTCCAGGAACTCCTGGCCGGTCATGCCGGTGGTGACGCCGAGGTCGGCCATGGTCGCCACGTAGGCGTCGCGCAGGCGTTTGTACCAGCCGTCCAGGTAGCGGCCGGTGCGGGTGCGCACGTAGGCCTCCAGCGGGGCGACGTCGAAGCCGAGTTCCCGCGCGTAGGCGACGGTCGGGGTGGCGTACCAGGCCGGGCCGGTGGGGCGGGCGCCGTTGGGGGTGAACGGGTTCGGGAGCCGGTCGGCGTCGACCGGACGGCCGCCGGTGTCCGCGCGGGAGAGGTCGACGTGGCTCAGGTCGACCAGCCAGGAGCCGGGCAGTGCCGGGTCGAAGGACGGGCCGCCGGTCAGGTGGGTGGGGCCGTTCAGGCCGACGGTGAGGCCGTTGGCGGCGGCGGCGAAGGACATGTTGATGTCGACCGCGACCAGGTAGCGGTGCGCGCACTCCTCGTCGGTCAGCGGCCGGCACCAGTCGTAGGGCTCCTCCATCAGCATCTCGGCCGGGGTGCGCAGGTGATGCCGGGCGAACCTGCCCTTGAGGACGGGGTGTTCGTCGGGGACCTCGCACTCGACCACGTCGTAGACCTGTGTGAGGGCGTCGTCGTTGAGGGCCCGCTGGAACTGTCCGGTCGCCGGGTCCTTCTCCGCGCGGGTCGGCGGGCGCAGCGCGGTCATCAGCTCCAGGCCGGTGACGGCGGCGGTGCCGCGCGGGGTCATGACACGCTGGGCGTAGGCGCCGAGGTAGCGGGCGAGGTCGGCCGGGTGCATCGCCGGCAGGACCGGGGCGTCCTTGCGGTCCCATTCGCGGACGTCCAGGGCGTTCCAGGCGGGGACGCAGAGCTGGACGCAGTTGCGCCTGGCGCCTTCGGCGGGGCGGTAGATCCGTGCCCACGGGCCGAAGCCGCGCCGGGTGAGCTGCCAGCCGGCCTTGGTGAGCTGCCTGACCGTCTTGTGACTGTCCGGGAGGCGGCCGGCGCGGCGTTCCTCGTCCGAGAGGGCGGTGGGCAGGCCGTAGCGTTCCAGCGCGGCCGGGGTGAGGACGAGGAGCGGGTCGGCGTCGCGGCCGTTGCGGTGCAGGCGGGGCTGGCCGAGCCGCGCCCGCGTCAGCGCCCAGTCGACCAGCGCCGGGAGGGTCTTGGCGGGCACGTCCAGGACCAGGCCGGCGACGCAGTATGCCGACACCTGTCCGTCGGCAGCCGCGTCGATCACCGCGAGCGGGCCGTTCTCGAAGCGGGGGTCGGGCGCCGCGGAGGTGGCGGGGGTGGCTGGGGCGACCGGGCGCTTCGCGGCCTTGCCCGCCCTCCTCCGCGGCGCCGTCCTGGGCGCGGGGGCCGCCGTTCCGCTCGTCCCGGGGCGTGCGGGTGGCTGCGGCGCGGGCGGGGTCACCGGCGTGTCGGCCGGCAGCGGGGCGGCGGTGGGTGCCGGGGCCGGGAACCGGGCGGCGAGTCCTTCGAGCAGCCGGGCGTAGGCGGCGCGTTTGGGCGGGCGGGGCTCGGTGCGGCCGGCCTCCCAGTTCCCCACCGCCTCCCGGCGGGTGCCCAGGGCCTTGGCGATCTGGTCCTGGCTCAGGCCGGCGGCCTCGCGCAGCCGTTTGCGCTCCGCCGGGGGCGGCAGCTCGTCCTGGGCGACTTGCTCCAGCAGCGCGTCGACGGCGCCGAACAGCTGATCCTCAGTGGGCACAGGGGTAACCTCCGTGCGGCATCGTAACGGAGACAGGGCCCGTGGCGCGCATCGGATCGCTCGTGAATCGCACCCGTCTCCACGGGGGTGGTGGCCGGGTCGGACGTCACCGGACGCGGTACAGCCGGAGCTGCCGGGGCGCGGGTACGGTGCCCCACGGGCGGCGGAGTGACGTCCGGGGCCGGTCGCGGGCGGGGGCGTCGTCGGCCCGGGTACCGAGGCGCCGGAGGACCCCCAGGAACGGCTGAGCCCCCTCGCGGCAAAACGAGGGGGCCGATCCAGTGCCGTGGTCTCCCGGACGCGGCAGACACGGCGGTGCGACCCGCGGGTTCGCACCACACGTTCCATTTGCGGGTCAAGGGCGCCGGAGCGCAAGGCCGAAAACCGGAACTTTCCCTTGATGGTTGGTGAGCTGGCGCGTCACCTCCGCACCGCACCATGATCGTTCCGTTTTGCCCTGGGAGCCTTCCGGTACGCCCACCCCGTTCCGCATGCTGCATATGGTGACCTCGCGTAGTCACGACGACACACCCGGCGACGGCATCCGGCCGTACGGCAACGCCGGGGGGCACCACCCGGACGCGACGCACGGAGGAAGCGCTCCCGTGACCCCTCACAGCAGACTTGTCATCGCCCTCACCGGGCTCGTCCTCTTCAGCGGCTTGGTGATCACCCTGCTCCTCCTGGGGCAGCCCGTGTCCGCCATCAGCCCTCTGCTCCTGGTGATCGTGCTGGCCGTGCAGCAGCTGCTGCAGGCCCTGGAGGCCAACGACCGCCGGCACGACAGCTCCCGCCCCGCCCCGGGCCCGTCGGCCGCCCCGTTCGCGCAGGCCGCGGCCGACGCGGCTCCGCCCGCCGGGGACGCCGGGGCCGAGCCCGAACGGAAGGCCGCATGAGTACGCCGGCCGACGCCGGTTCGGGGCCCGGCAAACCGGGCCCCGTCCTCGGTGACATCGTCGAGGAGGCGAGTACCGCCCACCGGGCGTGGCTCGAGCCGATGCGGACCGCCTACTTCGACAGCAGGCTGAGCACCAAGGAGATCAGCGAGAAGTCACAGTGCAGTTCGGGCGTGAAGCGCCTGGCGAGCAAGGGCAAGGTGTCGGAGCTCCTGCGCGGTGCCGGGGAGTACCCCCGCTGGTACCGGGTCCTGGCCCTGCACGACGTGCTGGCGCCGCCCATGCCCCTGCACGAACTCATGGTCCTGTGGGCCAAGGGCGCCCGGTCGGCGGACCGGTCCCCGGACTGGATCGAGAAGTGTTTCGCGGACGCCAGGCGCGAGGCCGGCATGGTCGCCGTGAACGGGAACGCGGGCGCGGCCACGGCCGGGGTCGCCGGGCGGGCGCCGAGGACGGCGATGATCGTCACGCTGATCATCTCCGTGCTCACCGGGCTCGGCGGAGTCTTCCTGGGTTCCTCCAGGGTCCCGGAACCGCCGGATGCCGGCGCGGCCCACGCCACGTGCGGCAGCGGGGAGTCGTGTGTGGGCGTGGAGACACGTGACAGCGGCGGCGGCGACCGCAGCTCGTACTACGTGCGCTACCCGTCCCCGAGCGACACGCACGGCATGCTGGAGATCGTGCCCTCCGAGGACGTCACGGTGTACTCCGGCGACGGCCACGAGGCGCCCAGGGGGTGGGTGGAGGCCGGGGACCCCTTCTACGTCAGGTGCCGCACCGATCAGGACCTCGTCGTCGCGGGGACCGGTGACCGTGTGAACGCCGGGCAGGTGATCTTGAACATGGACGTCTCCGTGGGGAGCGTCGAGGCACTCCCCCGGTGCCCCTCACTCCTCGGGCGGCCGTCACCGTCACCGTCACCGTGGAAGTGATCGCCTGCTGACCGGGCGCGGTCCGCACACCGACGGGGCCTCCTTCACCGCCGGGACCCGCCCGCGGCGTTGCTCCGGCCGGGTGACAGCCGGAGCGCGGCGCCACGCCCGGACGGGAATGCTGGCGTCATGACACCCTTCCTGACACGGTGGCTCACCGGCGCGCTGCTCGTCTGGCTCGCCGTCCTCCCCGGGACGGCCGTGGCCGGCGGTGGGTCCGGGGAGGCGGGCGGGTCTCCCACGGCCACCGGAGACCCGCTGGCGGCGTTGGCGGAGGCCGCCCGTCCGCTGCGTACCACCGAGCCCTCCGGCCCGTACGAGGACCTGCGCCCTTTGGGGAGGGCGGTCGGTGACGCCGTGCTGGTCGGCGTCGGCGAAGCCGCCCACGGCTCCCGCGACTTCGCCGCCCTCAGGCACCGGGTGTTCCGCTACCTGGTCGAGGAGAAGGGCTTCCGCTCCTTCGTCCTCGAGGCCAACTGGAGCGCCGGCGCGCGCCTCGACGAGTACCTGCTCACCGGACGCGGCGACCCGGTCCGGATCATGTCCGAGGAGTTCCAGAACGCCTTCCTGCTGCTGCACAGCCAGGAGTACCTGGACATGATCCGCTGGATGCGCGCGTACAACGTCGCCCACCCCGACGACCCGGTCCGGTTCGCCGGTGACGACAACGCCTACGCCGGGCCGGAGTTGTACGACCGGGTCGTCGGACACGTCCGGCGCGACCACCCCGACCTGCTGCCCACCGTCACCGGGCTGTACGCGGGACTGCGCCCCGCCCTGCCGGTCGGCGAGTGGATCCGCGCCGCGATGACCGCGCCCCTGGAGGAGCGCCGGGCGCGGGCCGAGCGCACCGGGCGCGTCCTCGCGCTGCTGCGCGCCCGCGAGCCCGCCGGGACGGACGAGGACCACGCCTGGGCGGTCCAGCACGCCGCCGTCATCGACCAGGTGGCACGGCTGTACTCCTTCGACCTCGCGGATCCGCTGGCCGCGCCGCGGGCCATGGCCTACCGCGACACCGTCATGGCGGACAACACCCTGTGGTGGCAGCGCCGCACCGGCCACCGGACGGTGCTCGGCGGGCACAACAGCCACCTGTACATCAGCAGTTCCACCCCCGACCTCCCCGTGACCCAGGGAGAGGTGCTGCGGCGGCGGCTGGGCGACGGCTACCTGGCGGTGGGGCTCTCCTTCGGCCGGGGCGCCGTGCACGCCACGGCACAGGGCCTGCAGAACCCGACCGACGCCGACGTCAGGCGGTTCGAGGTCGCGCCTCCCCTGCCCGGCTCGGTCGAGCACACCCTGGACCGGGTGAGTCACCGTAGCTGGTACTTCGACCTGCGCACCGCGCCGCCCGCCGCCCGTGCCTGGCTGGACGTCACCCGGCCCAAACGGGAGATCGGCACGGACTTCCCCCCGCCCGGCGACGAGGTCCGTCCGCTGAGGTCGGCGGATCTGATGGTGCACCTGCACGAGATCCGGCCGAGCCGGAGGCTCGACCGCGAGACGGCCGGACAGCGGCCCCGCGCGTCCGAGGCGAGCACCGACCCGCTGCCCGCCCTGCGAAGGGCCGCCCGTCCGCTGCGCACCGTGGAGCCCACCGGCCCCTTCGACGACCTGCGTCCCCTGGGGAAGACGGTGGGCGACGCCCGGCTGGTGGGCGTCGGACAGGCCGCCCACGGCGGCCACGACTTCCTCGCCCTCCAGCACCGGGTGTTCCGGTACCTCGTCGAGGAGAAGGGGTTCCGCTCCTTCGTGCTCGAAGCTCCCTGGAGCGCCGGGCTCCGGCTGAACGACCACCTGCTCACCGGACGCGGGGACCCCGCCCGGATCATGTCCGAGGAGTTCCACAACGCCTACCTGTTCATGCACACCGGCGAAGTCCTGGACCTGATCCGGTGGATGCGCGCGTACAACGTCGCCCACCCCGGCGACCCGGTCCGGTTCACCGGCAACGACAGCAGTTACGCGGGCCCCGATCTCTACGACCGGGTCGTCGGACACGTCCGGCGCGACCACCCCGACCTGCTGCCCACCGTCACCGGGCTGTACGCGGGACTGCGCCCCGCCCGGCCCGCCGACGAGTACATGGTGGCCTACATCAAGGAGCCCTTGGCCGTACGGCGGGAGAAGGCCGAGCGCACCGGACGCGTCCTCGCGCTGCTGCGCGCCCGCGAAGCCACCGGGACGGACCAGGACCACGCCTGGGCGGTCCAGCACGCCGCCGCCGTCGACCAGGTCGCTCGCCAGTACGCCTTCGACTACGACGATCCGGGGCAGGTGCGCGAGGCCATGGCCTACCGCGACACCGTCATGGCGGACAACACCCTCTGGTGGCTCCGCGGAACCGGCGACCGGACGGTGCTGGCCGCCCACAACGGTCATGTGTACCTGGCGGGCTACGACCCGGAATACCCGGTCATCCAGGGCGGTCTGCTCCGCCGCGCGCTCGGGGAAGGCTACCTGGCCGTGGGTCTGGCATTCGGCCAGGGCGCCTTCAACGCCACCGATCCGGGCGTCTCCGATCCCCGTGACGAGGATGTCGAGCGGTTCGAGGCGGGGCCCGCCGCGCCCGGCTCGGTCGAGCACACCCTGGGCCGGGTGAGCCGCCGGAACTGGTACGTCGACCTGCGCACCGTGCCGCCCTCGGCCCGCGCCTGGCTGGACACACCCCGGCCCAAACGAGAGATCGGCACCCACTGGCCCCGGGACCCGGACCGGGTCAATCCGTTCGAGTCGGCGGACGCGATGGTGTACCTGCACGAGATCCGGCCGAGCCGCCTGCTTCCGCGCGGCTGACCCCTCGGGCCGGGTGCCGGCCGCTTCTCTGCCGCGGCGCGGGGATCGGCCCGCGCCCTGTGGGCCGGCGCCGTCCTTCCCGGCTCCGGCACCGCGTGCCTGTCCTCGGTTTCCGGGGTCACGGTCGGGCTGTGCCGGTGGTGGCGAAGCGCTGGCGATAGGCGGTGGGGGTGATGCCCAGGTCGCGGAGGAAGACACGGCGGAGGGTCTCGTCGCTGCCGAATCGGCTGTGCCGGGCTGCCGAGGTGACGCTGTGTCCGTCGAGGAGGAACTGTTGGGCGTGGTCGAGACGGACCCGCTCGACCCAGCGGGCGGGGGTGGTGCCCAATCCGGTGTGGAACAACCGGGTCAGGTGGCGGGGGCTGACGGCCGCGGCGCGGGCCATGGACGGCAGGCCGTGATCGGCGGCCGGATCGGCCGGCACGGAACTGATCAGGGTACGCAGCAGGTCGTCGCGGGCGGGCGGTGTGGTGGCCGTGGTGAACGGGGACTGTCCGCCCGGACGCTGCAGGAAGACCACCAGTTCGCGTGCGATGCGGCGGGCCGCGTCGGCTCCGTGGTCGTCCTCGACGAGGGCCAGGGTCAGATCAATGCCCGCGCTGATACCCGCGGAGGTGATGTACCGCCCGTCCCAGACGTGGATCTCGTCCGGCTCGACGTGTACCCGGGGGTGACGGCGCGCGCGAGCGTGTCGGCATGCCGCCAGTGGGTGGTCGCCCGGCGCCCGTCGAGCAGGCCGAGTCCGGCCAGGGCGAAGGCGCCGGTGCACACCGAGGCGACCCGCGTGGCTCGCGCGGCCACGGCGCGGACCGCCGCCGGCGGTTCCGCGTCCACCGGCCGCTCCGCCAGGCGGTCGCCGCCGGCCACGAGCACCGTGTCGATCGGGCCGGCCTCGGTCGCCGTCACGGTGCCGCTCAGCGGCATCCCGGTCGAGGTGGTGACCTCCCCCCCCGTGCGGGGACATCAGGACCAGGTCGTAGGGGTGGCCGAATCGGCCCGCTTGGTGCAGGGCCTCCGCGGGGCCGCTGACGTCCAGCATGGTCACACCGTCGAACACCACGAAGCCCACACGGGACCACCATCTGACCGCTCCCCCCTGGCGCACCTGCCGGTCCGTCCTGTCCACCGGTCCGCGCACCTTCCCGCTCACCCCCGTCCCGGGCCGCGCCCGCGTCGCCCGTGCCGCGGGCGAGCACGCCGACGGAGTACCGGTCATCGCCCGGCACCGGGTGCCGCGCACTCGCCGGGTGCTCCAGGCCGCCGAGGACGCGTGGAACGCCGGGGCGTCCGGCGTTCCGCCGGCGCCGGTGTTCCGAAAGCTGGGGGAACTCCTTGTTCAGCAGGTCGAAGGGCTGCTGTGGGTGGTGGAGAACAGTGGCGACGGACGTCACCCCCACCAGGAGGTGACGGAGTGTGAGAGCGGGACTGACTGGATCCGTCGTCGCACGCACGAGTCCGGTGGGGCCGAGTGAACCGGACGGCGACGAGGCCGCGCCCGGCGCAGTCCCCGGTGCCGGGAACCGCCCCCCCGGCAACGCAGGTTCGGGGCTCAGCCGGCCGGGCCGGCGGCGAGCAGTGCCACCGTCTCGTCCCACAGCCGCGATTGCAGGTACGGGTCCCGGCCGGGCTCGGGGCACTGGAGCGGGCGGGCGCCGCGTACGGAGAAGTAGCCGCCGCTGGTACCCGCCAGCGCCGGGTCGGTGGCGAGCCGCACGATGATGCCGGCGCCCTTGCGGGGGTCGCCGATCCGCAGGGTGTTCAGCACGCGTCGCACGACGGCGGAGCCGGGCAGGTCCCGGCCCAGGCCGGTCGCGTTGAAACCGGGATCGCAGCAGTTCACGGTGACCTTGTCCGCGTCCAGGCGCCGGGCCAGTTCCCGCGTCCACATGATGGTCATCAGCTTGGTGCGCCCGTACAGAGGCATCGACTCCCGGCGGGTGTAGGGGGCGGTACGGCGCAGGTCCTCGGCCGGAGACAGCGTCTTCGCCTGCCGGGACGCTTCGGAGGCGACGTTGACGATCCGGGCCGGCGCGGAGGCGCCGAGCCTTTCCCTCAGCGCCTCGGTCAGGACGAACGGGCCCAAGTAGTTCACGGCCGTCATCTCCGCGAACCCCTCGGCGGTGATCCGCTGCGCGAAGGCGTGCAGCCCGGCGTTGTTGACCAGGACGTCCAGGCGCGGGTAACGGCCGGCTATCTCCTCGCCCGCCCGGCGCGCGTCGGAGATCAGGCCGAGGTCGGCGTGGAAGACGTCGACGGGCTCGTCGGTCACCGCCGCGAGGTCGGCGACGAGGGCCTGGGCCCTGCCACGGGAGCGGGCCACGGTGCCGATCCGGTAACCCTGGCGGGCCAGTTCGAGGGCGGCGACGCGGCCCAGTCCGGAGGTGGCTCCGGTGATGACGGCGACGGGACGGTCCATCCCACCACTCCTTTCATGAGGTACCTCACGACTATGCTGTGCGAGGATACCCGAACCATGGACCAGCACGAAGCAACGGCCGCAGTCAGCACTCCGGAGCAGGTGGGACTGGCCTTCCTCACCCTCGCCCACAGCCTGCGCGAGCGGGTCGACCAGCACATGACGTCGACCGCGGGTCTGTCCCTGTCCCGCACCAAGGTCCTCCGGGCGCTGGCGGGCCGCGGAGCGCTCCACCAAGCGGAGTTGGCCGCCGCCCTCGGCCAGGCGCCGCGCTCCGTCACCCAGATCGTGGAGGGGCTCGAACGCCTCGGCCTGGTCGTCCGGACCGGCGACCCCGAGGACCGCCGCCGCAAGACCGTCTCCCTGACGGACGCGGGTCGCACGACCCTGGCGGCGGCGGAACAAGCGGGACGGCACGCGCTCCGCGAGTGCTTCGGCTCGCTCGGACCCCGGCAACTGGCAGTACTCGACGGGCTGCTCGCACACCTCGGCGACGCCGTCACGGGCGGCAGGGCCGGCTGACACGCTCCGACGCGGGTCTCGCCCACGGCACTTACCGGCAGCGGCCTCCGGCCGGTGTGCCGGTCGAGGAGCGGCAGCGTGGCCGTCGGCAGCGGTGAGCCCGATCACGCCGGCGTCCGCGTCCATGCCGGCCAGGGTCACCGTGCGGACGCCGGCGCAGTGAGTGGTCCCGGTGGGGCCGTACCTGTTCACCGGCCGTTCCTGCGGGCGGCGGGTCCGCCCACGTCGTCGGCCTGGCGGGGCGCCGGGCCCCGCTCGCTAGGACGACGTAGCGCAGGCATGCGGAGCGTCGGCTGCCCGCTGCCCGGTCTGGAGCACGCCCCGCGTCCCCGACACCGCGGGGGGGTCAGGCTCACCCCACTGGCAGGCGGCGTGGCCCGTGCACGGCCGTGAGCCCGCCGCTACGCGGTGCGGCGGGCTCACAGGGGTGTGGGGCGAGGGGTGATCAGCTGTGTGACACGTCCAGCGAGTAGAAAGCCACCCTGGCGCCCTGGGTGCTGCTGTCCGACGCCGACTGGTTGTAGGCGCCGGCCTTGAAGTACTGCTTGTACGACTTGAAGGAGTCGGCGATCGGGTAGTGCGTGGTGTTGCCGTTGATGGTGAGGTCGATGGTGTCACCGCCGGAGACGCCGATGGTGTAGCTCCACTTCTCGCCGACCGGGACGTGTCCCACGTCGTGCAGCGTCTGGCCGCCCGCGGGCGAGTTCTCGGTGCCCAGGACGATGTCGCCGCTGGAGCGGTAGTACAGCTCCAGCAGGGGTTTCGTGGAGCCGCCGCCCTCGCCGAGGTGGATCTGGCCGACGCACACGTTGGAGGTCACGGACACCACGCGCAGGGTGGCGCTCATCCGGTGGGTGCCGTCCAGGGACCAGTTGGCGCTGCCGCCGCCCGGTTCCACCTCCCGCAGCTCCGACCGGGGGTACTTGGAGTTGGGGGTGGTGACGCCCTTCTCCGGTGACCAGAAGGTCAGGGCGCCGTCGGTGTCGGTGTAGAAGTAGTCGTCCTCGTAGCCGCTCTGGAGCTGGGAGGGGCCGATGGTGGTCGGGGACCCGGAGGAGCCGACGGGTTCCTGGAGCTGCCAGATGGACAGGTCGATGCCGCTGCGGCCGCCGTCGGCCGCGGTCTTGGGGGCGGCCGTGCCCGTGCCCTCGTCGTCCGGGTCCCCGGCCGCCCTGCCGGCGGAGGGTGCCGGGGTGGCGCTGCCGCCGGTCGCGAGACCGGTGACCGGCTCGGTGCCGAGCCGGGTGCCGGGGGCGGTGGTGGTGACCTTGTCGAACGTCTTGAGGAAGTCGTAGGGCTGTTGTTCGGTTCCGCTGCACGTCTGGGAGAGCGTGCCGGTCTGGGGGCAGGCCTTGTCGCGGCCGATGGCCCAGAAGGCGAGTTGCTGGATGCCCTTGTCGACCGCGAAGTCGGTGAGGCGGGTGGCGTCCTGGGTGGTGAAGGTCTCGCCGGGGGTGTCGTTCACACCGATCATGGGGGTGTTGCCCTGCATCGCCCACCGTTCCTGCTCGGACCTGCCCGGCCAGATCTGTCCGAGCTGGCCGTGCAGGGCGGTGGCCGCGTCGATGGCGGCCTGGCCCATGTCGTCCACGGCGGAGCCGTAGTCCATGGTCATGATGTTCACCAGGGAGACGCGCAGCCCGGCCTGCTCGGCGTTCCGGAGCATGGTGACGCCGTCGGCCTGGAGTCCGTCGGTGCCGGACGGGAGGGTGAACTGGACGTCCAGGTGCCCCCCGTCGGCCTCGACGTCTTTCTGCAGTGCGGCGAGGGCCTGGTTGCGGCGCTGGTTGGCCTCGGTGTTCGCCAGGGCGGAGCCTTCGATGTCGAAGTCGAGGCGGGTCAGTCCGAAGGCGTCGACGACGGACCGGTACTGCTGCTGGAGGGCTTCGGCGGAGTCGCAGCCCAGGGCGAGTTCGGTGCCGGAGGCGCCGCCGAAGGAGGCGATGACGTCACCGCCGGCGGCGCGCAGCTCCTGCACGGCCGTCACCCAGTTCTCGTCGGAGATGGGCTGGTTGCCATTGAGGGTGGCTTTGCAGCCGCCGCCGTCCAGGAAGAACGCGAGGGTGGCGTAGCGCAGTCCGGCCGCCTGCGCCTCCTTCAGCACCGAGGGCGAGTTCCAGGTCTCGACGTACGGCGCCGCGTACCGCGACGGCCAGCCCGACGTGTTCGACAGGGCGGCACCGGGTGAGCCGGACGGCTGGGCGGTGGGCGGTGCGACGGCTTCGCCGTCGTCGGTGACGAACTTCCACGTGATGCCTTTGACCAGGCCCTTCTCCAGCGGTGCGAGCTGCTGGAACGCGGTCTGGCTCAGGTCCAGGTGGTCCGATTCGCAGGAGGGGCACATGTCCTTCACGGGCACCGTGATCGTCTTGCCGCCGTAACTGACCTGGACGTCGACGCCGTCGCAGAGCCGGTCCTCGTTGGGGTTGGCCGACGTCCACCACTCGTGGGACACCGCTACGAGGTCCTCGGTGGCCGCGTCGACCCGGGTGCCGCAGGCGCCGTACCCGCTGTCGTTGTAGTAGGTCATCCGGCCGGAGATCGTCTGCGTGCTGATCGGATCGTCGGCCAGTGCCAGTGACACGGTTCCCAGGGTGACGGACACCAGGGCGACGGCGCCGCCCGCGATGAACCGGTTGCGCATGGACAACGCGCTCTCCTAGTCGGTCCCAGAGGGGATTGGTCTGCTGCCGGCTCCGGTCCGGAGCCCGGTGGGCGGCCTCCGGCCCCGTCCGTCTAGCCGGGGAGGCGGGAAGGGACGGGGCGGACCGGAGGCCGCGCAGGGCCGATCATGGAAGAAGGGGAAGGGTCGTGGCGTGGTCCGCCGGGCCGTCTGCCCGGTCAGGCACTGACTCCGCCTTTTCGGTCACTGGGCCGGACGGGGCGGACCGGCCGACGTGCGGCGGTGGCGGAAGGTGCCGGAGAGGACCGGCGCTGCCGGGGAGGCATGACGACCGGGTCATGATCTCCTTACGCCGCGTAGCTGGAGACGCGGGGCGTTCGATGCCCCTCGGCATCCCCGGGGGCCCCTCCGTACGACGCGGTCCGGTGGAGGTGGGGGTGCGGTGCGGCCCTGCGCAAGGCCGCACCGCTCGCCGCCCCGGCCGCCCCCACAGCGAGCCGGAACGGACGTCGTGCCCGGTGCTCCCCCGGTCAGCCGAGGGAGTCGGGGATCACCGAGGCGCGCGCGCCCCACGTCGAGGCGTCCTGCCTCAGCAGGTGTACGGCGCTCTGTTCCTCGGTCTCCTCGTGCGGGTCGTCGTCGGACTCCTCCGGGGCCTTGCCGGCCGGGCCGGGGTCCTGCTCCGGGGGGTCGCCGCCGTCCCCCGAGCGCACGGGCGCGTCGCCGGCGGAGAAGACGGCGGCCGCGGCGGCCGGGGCGGGGCGCTGCGACGGCCGCCAGGTGGTCAGTTCCGGACCTTCGTCGCCTCCGTCCGCCGACGCCGCCGAGAGGGGGGCGACGGTGTGCTCGGCGAGGCGTACGGCGTCCCCTGCTGCCGCGTCCCACAGGGCCGGGTCAGCGACGGTGTAGCGAGAGGCGCCCCGTTCCTCACCGGCTTCCCCGGCCGTGGCCGCACGGCCGGCGAGCGAGGCCAGCGCCGGGGTGAAGCCGGCGGCGGCGACGTCCCAGGCGGAGATGTCGTCGGCGTCCTCGCCCGAGGCGATCACGGGGACGCGGTCGTCGTCGGGCAAGGGGGCGGTGGCCGGGGTGGCCGGGGGCGTCTCGGCGGTGGGCACCGCACCGGTCACCTGCTCATCCGTCCGTCTGCCGCGCCCGGCCGTGGGTGACGGTGGGGCGGCGAGCGGAACGCCCGGCCATACACCGGTGAGGGCGGCGCCCTCCGGCGTGCCGGTGGCGGCGGCCGGTGCCGTCTCGGGGGCACGCGGGGTGCCCGCCGCGGGCGTGGGCTCCGCCGGTGCCGTCACGGGGGTGCCGTGGAGGTGGGCACCGCCGGCCGTGGCACCGGCGGTGGGCCCGTCGGGCTCCGACTCGGAGGGGTCGGGCGCCCACGCGGAGGCGGAGCCGTCCAGCAGACCGGCGCTGTCCGGCCGCTCGGTGCCCTCCTCACGTCCCGTACCGGCACCGGCGGCGGGTGCCATGCCGGGCATCATGGGCGTCATGGGCATCATGGGCGTGCCCGCCGACGACGCGGACACCTCCGGTGTGGCGTCCGGGCCGGCCAGACCGGCCCCGCCGGCCGGAGCACCCGCCACCGGCACGCTCTCTGACATGTCGCCGACCGCTGCAGCGCCCCACGGGACGACGCCCTCGCCGCCCAACAACCCCGCCGCGTCAGGCCGCTCCGCACCCCCACCACCCGCACCAGCACCCGCCGCACCCGCCCCCGGCACCATCGGCACCATCGGCACACCCGCCGGCGACACCGACGACTGCGGCACCCCACCCACATCCGCACCCGAACCCGTCAGACCCACACCACCACCCGCCACACCACCCACCGGAACCGAATCATCCAGCGAACCAGCACCCACACCCGTCCACGGCACAACACCCTCCCCACCCAACAACCCCGCCGCATCCGGCCGCTCCGCACCCCCACCACCCGCACCAGCACCCGCCGCACCCACCCCCGGCACCATCGGCATCAACGGCACACCCGCCGGCGACACCGACGACTGCGGCACCCCACCCACATCCGCACCCGAACCCGTCAGACCCACACCACCACCCGCCACACCACCCA
>NZ_JBVHEO010000012.1:0-73903 GCF_055562815.1 Streptomyces sp. NPDC016677 | reverse complement strand
CAGCGAACCAGCACCCACACCCGTCCACGGCACAACACCCTCCCCACCCAACAACCCCGCCGCATCCGGCCGCTCCGCACCCCCACCACCCGCACCGGCACCCGCCGCACCCGCCCCCGGCACCATCGGCATCAACGGCATACCGGTGCCTTCGCCCACTCCAGGGGTGGAGACGAGGCTGGAGGCGGGAAGCGCGGTGGGTGAGACGTCTGTGGCCGTGCCGGTGCCGGGCAGGCCCGCCGCCGAGGTGTCCGGGAGGCCGGTCGCCGTGCTTCCGGGGAGGTCGGGAACCGAGGCACCGCCGGTCCAGGTGTCCGGCAGCTCGCTCAGTGAGGCCCCGGTGCCGTTCGTCCCCGTGCCTCCGGCGCCCCCGGCGGAGGTGGACGGAACGGAACCGAGCGAGCCCAGCGGGAACGGGGACGCCGGAAGGGCGGCACCGGTGCCGGTGCCGCCGGTCGTCGGGTTGAGGACGCTGTCGAGCCCCGGGTCGAGGGTGCCCGTGTACGAGGGGACGGTGGCGCCCGTGCCGCCGGTGTACGGGGAAGCCGTACCACCCGTACCGCCCGCACCGCCCGTGCTCAGCTCGGGCGCAGTGACACCGCCGGTGTACGGGGAAGCCGTACCGCCCGTGTCCGGTGTCAGCAGCTCGCCGGTACCACCGGTACCGCCGGTCGTGCCCAGCTCCGGCAGGGGCGTGCCGCCCGTGTAGGGCGACGCCACCCCGCCCGTGCCGTCGCCGGTGCCCAGGGTCGACAGTTCCGGGGTGTTGAGACCCGCTCCGCCGCCGGTGCCGCCGGCCGTGTTCAGCTCGGGTGCGGCCGTGCCGCCGCCGAACGGGGAGGCCGTACCGCCCGTGCCGCCGGGGTCCAGCGTCGACACGTCCGGGGTGTTGATCCCGCCGCCACCGCCGCCGCCACCGGTGGTGGACAGGTCGGGGCTGCCGGTGGGCAGTTTGGTGGTGTTCGCGCCGGCGCCGTTCTTGCCGTTGGCGCTGCCGGGGTCCTTGACGGGAGAGACGACGGGCATCGGCTGCACCCGGCCGAGGACCTGGCCGACCTGCGCGTAGTTGGTCGCGAGCTTCTTCAGCTCGGCCCGCATGTCGTTGGTCATCATCTCGACGATGTCGGGCCGTTGGCTGACCGGGATGAGCCCGTTCGCCATCGGCTGCACACCCACCTTGATCGCCTCGTTCGCATACCAGTTGTCGATGGCGTGGATGTGGGCCTGGGCGACGGTCAGGGCGTTGGCGCTCCAGATCAGGTTCTGGCCCACCGAGCTGCCGGTGGAACCGCCGGAGAGCGCCTCGGCGTTGGAGGCCACCTGCCGGGAGAAGGTCGTCATGGTGTCCGCGAAGGCGTCGGCCGCGGCACCCTGCCAGGGCGCCCCGTCTCCCCCGGCCAGCGCCTTGGCCTGCGCGTCCAGGCTCTTGGCCACCATCGCGAGGACCTGCTGCACGTACTGGAAGTCGTTCGCCGCGGTCACCAGGGTCTGCGGATTGGCCACACTGGACGCCCTGGCCTCGCCCCCGGCGCCCGGCGTCAGGTTGGAGCCGCCGGTGATGGCGGCCATGATCTGCTTCCAGTCCCAGGTGTCGTAGTCGGCCGTGGAACCCTGGACGGTGGAGTCGACGTAGATGCCACTGTCGTCCTGGTGGAAGCCACCCTGGTTGTAATCGGGCATGATCCTGCGTTCTCCTGGGTCCTGGAAGGCCCGCCGCCGGCGGAACCGGGCTCCCCGGTCCCGTCGGCAGTGCGGCCCGCGGCGGACCGCCGGTGCCGGGTTACTGCTTGGTGGTGCTGGTCGTGGTGTTCTTCGAGCCGCTGCTGGTGGCGGAGGCGCCGCTGTCCTCCCCCAGCCGCTGGAAGTCGGCGGTGGCCTCGGCGAGCATCTCCTCCAGATCACTCGTCTTGATCGCGTTGAGTTCTTCCGTGGAGGTGTACTTCTTGCTCATCAACTGGGCACCGCGGCTGATGTCCGCGAGGCCCTCGGCGAGGTCGGCCAACGTCTTGTAGTAGCGTTCCTGCAGACCCATGCCGCCGTTGGGCCCGGAGGTCTGGGACCGCAGCTGGTAGGCGTCGTAGAAACCTCCCGGCTGTACGACGGTGGCCCCGCCTGCCCGCATGCGGTCCCGGGCCGCGACGACCGTGGGCACCAGCGCCTCGATGTTCTTCGCGAACAGGTCGAGCGAGGCGGTGTTCACGACCTCCTTGCCCGATCCGCCCGAGCCCTTGGGCACCGGCGGCGGGTCCGGCACACCCGTCTGGTCGGGTCCGCCGACGACGGCCGGCGGGTGCACGCTCGTGGGGTCCCAGTGCTGCGGTGTGGCGGTGGGGTCCTGATCGGCGGTGGGGTCCACGGGCGTCTGCGGAACCTCGGCCATCGCTACTTGCTCCAGAGCTGGGTGCCGTACTGGACAGCCGTCTGGTACTCCTCACGGCACTGGGCCGCCGCCTGCTGCACCGTCTTCGCCTGTCCCTGCATCGCCGTGGCCGCCGTGGTCCACTCCAGCTTGCGGGACTCGAACAGGTCCCGCGCCTCACTGGTCCACTCGGTCAGGGCGGAGGTGTTGCCGGAGCTGAACTGCGTGTTCAGCGAGTCGATCTCGGACTGGAGGACCGTGAGCTGGTCGAGGACCTCATTGAACGCGGCCCAGTTGATCGTATACGTAGGCATCTTCTTCTCCTCAGAATCCGGTGAGCCCGACCGGCTCGGCCGTGACCGCGCCGGCGCGCTGCGCGCCCTGGGTGGTGGACTCGTGCGTGGCGGTCAGCATCTGGGTGTGGGTCCCCATGCGCTCGTGCATCTGGTCGAGAACGTTCGCCACGATGGCGTAGTTCGCCATCCAGTTGTCGAGCGCCGACTTGAAGGCGGCACCGGCCGTTCCCGTCCAGCCGGCCTCGGCCTGCTCCGCCAGGTTCGCCATGGTCTGGTAGGACGCGCGGACGTGCTCGGCGGTCTGCACATGGATGTTGCCGGACTGGACCATTCCGTCCAGGGTTACCGACTCGACTCCGGAGGCCATACCGTTTCCCTTCACTGGGTGTCAGGACGATGAAGCCCTCGTCCCGTGACCGTCATCCTTCCCGCCCCGTCGGCGGGCCGACAGCGCCACCGGCGCGTAGTGCCCGCTGTGACACGGCCCTTGCCCGCCCGGCGCTTCATGCCACCGCCACGGCGTCCGGGCGGTCGGCGTCGGCCTCGTCCAGCGCCGCCGGCAGGTCCCCGGGGGCGATGACGCTGGTGAGGGCCGCGTCGGCCAGCCGGTCCGCGGTCCAGTGGGCGTCGAACGCCCCCCGGTGGGCGGGGGCGGCGGTGAACCGTGCGGTGAGGGCCTCCAGCGTGCCGTCCGCCGGTGCGAAGCCACAGGCGGCGAGCCGACGGACGGTGAGCCGGGCCAGCTCCTCGGGGGTGTAGGGCGCGAAGTCGAGGCGCTCCGCGAAGAGTTCCGCCAGGCGGGCGCCGTCCGGGCCGGCCAGCAGCCCGGTGAGGTGCCGCGGGTCGGCGGAGAGCACGAGCGCCACGTCCGGGTGGCGGGACGTCTCCTCGGCCAGGGCGGCGACGACGGCGGCCCGCTCGGGCTCCGGGCGCTGGAGGAAGTACGCGTCCAGTTCGGTCAGCAGCAGACCGCCCGCCGCCTCGTCGAAGAGGTACGCGGTGTACGCCTCGGCCTGACCGGGCCAGCGGGCCGGTACGGCCGTCAGCGGTATCCGGTGCACCGTCCCGGCCGGCAGCACGCCCAGCTCTGCGAGGGATCTGGCGTACAGCACGGCGACGGCGTCCCGGCCGCTGCCCTCCGCGCCGGCGAACACCAGGTTGGCGGCGCCGGGCGACGGCCCGCCGCGGTGGGCGGCGGCCAGCGCGAGCAGCCGCGCCCGCAGGGCCCGCCGTACGTCGTGGAGGCCGGTCAGGGCGTCGATGCGGGCGAGCCCGGCGCTCTCGGGACCGCCGGCCGCCGGTGTGCCGTCGTCCCGCGCGTCCGCAGCCGCAGCCGGGGACGCGGCCGGGGACGGGTCGGGGACCGTCTCGACGTCCGCCTCGGTGAGGCGGCTCAGTTCGGAGTTGCTGTCGGGCGCGGACACGGCGAGCCGCGACGCCTGCTTGCTGATCATCGTCTCGAAGAGCTGGCGGGCGACGCGGCCGTTGCCGAAGGTGGGGCCCTTGGGGATGCGTTCGAAGTAGCGGCCCACCGCCTCCAGGGCGTCGTCGGTCAGCTCGTAGTAGTGCTTGCCGCACAGGCCGCGCACGATGGTGACCAGCTCGTCCACCGTGTAGTTGGGGAACTCCACCGTCCGGGAGAACCGGGAGGCCATGCCCGGGTTGGAGGCGAGGAACTGGTCCATCTGCGCGCTGTACCCGGCGACGATGACGACGATCTCGTCGCGGTGGTCCTCCATCAGCTTCATCAGCGTCTCGACGGCCTCCTGACCGAAGTCCGGGCCGGTGCCCTTGGACTGGTTGGTCAGGGTGTACGCCTCGTCGATGAACAGCACACCGCCGAGCGCCCGGTTGAACACCTCGGTGGTCTTGATGGCGGTGCCGCCGATGATCTGCGCGACCAGGTCGGCGCGGGACACCTCGACGATGTGTCCCTGACTGAGGATGCCGAGTTCGGCGAGGACGGCGCCGTAGAGCCGGGCCACGGTGGTCTTGCCGGTGCCCGGCGGGCCGGCGAAGACCAGGTGGCGGCTCATCGGAGGCATGGGCAGGCCCATCTCCTCACGCAGCCGAGTCATCTTGTTGAGGTTGATGAGGCCGGTGACCTCCTGCTTGACGCTCTCCAGACCGACCAGTGCGTCCATCTCGGCGAGCGGTCCGGTGCCGGTGTGCCGGGCGGCCCGCGGTGCGGGCGGGGCGGACGCGTCCGGTGCCGCGGCGGGGGCTGCCGGGCGTCCGGTGCCGTCCCGGCCGCCCGGTGCGGCGGGGGAGTCCTCGCCGGTGACGTCGATGACGGTGAGCAGGGCGTCGGGACGCATGCGGTGCAGTGCCTGGCCGCCGTTGTCGCGGATCTCGCAGCTCTGGACGCGGACCGGTTCCTCGGTGTTGACGCGGATGCCGTCGCCCGCGTTGTCGGACATCACGCAGTGGTCCAGTTCGGCCCGGGAGGTCGCCTGGAGGTGCACGCCGTGCCCGCGGGCGCCGTGCACCCGGCAGCCCACCGCGGTGAGCCGGCCGCCGCCGGCCACCCGGACGCCGTCGGTGTCCGAGCCGCCGGCCTCGGTGTCCTTCAGGTCGAGCCGGGCGTCGGCGCCGACGGACACCCCGGCGTCCGTGACCACGCAGGACTCGGCGAGGGCCGTCGCCCCGGTCACCGCCAGCGCGGGCCCGTCGGCGGCGCGCAGCCGCAGCTCGTGCAGGCGGCCCGTGGCCCCGTCGGCCAGCTCGACGGCCGTACCCGGCCGCCCGGTCGACACCTCCCCCTCGCGTACGACGAGTTCGGCTCCGCCCCGCACCAGGATGCCGGCGGAGCCCGCGGCCACTGTCAGCCGTTCGCCCTCGACGGTGGCGCCGTCGCCGGCCAGCAGTCCGCGGTCGGTCTCGCGCACGGTCAGCGCACGCAGCACGGGCCGGCTGCCGCCGTCGATCAGGACGCCGACCGGGGTGCCGGTGACGGAGCAGTCCTCCAGGAGCGGACTGGACGCCTCGGTGATCCGCAGCCCGGCACGGGCCGCGCCGGACAGGGCGCAGCCGCGCAGCACGGGTGAGGCGCCGCCGGCGACGAGTACGGACTCTCCGCCCGAGCCGGTGAAGGCGCAGTCGGTGAGGGTGGTGTCGGCGCCGCTGGTCAGATAGGCGTCGAGGCCGGCGCTGCCGGAGACGGTGACCCTCAGCAGACCGAGGCGGCCGTTCTGCTCGGCCACCACGGCGGGCTGGCCGCTGCCGGTGACGGCGGTGTCCTCGACGGTGCCGTGGGCCTGGCCGTTGACACAGACACCGTTGCCGCCGGCGTCGTCGAGCCGGCAGTGACGGACCGTCAGGCGTCCGCGTTCGGTCACCACGATCGCGGAGGAACGGGTCCGCTCCACGGTGGTGCCCTCGACCACGTTGGGGCCGCCGGAGGTCACCACGATGCCGGCGCCGCCCGGGCTGGTCACCCGGCAGGAGCGGGCGATGAGGGTGCCCTGGTGCCAGGCGAGTACGGCCGTCCAGGCGTCGCCGGAGACCGTGCACTCCTCCAGTGCGGCCTCGCCCCGGCGGACCTCCACCACCGGGCTCTGTTCACCGCCGCCGGTCAGGGTCAGGCCGGAGAGCCGGGCCGCCTCGGCGTCGATCACGACCGCGCTGTCACCGGCGCCGTCGATCACCACACCGGCGGCGCCGGCGGCCAGGGTGACGACCCGGTCCACGACCAGGGACTCCCGGTAGGTACCCGGGGAGATGGTGATGAGCGCGCCGTCGACGGCCGCGGCCAGGGCCGCGCCGATGGTGCGGTGGGGGGCGGAGCCGTCCTGGGAGACCAGCAAGACCTGCCGGCTCATGATGTCGTCCTCGATTCGGGGGGCGGGGAAGCGGAGCGGGGACCGAGGGGGCCCGGTCCGGGAGTCGTGACGAGGCCCGGCGGTGCGCCGAACCGGGCCGACACGGCGGCGGGCAGCTCCGGCGCGGACTCGGCGTCGGCCGTCCGCCAGACGCGGTGGGCCTGGTCGAGGCCGGTCAGGGCGATCTCGTCCAGGGCTGAGGGTCCGCCCTCGACCCGCCCGTCGGGCGCGATCTCCGAGGCGGACAGTTCGCGCAGCAGGATCGCGCGGTGGTCGCCGTCCCTGGTGGCGAGGACCTTGAAACTGGTGCCGGGCAGGAAGAGGACCCGGTCGGCCGGTTCCGGGTCGAGGAGTGCGGTACGGCGGGCGGTCATCGACCAGATCAGGATGTCGGCATCGCCGGGCAGCCCGCTCGCGACGCTGGTCAGCGCCCAGCAGAACGCCCACTCGGTGACCAGCCGGCGCCGGGCGTACCAGGCCCACTCGGCCTCGTCGAGGCGGGCGCGCAGCAGGGTGGCACCCCGGTAGGAGGGCAGCCGGCGCAGTCCGGCGGTGACACAGCGGGCCAGGGGGACGTGCGGGCCCACGGTGGCGCCGCGGACGGCCTGGTCCAGCGGGCCGCCGTCGCCGCGCAGGTAGAGGCGGGCCGCGACCAGGTCGGTGAGGACGTCCTCGGTGGAGGTGGCCGTCGTGCCGCGCAGCCCCGGCACCTGGGACAGGACGCGGGCGACGGTGCCGGCGGCGTCGTTGTACTGCTGCCGGAACGCGCCGCGCAGCCACTCCCGTTCCCGGGCGATCCCCTTGGCGGGCGGCAGCGCGCAGGCGGCGGGGGCGGGCACGGGCTGGGGGTGGACGCCAGGGGCGGGAGTGGGGATGGGGGGCGCGGTCGGTTCGGGGGCGGGTCCGGGGGCGGGGTCAGGGGCGCGCGCAGGGGTGGGTTCAGGGGCGCGCGCGGCGGGCCGGGCGGCCGGAGCGGGGGCGGGCGCCTCGCCGGGCAGGGGGGCGGACACCAGCCGGAACGTGGGCATGGGCGGCAGAGGACGGGCTGAGGGCTCGGCGGGGGACGGGGCGCTGCCCTCCGGGTGGGGCGCCGGGGGCTCGGCGGCGAAGAGGGCGCTGCCCTCCGGGTCGGGGGTCGGGGGGACGCCCTCCGGGGGGAGGGCCGGGTATGCGGGCTCCGGGGGGAAGGCCGGGTCTGCGGCCTCCCGGGGGAAGGCCGGGTCTGCGGCCTCCCGGGGGAAGGCCGGGTCTGCGGCCTCCCGGGGGAAGGCCGGGTCTGCGGCCTCCCGGGGGAAGGCCGGGTCTGCGGCGGAGAGCACGGACGGGTCGCCGGGGACCGGCGCGGCAGATGCCCCGGAGGGCGCCGGAGGCTCGGGGTGCCCGGCAGCCGCAGGGTGCGCGGGGGATACGGAGGCCGCTGCGGGTGCGGAAGGGGGGGATTCGGAGGCCGCCGCTGGTGCGGAAGGCGGGGAGGCCGGGTCGGCCGGACGGTGGGGCGTGTCCGGGTGGCCCGGGTGGCTCCGGCCTGGGTGGCCCGGGTGGGCCAGGTGGGCCGGGTGGGCCGGGTGGCTCGGATGGCCCGGATGGCCCGGGTGACCCAGATGGCCCGGATGACCCGGATGGCCCGGGTGGGCCGGATGGCCCGGGTGGGCCGGGTCGCCCGGGTACGGCCCCTCCGCCGGCCCGGGAGCCGTCGCGTGCGCGCCGGCCGGCGCCGCCCCGGCGGTCGCCGTGAGGTGGCCGGCGTTCACCTCGGGGGCGACCGGCCGGTGCGCGGGAACGGGGGCCGGAGTCTCCGGCGGGGCCGTGACCTCCGTGGCGAGGGCGGCGAGGAATCCCGGGCGGTCCGGCGCGAGCGCCGTCCGCTCGGCGGCGGGGCGCGGGGTCCTGGCCGCCGGGGCCGGTTCACCGGCCCGCGTGGCGCGGGTCAGGTGTGCGGCCGGCACCAGCCGGGCGAGGCCGCGGGTGACCGGGTCGAGACGGGTCAGCAGGTGCTCGGCGAGTTCCCGCATCCGTCCGGTGGCCCGCGCGACCGTGCCGTGGACGACGCGCAGCTCACGGGGGTCGGCGGCGGCCGAGCGGACGGCGTCGGCCTCGGCAGGTTCCTCCGGGGGCCGCATCCAGAGTCCGCCGGGCACCACCTCCAGTACGGCGTCGTCCGCGTACCGGTAGACGCCGGGGGCGATCTCGGGCACGCCCGCCACCACCGGGCGGTGGCTCAGCACCGTGGGCGCGGTCGGCCGGCCGCCCGTCATGCGGGCCGGGAGGTAGCACAGTTCCCGCGCGTACGCGGCCCAGCCGAGCCCGCCCTCCTCGTCCACGACGTGGGTCCGGGGGGTCTCCCACAGGGCGCGGCCGACCGGCAGCCCGTTGTAGACCACCACCGGGGAGTCCAGGCGGTCGGCGAGTACCTGTCCGTCGGCGTCCCGGCCGGGGACGGCGAGCGGACCGTACCGGACGAACCGGACCTGGGAGCGGGCGCCGGGCAGGACCGAACCCCAGAACCGGGAGACGTCGTCCAGCGGCAGTTCCGGGGTGCCGGGGCAGCCGAGGACGACGGTGAGGAGTTCCCGCTGGCACGCCAGCCGGGCCTCCAGCCTGCCCCGGTGGTCGGTGAGCGCGGTCTCCTGGGCGCGCGGGCGCAGCCACACGCCGCTCGGCAGGGGGTCGGCGACCGCCCGCTCACTGGTCTCCCACAGCCGGTCGGCGACGGAGAACTCCCAGATGGGGGTGGGGAATCGGCGGGAGACCGGCACGGCGGGCCGGCGCGGCCCCAGCCGCAGCCAGCCGGAGCCGCCGTCCCCGGGGATGTACAGGACGCCGCCGGCGGCGGGGACCACGTCGCCGTCGCCGATCAGCACGGTCCGGTCGAGGTGGTCGGCGAGCCACTGCCCGAGCGGCAGCAGCCCGCCGCGCGGACGGCGGCCGGTGACCAGCCGGAAGGCACCGGCGCGGCGGTCCAGGAGGCGGGCGAGGGCGGGCCAGGAGGTCTCGGGGAGGTCGGCGGGCAGGTCGAGGACGACGAGCTGGTGCTCGGGGTCCTCGGGCAGCCCCCGGGCGAAGGCGAGGGCCTGCGGATCGACGGCGCCCCGCGGGTGGACCAGCAGGGCGTGGCCGGCGGGCCGGCTGTCCAGGTGCGGCGCCCGGCCCGTGCGGCGCGGCCCGAGTCCGAGTGCCACCTCAGCCGTCCCCGGAGGCGGCGGGCGAGGGGGCGGGGGCGAGGGGTACGGGGGCGAGGGCGCCCGGCCGGGAGAGGGCCGGCCCGGTGGGCAGCAGGTCGAGGACGGCGCGCGGGACGGGCCGTACCTGGCCGGCGCTGTAACCGAGCGCGCTCAGGACGCCGCTGTCGGCCAGCGGGTACTTCACGCCGAGTTCGGTGACGAGATAGGTGGTGGCGGGGTCGCCCGCGGCCGGCACCGGGAGGGCGGTGAGCAGCAGGCCGCGGCCGGCCGGTACGGCGTGTCCGGCGGGCGGTTCGTCCCAGGAGAGCGTGGTGCGCACCCGCGTGCCCTCGGTCCGCTGCCGCAGGCAGGCCGTCCTGCCGTCCGGACCGGCGACCGGGCCGGAGAGGAAGTCGGGCAGCCGGTGCAGCAGCGTACGGTCCTCGGAGCCGGGGGCGGCGGCCACGTCGGCGCGGGTCACCTGCCGGCCGGCGCCTTGCCCGGAGGCGGCGGCGAGGAGCTGGTACTCGGTCTCGTCGATCGGGGCGAGGCCGTCGGAGCGCAGGACGTAGTACCGGGCGGGTCCGGTGCCGTCGCCCGCGGTGGTGAAGACCTGGCCGACCTCGGCCGGTTCGCCGCCGACACGCGGGCCGGGCTTCCCCCGGCCGGGTACGGGGGCGGCGGCGACGGCCGGTCCGGCGGGCAGCGCGTCGAGCCAGGCGTCGGGGGCGGCCAGGGGGTCCTGTCCGTCCAGTTCGAGGGCGACGAGCGCGGACCGGCCGTCGATCCGGTGGCGGCGGCCGTTCCACAGCAGGTACGGGGTGCCGTCGCCGTCGCTGACCAGGATGCGCCGGTTGCCCGCCGGACCGCCCTCGGGCGGGTCGAGGTCGAGGGTCTCCCCCGTGCCGCGGCCCGGTGACAGGCACCGCGACCACTCCCCGGTGAGCAGGGACGCGGCGCCGGGTACGGAGTCCGGTGCGCCGGTGATGCCGACCTCGGCGCCGCGAGGGAGTTGCGGGAGACGGTGCGCACGGCGGTGCCGGCCGGGGAGCCGGCCGCGCCGAGCAGGGCGGAGGAGTAGTTCGCGACCGGGTGCAGCACCCCGTCGAGGTAGAGGAAGCGGGTGCCGGTCTCCTTCTCCACGACGATGGCGTGCGGTTTGGCCCAGGCCGTGTTGCCGCCGGGCCGGATCAGGCCGTACACGGCGAAGCCGGCGCAGGCGAGGACGGCCAGGACGACCCCGATGACGACGCCGACGACGCTGCGCCGGGCCGGTGGCTCCCCCGTCGCCGGTTCTCCGGTCACCAGCGCGGCGGCCAGCCGCCCGGTGGCGAACTGGTACGCGTGGACGTGGTCACGACGGCTTTGCACGGGTTCCTCTCAGCCGGCCAGGGAACGGAAGTACCAGTAGACGTGCAGGTGCTGGAGGAGCAGCGGGACCAGTGCGATCGCGGTGACCATCTCCAGGATGTCGGCGGTGTGGCCCCAGATGGGCAGCAGCCGGACCGACGGGAGGCGCAGCGCGCCGAGCAGGAGCAGTGCCGTCGCGCCGAGCAGCAGCACGGCCACGACGATGTGGGCGGCGGTCCCGCCGGGGACGAACAGCCACACCAGGCAGAGGATCAGGCCGAGGGTGCCGGCCAGGGCGAGCGCCACCCGCTGCCCGGTCTCGGTGACACCCCGGGAGCGCAGGGTCACCGCGGCGGCCAGGGTGAGGGCCAGTGCCCACTCGAACCAGCCGCTGCCGCGGGTCAGCAGCACCAGTGCCGCCGCGTACACGGCCGAGGCGCCGACGGTGAACAGGGTCAGGCAGGCGTCGGCGTCGGCGACCCGCCGGTCGAGGTCCCGCCGGGTGCGGGGGTCGGTGTCCTCCTGGAGTTCGTCGGCGTTGCGCGGCAGTTGCGGCACCCGCAGGCCGGCCAGGCGCAGCACCAGGCGCGGGGCGATGGCGCTGAGCACGAACAGGGTGACGGCGACGACGGTGGTGGCGGTGGTGGCGTCCCAGTCGAAGCCGATGGCGAGGCAGGAGCCGCTCTCGACGGCGAGGGCGACGACGAGGAGCGCGCCGAAGACGCGTGCGGGCACCTTCCCGGCGATCAGCAGGACGAGCGCCGCCGCGACCGTGCAGGCCCCGCCGGTCAGCAGTTCGTGACGGTCGGGCAGGGGCAGCGCCGCCGTGCCGCGGTGGGCGGTGAGGCCGGCCAGGGCGGCGAAGGCCCAGCCTGCCGTGCCGGTGACCAGGACGGCCCCGCCGTCCGCCGAGGGCGCGCGGCTGACGGCCACGCAGGCGGCCACCAGCGCGAGGGCGATGGCCCCGCACTCCACGGCGGCGTGCGGTCCGGCCGGCGCGGTCAGCACGACCGTGGCCAGCAGGAGCAGGGTGAGCGCGCCGAGTCCGGTGAACAGCCGCCGGGTCAGGCCGGGCCGCCAGCGGTCGGAGCGGGCGCTGACGACGGTGGCGACCCCGTCGGCCAGGTCGTCGAAGACCATCGGGGGGAGGGCGTCGTCGGTCCGGCGCAGGTGCAGGATCTCGCCGTCGCGCAGGCCGAGGGCGTCGACGGTGGCGTCCGGGTCCAGGGGGTCCTCCCCCAGGCGTTGCAGGACGTATCCGGTGCCGTCGGGGTCGTCCTGGTCGGCGAGCCGGTCGGCCAGGACGGGCAGCAGGGCGCCGATCGTGACCCCGCCGGGGACACCCAGGTCGACGCTGCGCCCGGGGCCGGCGACGGTGAGCCGGCAGGCCGCCGGGGAGTCGGGGCCGGACATGAGGCTGGCGGAGGTCATGGCGCTCCTGTGGGGGACGGCCGGTGCGGTGCGGGAGGACGGGAGGGGCCGGGCGGCGCGGTACCGGTCACTCCGGTTCCACCAGCGCGGTCTGCACGAGCCGGAGTCCGCGCCGGGTGACCAGCTGGGCGCGGCCGGGGACGAGGGTGCGGGGCTTGGCCTCGCCGATGAACTTGCCCTCCTCCTTGGGGTAGGAGAAGAGCAGGGCCGGGTTGCCCAGCTCCCACAGGCGGCGCAGTACCGGGTCCATCATGGCCCGCATGGCGCCCGAGGTGGACCGGGCGACCACCAGGTGCATGCCGATGTTGGCGCCCTGGGCGAGCAGCGGGACCAGGGGCGTGATCGGGCTGTCCATCGAGTTGCTGGCGAACATGCCGTAGTCGTCGACGAGGACGAACAGGCGCGGGCCCTGCCACCAGTCCCGGCGGGCCAGCTGTTCGGGGGTGATGTCGCTGCCGGGCAGGCGCTTGGTCATGGAGACCACGGTGCTGCCGGCGAGGTCCCTGAGGCCCTGGCTGTCGACGGCGTAGCCGACGCGGTACTCCTCGGGGACGGCGTCGAGGAGGTTGCGGTCGGGGTCGGCGAGCAGGATCCGGGCCTCCTCGGGACGGAACCGGGAGGTGACGGCGCGGGCCATCAGGCGCAGCAGGTTGGTCTTGCCGGTCTCGCCGTCGCCGAAGACCAGCAGGTGGGAGGTGGCCGAGAAGTCGTGCCACACCGGTTGCAGCCGCTGCTCGTCCCAGCCGACACAGACCCGCAGGTCGCCCTCGGCGGCGGGCAGCCGGGAGGCCAGCAGCCGGCTGGGCAGCAGCCGTACGCCGGGGGCGGTTCGGCCGGTCCAGAAGGTGCCGATCTCGGCGGCGGCCACCTTGGTGGCGGCGGTGAGGTCGTCGGTGGCGGAGGAACTGTCCAGGCGGGGCAGCGCCGACAGGAAGTGGTGTCCGGAGCTGGTCAGGCCGCGGCCGGGCTGCTGCGGCACCCCGCCGGCCTGCCGGGCGCCGACCTCGGACTCCATCGCGTCGCCCAGCCTGAGTTCGAGTTTGGTGCCGAGCAGGTCGCGCAGCCGGGGACGGATCTCCGACCAGCGCACCGCCGACACCACCAGGTGGATGCCGAAGGACAGCCCGCGGGCGGCGAGCGCCGTGATCCGGTCGTCGAGTTCCTCGTAGTCCTGACGGAGGGTCCCCCAGCCGTCGATCACCAGGAACACGTCGCCGTACGGGTCGTCCACGGCGCCGGCCCGGCGCTGCTGCCGGTAGGCGGCCATGGACTCCACGGCGCGCTCGGTGAAGAGCTGCTCGCGGCGCTCCAGGAGCTGCGTCAACTCCTCGATGGTGCGCAGGACCTTGTCGCGTTCCAGGCGGGTGGCGACCGAGCCCGCGTGGGGCAGCCCGGCGATCGACACCAGGCCGCCGCCGCCGAGGTCCAGGCAGTAGAACTGGACCTCCTCGGGGGTGTGGGTGAGGGCCAGCGACATCATCAGGGTGCGCAGCAGCGCCGACTTGCCGGTCTGCGGGGCACCGGCCACGCCGATGTGGCCGCCGGCCCCGGAGAGGTCGGCGACGAGCAGTTCGCGTATCTGTTCGTGGGGTCGGTCGACCATGCCCAGCGGAACGTTGAGCGTGCCGAGCAGCGTGGACTCGGCGGCGGTCATGCCGCGCACCGGGTCGGGCACGATGCCGGGCAGCAACTGGTCGAGGCTGGGTGAGTCGGCGAGCGGCGGCAGCCACACCTGGCGGGCCGAGGGTCCGGCGTCCGCGAGCCGTTCGATGAGGACGTCCAGCAGGGTCTCGTCGCTCTCGGCGGGTGGGGCGGGCGCGGGGGCGGGGCGTTCCTCGGTCTGCTCCGGCCGGTCCGGTGGTTCCTCGGCGGCGGGGCGCTGGTCCAGGCCGAAGGGCACGATCTCGTGGGCGACGGCCCGGTCGGGCTGTGCACCGTCCTCGCCGGCCGGGCTCTCGGGGCAGGGGCCGGAGACGTAGGCGGCCTTGAACCGGACCAGGTTGGTGGTGTCGACCCGCAGGTAGCCGTTGCCGGGCACGGAGGGCAGTTCGTAGGCGCCGGCGACGCCGATGACGCTGCGGGACTCCATGGAGGAGAAGGTGCGCAGCGCGATCCGGTACGACAGGTGGCCCTCGACGCGGTGGATGCGGCCCTCGTCCAGGCGCTGGGAGGCCAGCAGCAGGTGGACGCCGAGGCTGCGGCCGACCCGGCCGATGGTCACGAACAGGTCGGTGAACTCGGGCTTGCCCGCGAGGAGTTCGGAGAACTCGTCGACGATGACGAGCAGCGAGGGCAGTGGTGCGAGGGGCGCGCCGCCGAGCCGGGCCTTCTCGTACTCGTACAGGGAGGCGTGGCCGCTGGCGCGCAGCAGTTCCTGGCGGCGGATGAGTTCGCCGTCGATGGAGTCCTGCATGCGGTCGACCAGGGGGAGTTCGTCGGCCAGGTTGGTGATGACCGCGGAGGTGTGCGGGAGTTTCTCCATGTTGAGGAAGGTGGCGCCGCCCTTGAAGTCGACCAGGACGAAGTTGAGCACCTCGGAGGAGTGGGTGGCGGCCAGGCCGATGACGAGGGTGCGCAGCAGTTCGCTCTTGCCGGAGCCGGTGGCGCCGATGAGCAGGCCGTGCGGGCCCATGCCGGTCTGCGCGGACTCCTTGAGGTCGAGTTCGACGACCTCGCCGTCCTCGGTGACGCCGATGGGCACCCGCAGCCGGGTGCTCTGGTCCAGGCGGCGGCGCCAGTGCGCGGCCACGTCGAAGGTGCGCGGGTCGCGGATGCCGAGCAGGGTGGTCAGTTCGAAGTCGGACTCGAAGGGGTTGTCGGTGAGGTCGATGGTGCCGCTGGTGCGCAGCGGGGCGAGCAGCCGGGCGAGGTGCTCGGCCTGGGCGCGGCTGAGGGAGTCGGCCTCGGCGTCGGCGGTGGCGTCGGCGACGGGGAAGGAGACACGGCCGTCGCGGGCGGTGAGCCGGAGCACGTCGGTGCCGCCGCGCATGGCGCCGGTGACGTCCAGCAGGACGGTGTTGCGCAGTCCGGCGCCCAGCAGACGGGACCCCGCGGGCAGCGCGGTGCGGTGGGCGACGACGACCACGAAGGGTTCGGCGGCGCTGGGGGTGGCGTGGGCGTCGTGGTCGGGGCGGTCGAGGACGTCCGGGCCGAGCAGGTCGGTGAGTTCGGCGTGCTCCGTGGCGACCAGGCGCAGCGGGCCGGCCGCGTCGTACTCCTTGGGGTGGGCGTTGTGCGGGAGCCACTTCACCCATTCCCACTCCTCGCGGCCCGGCTCGTCGGTGAGGACGGCGACGCACAGTTCGTCGGGCGAGTGCAGGGTGACGAGCTGTCCGAGGACGGCTCGCACCAGGCCGAGTGCCTCCTCGATGTCGCCGGCCAGTTCGACGCTGGTGAAGCTGCGCAGCCCCACCGGGACGGGCAGGCCGGGGACGGTCTGGAAGGCGGCGGTGAAGCGGCGCAGGGAGATCGCGGCGAGCGGGTCGAGGTCCTCGACGGGCTTGGTCTCCGGGGGGACGAGTTCGAGGGCGGCGCGGCGGGTGCCGAGGCCGATGCGGACCTTGGCGAAGTCGTCGTGGGCGGCGCGGCGTTCCCACACCCGGGCGGAGCGCACCACGGACCACAGCCGGTCCGGCGGCGGATTGTCCCACAGGGCGGCGGCGAGCTGGGCCTCGGCGACCTGCCGGGCCTGGGTGCGGAGCTGGGCGAGGTAGCGCAGGTAGTCGCGGCGCTCGGCACGCATCCGCCGCTTGCGCTCCAGTCCGGCCCGGCCGATCTGACCCATGCTCATGGAGATCATGCCGACGCCCATCATCCCGGACATCATGTACGTGGAGGTCGAACCGCCGGCGGTGAACATCAGCGCCATCGCGCCGAAGCCGATGCCCATCGGCAGGACGACCATCACGGAGCCGAGGTCGGCGGAGGCGGGTTCGCCGAGGACGGGCGGCTCGGCCAGTTCGATCCGGGCCTCGGGCACTTCGGGCCCCGACACACGCGGCGGACGTTTCACGACCACGGTGTTCATAGGTGCATCTCCAGCCGGCGACAAGCCTCTAGGTAGGGCGAACTTAGGAAGAGGGGCGCGTGCCGGGCCAGCGCGGACCCGGGGACGTGCCTGGTCGGACACGACCACTGCCCGAACTCCCGGCGGGGCGGTGTCACCGGGTGGTGCGGGCGGACCACAGCACGGCGGTGCCGTGGCGGACGGCGAGGCCGCCGTCCGCCCCGAGGACCAGTTCGGCGCCGTCGTGCCCGTCGGTGCGGGTGGACCACACGGGGTGCATGGCGGCGGTGTAGACGACGAGGTTGCCGTCGCCCTGGAAGACCGTCCTGGCGCCCTGTCCGACGGTGCCGGACTGCCAGCGGGGGCGGCCCTGGCGGTCGTAGAGGACGAGGTTGCCGTCGCCCTGGAAGGCGAGGACGGTGCCGTCGGCGGTCCAGGAACGGCCGGGTTCCAGGACGCTGGTGCCGTGGATCACCGTCGTGGCGGGTGTGCGCCGCGCCGGGGTGGTGCCGGGTGCGGTGGGGGTGGCCGTCCGGGATGCCGCCAGACCCACGGGGACGGTCTCGGGGCCGGGGGCGGGGGTGGCCGTGGTACTCGGCGGGGCCGTGGTGCCGGGGGACGCGGAGACACCGGGGCCCGGTTCGGCGGTGGGGGTGGTCACCGGGTCCGGGGACGGGGACGGGGAGGGCAGGTCCAGGGTGAAGTCCTCGGTGGGGCGGGCCGCGTCGGGGCGGCGGGCGCGGTCGGACTCGTCCAGCAGCAGGACCGGGAGGACGAGGACCAGGAGGCTGACGCCGACGGCTCCGGCGAGGAAGTGCCGGGTGAGGTGGCTCCGGAGGGCCGGGGACTCGTCCGGGCCGGGGACGCCGGCGGCGGCGCCGGGACCGGCGCTCGGTTCGCCCGCCTCGTCCAGTGGCTGTTGCTGCCACGGCAGGCGGCGGCGCCACACCGGGGCGGTCGCCGGGCCGTCCGCGGGGTTCGGGGCACGGCCGGTGCCGGGGTCCTGCTGTGCCACGTACGCGCCTCTCTCGATCGGAAGGGCGCACGGGGGAAACCATGTGCGGTGCCGGGGCGCCCGGGCGTGATCGTAGGAGTGCCGTCCCGCGGGACGGCGCGGCTGTGTGGCGTCGTGCCCGGAAGGACGGAGGCGTTTCCCTTTCCGCCGCCGGGGGCGGGCGGTCCGCGCGGATCGGGTGCCGACGGTCCGGGACCGTCGCGCGGGCCGGGGAGTGCGACGCCGGAGCGACGACGCCCTGGATCAGTGGCTCCGAACGGCTTCAGGAGCCGGCCGGACCTCCGTGACGTCGTCCGTGGCGGCCGGTTCCCCGCCGTCCGGCCGGTCTTCGGGCCCGGACTCGTCCGGCCCCGTGCCCCGGTGATCCGCCGGGCCGGGTCCCTCTGCCGCGTCCTGTACGGCTGCCGGGCCCGGCTTCGGCACCGTGTCCCGTACCTCTGCCGGACCGGGGGCCGGCGGGGTGTTGTCCCGCGCGGCCTGCGCACCGGGGCCGGGTGCCACATCCCTTACGCCTGCCAGGCCGGGGCCCGCTGCCGCGTCCTGTGCGACTGCCGCGTCAGGGCCCGCATCAGGGCTCACGTCAGGGCCCGTCGCAGTGCCCTGAGTATCTTCCCGGCCGGACCCCGGTGCCGTGTCCCGTACGGCTGCCGGGCCCGGCTTCGGCACCGTGTCCCGCACCTCTGCCGGGCCGGGAGCCGGCGGGGTGTCTCGTGCGGCCGGGCGGTTCTCCGGCCAAGGGCTGAGACGGCGGCTTCGGGTGCCGGTGGTGGGGGTGGCGGAGTGGCGTCGCGCGGCGCGGTGGGCACGCTGGAGGGACTGCGGGCCGGCGGGAGCGGCGTGGTCCGGCGCCGCCTCGGTCTCGTCGACGCGGATGGACGGTGTCTCGGGCGGAGCCTCTGTCGTACGGAGGATCGCCGTGCCGACCACCCAGCGGGTGCCGCGGGGCCCGGTGACCCGCAACAGGCCGATGGCCCGGACCTGGTGGCCCGTCGCGCCCTGTTCCGCTCCTGCCGACGACGTGCCGAACTTCACCACTTCACGGCGCAGTGCGGATCCGGTCTGGAACAGCCCGGCGGAGGTGCGCTGTCCGGCCACCGGCACCGTGGGGCCGAGCCGGTCGTCGGCGGCGGCGACGTTCAGCGGCACACTGAGGCCGAAACTGACGGCCGAGGAAGCCGACAGGTCGCCCTGGGAGACGAAGCCGTCCGAGGAGACTTCCAGGTGGTCGAGGCCGACGTCGTTGCCGCTCGCCTCGCTGCGCGGCGCGTAGAGCGACAGCTGGACCGACGTGGCCCCGGTGCCGGGCCCGCCCAGGAACGGCGCGGTCGCGGCGGGCGGCAGCAGTTTCACCCGGCCGCTGCGGGCGAGCTGGGTGAGGCGTACCAGCATGCCCTCCGCCGAGGTGGAGGCGGGCAGGTCGGCCGCCCGGCCCAGGGAGGGATCGACGGCCCGCAACGCCTCGGCGAGCTGGGGCAGGACGTCCAGGTGGTACAGCGCGATCGGCCGTGCGGGAACCCACGCCGGGCCGGTGAGCCGCTCGCGCAACTCGGCGGGCACCTCCATGTCGATGGCGGTCTCCCCCGGCCGGGCCACCGGCGGCCGGGCCGGGTCGGCCCGGTACACGGCCGGCTCGGCCAGGACGGCCGGTGCGACCGGCACGGACGGCGTGTCCGACCCGTTGAAGTGCAACACCACGTCGGCGAGGACGGTCCCGGACACCTTCTGCACCGGGAGGGGCAGATGGCGTGCCTGCGTCTGCGCCAAGGCGCGTACGCGGGCGGGCAGCAGTCGCGTCACCTGGCCCGCGGCGAAGCCGAGACCGTCGTACAGCATGCGCACGGGCACGCCGGTGACCAGTTCATCCATCGCCCGCGCGGAGACCGTCACGTCGAACCGGTAGCGGACCTGGGCCTCGGTGATGTCTCCCGTGCTCCGCTGCCAGACGCGCCGGTCGCGGGACGAGGTGGCCGTGTCGACCGCGTTGGACTGCCGGGACAACGCCAGCGTCGGCCGGTAGCGGACGCCGGACTGCTGGATCACCGGTGAGACGTCGACCGTGTGGGAGACCGCGTCGGTCCGGGACTGCCGGGTGCTGCCGGGAACCGGCAGTGAGGTGCCGTCGCCGTTGCTGTGGCCGAAGATGTTGTCCATGCCCGGGTTGCCGGTCGCGCGCCGGCCCCGGACATCCGCCAGGTCCCCGTCCGGCCGGGCTCCCAGGGCGACCTCGACCAGCATCGGCCCGAGCCAGGAACGGTGGACGAAGTGGAAGGCGGTACGGCTGCCGGGGCCGAGGCCGGCGAGCACCCGCATGCCCAGGGACGAGGTGTGCTCGTTGACCCGGGTGCGGACGCCGGGCAGGTAGGTGGCGGAACCGGGCACGGTGACTCCGGGCGCGACCCGCTCGACCAGTGCGTGCACCTGCCGCTCGAACGCCGCCCGGGAGGCCCCCTCCGCCGGACGCACCTCGGTCACGGCCCCGAAGCCCAGCCGGCCGCCGCTCTGCGTGAAGTAGGAGGGCAGCGCCCGGTCCCGGGGAGCCGTCACCGGTTCGGCGAGCGGGGAGTCCAGCCGGAAGCCCGGGTGGTTGACGAGGTCGTCGTCGCTCAGCAGGAATTCCACGCCGTCCGGAACCTCGACGATCCGGGTGTCCGTGAACCGCGGCCGGCCGGCCAGCGTACCCGCCACGATGTTGCGCAGCCCTGCCCGGACCGTGACCTTGTAGGTGGCGGTGGCCACGAAGCGGTGGGGCGGTGTCCCGTTCTCGGTGGTGACCCGGAAGACCGAGGTGACGTCGTTGACCGTGGTGCTTTCGGTGACGGCACTGCGCCGGGCGTAGTGGCCGGACGGCGCGATCGTCCTGGTCCCGGCCCCGTAGTCGGCAGCGAGGGTGACGCCCGTCGCGTGCGCGCGGGTGGTGCCGCGGGTGTCGGCGGAGGCGTCCATGGCCTGGCCCCACCGTTCGTAGTCCATGTCCCCGGGCCGCGGCAGCGCGCGTACGCCGGTCAGGTGGCCCTCGACCTCGATGGTGAGGTCGGTCCCCGCCAACGGGCCCGAGGTGACCGCGCCTTCGACGACGTAGCTCTCGTTGAAGACGCGGTAGGAGTGGGTGTTCAGGTGGTGCGGGGTGAGGCTCGCCTCCACGACCTCCTGGGCCACGCTCTCGGCGGCCTCCATCGGCCCGCCGGTCGCCGCGGTGTTCAGCAGGCCGAGCACATCCGCGGCCCGCCCGGCAGCGCCGAGGACACCGGCCGCCCACCGCGTGTACGGCGAGGTGACCGGGGCAGCGGGGGCGGGCGCGGGCGCTTCGGAGTCCGTTCGCGGTGCCGGCACCGGGTCGGGCCACGCACCCGGGATCACCCGCAGTTCGATGCCCTCGTCCGCCTCGACGGCCGCAGCGGTGGCCTCCACCTCCGTCTCGGCCTCCGCCGCCACCTTCGCCGGACGGCCGAGATCCCCGTCGGTCCCGGCGGCCGCGGCGGCGACCTCCTCCGTCCCCGCAACCGCAGCCGCGACCTCCTCCGTCCCACCGGCCGCAGCCGCGACCTCCTCCGTCCCCGCAACCGCAGCCGCGACCTCGTCCATCCCGGCGGCCGCAGCGGCGGTCTGCTCCGCGCGGGCCGGACGACCGGCGGCGACGATCATCTCGTTGACCGCTTCGCGCAGTTGCCGGCTGCCGCCGACCCGGTCGACGAAGGCGGTCTCGGGCAGCCGCACGGCCTCCGCCGGACGGGCGTCGTCGGCGTCCGTCACCGGCCTGGGCCGCGGCGGGTCGGCCGGCCGCTGTTCGTCCGGCTCCTCCAGGGTCTTGTAGCCGGGCACGGCGAGGGTGGCGTGCCCTTCCGCTTTCCCCGGCTCCAGCGCCGGACCGTGGGTGTACGACATCGACGTGCGGTAGGTGACCGGCAGGGTGAACACCCGGACGCCGTCGGCCGGCGGGCTGAGGACGTAGTACTCCTGCCCGGTGCTCGCGCTGGACCCGGTTGCCGTCGACGACTGGCGACTGTACGTGTACTCCGGGGTGAGCCCCTGCATCCACAGGTTGCCGTGGCCGTCGAAGGGGTTGGTCAGCGAACCCTGCAGGGTGCCGCTGAGCGCCAGCGGCACCCGGGTGAGCTGCTCGTCGCCGGCCACCGTCGCGCCGGTGTAGTTGTACGTCTGCACCGCGCTCAGGTGCCGGTCGTGGGTGACGCCGCCGTGCTCCTGGTCCGCCGGGTAACGGCGTTCGGCGACGATCCGGAACGACACCCGCCGCACTCCGGTGAGCGTGGGCAGCTCGAACCACACCGGGTGACCGCCGGACGTCATCTCGTCGAAGCCGGCGCGCAGCCCCAGCTCCGAACGGATCTGGTCCAGTTTGCGCTGGTTGTTCAGCTGCTGGAGGAGGACGGCACCGCTCACCGGCCCGTGGTACCAGCCGGCGGCCCGGCCCTGGCGGGGCGGCAGGAAGCCGTTGACGCCCAGCCAGTTCTCCAGTTCGGCGAAGAGCGGCTCGGTCCCCCGCACCGCCAGTGGTGTCACGGTGGCGCCCAAGTCGGTCAGGTGCAGGATCTCCGGCGACAGGTGGCGCGGCGCCGATGAGGTGCCGGTGACGGTCTCCTGTGACGGCACCCTCAGGATCAGCGGGTAGGACTGCCCCAGGGCCAGCGGGGAGCCCGCGGCCGGGAGTGCTTCCGGCCCGTCGGGCCGGACCAGGGTGACCTGGAACACCGCTTCGGCGTTCACCCGCAGCAACGGCGCGCCCGTCCGCAGGGAACGGGAGGTTCGGGCCGTGCCCCCGGCGACCACGGTGTGCGTGACCTGCTGCTGCACGGCGGCCTGCGCGGTCAGGGTGAGGCCGGTCGGTTCCGTTCCGGTGGCCTCGTCCGGGGCACCGACGGCGAAACCGGCGCTGACTCCGAGACCGATGCCCGCCGCGTTGGCGACCGCGGCGCTGTGGGTCATCTTCACCGACCGCAGGACGTGGCTCTGCAGCACCACGTTGCGCGTCGGAGGCCCGGCGAGTGCCTCGGGGCCCTCGCGCTGGACGACCTCCGCGTGCATCCGCAGCATGCCGATCACGGAGCCGTTCTCGGCGTACAGGGTCGGTGAACTGTGGTGTCCGCCCCACATCAGCGGCAGGTTGCCGCGCAGTACCCCCTCGTCCAGGAATTGGCGCAACTGGTCGAGGGACGCCTCGGAGAGGTCGGCCAGTTCGGGTGCGAAGGACGTCAGTATGTCGGCGAGGAGACGGTCCGCCTGCGGCGCGGCCTCCGTGGCGAAGAGCGGGACCTCGTCCAGGAGCGTGGACATCGGCGCCGGTTTGCGCGCCGGATCGTCGCCGGTCACTGCGGCGGGGTCGGGCTCGTCCTCCATCAGGTGCTGGGGGAACCAGACGGTGAGCGGGGCCGGGGCCGCGGTGGCCGGGGTACGCCACTGCTCGGGCACCGGCGTGCCGGTCACCGCCTGGCTCACCGAGCCGGTCACCCGTACCTGCGCCCGCAGGGTGTACGCCACCGGCCAGGAGCGCTCGCGGCTCTGCATGATGACCTGCGGCTGCACCGTCGCGCTCGTGGTGACGGTGGTGGTGGTCTGGTTGTGCGTGTACGTCAGCTGCGGGGCGAAGGTCAGCCGGCGGAACCACCCGGTGTGCGCGAAGGGCAGCGTGCGCCCGTGGCTGACGGTGACCGACCGCAGGTCGCCCACCGAGTCGGTGTTGCCCGCCTCGGTCACGCCGATCGCCCAGCGCTGGAGGGTGACGGGCGGGCCGTCCGGCATCTCCTCGATGTCCGGGGACACCCGGCGCGGGTCGTCCAGGACGAACCGCAGGGTCACCGGATGGGTGCTGCCGCGGTAGGGCGCCCGCAGCGGCAGTCCGTGTTCGCTGAACAACCGCGGCCACTCGCTGCTGAGCCGGGCCGCGGTCAGCTCGGCGCGGACCGCCGCGCCGAAGGCCCGGTCCTCACCGCGGCCGCCCTGGACCAGCTCGATCACGTTCTGCTGGAGCCAGCGCACGGTCGCCTCCGGCACCGTTGCGACGTGGACGAGTCCCAGCGATCCCGGGTGGTCGGTGCCGAACCTGGTGACGGCGCTGCTGAGACGCTCCCCGGCGGGGACGGCGGATGCGGCGGATGCGGCGGATGCGGCGGATGCGGAGGATGCGAAGCTTTGTCCGGCTGGAGCCGCAGCGGTCACGGGTTCCGGGTCGTGGGCGACGGTGTTCAGCCGGTACAGGTCGGCCGCCGCCGCGTACGCCTCGTCCTCCGCACGGGCGGCGACGACCGGGTTGCCGGGAGGCGCGGTGTCGGGGCGGTCGCCGTACAGCCTGTCGAGCAGCCGGGCGAGACCCGGGTCGTTGGCCCGTACCCACTCCGCGCCGTTGCGGCGGTCCTGGCCGGTGTAGGGGTCGCGCCCCCGGTTGGCGCCGAGATAGGCGTTGCTGCTCTGCGCGAAGTACTCCTCGACGCTCGTCGACGCGTAGTTGTCGACGGGACGGCCGTCGGTGCCGCGGCGCGGGCCGTCGGCCCACTCGGCGTCGGGGCCGAGGGCGAGCCGGGCCTCGTAGGCGGCCCCGACCAGGGCGCGGTCGGCGTCGTCCAGGCCGAAGAAGTGGATCAGGTGGGCGAGTTCGTGCAGGACGCTGGAGTAGCCGTCGGCGTGGCCGGGCGTCTCGTCGAGGCCGGTGTCGTGGCCGAGCAGGTTCTCCTCGGGCACCATCACGACGCGGGCGGCGACGTCGGTCAGCGCGCGGGCCCGGGCGGCCGGGCGGCCCTGCTCGGCGCCGTGGGTGCGCAGGTCGCGCGTCCCCTCGTGGCCGGACAGCTCGGTGGGCCGTACGCCGCGTGGTACGAGGACCACCCTGGCGCCGGACTCCTGGACGCGGGCGGCGACGGCCGGGTCGCGCAGCACGCGGGTGAGCTGGCGCAGGAGTTCGGCGCGAGCCGTGACGGGCTGCTGGACGCGGTCGTCGAAGGGGGCGACGAGGGCCTTCGCGGCCACCGCCGCGCGTTCGTCGGAGAGCGGGGCGGCCAGGTGGTCCGGGGCGGGGGCCGGGGGGACGTCCCGCAGATCGGCCGTCGCGGTGCCGGCCGGGGGCGCGCCGAGGGTCACCGTGGGGCCGGTCGCGGTTCCGGTCGCCGCGGTGGCCTCCGGTGCCGTCGCCGCGGTGCCGGCCGCCGGGCCGGTGACGCTCTGGGCGTCGGCGCGGACCGGGACGTCCCCCTGTGCGGGCCCCTCCTGGGAGCGTACGACGGTCTCGGCGGCGGGCGTCGGCGGAGTGGCCGTGCGGTACTCGTCGGGGAGCAGCTGTTCGAGTGTCGTGCGGGCGGCTTCCAGGCGCTCGCGGAGCCAGCCGTCCCGGGCCGCCCGCTGATCGCCGAGGAGATCGCGCAGGGCGGCCAGGGCCTCCTCCGCGGCTCCCAGCCCGGCCGTGGTGGGCCGCTCGTCCAGTGCGGCCTCGGCGTCCCAGGCCCGGCGCAGGACCGCCGCCGGCCATACCTCGACGTCGCGCAGCCTGCGGCCGGCCTCGGCCCGGACGGCTCCGTCCAAGGTCTGCCCGTGGTCCCAGGAGGTGCGGTACAGCTCGCCGAGGTCCGCGTCGGACAAGGCGAGTTGCCGCACCACCCGGAGCGAGTCGGCGGAGAGCAGCCCGGCCCGCTGGGCCCGCCCGGGGCTGAGTCCGGCGGGCTGAGGGCCGCGCGGGTCGAAGGCGTGGACACGGCCGGACGGGTCCGCCCAGCGGTCGGTGCGGGAGCCGTCCAGGTCGGTGAGCCGGGCCCGGACCGGGATGTCCAGCTCGTGCGCGAGGTCGCGCAGGAGGTGGTCGGTGGAGAGGGCGCGCAGGCTCAGCAGCGACGGCGGCGCGGGCGGCGAAGCCTGGTCGTCGCGCGCCCGGCCGACCTCGCCGACGACCGTGTCGGCGTCCGGGGAGGCTGCCCGCTCCTCCCCCGCCAGCAGCCGCCGGTAGCGGTCCACCAGGTGGGTGGACGCCCCGGGGCCGGCGGTGCGGGCGAGGCCGGACTCCAAGGTGTCCACGGCCCAGCGCAGCGCGGCGCGGTGTGCCCGCTCCTCCAGGGCCGTCCGGTCCAGCCGCAGTTCCAGGGCCTTGAGCGGGCCGGGGCGGGCGGCCCGGATCCGGCGGGCGAGCGCCCGCGGTGCGTGGGAGGCGGTGCTGCCCCGCTCCCCGGCGGCCTGTTCCAGGAGGGCGGCCAGGTCGAGGACGGGTGCCCCGGTGAGGTCGGCCCAGCGCGCGGCCGGCAGCGGCGCGGGCAGCGGCCGGCCGGCCAGCCTGTCGAGGAGTTCCTCTGTCTCGGCCCGGGACAGTTCGACGTAGACGTCCCCGGTGAACGGGTCGCTGACCACGGTCTCGGGGCGCCGCGCGGAGCGGCCGGTCAGGCGGCGGACGTACGGTTCGGCCTCCAGCCGGTAGCGGCCGCGCAGCCGGACCAGGTACACCGGGCCCTGCTGCTTGATGTGCTGCTCGCGCCGGTAGTTCTCGGTGCCGGCGCCCGCGACGCCGCTGCCGGTGTTCCAGGAGGTGGAGGCGCCGCCCTGTCCGGTGTACGGCGGGTAGTCCTGGCCGTCCGGGGTCCTGGCCGGGTCATGCTGGGCGAGGGTCCCGGAGGCGGAGGTGCTCACGGCGGCCGACGGGCGCCGGCGGTCGGTCGACGCGCTGACCGACGTACCGCTCTGGTGCTTGATGTAGCGGCCGGTGCCCGTGCCGCGGACCGGGCCGACGACCTCCAGGTCGAACAGGTCGCCGCGGAGATAGAGCCTGGCCCGCCGGGCGGAGCGGCCCGGCACGAAGATGCCGTCGCTGAGCAGGTGGCGCCGGCCCGCCGACGCCTGGAGCAGGTGGTTGGTCATCATGTCGCGGCTCATCAGCTGCCGGACGCTGAGGCTGGTGCGGGTGCTCGCGCCGTCCGCCTCCGGTCCGAACACCTGGCGCATCAGCCGGAGGGCGGCGGGCAGCGCGTCGTCCAGCAGGGTGCCGGCCACGTACACGTCGCCGGGCAGCTCGGGCAGCGGACGCGGGTCGCGCACAGGTGACGGGCCGTACCGCGGGTGGAACTCGCCGAGGCCGCGCGGGACCTGGAGGACGAGTGTGCCGGGGACGGTGGCGGTGGCCGTGGTGGAGCGGGCCTCGTCCAGGCCGCGGTAGAGCCCGGTCAGCCATCTGTTCAGCGGCCGGCCGGCGGTGTCCACGCGCCGGACACGCACCCGGAAGGTGTGCTGGAAGCGGGCCAGATAGGTGCCGTCCCAGGCGTAGGCGGTCTGTTCCGTCGTCGCCGTCTCGGAGCGGCTGGTGCCCCGGTGGGAACCCTGGGCGACCGTCACTCCCCCGTTGTGGGAGGTGTAGGTCTCGCCGCCGCCGAACTTGCCGGCGGTGACGCTCTGGGAGGAGTCGAAGGAGGTGCCGGCGGAGGTGCCCGTGTAGCCGTGCCCGTACTTCTCCAGCCCGCTGTCCGGCCGGAAGTCGAACACCTCGGGGCCGGAGTCCAGGGTGCCGGAGAGGGTGATCTCCACGACGTCGGCGAGCAGCCAGCCGATCGGGTTGACCAGGTAGAGGGTGTGGCCGTGGGGGGAGAGCAGGTCCTCGAACAGGGCGGCGTCGCGCAGCAGCGTCTGGAGGATGTTGACGGCGCCCTGCAGCCGTCCGACGCGGCGCCCGGCACCGGTCCACAGCTCGGGTCCGGAGCCGAGCAGGCCGGGCGCGACCCGGTCCACCTGGGCACGGACGATGTCGTACGCGGAGCGGCCGTCCGCGTAGTCGACCGAGCGCACCGCGCTGTGCCCGAGGGTCCGGCCGCCCGGGTCGGTCCGGGTCAGGTACTCGGGGAACCCGCTGTCGGGGAACGCCCGTCGCGGGTCGCCCAGTTCGTGTCCGAAGCGGGCGCGGAACACCGTCCTGGTCCGCGCGTCGAGGACCGGCAGGGCACCGCCGTCGTGCAGCCCGGCCAGGACGCGGGCGAGTTCGGGGCGGGGCACGGTCAGGGTGTCCAGGACGTCGGCCACCGCCTGCCGGTCCTCGGTCAGCGGGCGCGGCCCCGGCTCGGGGGTGTCCAGCGCCCAGCGGGACAGCACGCCCGCCACGGTCGTTCCGCTCAGCCTGGTCCGCCCGGCGTGCCAGCGGTTCAGGACGTCGACGAGTTGCGCGTCGGGCAGCGGGACGGTGGCGCGGGCGTACTCCTCCAGCGCGTCCGCCTCGGTGAGGACGTAGAGGACGGCGCGGCCGGTGACCTCCTGCCGGTCCGAACGCGTGGTGCCGGGCAGCAGTTTCGCCGACTTCTCCAGCCGGCTGCGTACGGTGAAGTCGGCGTCGGCGCGGAAGACGTAGCCGCGTCCGAAGCCGAGGCGGATCATCTCCTCGGCGCCGGTGCGGCCCTGGCCGACGGAGGTGTTCCGCTGCCAGGTCCGGGCGGCGCCCGCCTCGCCCTGGAGCGTGCCGCCCCCGGCTGTGCCGCCGACGGTGACCCCGGCCTGAGCCCAGGACAGGCCGGTGGACGAGGTGTCCGTGGTGTTGGTCTGGCTCATCCACAGGCTGATGTCACCGAGGACGAAGTCCTCCAGTGCCCCGGCGAAGGCGGACGGGCCGAGCGCCGCGCGCACGTCGACGGCGGCGTTGGCGGTACGGAACCCGGTGTCGAAGAACTGGTCGCTGGTGTAGAGCCCCTTGAGTATTTCCCGCAGATGGGCGCGGACCTGGATGGTGCTGGTGAAGGAGGCCAGTTCCTGGTCGGCGTGGCCCTGCGGGCCGGTCAGTTCGCCGAGCACCGACACGGCGGCCTCCCGCAGCCCGCTCGCGTCGACGTGGTAGACGACCGCCCGGTCCAGGACCGAGGCCGGTGTCCGGCGCCGCATGGCGTCGGGGGTCTCCCGCACTTCGCCGAGCGGTGGCAGGTACGCCACGATCCGCCGCCCGGTCAGGATGACCGGCGCCGGGTCGCGCCGGCCGGGCCGCAGCCGCCCGCGCAGGCCGCTGTGCTGGACTTCCAGGGTCGCGGTCAGGTCGACGCGCAGGGCGTGCCGGTGGACGACGCCGTTGTACTCCAGCAGTTCGGGCCGGTTGTTGAGGAAGGAGACGGTGTCACTGGCCCCCACGGCGCGTTTGAGGTCGACGCCGGTGACGGCCCCCTTGAGCTGGTTGGACCCGGTCCTGACGCGCAGGCTGACGCCGATCTGCCGGCTGCCGCCGGCGCTCTGGGCGGCGGTGCCCATGCCCATGGCGAGGTTGACGACCGCCTTGGTGCGGGTGGTGCCGAGGAACTGGTCGGCGCCCTCGGCCATGCGGGCCCGCAGGACGAGCCGGACCGCGTCCACGTCGGTGTCGGTGCCCAGGACGCCCTTCGGCAGGAGCAGCGACAGAACCACGCCGGACTGGAGCATCTGGTCGAAATGCGTCTCCAGGCCGCGCCGGGAGAGGTACTTCTCCAGCAGTTCGTGGTTCTGGAGCCGGGCGTCGCGGGTGTTGGCGTGCGACCACCAGCGGGCGTCGGACAGCGGTGCCGACCGGTCGTCGCTCAGGAAGCCGAGCCGGTGCAGTCTGCGCGCCACCTCGGTGCGCAGGGTGCGCACGGTGTCCTCGTCGAACTCGACCAGCCCGGTGCCGATGCCCTTGCCCTCGCGGACGTGCGGCGGCAGGGGCACGTGCTGGGGTTCGTCCGCCGCGGGGCGGGTGCCGCGCAGGAGTCCGGCGCGGTAGCGCACGCGGGGGCCGCCGGTGACGGTCACCGTGGCGCCCGCGGCGGAGGTGTCGGGAGCGGTCCCGGCCTCCGGGGGTGCGGCCAGGGCGTCGCGGTCCACCGGGAAGCCGTGGCGGAAGGCCTCCGGCTCCGGTACGCGCAGCATGGCCCGGCCGCGCACCATCGGGGTCCGCACCGGTCGGTGGCCACGCACGGTCACCCGGGCGCTGTGCGCCAGTTCCACCAGGTAGGCGGCGCTGTGCCCGGTGTCGCGGGGCACCACCACCCACAGGCCGGTGCGGCCGGAGCTGACGCCCTCGGTGGTGGCGAAGGTCAGGCCCAGCGAGGCGCTGACGCCCAGGCCGAGCGCGGGGTTGCCGTGCGGCAGCGGCAGCAGGTTCAGTTCCGCCGAGGGCGCGGTGAGGGTGGTCGACTGGCCGATGGTGTGGGAGCCGGTGGTGCCGTCGATCGCGGTCCGCACGTTCTCGATCGGGGCCTTGTCGCTGGTCGCGCCGACCCGGACGCCGCGCGAAGCGCGCACGGTGTGCACCTGCACGGAGGCGACGGGCCTGCCGTGGCGGTCGTGCAGGGCGAAGGCGTACCCGTGGTCGTCGCCCACGGCCGCGTCCAGGTGGGACTCCAGGTTCCAGAGTTTCTGGAGCAGTTCGTCGTGGGGCACGCTGCGGACGGGCAGTTCCAGCCCGCCCGTGCGCGCGGCGGTGACGATGTGGTCGAACAGCGCGGGCAGGCCGGTGAGCCCGGAGGCGTAGTACACGGCCGGCAGCCGGTGTTCGAGCCCCTCGGTGCCGAACGCGGTGACCTGCTCCGGTGCCCGCTCCAGGTAGTGGCCGGGCAGGTAGAGCAGCAACCGGTGCTCGCCGGCGGTCTCGACCCGGACCGGTGCGATCTCGTCCCAGCGCCGCCGCGCGTCGGTACGGACCCGCACCGTCCAGTCGGGCCGGTAGGCGATCAGCGTGGAGTCGCTCTTGGCGGCCTCGACATGCCCGCCCTCGGCGTCCCCGACCCAGCTGGTGGAGCGGGAGGAGGCGTTGGCCGTGCCGGAGACGCCCGCACCGACGCGGGCGACCTGGAGGACGCCGGGACCGACGCCGACGCCGTAGGACATCGAGACGCCGCCCCGGGTGGCGGTGGTGGGGCCGGAGTGGGTGCGGACGAAGGCGCCGGTCAGGTACGAGGCGTTGATGGCCTCGTTGGCGTGGAAGGGCTCCGGCCCCGCGGCGCGTGGCGGGACCAGGCTCTGCGGTCCGGCCGGTGCCGCGGCCTCGGTGCCGACGTCGGGAGCGGGCTCCTCCGCAACGGTGTCGAGCCGTCGCGTCGAGGGCCGGTCGTAGGAGGCGGCCGGGTCGCGTACCGCCCTCGGGTCACGCGGGTCGAGGGTGATGAGCGCCTCGACGTCGCCGAGCGGAACGAGCAGGCCGGCGGCGGTGGTCTCGCCCTCGCCCGGCACCAGGTAGCGGTAGTTGCTCAGCAGGCGGTGCGGCAGCAGGTTCCACACGGTATCGGGGACGCTGTGGCCGGTGCGGGAGATCTCCGCCAGCAGGGTGCGCATCACCTCGGGCAGATACGGCAGTCCGGCGCGGGGGACGCCGATCGTCCGGGCCGCCGCGGGCACGTCGGCCGGGTCGCCCAGCAGCGTGTCGGCCGGGGGCGCCGCGGACGCCCAAATCTCCTCGGGCCGCTCGGCGGCCTCCGTCGTACCGGGCCTGGTCCGGAACTCGTGGCCCAGCGCGAAGCCGTCCGGGGTGGCGCGGTCGAACAGCAGGAAGCCCGCGCCCCCGTCCTCGGCGGCCCCGGCCGGGGGCAGCGCGGTGAGGGCGTCCCGGTCCGGGGCGAGGACGATGCCGTGCTCGCCCGCGACGACCGGCACGCCCAGGGCATCGGCCAGCGCTCCGGCGAACCGGCCGGCCCCCGGCGTCGCCAGGACCGGGACGTACCCGGGGACGGCCACCGCCAGCAGCCCGGCCAGCGCGGCGACGGTCACGGGCCGGCCGGCGGAGGCGGCCACGCCGCCCTCGCGGCCCGGTTCGGTCAACAGCACGACGGTGCCCGGCGGCACCGCTTCCGCCAGCCGGTCCAGCGTCGCCGGGTCGGGCATCAGCCCCGCCGCCTCCGCACCGGACAGCCACACGGCCAGCGGCCGCTCGCCCGCCCGCGCGATGCGGACGCCCTCCATCAGGTCCTCGACGGGAACGAACTTCGGTCCGGTCGCGGTACCGATGGCGGACACGGTGCCGGCGGCGGGCACGGTCTCGGGGGGAGCCGCAGTGCCGACGGCAGCCACAGTACCGACGGCGGGCACGGTCTCGACGGCAGCCACAGTTCCGACGGCAGGCACGGTCTCGACGGCAGCCACAGTACCGACGGCAGGCACGGTCTCAACGGCAGCCACAGTTCCGACGGCAGGCACGGTGTCGGCGGTGGCCGGGAGGTGGGCGCCGCCCGCGGCCGGCTGGGTGTCCCGCGCGGTGAGGGGGTGCCGCTCTCCCTCGTCCCGGGGCGCGGCTCCCCGGTGCAGGTACGGCGCGAGGACCTCCGCGATCTGCCGGAGGTGATCGTCCGTCAGGGTCATCGTGTAGTCGTCCGGTCTGCCGTCGCCCATCAGGCTCGTCAGACCGTCGGGGACGACCTGCCCGGCCCGGCCGCCGGGCGTCAGCAGTACGCGGGGGCCGGCCACGTCGTCCCGTACGCCGAGTCCGTGCACGATCTCGTGCACCAGCAGCGCGCCGGGAGCCTCGGCGTACCAGACGCCCTGCACCATGGCCCCCCGCGCCGGCACCCGGCCGGACCGCACCCGGACCACCTGGTGCGCGGCGTCCGGGGTGTCGGTGAACCGCACCCGCACCTCCAGCAGCGGCCCCCGGGCGGTCGTCCCGCGCACCTGGTCCGGCTGGAACGCGGGCAGCCGGTGCCCACGTTCGTTGACCAGGCGGTCCAGCGCGTAGGGCAGGCGTTCCCTCAGGGCGTTCAGGTCCGACTCGGTGGCGCCGTCCGCGACCAGGTGCAGCCGGCGGGTCAGCCGGATCGCCTCCCCGACGCCCGACCCCCGGTCGGTGAGCACCCACTCGTACCCGACGTCCGTGCACTCGCCCGACGCGGGCGGCCGGTACACCACCGGTATGCCGTCCACGCCGCTGGGCTGGAACCGGAAGGCCTCCGCCTCCGGCACCGGAGCGGGCCGGCCGCTCCACCAGGAGGTGAGCCGGGACGACAGGCCCGCGGTGCGGGCGTCCGGCGGCCGCCAGCCGCGCCGGGTGCCGAACGGCAGCCAGCGGTCGGTCCGCACCTCGCCGCTGCCGAGGGGCAGGCCGGTGACCTCGCCGCCGCTCCAGTCGACCTGTCCGGTCCCGGCGTTCCAGACGCCCGTGCGGTCCTGCTCGTAGTCGTACACGCGGACGACGGCGCCCGGCTCGATCCGGCCGGCGAAGGCCACCTCGGCCTGGCCGGGGAAGAACGGCTCCTTCCCCGTGTTCCCGAGGGTGGCGTCGACGCCGGTCGGGTCGGTGTTGGCGGCGGCGACGATCTCGTAGCGGTAGCGCAGCCGCAGGGAGCGCAGGTCCGGGTCGCGGGTGGTGGAGACGTACGGCGTGGCGTACGGGTTGTCCGTCGCCCAGTCCTCGACGGTCACCCGCGCGGACGCGTCGCGGGCCGGGAAGCCCGTGGCGAAGACGTCCTCGGGCTGGCGTTCGGAGTAGCGCCAGAGGACCTCGCCCGGGTCGCTCTCCACGACCCGCGCGCGGTCACCGGGGTGGACCAGGGCGAAGTCGACGGCGGGGGCGACGTCCGCCGCGGCCGTCGCCGGGGCGGGGGCCGGTCCGGGTTCCGCCCGCTCGTTCCCCGCCGGGGCGAACAACTGCGGGAGGAGGCGTTCGAGGTCACCGGCGAGGCGGCCGTCGGCGTCGAGGGGCAGCATCGCGTACAGACCGCCGGGGACGACGGCACGCAGGGCGCGGCGGGCGTGACCGTCCGGCTGGACGGTGAGGCCGACGGTGAAGGCGTAGTGCCGGTAGCGGCGGGTGGCCTCCCGGTTGGTCTCCCGGGTCTCCCCCGCCTCGAAGCCCTGTTTCAGGCCCGTGCTGCGGCCGTAGACGTCGACGGTCTCGCGCTCGTAGAGCCGCAGGCCGTCCGGCTGGCCGCCGACCTCCGGGCCGACGGAGACGACCGCGCCCCGGGACGAACTCTCCTCACTCTTGGGGCTGGTGTGGTCCTGCTGGTAGCGGCGTGCCTTGAAGGCGACGCCCTCCGCCGGGCCGATCGGCTCGGCCGAGACCAGTTCGAAGCCGACGGTGACGGTGCGGTCGCCGACCGGCACCCGGTAGCCGTGCCGGAGCAGCGGCACCACGTTCGCGCGGAGCATGCCGGTGGACGTGTAGTGGTCGTAGCGGACGCCGGCCATGCCGGTCGGGTCGAGACCGGCCGGCCGCCGGGTGTCCGCGCGGGTGAGGTCGGGTGCCCGGGCCGGCTGGAACGCCGCCTCCCGCGCCCAGCGGCGCACGACCGGGGCGGCCGGCACGTCCCACGCGTGCAGGAAGTCGGTGAGCGCCTCGGGCGGCGCGGCCGCGGGCTCCGGGGTGGTCCACCGGGGCACCACCTCGGCCAGCGGGTCGGGGGCCGGCGCCGGCGCGGGCGGGACGGACGGCGCGGTGAGGTGGGCCGGGACGAGCAGGCGCACCTCGGCGGGGACGACGCGGTCCTCCCCGAGGCCGTGGTCGTGCCGGGTCGCCCTCCGCACGGGGTCGAGGGGGCGGCCGGTGCGGTCACCGTGCAGCAGCCCCGCCGCCCACCGGACCGAACGGCGTGCGGCGTCCACCGGCAGCGCGAACAGGGCGGGTGGTTCCTTCGACGTACGCAGCTCGATCCGGATGTCGAGGCGGTGCTCGAACTCCTCGGAGCCCTCCCGGGTGTTGGCGCGGGCGATGTCCAGGACCGTGCGGGCCACCTCGTGCGAACGTGCCCGGCCGGTCTGGTAGGAGGCCTCGGCCTCGATCCCGCCGTGCGCGTCGTGGTTGCCGAACCGGGTGCGCAGCCCGATCCCCGCCCCGGCGTGGAAGGACCGTTCGGTGCCGGTCACCTCCTCGGTGACGCCCTCCGAGCGGAGGGTGAACCTGATGTCCGGGCGGGACCGGTGGGAGTGGGGCTCCCGCACCGTGGCGCTCACCCGCACCCACACGTACCGCGTGGAGCCGAACGCGCCGGGGAGCGGGAACCAGCGGGCCACACCGGTGCCGGTGAGAGCCGTGTACTGGGAAAGCAGCGCGTCGGAGGAGAAGGTGGCGCGCAGGGCACGCAGCACCTGGTCGCGGCCCGCGCCCGCCGCGCCGAGCCCGCCGTGTGCCTCCAGGCGGCGCAGGATCTCCGGCACCACACCGTCGGCACGGAGGACCTCCGGGTGCACGGCGCCGGGCAGCGGGCGGCCGAGCAGGTGGCGGCGGTCCGGGGCCCGCGTGCCCGAGCCGGACGCCTCGGCCTCCGCCGCCGGGGTGCGGGCGGGTGCCGGGGCGGCGGGCAGCAGGTCCTCCAGGCGGCGGCCGGGGACGAGCAGGTCCAGGCCGTCCTCGATCCGTACGTACCGGACGATCCGCTCCTCCTTGCCGCCCTTGGCCCGGGTGACGGTCACCTCGAAGACCGGGCTGGACCGGACCAGGTGCGGGGTGCCCGCGTAGGTGGCGCGGCTGATCTCGATCATGCCCGCGACCGTGCCCCGGTTGCCGCCCCACTCCCACTTGGCCTCGGTCTGGGCGAGGGCGACGATCCGCGCGCCGGCGCTCGCGTGCCCCGTGGCGCCGGACTCGGTGCCGTGCGCCCCCTCGGTCCCGTGGTCCTCGCCGTGGCCGTGCCCGGTGTCCCCCGTGCGGGCGAGCACGGTGGCGCCGTCGTCGTGCGAGGAGCCGTGCGCGCCGCCCGCGAGGGCGCCGGTGCCGATCTGCGGGCCGATCGTGCCGGACAGCCCCAGCCGCCACGTACGGCGCTCGTCCCGGCCGTACTTGTCGGTCGTCTGGGCGTACTGCTCGATCTCCGTCTCACCCTGCGTGGGGCCCAGGTCCCGCGGGTGCGCCGCCCTCATCCGCAGCGTCAGCTCGTAGCGGTGGCCGTCGTGTTTCGGCAGCACCGCCCGGAAACCGTCCGGACCGGTCAGCGCGCCCAGCCGGGCGGCCAGCGCGGACGGCTGGGTGCTCTCCGCGATCTCCTCGGGCCAGTTGCCCGGGTCCTCCAGCCGGCTCTGCGGGAGACCGGCCAGGGCGGTGTAGGCGTGGGCCGCGAGCCGGGTCAGTTCCGGCATCACCAGGAAGGCCGCGTACAGGCCGCCGGTGCCGCCGCCGGCGAAGTCGAGACGGTGCCCGGCGGCGGGCCCCCAGCCGCGCTGGAAGACCGCCCGGCCGACGCGCGCGGCGGCGGCCGCGTCGACGGGCACCGCGGGCTTGTGCTGCCGCGGCACCACGACCTGGGTGACCAGACGGCCGGGCTGGTCGATCCACCACGTGTCGCCCGGTTCCCGGTCCCGCGCCGCTCCCTCGGGACGTACGGACACCTGGTAGACGGTGTCGTACACGTGCTCGTCGACCGTTCCCTCGGTCTCCGTACGGCGGTATCCCGAGTGGGCCGACGTGAACTGCTCGTCCACGGCGCTCTCCAGGCCGGCGCGGGCGGTGAGGCCGCCGAGCCGCAGCCGGATGCCGCCACCGACGGTCAGGATCGCGCCTCCGCCGCCGCCGGCCGAGGTGCTCCACTCGTTGCCCAGCTTGCCCGTCACCGTCTCCGTCCGGGCGGCACGGGCGTTGACCGTCATCGGGTACGGGTACTCGTCGCCGCCCAGCCGGTCGCCGAGCACGGCCCGCGCGGTCAGCCGGTACCGGCGGGACCCCACGGTCACCGTGTGGGAGACACCGGCCAGCACGGACGGCAGGTCGCCCTCCAGGACGGGCCGGCCGAAGTGGAGGTTCAGTTCGCCCGCCACGGCGGCCCAGTCGGTGGACCGGCGCACCGCGGGCGTCGCCTGGTCCTTCAGCTTCCACAGCAGGTGCTCGCGGACCAGTTCCGCGCCGGGCATGGCCAGCGCCATGGCGAAGCCCTGGCCTCGCCGGGCGGCCAGCGCGAGCGGCTCGGCGACGTGCGGGTCCCGCCGCCGGGCGGGGTCCATCCGGGCGGGGCGGCGCGTCAGCCGCACCGGCGTGGTGCCGGACTCCCTCAGCAGTGCCCGGACGTGGGGATGGGCCGCGACCGGGGCGGGCAGCACGCTCGGCGTGCCGGTCAGGTGCGGGGTGTGGACGGCGCCGAGGACCTGCCGCTCGAACCGGGCGGCGCCCTCCCCGTCCTGCCACGGCACGGCCAGTTCCGCCTCGACCACCTCGACGACCGGCGCCACCTTCAGCGGCCCCGTGGCACCGACCTCGACGGTGATCCGCAGCCCCGCCCGGTAGCGGGCCTGGTCGCCTCGGGCGTTGAGGACCGTGTGGTTGAGCGTCTGGGAGGTGACGGTCAGCCCGCTGCCGCCGCCCCGGTCCGCGCTGACACCCAGCAGCGGCAGCAGCCCCCGGGCCGAGGAGCCGCCGGTGTCCTCGGTGACCGGCAGGGAGAAGCCGTAGGCGTTGTAGCCCAGGGCGAGGCCGGCCGAACCGCTGCCCGACCGGCCGGCCCCCCTGGCCATGCCGCGTCCGAGGTCGTCGCGGGTCTGCAGCCCTCGGGTGACACCGGCCAGCTGGAGGCTGTCGATCTCGGCCCGTACCGTCACCCGGGCCTGCGCCGACCGCCCCGCGCCGAGCCGTACGGCGAAGGCGCCCGAGGTGTCCCCGCCGGTGATCAGCCAGCGGCTGCGGGCGCGGGCGGTGCGCTCGTTGAGCGTCTTCTCGGCCTCGCGCATGAACCGTTCGGCGGTCGCGGCGTCCAGGCCGGCCTGGCGCAGGTTGCGGTGCAGGGCGGCCACCACAGGGGTGTAGTCCACGGCGTTGACCACCGGCGGGTGCACGCCGAGACCGGAGCCGGCCGACGCGTCAGGTCCGGCGTCGATCAGTGCGGCCCGTGTGTCCGGGCGGGGGGCGTCCGGGCCGGTGTACTCGGTGGGGAACTCGACGCGCAGCCGCCGGTCCACGGTGACGTCCGGGGTGTGTTCGACGCCGTCCACGAAGACCCGGACCCGCAGGCCGGCGGTGAACGGCCGGTTGGACGCGATGAACAGGGTGCGGCCCGCGATGACGTTGCGGCGCAGGATGTCGGTGGTCTTCGCGGCGGCCTCGGCCCGCACCTGCGGCAGCCCCAGCAGCATCGACGAGGCCACCGCGGAGGCGGTGCTGAAGCCCAGCAGGGTGGCCGCGTCCGCGCCGACCGCCCGGCCCCGGGTGAGTTCCCGGCTTCCGGCGGTGGTCGCGAAGCGCACGCCGTACTCCCGGACTCCGTCCGACCGCTGGGCCTGCGGGGCCGGCCGGGGGTCGGCCAGTACGGGACGCAGCCACACCAGCCGGCCGCGCACCGTGCGGGTGACGCCGTGGGTGAGGAGGTCCTCCCAGGCGTTCCGGCCGGTGGTCAGCAGCATCGTCCGGACCGCGTCCGCCACCTCGGGGGCCAGCGGGCGGACCGCGTCGGGCAGCGCGGCGGCGATCTCCCCGGCCGCGTGGTCGGCGTCGTAGGCACCGAAGCCGACCGTCGAGGCCACCGCGACGTGCCCCAGCGGACCCACGTCCAGGTACCAGGGGTACTCGGGCTGCTGCCGGGCCGCGTCGGCGGGCGCCCGCGCCGTGTCCTGCGCCGGGGGCCGCTCCTGGGCCACGTCGGTGTCCGGGCCGCCACGCACCGGCGCGACGCGGGCGTCCCGCGGGGCCAGCGGGCGCAGCTCGACGGCCCCGCCCGGTCCGTCGTCCCGTGCGGCGTCCTGGGCGGCGGCGGGCTCGTCCGTGCGGGCCGCGCCGCGGCCGGTGCCGCCGAGCAGGCGCCCCAGCACTCCTCCGGCGAACAGGCCGGGGTTCTCCCGTACTTCGGCGTCGGTACGGGTCCGCGCCGCCAGCCGGCTCGACACGTCCGCGCGCTCGCCGTCCGCCCGCTCCAGCACCTCCGCCAGGGTGGTGTGGGCTTCCGACGCCCGCGCCAGGGCCGCCGCCACGCGCTCCCGCGCGGCGGCGTCGAGCCCGGCGGCCCGGGGGTCCTGGCCGAGGCTGGACCGCTCCAGCCGGGTCCGCAGGGCCGCCAGGTCGCTCTCGGCGCGGTGCACTTCGGCGAGCGCGGCGGCGTACTCCTCGGTGGCGGCGCTCTCCTCCTCCGGCGTCGGCGGGGTGGTGGCCGGCTCCTCCCCGTCCGCCGCCGCGCGCGCCTTGCCCTTGCCCTTGCCCTGGTCGCGGTCCTGGTCCGCGGAGGGCGTGTCGTCGGCGTCCGCGCGGGTGAGATGGGGCCGCAGCGCGTCCAGCCGGTCGGCGGGAACGTAGAGGACGGCCGCCCGCTCGCTGACGACGGCGTCGACCGCGCGCGGCCGGCCGCCGTCCGGCCGGTAGACGAGACGCCAGGTGACCGCGTCGGCCTCCAGCCGGACGAAGGAGCCGTCGTCCTGACGGCCCGGCGCCGACGTCGGGTCGCCGGTGCGCCTGCGGGCCGCGGCGATGTCGCGGTCCGCGCTCAGCGGGCCCCCGAGCCGCACGTCGGCGCCGGGGCGGCCGGCCGGGAGGATGACGGAGCGGGCCGGGGGCTTGACGACGGTGTCGGGCAGATCGCCGCCGGACACGCCGGGGGCCGTCTCCCGCAGGCCCCGCACGGCGAGGCTGACCTCCAGGTGGCCGGAGAGGTCGCTGCCGGTGCCGGGCAGCGTCACCGGTTCGCGCAGGATGCCGCCGGCCGCCAGTTCCATGAACCGCTGGGCCAGGTAGGGCCGGCTGAAGACCGCCGCGATCTGGGAGCGCAGCAGGAACAGGCCGCCCTGCCAGGAGTCGGCGGCCGGGGAGGAGCCGGTGCGCAGGTCCCTGCTCGCGAACAGGGACTCGGCGGCGGTGCGCAGGCCCCGCAGGTCACCGACGGTGCCGAGGAACGCGTCCCGGAGCGGATCGCCGGGGAGCCGCAGGCCCTCCGGCGGGCCGTCCACCGGGCCGGGCGTGATCCGCGTGGCGGGGCGGGGCGCGGGGGGCGGGCCGGGGCGGGTGAGCCGTTCGGGGAAGCCGAGGCGCAGTGCGTCCGGGAGCCGCCGGGTGGCCAGGTGCTCGGCGCCGCGCCAGCCGACGACGGGCATCAGCATGCCGACCGGTGAGAAGCCGGCGCCGAGCGCGCGGTGGGTCTCCAGTTCGGCGGTGAGGCGTACGTCGAAGGCGGTGACGTGCGGCCGCAGGACGCTCAGGACGCCGGTGTCGCGGCGGTCCGCGGTGTGGGTGCGGTGGCTGTCCGAGGAGCTGTGACCGGGCCGCAGCAGGCCGGTGGCGGGACCGCCGTCCTCGGTGAGCGCGTCGATCTGCTCGCTGGTCGCGGCCGGGGCGGTGCGGCCCTCGCCGGTGCTGCTGGTCCGGGTGGTGCGGGTGTTCTCCTCGGCGCGCAGGTGCGCGCTCTCCAGGAGGTGGGCGCCGGCTTCCCGGCCGACGGCGCGCGGGTCGAGCAGTTCGGCGGTGAGGGTGACGCGGGCCATCGACGTACGGGCCTCGTCCCGGTGGGGCACCAGGATCGGCAGGCCGGCGAGCATCGTCTCCAGCAGCGCGGCGGTGCCCTGCCGGGGGGCGACCTTCCACAGTTCCGCCTCGACCGCGTCGGCGTGCTGCCGGCTGAGCGTCCGGCGGATGCCTGGCAGGATCTCGTGGACGAACGGGGCGAGGTCGGGCACCCGCAGCAGCACGGCGTGGTCGAGGCCGTCGCCGTGCAGCACGTTGGCGGGGGCGAGCGGCGCGGCGGTGTCGCGGCCGGGATCGGTCGCCGGGTCCTGGTCGCGGGTGGCGGCGGGGCCGTCCGGGTCCAGGCCGCGGGCCCGGGCGGACTGCGGTGACAGCAGCGCCAGGCCCGGTGCGTGCTGCGGGGTGCCGGTGCGGGACGTTTCGCCGTACCGGCGGGAGCTGAGGCCGCCGAGGATCTGCACGGGCAGTTCCTCCCAGCGGCGGACGGTGACCGTGAACTCGGTGGGTGCTTCGGCCCACACGTGCGGCCCGACGGTGGTGTGCGTCCGTTCGCTGCGTCCGTCGACCGCGCGCCGCACGGAGGCCGGGGCGGTGCGGCTGTACTCGACGTCCGTCTGGGCGCCCTCCCGGTCGGCGGGCAGCTCCGAGTCCTGCGGGTGCAGGCCGGTGAGGGAGGTACTGGCGGTGGCCTTGACGGCGAGGCGGTCGTCGGTCCGGGTGCTGCGGACGCGGGCGGTGGTGAGCGTGTGGTCGTAGTGGAAGGCGTGGTCGCTGCGGCCGATCGCGTCGAGCCGTACGACGCGGGCCTGGACGGAGACCTCCACGTGGGCGGGCCCGCCGAAGGTGCCGCGGCCGACCGGGCGGGTCCAGAGGGGGTGGGGGGTGCCGGTGAGGTCGTGGACGCGGGAGGAGAGTCCGGCGACGGCGGTGCGCAGGGCGGCCTCGTCGGCCGGGTCCAGGCGCGGCACGCCCAGTTCGCTCAGGAGCCGCTCGGCGTGCGGGTACAGGTGGTCGGTGCGGACGACGTGCAGGGTGTCCTGGGGCAGCCGCTCCCCGGGGGCCGGGGTCCAGGTCCGCCGGGGTGCGGGGTCGGCGGTGCGGGGGACGCGCAGGGCGGTGCCGGCGGTGTCCGTACGGGACTCGAAGTCGAGCGTGCTGCGCAGCCGCCCGGCCGCGTCCTGTTCCAGGACGAGGTCCTCGGGGGCGACGAGGGTGGCGCGGACCGGCACGGGTTCGGCGGTGACCGGGGCCGGGGGGTGCTGTCCGGTGCCGGTCACCGGCTCGGCGGTGAGGTGGAAGGCGACCGGGCCGTCGAACTCGGCGAGCCACAGCGATCCGCCGCCGAAGGCACCGGCCGCGGAGAATCCGCCGGTCTCGTCCACCGACCGGCTCCAGCTCACCTTCGGCGCCAATGTGCCGCTGAGCTGTCCGACCGCGTCGTCCGCCGTGTCGGTGAGGTCGCCGAGCTTGATGCCGAGGCCGGCGGTGACCTTCCAGCGGCGGAGCACGGAGCTGAGCAGGTCGAAGGAGGCGCCGTGGACGATCTCGGTCTGTCCGGGGCGGGAGCGCTGGTGGGTGAAGGCGGCCGGGTCCAGGCTCGCGCGGACGGTGATCCGCAGCCGCTCGTCGCCCGTCCCCGTCCGGGCCGGACGGGTCAGTTCGACGGTGTGGCCCTGCCCGGTCAGCAGGTGGGCGCGCCGGGCGAGGGCCGCCGGGGCGAGGGCGGCGGCCAGCGCCAGGTGGTTGCCGACGTGGTGGGGCAGCGTGACCCGCTCGCGGGCGGCGGGCGCGGTGCCGGGCGGGGTGTCCCGCCAGGGCGTACGGGAGGCCAGGTAGCCGGGGAAGCGGTCGTGGACCAGGGTGAGCGCCCGGTCCAGGAGCCGGGCGGCGCCGGCCGCGTCCACGGCGCCGACGCGGCTGGTGGGCGCCAGCCACTCGCCCGTCGTCGAGGGCAGCCGCAGTACCCGGCCGGGGGCGGTGCGGGCGAGTGCCTCGGGGTCGCGGGCGGCGAGGTGCCCGGTGCCGGCGGGCGCGGACCGCTGACCGGTGAGCCGGGCGGTGTCCGGTGCCGCCGGTGCGCCGAGCCGCCGCGCGTCGGCGGTGAGCATGCGGACCCGGGCGGTGATCCACGCGGTCCGGCCGGGGCGGCCGCTCAGCGTGCCGGTCTCCAGCCGTACGTCGAACTCGACGACGGAGGTGGGTTCGTCGGTGTGCCGCAGCCGGCGCGCCTCCAGGTGGTCCGCCTGCTGTCCGGGCCGGGTGTACTGCACCGACCGCCCGTAGGTGACCCCGGGCAGCGGCACGCGGGACGGCACGCCCAAGGCGGAGGCGACCATCGAGACGGCCGACCCGGTGCCGGTGGTGGACGCGTCGGACTGGACGAGGGAGGCGCCCACCGCGCCGGAGCGGACGTCCTCGATGTCGATCCGGGCCAGTTCATCGGCGTCCGGGACCGGCCGCGGGTTGTGGAAGGAGGCGGTGACCCGTACGGCGTCGGCGCGTCCGTCGGCGTACCCGAGCGGGGCCGAGTGGTGGCCGCCGCCGGCCGCGTCGTGCAGGCCGGACAGCAGGGACCGGGCCGTGGCGAAGGCGTCCAGCACCGGGAAGGCGGCCGTCGACGGGTCCGCCGCCGCGGGGCCGGCCGCGGCGAACACGGCGGCGCGGTAGGCGGCGGCACCGGTGACCGAGTCCACCCAGGACACGTCCGGCACGGTGACCGCCGGCCCGACGTGGGCGGGGACGGCCGGGGCGACGGTGGCGTCCAGGTTCTGGTCCGCGGGGGTCGCGCGCAGGCCGGCGGTGCCGGGCGCGGGTTCGCCGGACAGGCCGGCCCACAGCGCGGAGGTGGCGTGGCGGACGGCGCCGGCGGCCGGCAGGGCACGCACGGCCCGGCGGGGGTGGGCGGAGGTCAGGGCGCCTTCGAGGACGGTCCGGTGGCGCGCGGTCTCCTGCCCGGGGCGCCGTACCTCGATGTCGACGCCCACGTCGTGCAGGAACTGGACGGTCCGGGGCGCGGCGGCCGGGCGGATGGTGCGGGTGCTGCCGAGGGTGCTGGAGGCGTTCAGGGCGGAGGTCCGGGCGAACCCGGTGAACAGCCCCTGCACCGCGGAGCTGACCTGGGCGAACGGCGGGACCAGGGAGAGCGCCTGGGAGACCGGCTGGGGCAGGCCGACACGCGGGGTGTGGTCGACGGTGCGGTCGGCGGAGACGCTCTCCCGCCACTCCCTGACCTGTGCCGCGGACGGCGTACGGCTGTCGCGGCCCGCGGCGGCGCCGGTGTCCGTGGCGGTGACCGGCTCGCCGCGCGGGTCGGTGAGCTGGGTCCAGTCGCCGAGGCGGAGCCGGACCGTGGCGGTGACCTGCTCGCCGGCGGGGCGCAGGACCAGCGTGCGCCGGTCGGCGAGCGCCTCCCGCAGGTCGTCCTCCAGGTCGGTGGCGGCGAAGTAGGCGTCCAGGTCCTGCCCGGCGGGGGTGCGCAGCCGCTCGGGGAGCAGGGCGAGGACGCCGTCGCGGACGGCCGCCGCCAGCCGGTCGTCGACGGGCGTGAGCCGTTCCGTGCCCGCGCCGCCCCGCAGATCCCGCGCCACCGCGTACGCGGGCGGCGCGAACACCCGGTCGGCGTCCCGCCGGTCGCGGACCTGCTCGGGCGTCTCGTCCGCCCGCGTACGGCGGTCCGCGCCGTCCGTGTCCGTCCCCCGGACCGCCGGCGGGGCGAGCGCGGCGGCCGTGTGGAGCACGCTGTCGAGGAGGGGGTCGGGGGTGCGCCGGCGGGGCTCCAGCGGGTCCTCGTCCGGGTCCAGCTCCCGGCCGTCCGCGAGCCGGTGGCGGAGGGGAGCGCTGAGAGCGAACGCGTCCGCGTCGACGGCCGGGGCGGAGGTCCGCGTCCGGAAGCCCTCGAACACGGGCTCGCGCTCCCCCGGCCGCGCGCTGCGCCAGCCGACCGTGCCGTCGAGGGGCACGAGGCCGAGGGTGTCCGGGAGGGGCAGCACCCGGCCCGTGGGCCCGGTGACCGGCAGCCCCAGCTCGTCCGCGAGCCGCTGGACGTACGCGGGCTGCCCGAGGGCCGTCGACCGCGCGGTGTAGCAGACGACCGTGACGACGGAGGCGTCCGCGGGCGCGGTGCGCCGGAACGCGCGGAAGCTCGCCCGGCGCCGGAGCAGCGCCGCCATCTGGTCGGCGGCGAGCCGGACCTGCCGCCCCTCCCTGGTCGTCAGCACCGCGTGGGGCGCGTCCTCGGCGCCGTGGTGCAGCAGGAAGTGCCGAGGGCCCCGCCGCCCGGCCCAGGGGGTGGCGGCGGTGCGTCCGTCGTCCTCGGGGCGGCCCGACACCACCCGGTAACCGGCGTGGGCGGGGACGGCCGTCAGGGCCGCTTCGTGCGCCGCGAACTCCGCGTCGGACAGCGAGACATGCCCGGTCGTACGGCTGTCAGGGCCGGCCAGCGGGGTGAGCAGCAGGGAGCGGTGGTGGAGCGTCTCGCCGTCCACGGTACGGACGTAGTTCTCGGGTCCGCTCTCGTCCCGGTCGGCGACCGGGGTGCGCGGGACCTCCTCCGAGGGGTCCACCAGGATCCACTGGCCCTGTGGGGCGAGGGTGTCCGGCCGGGCCTCGGCCGTGATCGCGAGGTCGCCGAACGGGGTTTCGGCGAGGGTGACCCGGCCGGTGTGCGTGTACACCGGCGTGCCCGCCCGGTCGGCCACCGTCCGGGCCAGGTCGAGCCCGTGACGGGCGCCGTGGTCGGCGACCAGCCACACCGGGCCCTCGTTGAAGCGGTGGCGGGCGACCAGGTCGGCGAAGGCGGGCAGCGTCAGCCGTACCGGCCGCCCCTGCCGGCGGAGGACGACGGCGGGCGCCCGCTTTGGCGGCGCCCCGGGGTCGTACGCGAAGCGCCAGACGGACCGGGGCTCCTCCCCCCGCACCCGCCCGGGCCCCTGGACGGAGTCCGGGAGGAGGTCGTAGCCGGTGAGCCGGCCGGCACCGTCGAGCAGCGGCCGGCCGTCCAGGTCGTGCGGGGAGAGCACGTCGGCGGGGTGGGTGACGGCCCAGTCGACGGGGCCGGTCCGGCGCGCGCGGGCCGCGTCGAGGGCGGTGGTGAACGCGTCGGTGGTGTACGCCTCCTGGGCGGACCAGGAGGCGGCGAGCGGCTGCGGGGCCCACAGTGCGCGGTAGGCGGCGAGGAAGTCCTCGCGGAAGTCGCCGGCCGGCCGGTGGCCGTCGGGGTCGTCGGTCTCCCGGGTGTCCTGGCCCCCGCTCAGGGCGTCGAAGACGCGGGCGGCGCCGCGCAGAGCCGGGCCGACGCCGGCCTCGAAGGCGAAGTGGGCCGGGAGCGCCCGGGTCTCCTCGACGAGGACGGCGTCCCAGCGGCGCAGGGCTCCGGTGGTGTCGCCGAGGGTGGGCGGACCGGCGGTGAACAGGGTGTCGAAGGCGGCCAGCAGCCGTTCGTCCAGGCCCGCGCGGGCCCGGGCGGCGTCCGCGTCGCTCAGCGCGCGGTCGCCGTGCTCGTCCCTCCAGTGCCTCAGCCGCTCGTCGAAGAGCCGGCCGGAGACGGCCTCGACCCGGTCGCGGGCGTGCCGCCGGGTGAGCCAGGCGTGCAGCCGGCCGGGGTCGGTGAGGTCGGTGTACGCGGCGCGCAGGCGTTCCGGCCGGGCCGCGCCCACCGGGGCCGCGGCGTCGGTGGTGTCGCTGGCGTCGGTGGCGTCGGTGGCGTCGGTGGCGAGCACCGAGTCGAGACGCTGGTGCACACCGGCGGTGACGGCGGCGGACAGTTCCTCGACGAACTCCGCGTTCGGGTGCGCGGTGTCCACCGCGAGACGGGAGAGGAGGGCCTCGCCGGCCCCTCCCCCGGACTCGGACCAGAAGGTGACGGCCGCCTCGACGGCCTCCTGAGCGCGGCGGACCGCCGTCTCGCGCAGCGCCTGCTCCGCCAGCCGGCCGGGCAGCCGGGACACCAGCGCGTCGACGTGGTCCGCCCAGGACCGCGCCGGGGCGGTCCGGCCGTCCGTCACCGCTCCGGCCGCGCCGTCCGCGCCGTCCGCCGGCGGGAAGAACCGGTGGAACGCGTCGCGCAGTTCGTCCCGTACGGACTCCAGCAGGCGGGCCCGGCCCGGTGCGGAGACGACGGTGTCCACGGCGTCGAGCGCGGTGAGCAGGCGGCGCTGGTCCGGTGCGAGGTGGTCCGCCAGGGACGCCGCCGTCTCGTCGAGCCGGGTACGCAGCCGTTCCGTCTCGGCGTGGAACCGGGCGTGCCGGTCGAGTTCGGCGGGCACCCGCGTGAGCAGGGAGCGCAGTTCGCGGCCGGCCCGCCGCAGCGCGTCGTTCGCGCCCTCGCGCAGGTCGAGTCCCGCGAAGGTGTCGCGCAGCGCCGTGTCCCAGCGCCGGTGGAAGGCGGCGGCCGTCTCCTCGTAGACCGCGTCGGCCAGTTCCCGGGTCAACCGGAACGGCGGTCGGCCGGCGGCGTCCGTCCGGGCGGACGCGGCGTCGGTGCTGCGCCGGGCCCACTGGTCGAAGACCCGGTCGAAGGCGGCCTGGCCGTGGTCGGCCCCCACTTCGCGCGCGGCGGCCACGGTGAAGGCGTCCCGCAGGGTCTGTTCCGCCGGGCGTTCGCCGGTGGTCTCCGCGTCGGTGATCCGGCCGTGGGTGCCGCGCACCCGGTCGTGGACCGCGGCGAGCTGGTCCGGGGTGAGCGAGGGTGCCGCCTCGGCCGCCCACCGGAGGAACGCCTCGTCGGTCGCCTCGTCGGCGGGCACCTCGGCGGCGGGCGCCGGCCCGGCGGGCGCCGACGCGTCGGCGCCCGGTTCGGCGGGTATCCGGGTCAGAAGCTCGGTGTAGCGGGCGTACAGGTCCCGTTGGGCGTTCTCCCAGGCCGCGACCCGCCAGTCCGCCGCGTCGGCGTGCGCGGGGGGCGCGACGAGGCCGGCCGTCCGCCCGGAGACGACGCCGTCGACGTACGCGCCGCGCAGCCCGGCGATGTGGGTGCGGGCCCAGTCGGCGGTGGCCGCGTGGGTCAGGGCCACCGTGCCCGCCGTCTCCTCGTGCAGCGCCTGGAAGGCCCGCTCGGCCCGGTGGCGGGCCTCGGCCACCCGGCGCAGGGCCTCGGCCTGGGCGTCGTACTGGTGCAGCGCTTCGGTGGCGGCTTCTGGTCCGTACCGTTCGAGCCGGTCGGTCAGCGGCTGGACGAGGGTCCGGTGCCGCCGCTCGTGCCAGGCGGTGAGGTCCGCGCTCCACGTCCGGTCGGCCCGGGTGGCGGTGCGCTCGGCCAGCCACTGTTCCCGCTCGACCGCGGCGGGGGTGCGCCGCTGGAGGTACCGGGCCGTCTGCCGGGCGTCCTCGTCGAGCAGGGCGAGCGCCTCCCGGCGGGCGTCGGCGTCCTGGAGCGCCGTGGCGCGGGCGTACTCGGCGGCGTACCGTGCGCGCTCCGCGTCGAGCCGGCGGGCGTACCAGTGGCGTTCCGGCGCGTTCCACCGGGCGTGGCCGTCGGCGAGGTCCACGCGGCGGCCGTCGGGGCCGGTGGTGCGCAGCGCGCCGTCGTAGGCCGCGCGTGCCCGGCGGTCGGTCTCCCAGGCCCGGTGGGCCTCGGCGTAGCGGTCCTGGAACTCGCGGACCAGGCCGGCCGTCGCCGCCGCGCCGGCCGTCGCGTCGTGGAACCGGTCGGCGAGCGCCACGGCCGCCGGGGTCGCGGCGAAAGCCGGGGTGTCCCGGCCCTCGGGCAGGACCGTGGCGACCTCGGTGTCGAAGACGAGCCGGGTCTGCGCGCGGGCGGCCAGGTCCTCGCGTACCGCCTCCAGACGCGCGGGAAGCTCCGCCAGGGCCCGGGCCCGGCCGGGGGTCAGCTCGGCCGGGCCGGCGGCGCGGTCCTGGGTCCAGGCGTCCGCGAACGCCTCCCGGACGGCGGTGACCCGGTCGGCCGCCTCGGGGGAACGCAGGGCGGGGTGGTCGGCGAGGCGGGTGGTGAACTCGCCGTAGGCGCGGTCCCGGGCCTGGACGGTGCCGCGCAGATCCGCCGACGTCCCGGTGGCGGCGGACGGTTGGGGCACCGCGGTGGCGGGCGGTTGCTCCGGGCGGGCCGCCGTCTGGAGTTCCTGGAGCTGTACGTGCCCCGGTCCGTCATCGGGCAGGGGGCGGCCCGCCTCCTCGAAGGGGGTGCGGCTGATCTCCAGGCGGGCGAGGTCCAGGGTCCAGGACGGTGCGCGCTCCCAGGCCGCGTACTCCTCGTCACGCCGCCGGGTCCGTCCGGCCAGGTCCTGCCAGCGGTCCCGGGCCGTGCCGGTGAGCGCGTCACGGGCCGCCGCCTCCTGCTCCGGGGAGGCGTTGCGGGCGGCGGCGTCCCACTCGCGGGAGAACCACGACCGCAGCTCCCCCAGTTCCCGCTGGTACTCCTGGAGCACACGCGGCGAGCGGACCTGCCCGGCCGGGATCTCGGCCCGTCCGGCGAGTTCCTCCAGGGCGGCGCTCTTGCCGAGGAAGCCCTGGAAGTTGGCGGCGACCTGGGCCCGCCAGGCGCGGTTCTCCTGCCGGGCCGTGTCCCGGGCCGCATCGGCGCGCTGCCGCCCGGCCGCGTCGAACGGCCGGTCCGTCTCCTCGCGCAGCGCCTCCCCTTCGGAGCGGACGGTCTCACGGAAGGCGTCGCCGTGCTCCCGTTCCCGCTCCAGCCAGAGGCGTACGTCCCGTTCGGAGGGGCCGTACAGGTCGTGGTAGCGGCCGGTCCAGTCCTGCCGGAAGTCGTCGGCCAGCCGGTCGTACGTCTCCTCCGCGACGTCGAAGCGGCGGGCGGCGCGTCCGGTCAGCTCGCCGCGGTGGGTGGTGAGGCCGTGGAACCGCTCACCGCCCTCGCGCAGCGCGCGTTCCATGCCGTACTCGAGCTGGAGCCGGTCGGTGAGCGAGCGGCGGGCGAGGGGGACGTAGTCCCGGAAGAAGACGGTCTCGCCGTCCGCGACCCGCTCCCGCGTCCAGGTTCCGTCGCCGTCCCGGCCGGCCAGTTCGCCGAAGACCCGGGTGACGTCCTCGCGCAGTCCCTCGCGCGCACGCTGTACGGCGGGCCCCTCGGCGTCCAGCCGCTCGATCATCAACTCCGCCTCGGTGAGGGCGCGTTGCAGGCCCACCTGGAAGTCGAGCCGGGACGGCAGCTCCGTCACCAGCCGGTGCTGGGCCTGCCGCAGGTGGAAGGTGTAGGCCCGCCAGTCCTCCGGGGACAACTCCCAGGGCCGCTGCCCGGCCAGGAACTTCTCGCCCTCGGCGGTCAGGTCCGCGCGGTGGGCGGTGATCACCGCGTCGGTGTCGACGGCGCCGGTCTCCCCGGGGTCGTGTCCGGTGGAGCGTGCCCAGTCGGCGCGGGCCGCCTCGACCTCGCCGGGGACCGCCGCCCGCAGGTCCTCCGCCACGGCGGTGGCGCGCAGCCGGGCGGTCCAGCGCCCGTGCGCGTCGGCCAGACGGGCCTCGACGGCGTCGCGGTGTTCCAGCCACTCGTCGTAGGAGGCCCGGCGGGTGAGCCGGTTCTCGTCGCCGGGCAGGGTGCGGGTCAGCTCGTCGAACTCGGCGCGGAAGTCCTCGCGGGCCCGCTCGACCCAGGTGGGGGGAGCGTCCTCCGCGTCCCCGGCCCGGCGGACCGCCGGCCGTTCCACCCGGGCGGCGTCCACGGCCCGCAGGAAGATGTCATCGGCGGCGGCCTCCAGCTCCACGCGGGCGCGCAGGCCCCGGTCCAGCTCGCCGATCCCGGTGGCGAACCGGTCGCGCAGCCGGTCCATCGGCAGCGGTTCGTGGGCGTCGCCCTCCTCGGCCCGCACCCGTTCGGCGGCCCGGTACACCTCCGCCGTGGCGTCCCTCACGTACGCCTCGCGGGCCCGCGCCCGTACGTCGTCCGGCAGGTGTGCCCAGGTGCCCTCGCCGTCGCCCGTCTCCTGCCGCCGCCGCAGCGCCGCGGCCTCGGACTCCTCGCTCCTGCCGCCTCGCGCGCCGTCGGTGTCCGGCGTGCCCCCGGCGTCCTGCCCGTTCTTGGCGGCCTGCGCCGCCCTGACGTCCCCCAGGGCGGTCAGGCCGGTCCCGGCCAGGCGGTCGAAGTGCTGCCCGGCGGTGTCGTGCGCCAGGCGCGCGGCGGCCGTGATCTCGAAGTCGTCACGGAGTCCGGCGGACAGCCGGTCGAACCGCGAGAAGAACTCCGAGCGGGCGATGTCGCCGCGCAGGTACGCCTCGAAGTCGGGCCGCCACCGCTGTTCGAAGTAGTCCTCGGTCTCCCGGCGCCAGACCTCCCGGGCGTCCCGCACGGCCGGGTCGGGCGCCTCGTCGTCGGCGAACCGCAGCCCGGCGCTCTCCCGCTCCGGGTGGTTCGTCAGGTGCGGGGCGGTCCGCCCCCTGTCGCCCGGCGGTACACCGGCGTCCGGCCGGGGGAAGACGGGTTCGGGACCGGCCAGGTGGGCGGCGAACGCCTCCCGGACCCGCCGGTGCGCCGCGTCCTCGACCTCGAACCGGAGGCGGTGGCCGGTGACGACGCTTTCCTGGGCCTCCCGCCAACGTCCCGCGAGCGCCGGATCGTCGCCGCGGAAGACGTACGGTCCGGCCGCCCGGTCGGCGGCCGGCCGCACACCGGTGTCCGTGTCACCGGCCGGGCCCGGCGGGTCCTCGCCCGCGCGACCGTCCCGGGCGGCACCCTCGTCGGCGGCGCCGGAACGCGCGGAGCCGTCCGGCGACCGCGGGGCGGACGCGGTGCCCTCCGGCGCGCCGTCGGGGGCGGGCCGGCCGGACGCCTCCGTGGCTTCCGGTGTCCGGGCGGCGGCCGGTGGGCCCCCCGCGACGCGGTCGGCCGGGTCAGGTGCCTCCGCCGGCCGGACGACCGGAGCGGTGGCCTCCGCGGGCCGGCCGGCCGGGGCAGGGGTTTCGGTGCGGGGCGGGGCGGGGGTTCCGGTGCGGGGGCCTGCGGCGGCTTGGGGGCGCGTTGCGGCGGGAGTTTCGGTACGGGAGCCGGTTGAGGTTTCGGTGCGGGGGCCTGTCGGGGTTTCGGTGCGGGGGCCTGCTGAGCTTTCGGTGCGGGACGCCGCCGGAACCTCCGTACGCGACCCGACCGGGGTTTCGACACGTGACCCCGCCGAGGTTTCGACACGTGGCCCCGCCGAGGTTTCGACACGTGGCCCCGCCGGAGTTTCGGCGCGTGGCCCCGTCTGGGTTTCGGCGCGTGCCGCAGTCGGCACCTCGGCCCGCGCCCTCTCAGTCACGCCCGGCCGGCCGGACCCGGGCTCGGTACGTGGCGCCGCAGGAGCCTCCGGGCCCGGCCGGGGGCCGGGCCCGGTGGTGTCGCCGGCACGGGACGGGACCGGCCCCGCGTTCACCTCGCCCGCGCCCGGCCGTCCGGTGCCGGAGGCGCCGCCGTCCGCCCGCGCCGGTGCCGGCGCGCCGTCCCGCACCGCCGGGCCCGTGCCGGTGGCGGGGTGGACCGAGGTCTCTGTACGGCCACCGGAATCGGGGATCGCGGACGCGTCCGTACGGCCTCCCCCGCCCGGCGCCGTCGTGCTCTCCGTGCGGACGACGGGCGTCGGACCCGCCTCACCCACGCCGGGACGCACGGGCGCCGGGGTGGAGGCAGGACGTGGCGGGGCGGCATGAGTGGTCGCCGTGGGGTCCTGGCGGGCGGGGGCCGGCGTCAGGTCGGCACGGCCGGGAGCCGACGCCGCGTCCGGCCGGCCGACGGCCGGCGCCACCTCCGTACGGCCCGCGGGAACCGGTGCGCCGATGGCCGGGGCGCCGTCCGGGCCGGTGCCGCCGGGAACCGTCGAGTCGGTCCGCCCGGGCGTGACCGGCGCCAAGGACTCCGCCGTCCTGCCCGCGGCAGCGGTCGGCGACGGAGCGGGCGGACCGCTGGCGCCGGCGTCCTCACCGGCTCCCGGGCCGGCGCTCCGCACGGACGCCGCCACCGGGGTCCCGTCCGGGCCGGTGCCGCCGGGCACCGTGTCCGCGTCACGAACCGGCAAGGGCGTCGAACCCGGCGCGTCGGGGCCGACGTCCCCGGCCGGAACGGAATCCGTCCCGCTCCCGGGACCTCCCGCCTCACCGGCCCTCACCGGAACAGGAACTGCCCCGTCCCCGGAACCGGTCGGCCTGGCCGGCGCGGGATCCGGTGCGGAAGTCACCGGCGCGGCGGTCCCGTCGGGACGTGCCGTCACCGGTGCGGCGGTCCCCTCAGGAGGCACCGCCACCGGCACACCCGTCCCCTCAGGACGCCCCACCACCGGTGCGGTGGACGGCGTGATGCCGTGCGCCCCGGCCGACCGGGGCGGCGCCCCGGAACCCTCCGGCTCCCCCGCGCCGGTTCGCGGTCCGCTTCCGGCGCCGTTCCCGGCCGCGGCGGTGGTCGGCGGTACCGTCTCCGGGGCTCCGGCGGCGCCCGCCCCGGTGCCCGTCCGGACCGTGACGCCCTCCCGGGAAGCCGCCTCCGGGCCCCCGCCGACACCCGACCCGGCACCCGCCCGGACCGCGCCACCCCCCGACGACACCGCCTCAGAACCCCCGCCAACACCCGACCCGACACCCGCCCGGACCGCGCCACCCCCCGACGACACCGCCTCAGAACCCCCGCCAACACCCGACCCGGCACTCGTCCGGGCCGCGCCACCCCCCGGGCCTCCCGCGGCCTGCGCCGGTTCGAAGCCCGGCAGCCCCGTCCGCGTCGGCCCGGTACCCGCCGCCGTCCCCTCGTCCCGGAGGGCCGGACCACGCCCCGCCGCCCCGGCGGATGCCGTCTCGCCGTCAGGCGTGCCCGCACCGGTCCGCGTCCCGTTCGCCCTGCCGGAGGCCGTGCCCGTTCCCCCCGGTGCGCCGGAGGCGGACGCGGCGGCCCCCGCCGAATCCCTCCCCGGCGCACCGGACCCGCCGCTCACCGCCGGCCCGGTGCCACCCGCCGGCCCGCCCGCGCCGCCCTCGTCCCCGGTGCCCTTCCCCGGGGACACCACCAGCGGATCCGTGACCGACCCGGCCCTCTGGCCACCCGGACCAGTGAAGTCCGCTTCCCCCGGGAGGGACTTCACCAGGTCCGCCACCCCGGCGGCCGGATCGTCCGCGCCCGGCCGGCGCCCTCCGCCGAAGCCCGGCGCGCCGAGCGCGGCACCCGCCGCGCCGCCGAGGAAGGCCAGCTCCGGATCGACCGCCCCGCCGGTCGCCGCGCCGGCGCCCACGCCGCCGATCACACCCGCCGTACCGCCGATCACCGCCCGGCCGAGCAGCGTGTCGGACGTGCGCGGCGCCACCACCCGGCCCAGGCCGGACAGCGCGCCGAAGGCGGCGCCGCCGATGGCGCCGCCGACCGCCATGTCGGAGATGGCCTTGGGGTCGAGCTTCTTGCGGTGTCCCTGGAGGATCTCGATGCCCTGGAGCAGCGTCTCCAGGCCCGCCATGACACCGGTGCCCACCGCCGCCGACATCAGCAGGCGCTTCATGATCGTCATGATGATCTGGCGTACGCCCGTGATGAGCGCGGGGACGGCGGCGAGGCCGAACAGCGAGTTCATCAGGAAGGCGAGTTCGACCAGCATCCAGGACAGCATCGCGATGACGAGGTTGGTGGCGTGCTCGACCTGGAGGGCGAAGTCGTCGCTCATCGTCTCCAGGTTGGCCGCGGCCTGCGCCAGCGCCGGCAGCGTGCTGTTGAGCTGCCGCATGTAGTCGCCGAAGGCCTCCGCGGGCTGCCCGTCGACGTGCCCCTGCACCTGGGCGTTGACGGCGTTGATCTCCCCGACCATGCCGGCGACCTCACGGCCCAGTTCGGCCCAGATCTGCCCCTGGCGGCGCAGCCCCTCGGGGTCCGCCTCCGGCAGTTCGGTCCCGGTGAGGTAGGCCGCCCACCGCAGTGACTCGGGTACCTCGGCCACTAGCGGCGGCCCCCGCCCGTCGAGGTGCCCCCCTCGCCGATGGCGGAGTTGAGGCGCGAGGTCGTGCGGGTGGCCCCCGTTTCGGCGGCCTCGAAGAGGGAGGCCATCTTCGACAGCCCGGTCCGTGCCTCGGTCAGCGCCCTGCCGACCCCCGTCACCCCCTCGATGACGAGCTGGGCGGACGGGTCGTGCTTGCCTTTGAACTGCCGGCCGAACTTGTCGTCGCCCGCGGGGTCGCCGAGAGCGTTCAGTTGGCGTCCGACGCCCTCGGCGAGCACCCGCAGCCGCTCGGCGACGGGCTGGAGGGCTGCGGCGGCCCGTTCGAGGCCGTCGGTGTCGACGCGCAGGTTCTCCGGCACAGGGCTCAACTCCAAGGCAGAGGCGAAGGGACGTTTCAGCGGTGGGCGATGCGCGGGCCGTCGCCGGTGTCGGGGGTGACGCGGCCCTGTTCGACGTAGGCGCGTACCGCGTCCGGCATGGCGGGCTCGGGCGGCAGCAGTTCACCGACGTCGGCCGTGCCGCGCAGCAGGTGCTCGGCGTCGAGTCCCTCGGGCAGGTGGGGGGTGAGCACCTTGGCCAGTTCGGCGGTGGCCCTGGACCGGGCCTCCTGGACGGTGGCGACCATGAGGTCGGCCAGTTCCCTGGGGGTCATGCGGCGGTAGGCGTTGGTGGGGAACTCCACCGACAGCAGCTCGCCCTGCGGGCCGACGGTGACCTTCATCGCCTGCGCCTTGGCGGTCGCCGTACCGGACACCTCGCGCATGCGGCGCTGGAGGTCGGCGAGCTGCGCCAACTGCGTGCGGTAGGTCTCCCCCAGTTCCCCGATCTGCTCGTCGAACGGTGTGGACACCCGCTCGCTCCTTCCGCGGTCCGACGCGCGGACGGCCCGGTGCCACCGCTGCGGAGTCAATCAACAGGACGCGGGCGGGCCCGCGAAACAGCAGGTGGCGGCCCCTGCCCGCTTGAACGCCGACTCTGTCCGAAGGGACGGCCGACGCCTGCCGGTGGACCGGCGGCGTGACGGCGGCCGTTCCTTGGTGCACACCTCCTGCCCGGAAAGGCGCTGTCCCGCCCGCCCGCGCATACCGTGCCGAGCGGCTCCCTAGCCTGGCCCGCGTGCTGCCGGCCGCACGGCGCCGGGCCCTCGGGCCGGCCCGTCCCCGGACCGCTTCCCCACCAGCCGCCCCCGGAGCCCCCTGGAGCCCCCTGTATGGCCGCACGTATGGCTGCCCACCGCGCCGCCCCCTCCCGCGGGACCGTACGGACGGTCCGCCCGGCCCGTCCGGCCGCCCCCGTCGGGCTGCTGCCTACGCCGCCCGACGAGCGGGAGAAGTACGCGTACGTCCAGCGCCGCGCCTGGCTGCTGACCAGCACCTCGTTCCTGGGGTTCGGGTGTGTGCTCTACAGCCAGGTGGACTCCGCCCGGCACGGACCGTGGATCTGGTTCTTCGCGCCCGTGCTGCTGCTGTCGGTGCTCGGGGTGCTGATCTCGCTGCGCCTGGAGCTGTCCGGCCGGGGCTTCGACCTCGCGGCGCACCGCGCGCTGGTGCGCGCGTGGGCGCCGCGGCGATACCCGTCGGTCGATGTGTTCCTGCCGGTGTGCGGTGAGCCGATCGAGGTGCTGCACAACACCTGGACGTATCTCCAGCGGATGGCCGACGCGTACCCGGGGACGGTCGAGCCGCTGGTGCTGGACGACTCCGACAGTCCCGAAGTGGCGGCGATGGCGGACGACTTCGGCTTCCGCTACCTGGTGCGGCCGGACCGGGGATGGTTCAAGAAGGCCGGCAACCTGCGGCACGGCTTCGCGCACTCCGACAGCGAGTTCATCCTCATCCTGGACGCGGACTTCGTGCCCCGCGCCGACCTCCTCGGCGAACTGCTGCCGTACATGGACGCCGATCCCGGCCTCGGGATCGTGCAGTCCCCTCAGTTCTTCCGGGTGCTGGAGCAGCAGAACTGGATCGAGCGGGGCGCGGGCGCCGTACAGGAGCTGTTCTACCGCTCGGTGCAGGTGTCCCGGCAGCGCAGCGACGGCTCGATCTGCGTCGGCTCGTGCGCCGTGTACCGGCGCACGGCGCTCGCGGAGGTGGGCGGCACCAGTCTGATCGAGCACTCCGAGGACATGCACACCGGCTTCGACCTGCGGGCACGCGGCTGGGACCTGCGCTATGTGCCGCTGGCGCTGGCGACCGGGCTGTGCCCGGACACCATCGGCGCGTACTACAGCCAGCAGTACCGCTGGTGCATGGCGTCGATGAGCATGCTGGGCAGCGTCCAGGACTTCTGGAAGGTACCGATGCGGTTCGCGAGCCGCCTGTGCTATGTGTCCGGGTTCGTCTACTACATCGAGTCCGCGCTGATCCTGTTCACCGGGCCGCTGATCGTGTGCGTGCTGCTGCTGTTCTTCCCGGAGCAGGTGAAGTTCACCGACATGCGGCTGCTGCTGCCGGGGCTGGTGTACCTGGTGGTGGTGTACCCGCTGTGGCACCGGGCGCCCTACCGTCTGGAGGCGTGGGCGGCGCGGGTGCTCTACAGCTGGTCGCACCTGTTCGCGATCTGGGACGTGCTGCGCGGCCGGACGATGGGCTGGCAGCCCACCGGGTCGGGCGGGGCGCGCCGCGACAACACCCGGCGGCTGTGGATCGGCGTCTGGGCGTGGACGGTGCCGGCGACCGCGCTGTGGGTCGGGGCCGCGCTGTGGCGGATGGACACGATGGTGCCGGAGGACTTCGCGCTGCCGCTGGCCTCGGGGCTGTTCTACGCGGCGGCCGTGCTGCGGGTGGTGGTCGTCCCCCGGCCCGAGGAACCCGCCGAGGGGGTGCCGGCATGACGGTGACCGGTCGCCGGGCCGCCCTCCGGTGGGCGCTGGCCTCGACGGTGGCGGCGGGCTGCGCCCCGAGCCGTACGGCGCCCATCGGCGCGGGCGGGGAGGGCTCGACGCGGCGGACGGCGCCGTACGTGCCGTTCGACGTGACCTGGCTGATCCGGCCCCGCGACGGCCGCAAGTACCTCGGGGTCTCCTTCGCCGGGGCGTCGGTGACCCCCGGGTACCTGGACCTGTGGACGCGGAAGGCCGGCAAGGCGCCCAACCTGCTGGCGCAGCGCTTCTCGTGGGACGAGGAGTTCCCGGCGGACCGGGTGCGGGCGGTGTGGCGGCAGCGGATGCTGCCGTATCTGGCGTGGGAACCGCACGGGCGGACGCTGCGGGAGATCGCGGCGGGCGCGGACGACGGCCGCGTCCGGCGGACCGCCGAGAGGGTCCGCGACCTCAATGTGCCGGTCGCCCTCGCCTTCGCCCCCGGCATGAACGAGCGCGGCCGGCCGTGGGGCCCCCGTGCGGCGGGCGCCGAGGACTTCACCGGCGCGTGGCGGCACGTCCACGACCTGTTCCAGGACACGGGCGTGTCGAACGTCGTCTGGGTGTGGAGCCCCACCGTGACCGCGAGGCCGGCGGTGCCGCTGGAGCCGTACTGGCCGGGGGACGCGTACGCCGACTGGCTGGGGCTGACGGGCCGGTACGGCACGGACGGGCCGCGCACCTACGACGGCCTCTTCGGTCCCGTGGTGCGGGAGGCGCGGGCCTTCACCCGCGCCCCCGTGCTGGTCGCCGGGACGACCGCTCCCGCGGGCGGGCGCAGGACGGCGGTGGTGACGGACCTGACGCGGGCCGTGACCACCCGCGACGACGTGGTCGGCTTCGTCTGGGTGGACGCGGCCGACCGCACCGGCTGGCGGATCGACAGCAGTACCGGGGCGCTGGACGCCTTCCGCCGCGCAGTCGCCGACCCGCGGTTCGGTTTCGACGTGAGGCGCCCATGACGGCCACCGAGGACCACCCCGTCGCCACCGCCGACGGGGGGTACGACCCCGAGTCCACCCTGCGGCTGCGCGTACCGGCCGCGCGCGGCCCGCAGCCCGCCCCCGGCTACACCTTCGACGAGATCACGCGCGCCGACTGGGTGCTGGGCCGGGTACCCGACCGCGGCTGGTCCGCGCGGCCCTCGCCGCGCCGGACCCGGGTGAGCCGGGCGCTGCTGGCCTGTCTGCTGCTGGCGCAGGCGGTGCTGTCGCTGCGGCTGCGCAACAGCGCCTTCGAGGACGAGGCGCTGTACGTGTACGCCGGCCACGCCATGATCGACCACCTGTTCCACGGCGCCCCGGACTACGGCGGTTTCGACACCTACTTCTCCGGCTCGCCCGCGCTGTACCCGGTGCTGGCGGCCTGGGTGGACTCGGCGGCGGGGCTGACCGGTGTCCGGCTCATGAGCCTGGCGTTCATGCTGGGCGCCACGGGCCTGCTGTACTCGCTGACCCGGATGCTGTTCAACGAGCGGGCCGCGCTGCTCGCGGCGGGCGTCTTCTCGGTCACCCAGTCGACGCTGTTCCTGGGCAACTTCGCGACGTACGACGCGATGTCGCTGTCCCTGCTCGCGCTGACCGCCTGGCTCCTGGTCGGGAACGCCACCGGCCACTGGGCGCTGCCGCTGGCCACGGCGCCGGTGGCCGCGCTCGCGGTGGGGGTGAAGTACGCCTCGGCGCTGTACCTGCCGACGCTGGCGCTGCTGCTGATGCTGGTGGCGTACCGGCGGCTGGGCGCGCGGGAGGCGGTGCGGCGCGGGGCGGTGTTCACCGCCGGCACGGTGCTGCTGCTGGGCATCGGCCTGGTGAGCACGGACTACCTCCAGGCGATCCAGAGCACCACGACCGAACGCGCCCACGGCACCACGTCGGTGGGGCTGCTGGTGCGCGACAGCGTCCGGTGGGGCGGTCTGCTGTTCGCCCTGGCCTGTCTCGGCACGGTCCTGCACACCCGCCGCCACGGGCTCGGGGAGATACCCGGTCACCGGGCCGTCGCGCCCCCGCGCGGGTGGCGGCTCGCGCTGGGTGCCGTCCTGACCGGCACCGCGCTGCTCGCCCCCGCGTACCAGATCCACCTCCAGACCAGCATCTCGCTGCACAAGCACATCGGGTACGGCCTGCTGTTCGCCGCCCCGATGGCCGGGGTGGGCCTGTCCCGGCTGATGGGCGCCCACCTCCGGTTCCCCCAGGCGGTGATCGCGGTCGGCGTGCTGGCGCTCACCTTCGGCATGTCGCAGTCCGCGCAGAACTACGGTGTCTGGCCCGACACGAGCCATCTGATCCCGGAACTGGCGAAGAACGTCCGCCCGGGCCAGAAGTGGCTGGGCCAGCCGCACGAGGGACCCGTCTACTACCTCACCGACCGGGGCCTGACGGACTACACCCTGTGGACGTCGATCTTCTACATCGACTACGCGGGCCGGAAGAGCGGGCACCTGAGCGGGCCGGAGGGCTACCGGGCGGCGATCCAGGACGGGTACTTCGACGGGGTCGTCCTCGACTGGTCCGACCAGCCCGGGGACGTGCAGACCCTGATCCGCCGGGAGATGCGGGCCACCGGCCGCTACCGGCTGGCGAGCGCGCTGACGTACCGCACCTCCGTGGGCTCGGGGCACTTCGAGATCTGGCTCCGGCTGCCCGCCGCCCACACGTCGTGACGCCATCCGCTGCCCCGAGGGGCACAGTCCCTTCCCGCACGGGCGCGAACCCGGCCGACGTCGCCCGATTTTCCTATCATCGCCCCGGACAGCGGGGCCTCAGCACCACCACGGAGATGCCGCGAATGAAACGCAGTCAGGTCAGGGGGACGGCCGGCCGCCAGGGCCGCGCGCCCGGGCGGACCGCACCTTGACGGCGAGGAACCGGGACGGCGGCACGGTCGGCAGGAGACGCCCCTGGCTGCCGTCGCGAACCCGCACGGCACCGCCCGCCGTCCTGCCGGCCGTGACGCCGGTGGCGCCCGCGGCGCCCCTGCCCCTCGCCGAGCGGTACGGGGTGCGGCGGGTCGGCAACGCCTGGCTGGTGCACCCCGCCGCCGGCCCCGACCGCCAGTCGCTGCTGTTCGCCGCCGGTCTGGCCGCCGACCCCGAGTACACCCTGGTGGTGGTGGACCTGCCGCCCTGCGCGCCGCTGGACGCGGTCGCCGAGGCGCTGGCCCACGAGGTGCCCGCCGGACTCGCCGGGCTGCGGGTGGTGTTCGGCCGGACCCCCGACCGGGGCGCCGCGCCCGCGGGAGGCGAGCTGGCCCGGCGGCTCGGACAGCCCGTGGCCGTGCCCGACGGGATCGTACGGCCCTGTGCCGGCGGCACCCTGTTCATCGGCGCCGACCGGGGCCGGGGCTGGGTGCGGTGCGTCCCGCACGGCGAGAGCCGGTACCTCTCCCGCCGCTTCCCCGCACCGGCGTGGGACGGCTGTCTGCCCGACCGTCCCCGTCCGGTGGGTCAGTCCGCCGTCGCCGAACCGGTGGGCGCCGGCGTGTGGCTGCGGCCGGTGCCTGAGGACGCCGACCAGCATCGCCACCGGGGGCGGCTCGCCGCCCGGCTGCGCTGCCGGGACGACGCGCCCACCGTCGTGCTCGGCTCCCCCGGCGCCCCGGAACCGCCGGCCGAGGACGTCGCCCGCTTCTGGCGCACCCTGCCCGGCCATCCCCCGGCCGCCCCGCGCTTCGTGCTGTACGGCACCGTCCACGAGCCAGGAAGCCGGCCGTTCGGTGAGACCCTGGCCGCCCTCACCGGCGAACCGGTGCACGTCTGCAACGGCTTCCCCACCGGCGATCCGCGCATCGGCCGGGACGCCGGCGAGGACGTGGTGATCCTGCGGCACGACGGGACACCGGCACGGCCCGTCTTCGCCCGCGAGTTCCTCCACCTGCCGCCGGAGCCCGGAACCGCCTCCCCCACCCCGCTGGCCACGGACCACCGCTGGCCGCTCGGCCATCTGCCGATGCTCCGTCAGGGCCTGTACCGGGGCGGCCCCGGCGCGGTCCTGGAGGTCCTGCCGTGGGGGCTGTGGGTCCGCTCGTCCGTCGAACCGGCCCACGCCGACGAGGTGCGCGCGGCACCCGCCGATCCGCAGCACGCCCTGATCCTGTGCGACGACAGCGCCGTCGAGGAGCTGCCTCGGCTGCGGCGGCTCGCCGAGGACGTCGTCCGGCGGCTGCCCGCCGAGGACGGCCTGCTGGTCCGGGTGGCGACCGCCGACCGGCCCTGGGGGGCACCGGCCGGCCCGCGCCGCACACCGGCCCTGCCCGCCGCGCCGGCTCCGGTGTTCGTTCCGGCTCCGGCACCTGCTCCGGTTCCTGCTCCTGCTCCCGCTCCTGCTCCTGCTCCTGCTCCTGCTCCGGCACTTGCTCCGGCTGCGGCCGCGGCGCCTGTTCACGCTCCGGCACCGACACGGCAGCCGTCGGCAGCACCGGCCCTCCCCCGGCCGACGGAACCGTCGTCGCCCGCGCCACGCGCCGCGCCCGTTCCGCCGGTGCCCCCGCCCTGGACGAGCACCGGCACGCCCAGGGACGCGTCCGTCGTCGCGCTGGCGCTCCGGCACGAACCCGGGCTGGGCGGGCTCCTGCCGCCCGACATCGTCCTCGCCGGGCTGCTCGCGGTACGGCTCCAGCTCACCGTCCCCGCGCTGCGGGCCGAGCGGGACTTCGGGGCGCCCGCGCCCGAGGGGCCCTCGGACATCGCCCCGGACACCCTCGCGGCCCTGTCCCTGCTCCCCGTCCACCACGGCGTGGCGGCGCTGCGCACCGACCTGGACCCAGCGGCTCTCGACCGCTACCGCGCCCACCGGACGGCCGTCGCGCACCACGTCTGCGCGGCGTCGCTCACCGGCACCCCGGGCGCCCCGGGCAACACCGACGTCCTCGTCCACTCGGTCACCGGCCGCCGTACGGCACTGCTGGAGCCCGAACTGCCGGACCGGGTGCTGTTCACGCCGGGCACGCGGTTCGAGGTCCTCGGGGTCCACGCCCCGGCGGGCGGACGCGCGGTGGTGCTGCTGGGCGAGCTGCCGCCTCCGGGATTCTGCGGCGCCGACGGGACCGGCCCGGAGGCCGTGCGGCGGCGGCTCGTGGCGGCGCTGCGGCTGTGGCGCGCGGACGAGCGCGCCGGCGTGGCGCGCCTGCGCGGCCCCGACCCGTTCGCCCGGCCGCCGCGGCCGGACGGCCCGGCCGGTCCCGTGACCGTACCGGACCGGTCCCGGGCCGAGCCGCGGCCGATGGCGCTCAGTGGGCGGTACCGCTGACCCAGAGGTCGGTGCCGCCCTGCTGGATCACCACGTCCCCGTCGCCGCGCAGCACGAGTTCGGCACCGTCGTGGCCCGCCGTGCCGGAGGACCAGGCGGTCGCGTCGTCGGCGGTGTAGACGACGAGGTGTCCGTCGGCCTGGAAGACGGCCTTGTGGCCCCGGCCCTCGGTGTGCGAGGACCATCGGACGGTGCCGTTCTCGTCGGTGACGACGAGGTTGCCGTCCTCCCGCAGGGTCAGCACGGCCCGTGCCGACTCGATCGACTGGCCGGTCTCCAGGACCCGGGTGGCCTGGACGACCGTATCGGCGGCGGCCGTCTGCGCCTCGGCCGGCGGAGTCCGCTGCGCGGTCCGGGCGTCCGGGCCGCCCGGGTCCGGCGCCGGGGTCTGCGGAACGGGTGTGCCGGGGTCGGCCTGCGTGTCCCTGGCGACCGTCGTCCCGGGGTCGGCCAAGGCGGTGACGGTGGCGGAGGTGATGGCCGGGGCCGCCGGCTCCGTGGGCTGCTGCGCGTCGGAGTTGTTGTCGGGGGTGTCGTCGGGGCCCGCCGCGAGCGCGACGACGTTCTCGGGCTCAGGAGAAGTCGTACGGGAAGGGGCCGTGGTGTCAGTGGTGTCAGAAGAGTCGGTGGTGTCAGAAGAGTCGGTGGTGTCAGAGGAGCCGGTGGAGTCGGGGACGTGCTCGTCGGCGGCCCGGGCGACCCGCGTTCGGGCGGGAGCGGGCTCCGGAGCGGTCCGCGCGGCGGGGTTCGAGGTGGCGGCGGCGGAGGGGTGCGGTGCTCGGATGCCGGGACCCTGGAACGTCTTGCGGGGCGAGACCGGGACGGCCGTCGAGGCCGACGCGGACGGGGACGCCGTTGGGGGATCACCGGCTTCGGTCTCCCGGCTGCCGGAATCCCGCGTGGACGTGGACGTGGACGTGGGCGCGGACGTGGGCGTCGGCACGTCGATGGTGAAGTCGGGTCCGGTGTTCGACGGGGAAGCGGTGCGGTGGCCCGAGGCCTCGTAGTCGACCTCGTGGTCGCTCTTGTCGTCGTCGCTCAGCGCCAGGGGCAGGGCGACCAGGACGGCGCCCGCGACCGCCGCGGCGGCGAGCATCTGGCGATGGCCGGACTTGGCGGCCGGCTCCTGAGGCGCCCCCGTGTCCCGGCGGCCACGCGGGCCGTCGGGCCGCTGCCCGCCCGCGCCGGGGCCGGCGGACGGCGGCAACGGCTCCGCCCCGCCGTCGGGCTCGGCGGGGGTCAGGACGACGGCGCGCCGCATCCTCAACTGGTCGGTGCCCTCCGGGGGTGTGCCGCCTCGTGGCGTCCTGCGCTCAGCGGACATGTTCCTCTCCTCAACGATGTGGGTGCGGCCGGCCGAGGTGTCAGACCGTGCCGTCCCCGCGCGGGTGTCCCTCGGCCAGCGGCCCGGCGAGCCGGGGTGGCCAGGGTGCGGGGTCCTCGGCCGTGGCGGGGCCGGCCACCGCCTGCGTCAGCTGTTCCATGGCCTGCCGGTCGGCGGCGTCCTGGTCACCGGGGCGGCCGGCCGGCTCACCGGCCGCCACCTCGCGCAGCAGTACCGTCGTGACGCCGGTGCCGCCCCGGGTGCCGAGGACACGGAAGCGGGTGCCGGGCGCGAAGAGGACCTCCTCCGGTCCGGTCCGTGCGGGGGAGCCGGTCAGGGCGCGTACTCTGCGGCCGGTCATCGACCAGATCAGGTACCGGTCGCCGGCCGGCGCGGGGGCGCCCTCCCGCACGTACGCGCCGACCGGCCCGGCGGGGCACAGTTCGGTACCGGGCAGCGGCGCGCTGGCGCGCGGCGGGAGCGTCCCCGCGGCACGTACGACGGCCCCCCGGTACGACGGGAGTCTCCTCAGCCCGGACGCCAGGCCGACGAGGCACGGGTGGGCGTCGGCGGAACCGGCGACCAGCCGCCGTTCCAGCCAGCGCCAGCCGAGCGGGGCGTCGTCGAGGGTGAGGAAGGAGCGTACGGCGATCAGGCCGGCGAGGACGACGTCGTCGGGGTCGCCGCCGCGCAGCCCTGGTGACACCGTCAGCATCCGGCCGACGGCGGCCTGTTGCTGCCACCACTGGTCCCCGGCGAGCGCCCGCAACGCCTGCCGGTCGGCGGGCCCGCCCCGGTACGACGGCCCGGTCCGCACCGGAGGGGCTGCCTGCGGCGCGGCTGGGGGGCGGGGGCCGGACGGGGGGTGGGGGCCGGACGGGGGGTGGGCGGTGCCCGGCCGGTACCCGACGGGCGCGCCCGGCACAGGGGACGGGGGCGGCGCCTGCGGAACACCCGCCCGCGCCCCGGCGGAGGGCTCCGCCGCCCCGGCGGAGTCCGAGGACAGCGGCGCACCCGGCACACCGGACGCAGGCGGCGCCGACGCGACCGGCCGGGGCCCGACGGGGGCACCCGGGCCGGGAGGAGCCACCGGCGGCACCGGAGCGACCGGCCGGCGACCGGCAGACCCACCCGGCACGGCAGACCCGGGCGGCGCCGGCACGGGAGGGGCGACCGGGGCGGCCGTGCCCCGCGCGGCCCGCTCCCCGCGCGGTCCCGTGCCCGGCGTCCCCCAGGCCACCGGCACGGGACGTGCGGCGGGGCCGCCGATCGAACGGCTGGCCGCGTAGGCCTCGGCGAAGCCCGGCGGCACGGCGGGCACGGCGGGTGGACCGAGGTGCGCGGCCGGGCCGTCGGCGATCCGCGAGGAGGCGACGACCGGCACGACGGGCGGCCGCGCGGCCGCACCGGCGCTGTCGGCGCCCCCGGCCGGTGCGTCGCCCGTCACCGCGGGTCCACCGGCGGAGACGGAGTGACCCGGCGCGCCGCTCCCCACGGCGGACGGCACCGGAGAACCACCGGCCCGCCCCCCGGACACCGGGGAACCTCCCACCCGCCCCCCCGGAAGCCGGTGCCGCCGCCGCGCCGTCGGCCGGCCCCGCCGGAGACGGCGCCCCACGGCCGGCCGCCCGCACGGCGGACGCCGCGTCCGGCGCGGCGGTGCCGGCGGGAGGCGGCGGAGCCGCCACGTGCCGGATGCGGACGCTCATCGGCGCGGCGTGCCAGGGGACGTCCGGCGTGCCCTCCCGCTGTCCCGCGGTGCGCGTCCGCTGTGGGTCCTCGTGGTCCTCGGACGGCTCCACGTCGTACTCCAGGGCCAGTCCGAGGCGTTCGGCGAGGCGTCGAGCCCGGCGGCCGCCGCGCGCGGTGCCGGTGCCCCGTACGTGCAGGGCTGCCCGCTCGACGACGCCGGGTTCGAGGCGCTCCAGGAAGCCGTCGAGCACCGGCCACACCCCGTCGTCCAGGGTCCGCCCGGGCACTCCGACGTCGATCGTCACGGTGCCGGGGTCCAGCGTCCACCCGAGGGCCGTGGGCCGCGCGGTGTCACGCGGCCCCACCCACAGTCCTCCGCGGGTGACGGCGGCCTGCCACACCTCGTCCAGTGGCAGCGTCCCGTCCGCGCCGACGGCTTCGCCGGGGACCGGGGGCCGGGGGCGCAGGACGCGCGGCGCGGGAGCGCGCCCGCCGCCGGCCGGCCGGCAGGCGACCGCCTCGGCGTAGGGCCGCCACGCCGGTTCGCCGTCCGCTTCGAGCAGCACGACCGCCTCGGCCGCCGTGCCGTCCGCGGACTCCAGCAGGGCGGGGACGCCGCTGACGACCTCCACCTCGGTGCCCAGCAGGTCCGCGGTCTCCTGGCCCACCTCCAGCAGGTCCCGTCCGTCGCCCGGGACGAGACGGAGGGCCGACCGGGCGCGGGCCGGCAGCCGGGTCAGCAGCGCGGCCAGCGCCCCGGCGGTGACCTCGGAGGTGCCCGGGGCGCCGACGACGACGGTGAGCCGGTCCCCGTCCACGGGGATGGAGGCGCCGACGTCCGGCGCGGAACCGGGCAGTGGTCCCGCCCGGCGGACCAGCACACCGGCGGGCACGGCGGTGACCACATGGTCCTCGACGGCGTCGGAGGCGAGGAGGGCCGCCGCGTCCTCCCAGCCCGGCACGGGGTGGCGCAGTCCCAGCGGCCGGGGTGCGAGGCCGGGCGCCAGCCGCCACCAGCCGCCGGTGCCGTCGGGCCCGGCGGGGGCGAACAGCGAACCGCCGGGGGCGACCACCACCGGCCCGGCCGGGGCGACGACCTCCATCTCCCAGCGGTCGCCGACACGGCGGGCGGGGGCGGGCCGGTCCGGCCGGCCGGCCGCGGCGCCCGCCCAGACCAGGCGCACCGTGGTGACGCCGGACTTCTTGAACCGGTCCAGCACCGGGGCGAGCCGCCGCCACACGCCCCGGGACCCGTCCTGGCCGGTGGTGACCACGACCGTCGCGTGCCCGGGGTCCGCCAGCCGCAGGGCGTCGACGGTCGCCGAGAGGTCCGCCGACCGGGCGCCGTCCGGGCGGAGCAGCACCACGGGACCGCAGCCGGCCGGGCCGGAGCCGCCGAGCCGGGCCGCCAGGGTCCGCAGGGCGCCGGATCCGCCGTGGCGCCGGCTCATCGGGTGCCGTCCCCGGCGGACCGCGCGCCGGACCGGCCGGCCGGTGTGCGGCCGGTGCGGCGGTGAGGCGTCTCGCGCATGCCTTCTCACCCGCTGTCCTGGCCGTCCTGTACGCGCTTCCCCGGTGGCAGGAGGAAGTGTCCGACCCGGCCATCGGACCAGAGCCGGCCCAAGATCCACAAGGCGGGCGGCGCGGCACTGCCCGTTTGCGGATGGCCGTGCACGAGTGGTCACCGCGCCGGCCGGAACGGCGTGGTGGCCGAAGAGGCGGAGTCGGTGGCCCGCCGGGCACACGGCCGGCGGTCCGCCTCCCCGCCGGTCCCCCGTCTCCCATGATCGGCCCGGCGCGGCGTCCGCCCCGGACCCGCACCGGCCCCGGCCCCGGCCCCGCAGTCCGGGCCGGGGGCCGGGCCCCACTCGTCCGACCGATCAGGAGAGAGCGTGTCCTTCCGGAACCGGGTCATCGCGGGCGGCACCGTCGCCGTGGTGGCCGTCGCCCTGGGTGGCGTGTCCCTGGCACTGGCCGACACCCCGGTCAGTACCGAGGAGATCGCCGGCAAGATGACGTACTACAACGACAGCGGCTACGGCGCCTGCGGCACCCAGGTCGACGCGGCCACCGAGGACCTCGTCGCCGTCTCCCACGCGTGGTGGACGTCCGCCGACCCCAACCAGGACCCGCTGTGCGACGGCGTCTCGGTGCGGGTGTCCTACGAGGGCAAGACGATCACGGTGCCCGTGAAGGACATGTGCCCCTCCTGCGAGTCGGGCCACCTCGACCTGAGCCAGTCCGCCTTCGAGCAGCTCGCGCCGCTGGAGAAGGGCGAGGTGGAGGGCATCACCTGGAAGTTCGTCACCGCGGACGGCGACGACCTCGATCCCCCGGCCTCCCCCGACGACGGCGGTACGGCGCCCCTGGCCACGGGGCCGGCCTTCCCCTCCCGGTACGCCGCCCCGTACGTCGAGACCTGGAACTCCCCGTCCGTCCTGACGGACGCGCAGGCGGCCGGGCTGCGCTACGCCACCCTCGCGTTCTTCCTGGACGGCGGCGGCTGCGAGGCCACCTTGAACGGCAACCAGCCGGTGCAGGACGCGGGTTGGCTGGAGGCGATCCAGCGGCTGCGTACGGCCGGCGGCGACGTCATCGCCTCGTTCGGCGGCGCGTCGGGCAGCGAACTGGCGCTGGGCTGCGACTCGGCCCAGGCGTTGCGGGAGCAGTACCGGTCGGTCGTCGACGCCTACGGGCTGTCCCGCCTCGACTTCGACATCGAGGGCGCCACGCTGGCGGACACGGAGGCCAACCGGCGTCGCAACGAGGCGCTGGCGGCGTTGCAGAAGGACGTGGAGGCGGCCGGCGGCCATCTGGACGTGCAGTTCACGCTGCCGTCGGGCACGGACGGACTGCAGGCCGACGGGCTCGCACTGCTCCAGGACGCGGCACAGGCGGGGCTGCGGGTGTCGCTGGTGAACATCATGACGATGGACTACGGCTCCGCGGTCGACAACATGGGGCAGGCCGCGATCGACGCGGCGACGGCACTGCACGCGCAGTTGGGGCAGATCTGGCCCGACCGGTCCGAGCAGGAACTGTGGGCGATGCAGGGCAACACCCCGATGATCGGGGTCAACGACACCCCGGGTGAGACCTTCACCGTCGAGGACGCCGGCCGGCTGGCCGGCTTCGCCGTCGAGAAGGGCATCCGGCAGCTCGCGTTCTGGGCGGTCGGCCGGGACAAGTCCTGCGCCCAGGCCGGACAGCTGTCCGAGGACTGCAGCGGCACCGAACAGGAGCCGTACCAGTTCCTGAAGACCTTCGAGGCCGTCGGCACCACGGCCCCCGGCACCGCCACCGCGACGCTCGGCTCCGGGGCGCTCGCCCCGGTCCCCGCCTCCCCGGCGGGCTCGCCGTCCGGTGAGCCGGCGCGGCTTCCCGAAGGGGGCGTCGAGCCCTCCGCCCCGGCCGCTCGCCGTCAGGGCTCGGTGACCGCGACCGGGTCGGGCAGGACGATCGAGAACGCGTTCACCACGGGCTACACCTGGTTCGACAACACCCCCCGGGGCAGTGCCCAGATCTCCGACCCCGTCATCCACGACCAGGCCGGCGGCACCGGCACCTGGGACGACCCGATCACCCTCGCCGTCGGCCACAGCAACGAGAGCGGCGAGGACGTCCTGGACTACCCGGCCGGCACCCGTTTCTACTTCCCCAAGGTCCGCCGGTACTTCATCGTCGAGGACGCCTGCGGCGACGGCGGCAGCCCGCAGGACGGTCCCTGCCACGACCTCGGCTCCGCCCCCGAGGGCGCGACGACATGGCTCGACATGTACGTCGGTGGCGGCAGCGGTGACAGCGAGTCCGCCGCCGACGCCTGCCTGGGCAAGCTCACCGGGCTGACCACCGTCGTCCAGGACCCCGCGGACGATCTCCCCGTGGTCGAGGGGCCGCTCTTCTCCGACGGCAAGTGCACCGACACGTACGACGACTGAGGACGTCCCGTCATCGTGCGCGCGCACCCTCGCCCTGGCGGTGGTCCTGGCCACCGCCTCCGCGGCCGGCCGGACCTCGCCGCCGCCCCGGACGGCCGTCTGCTCATCATGGAGCGCGGCTTCACGGCCGGCGTTCGGCACACCGTCCGCGTCCACCTCGTCGGTCTGCGGGGCGCAGCGGACCGGTGTCCCGCCGGGCGGGACGTGGAGCACCTCGACGGGGCGTCGGACGTCCCGCCCGCAAGACGCCGCGGGCCGACCCGGCCGACTGCCCGTTTCCGGGCGCGCCCGGCGGGCAGCCGCGGGCCGGTCCGCCGATGGACGACGTCGAGGGCGTCGCGGTGACGGGCCGGACCCGGGACGGCCGGCGGCGGCTCCTCCCGCCGGTCAGCGACGACAACGGCGGCGCGGACCAGAAGCCCCGTCTCCGCCGGCTCGTCACGCGGCTCCCGCGCCGCTGGCCTCGAAGACCACGGGTCCGCGCCGCCGGTCCGGCGCGGGCCCGTCGCGTCCGGTCCCCGTGGCACGGGTACGGCGCGTCCGGCCCGCGCGGCGCCCCCGCCCCCGTACGGGCGGACCGCCCCGGACACCCGGTGTCCGGGCGCGGGTCAGCCGCTGGTCCGTGCGTTCCAGTCCCGCCGGGCGCGGACGAGGTCCCGGACGGCCGCGCGGTCGGCGCCGGGGTCGGCGGACTCCTCGTCGGGAGCCGTCTCGCGCATCAGGACGGTGCCGGGGGCGCCGGGGTCGGGGGCCAGTACCCGGAACCGGGTGCCGGGCAGGAACAGCACCCGGCCGGGGCTGAGCGGGTCGAGCAGATCGGTGCGGCGGCCGTTCACGGACCAGATGAGGAAGTCGGTGTCGCCCGGCGCGCCGGCGGGGCCCCGCGCCGACGCCTCACAGACCTGCGGGTCGGTGATCTCGGGCTGTGCGGCGTACCACTGGCGCATCGGTTCGTCGAGGGTGGCGCGCAGGCCGGTGGGGCCGTGGTGGACGGGGAGCATGAGCAGCCCCCGGCGGAGCAGGGCGAGGTCGTCCGGGCTCCCGGGCGGGCCGGCCCCCGCGAGCCGGCCGAGTACGGCGGCCAGGGCGGCGACGGCGCCGGGGTCCGGGTCGGGGCCGGCGAGTTCGGGGTGTCTGCGCAGCACCTCGGCGGCGAGGGCCGTCAGTCCGGTGGGGACGAGGCCGCCGGCCGGCGCGGGCGCCGGGAGCGAGGGGGCGCCGTCCGGGGCGGTGGGGCGGCAGACACCGACGCGTACCGCGCGGCGCAGGTCGGCGGGGAAGGACCGGGTCAGCTCCTGCGCGAGCCGCCTGAGCCGGGGCAGCGGCCCGGCCGGGCCGGCGTCGCACAGCACGCGTTCGTGCGCCGGGTCGGGGTCGGCGCCCCGCACCTGCGCGGCGTGCGCGGGGGCCTGCGCGGGCCGTACCCACAGGCCGCTGCGGACCACCTCGACGACGACGTCCTCGGCGAGCCGGTGGACGCCGGGGCCGGTCTCCGGGAAGCCCTCCAGCGGCCACCGGTGAACCGCCGCGTACGGCGCGGCGGGCGCGCCGGACGGCCCGGCGGCCGGGGGCAGGTGGATGAACTCCCGCGCGCGCAACGGCCGTCCCGGTGTGCCGTCGGGACCGGCCAGCAGGACTTCGTCCCCGTCGTCGCCCGGGCGGGGCAGGCCGCCGAGGAGGCGTACGGGTTCGCCGACGACCTGGGCGAGGACGTCGCCGACGTGCCGTCCGCCGCTCAGACGGGCGGGCCCGTAACACAGGAACCGCACGGCGGGCCGCAGCCACGCGGGCAGGTCCTGCCAGAACCGGGCGACGTCCGCGACCGGCACCGCCGGGGCGCCGGGGGCGCCGACCGCCACGGTGAGCAGGTCCGCCGAGATCCCGACGTCCCGGACGAGACGCCGGCGGTGGCCGTCCGGGCCGGGGGCCCACCGGGCGGGGCGCAGCCACACGCCGGCGGGGAGGGGTTCGGCGACGCTGCGGCCGAGCTGCCAGGGCCGGTCGGGGAGGGCGGACTCCCACGACGGCCGGGGAAAGGTCGGGGAGTCGGGCAGTTCCGGTCCACCGGGCGGGCAGCGCAGCCAGCCCGCGCCGTGCTCCGGGGCGGCGTGCAGGCCGCCGCCGGGGAGGGGCGTCAGCGGTCCCTCGGCGGTGATCACCGTCCGGCCCAGCCGGGCGGCGAGCCGCCGGGCGACGGCCACGGCGTCCCGCAGCGGCGGGCGGCCGAACACCAGCCGCAGATCACCGCTGCCCGCGGGGACGGCCCGGGCGAGCCGGTCGAGGGTGGCGTCGTCCGCGCCGTCGGGCAGGTCGGCGACGACGACGGTCGCCTCGGGGTCGGCAGCCAGTCCGGCGGTGAAGGCCCGGGCGCGCGGATCGGCGGCGCCGGCCGGGGCGATCAGCCAGGCGTGGCCCGCGCGGTGGGCGGTGAAGCGGGGGCCGGGTACGGACGGCCCGCCGACGGGGGCGGGGGCTGCTGTGGGGTGGCCGCTCATGCCTGGCATCTCCGTGGGGGCGTCGTACCGGCCGGCCGGGAACCGGCGTCCGGCCGCGGGCGGGCACCGGCCGGGTGGTTCCCCGTGCCGGTCCGCCGGGTTCCGTCCCGGGCGCGGTCACGGGCAGGGCACGGACGGGACGGTGCCCCCGGGGGGACGGGCGCCGGGGAGCGGGGGTGTCACATCGCGGTGCCGGTGGACCACAGCACCGTGCCGCCGTGCTCGATCACCATGTCGCCGTCGGCGCGGAGCACCAGCCGGGAGCCGTCGTGGCCGTCGGTGCGCGAGGACCAGACGGTCCGCCCGTCCCCGGCGTACACGGCCAGGTTGCCGTCGGCCTGGAAGACGGCCTTGACGCCGCCCTGCCCGGCGGTTCCCGACCACCACAGCGGGGTGCCCTGCTTGTCGTAGAGGACCAGGTTGCCGTCGCCCTGGAAGGCGAGGCCGACACGGTTGGTGGACCAGCTCTGTCCCGGCTCCAGCACGCTGGTGCCGTTGACCACGGTGCTCGTCCACTGCTGCTCCGGCGAGGGCTCGTCGGACTCGCCGGTGGCGTGCGGTGACGCGCTCCTGGTCGTGGTCGTGGAGCCGGCCGTGGGCCGGGGCCGGGACATGGCCGCCACCGGTCGTCCCGACTCGGCGGGCGCCGTCGCCGCGACCTCGGCGATGCGGTCGTGCCCGGCGCTGGTGCCGCCGCCGCGCGGGGCCGCGGAAGGCGCCGCGCTCGGTGCCGCGGTGGCGTCCTCGGGGCTGTCGGAGGCCGGTGCGGAGCCGGGGTCGGCGTCCTCCTGGCCGGCCTGCACGGTCGTGGACGGCGCGTCGTCGTTCAGGAGCTGGGGGGCCAGCAGGAACAGGGCGCTGAGGATGCCCGCTCCGGCCAGGATCGGCTTGGCGAGGTGCCCGCGCGGGGTGCGGTCTCCGGTGGCGCCGCGGGGCCGTCGTCCGGTGGGCCGCCGTTCCGGGGCGGTCGTCGGTCCGGCGGCGGGCGGAGCCGCTTCGGCGGCCGGTGCCGGGCGGGCGGCCGGTGCGGCGCCGAGGGCCGGCGCGTCATCGGCGGCCCGGCGCGCTCCGGTGTCCGGGCCGGGGGCGGCGACGGCCGTGGCCGGCCCGGTGAGGTCCCCGGCGGACGCGGCGAGCGGTCCGCCCGTCGCGGTCTCGTCCGGCGCGGGGAACTCCCAGGGCAGTTCGCTCTCCCATACCGCCTGCCCGCCCGGCGCCCCGGCGGACTCGGCGGAGCGGCCGGCCCCCGGCTCGCGGTGGTTCATCTTCCATGCCTTCCCGGTGGAACGGATCGGTGTTCGCGCACAGGTCGACGCCTCGCGGGAAGCCTAGGGAGGACCCGGTCGCGGCGCGGACCCGTGCGGACGGGACGTGCACCGACGCACATCACTCGTGCCCTTCTCGACACCGGGGCCGGTCAGAGGATGCCCATGCGGATGGCGTAGGCGACGGCGTGGGTGCGGTTGCGCAGTTCGAGCCGTCGGATCACCGCCTGGATGACGCTTTTGATCAGGCGCTCGGAGTAGCTGAGCTTGGTGGCGATCTCCACGGTGTCCATGCCCTCCGCGAGGAGCTGGAGCACGTCGACCTCACGCTGCGACAGTTCCACCGGCAGCAGTCCGGAGTGGCTGTCGGTCCGCTGCATGGTGCGCATCCGGTCGAGCAGCATGCTCAGCAGCACCGGGGGCAGTACGGCCCGCCCGTGGTGCGCCTCGACGGCCGCCGCGAGGATCTGGCTGAAGCTGGTGTACGGCCGCACCAGGAAGCTCACTAGGCCGTGGTTGACCGCGAGGGCGAGCTGCTGTTCGGAGATGTGGTCGGCGACCAGCACGATCCGCACCCGGCCGCCGGAGGTCTGGTTGGCACGGCTCATCAGGGACAGTGTCTTGCCACTCACCGAGGCCGTCAGGACGATCAGGACGTCGGCGTCCGCGATGTCCTCGGCGGGCAGCAGCTCGACCCGTTCGTCCGCTTCGAGGAAGGCGGCGGTCCCGTCACGCGTCAGCAGGTCGTCGGCCTGAACGACGACCCCCGGGACGGGACGCACTTCGTCTTTGCCAGCAGGCATGGGGGACTCCTTGTCGAGAGCGCGACTGCGCGCGGCACGAGCGCGCGTCCCCGAGGAGGCCCGGTTCACCAGGCCGTGCCGACCGGGCCGGACAGCGCGCTCTTCACTCGGCCCCGATCATCACAGCTCGTGCGGCGCGCTCTCGCCGTCGGCCGCCTGACCATGCACTATCAATCAGAAGCAGTGCACTGTCGAACAACGACTCCCCTGCGCACGAGGGGATTTCCCGTTCGGGTGCGCCCCACCGGGTCGGCCCGGTGGGCGGCGTGGTCGGTGGCGTCCGGGCCGGTCAGCCGCAGGCCGGTAGCCGGATGGTTCCCCTGGTCGTGTTCGTCGCCTCCCTGCGCCCTTTCGTGCAGGGGGTGATGGCCGTTCGGCCGTTCGGTGAAGCAGGAGCGACACGGCCTGGGTGAGCCGCACGGCGCTGTGCGCGCTGGGACCAGAATCGGTGCGCGGGTACGCAAAACCGGTTCCGAGGAGTCCTTACGGTGGGTTCTGCCCGGCGGACGACCGTGTCCGGTGGGCCCGCCGCGCCGGAATCACCGGCATCCGGCACGCTCACGATGTTCTCAGGAGTCCGCATGTCTCACACCTTCGAGCCGGTCGAGCCGGTACTGGAGCCGGCCGCCGCCGCGTTCGCCGAGGCCACGGCCAACCCCCCGTACCTGTTCGACCTTGCGCCGGCCGAGGGCCGCAAGGCGGTGGACGAGGTGCAGTCCGGTGACATCGCCAAGCCGGCGGTGGACGAGGAGTGGAT
>NZ_JBVHEO010000011.1:0-232925 GCF_055562815.1 Streptomyces sp. NPDC016677 | reverse complement strand
GGGATGGTGACGCTGATCCGGCGGTGCGGGCTGTTGTCGGGGCCGACGGGTGGTGCGGCGTATTTCGGTGCGGTGCGGCAGTTGCGTGAGGTGGATGCGGGGCTGGAGGGGACGGGGCGGCGGGAGAGTGCGGTGTTCATCGTGTGCGACCGCGCGGAGAGTTATCTCAGTTATGTGCGCCAGCGCCGCCCGGAGTTGCTGGGCCGGTCGGGCGGGGGGCGCGGGTCCTCGGTGCCGAGTGCCGGGGAGGCGAGGGCGGAGGCGCGGACGATCGGTGTCGAGGAGGCCCGGGGCTGGGTGAGGGCGGGTGATCCCCGTCCTCTCGTGGTCGATCTGCGTGGGCCGCATGCCTACGCGGCGCTGCACATCGAGGGTTCGCTGAACATCGTGGACGAGGTGTTCGAGGAACTGTTGCGGGGCGGGCTGCCGTTCAGCAGGAGCACGCCGGTCCTGCTGGCCTGTCCGGTCGGTGAGAAGTCGTTGCGGTACGCGGCGGCGCTGGCGCGGCTGGGGCATCCGGACGTACGGAGCCTGGCGGGCGGGATCGTCGCCTGGCGTGACGCGGGCGCCCCACTGGTACGGGAGTGAGGTCATGGACGGACACACACCTGACGAAGACCGCCTGTGGCAGCGGCGGTTGAGGGAGCAGTTCCCGATCATCACCGCGCATCCGGACCTGGCGTACCTGGACAGCGCGGCGACCGCGCAGAAACCGCGGGCGGTGCTGGACGCCGTGCAGACCTACCTGACCACGTCCAACGCCAACGCGGGCCGGGGCACCTACCCCTGGGCCAACAAGACGACCGAGCTGGTCGAACGGGCCCGGCGGCGCGTCAAGGAGTTCCTCGGCGACCCCCGGCCGGAGCACTCCTCGGTGCATTTCACCAGCGGGACCACCGAGGGACTGCGCACCATCGCCCGGGACTGGCTGGTGCCCCGGCTCACCGACGGCGACGAGATCCTCGTCCCCTTCTCCGATCACCAGGCCAACCTGGAACCCTGGGAGGAAACCCGGCGGCTGCTGGCCGCCCGGGGCGTCGAGGTGCGCCTGCGAGCACTGCCGTACCAGGCGGCCTCCGGCGACTACGACCACCGCGCCCTCGCCGAGGCCGTCGGCCCCCGCACCCGCTTCGTCGCCGCCACCCACGTCCACCACGTCTACGGCGGCGACATGAACGTCCACCGGCTGCGGGCCGCCGTCGGCCCGGACGTACCGATCTGTCTGGACGCCGCCCAGAGCGTGGGCCACCTCCCGGTCGACGTCGGCGCCCCGGATCTCGACGTCGACTTCGTGGTCTTCTCCGGGCACAAGGTGATGGCCCTGCCCGGCACCGGGGCGGTCTGGGCGCGCAACACCCGCGGCCCCGCCCTGACACCCACCGGGTGGGAGGGCACCCCCAACACGGTGGGCATCGTGTCGCTGCTGGCCGCGCTGGACTGGCTCGACGCGGCCGGCGTCGATCGCGTCGCGCGGCACGCCGTCCGCCTGGCCACCCGGCTGACCGACCGGCTGCGGCTGCTGGACGTGTACGAGATCCTCGGCTGTACGGCGAGCCTGGCCGCCGACTCCCCGCTGCCGCAGGGGCAGCGGCGGCAGGGCATCGTCACCTTCCGGCACCGTGACATACCCTCCGACGACCTCGGGTTCATCCTGTTCAGCCACGGGTTCATGGTCCGGGCCGACAGCCTCTGCCAGGCGGGCGCTGACGAGAAGAACGGGGTGGTGCGGGTGAGTCTGCACGTGCACAACACGGAGGAGGAGATCGACCGCCTGCTGTCCGTACTCGAGTCGTTGGCGTGAATGGCTACTGATAATCGTTTCCATCTGTAGATTGCGTGGTAGTCGCGACAGATGAGAGACGAAAGAGGTGGCGCGACCAGATGGGCGTGAGCATGGAGACGGCCAGGACGTGGGTGGAGCGCTGGGAGCGACAGCAGCAGCTGTACGCGGTGGACCGTGAGGAACGGTTCACCGTGATCTCCGACGTCGTCGAGCACATCTGCGCCGGCCGCTCCCGGCCGCTCCTGCTCGACCTGGGCTGCGGACCGGGCTCCCTGTCCGCACGGCTCGCCCGCCGGCTGCCGGACGCGGAGATCGTCGCGGTGGACATGGACCCCGTGCTGCTGGAGCTGGGGCGCACCCATCACGCCGACGCCGCGCGGTACGTGGACGCGGTCATCGGTGAGGACGGGTGGACCGACGCCCTGGAGCTGTGCCGCAGTCTGGACGTCGCCGTCTCGACGACGGCCCTGCACTACCTGCCGGAGCCCGTCCTGCTGGAGACCTACCGCAGTCTCGGGGCGCTGCTCCGTCCCGGCGGGGCGCTGATCAACGGGGATCACTTCCCGCCGGACGTGCGGTCCTGCTCCGACCTGACCGCCCATGTGGGGCGCTGCCGGGCCGAGCGCGCGGGCGGTCACGGTCAGGAGGACTGGGACTCCTGGTGGAAGGCGGTGGCCGCCGACCCGGAGCTGGCCGACCTGTTCGAGCAGCGGGAGCGGTGCCGTCCGTCGTCCGGCGGGGGCGGCGGCAACCGGCATCTCTCCGTGCGCCGCCACGCCGAACTGCTGCACCAGGCGGGCTTCCGGCATGTCACACCGGTGTGGCAGGTGGGGGACAGCTGTGTGCTGGTGGCGGTCAAGGGGTGAGGAAGGGGGACCCCGAGGGCGGACCGGCGCCTCGGCCCCGGAGGTCCGCGGTCGTCCGGCCCCGCAGGCCCGCGATCAGCCGCGCGTGTCCGGGCCGTCGTCGCGCGTGAGTGCCGCGCGGATCTGTCCGAGCCACTCCCCGCCCAGCCGGCGCCCGTCCGGGAACTGGTCGTCCCGGTCCCAGCGCCAGGCGGTGATCATCGCCAGGACGAGGAGCCGGCACTGGCGCAGCAGGTCCTGATCGGCCCCCGGGTAGTGCGCGCCGGCCGCTTCGGGCGCGTGGGCGAGGTCGAACTCGACGGGACCGCGGCAGCACGTCTCCAGGTCGATGAAGAGCGGCCCGTGCCGCGTGGTGAGCACGTTGCCCGGGTGCGGCTCGCCGTGCAGCAGTTGCTCGGTGCCGCCGTGCTCGCCGATCGACCGTCTCAGGTCCCGCAGCGTGCGGCCGAGCAGTTCCCGGTCCGCCGCGGCCAGCTCCGGGGTCCGGTCGCGGTCCGCCACGAGTCGTTCCGCCCGCTCGACCCGGTCCGTGAAGTGCGGTGTGGCCACGTCGAGTCCGCGCATGCCGGCGTGCAGCCGCGCGAGCGCGCCGGCGTAGCCGGCCGGTGGGACCTCCGCGGGCGGCACGGGTTCGTAGTAGGTCCAGAGCGTGATCACGAAGCCGTCGCGCTCATGGACGCGTGGCTCCACGCGAGGGTCGAGGGTGCCCACCGGGCATCCGGACGCGGCGAGCCGCTGGGCGAGGTCGACCTCGAACCGCGCGACCTGGTCCGCCGCGGGCGCCACCCGGGCCAGGACGTCGCACGGCAGCAGACGCAGTGTGAGCTTGTTCGAGTCATGGAGGACGATCGCGTCGTCGACCGTCAGGCCCAGTGACGCGGCGGTCGACCTCGCCGCGGCCGTCGCGCGCCGGACCTGTGACCCTCGCATCGTGGCCCGGCCGCCTTTCCCGCGGGTGCTGCCGCGGCTCCCCGAGCGGCGGCCTTCCGGCGACGACTATACCCACGACCCAACTCACGGTATTGACAATCGTTTTCACTAAAGCTTGTATGGGCAGCGCCCGACGTCACCCCGCAGCCCGAGGGAGAACCGCACGTGACGGACGCCTGGTTGCGTTGCCGAACACCCCGACACAACCCCTCCGCCCGCCTGGTCTGCCTGCCGCACGCCGGCGGCACGGCCGGGCCCTACGCGGCCTGGGGCACCGGCCTCCCCGACGACGTGGAGCTGTCCGCCGTGCAGTACCCGGGGCGGGAGGACCGGTTGTCCGAACCGCCCGCCGACGACCTCCAGGACCTGGTGACCGGCGTCTGCGCGGCGCTGCTGCCCCTGACCGACCGGCCGTTGGTGCTCTTCGGCCACAGCTTCGGCGCCGTCGTCGCCCACGAGACCGCGCGCCGGCTGACCGCCTGGGGCGCCGCCCCCGACCACCTCGTGGTGTCCGGCCGACGCGCCCCCGCGCTGCCCGCCCGCGGCGACCTGCACACCCGGCCCGACGACGACCTGGTGGCGGAACTGGCCCGGCTCGGCGGAACCCGCGGCGAGCTGCTGGCCGACCCGGCCGTCCGCGCCGCCTACCTGCCCGCCGTCCGCGCCGACTTCAAGCTCGCGGAGACCTACCACCGCCCCGCCTCCCCGCCGCTGGACTGCCCCGTGACCGCCCTGCTGGGCGAGACGGACACCGAGGTCGACGAGGCACAGGCCCGCGCGTGGTCGGCGCACACCACCGGCGCCTTCGCCCTGCGCGCCTTCCCGGGCGGCCACTTCTACTTCACCCCCCGCCGGGAGCCGGTGCTGCGCTTCCTCGCGGACGTCACCCGTACCGCCGCGGCCACCGGCGCCCGCTGTCGACTGGAAAGCGAGAACCTTTCGTGACCCCTCGGGACGCCCTCACCCCCCGGGCCCCTTTCCCCGAACGGAAACTGACCTTCACCGCCGACCCCGTGACCGTCGCCGCCGCCCTCGCCGCGGCCTCCGACGCGCCCCACCTCCTCTACGAGCGGGACGGCTCCGTCGTATGGAGCGAGGGCGAGTCGGCCGTGGTCGAGGCGGACGGGACGACCGCCCGGCTCCACGGCGCGGACGTCGAAGCCGCCGAACTGCCGGCCGGCGCCCACCCGCTGGCCGCCGTCGGTGAACTCCTCCAGCGGCACACCGGCGGCGTCGGATCGGCACACGGCTGGATCGCCTTCGAACTGACCCACGCCTACCACGGCGGCGACGTGCCCGCCGGCGCCGCTCTCGCCCGCTTCGTGGTCCCGGAACGCGAGATCGAACTGACGTCCGCCGCAGCGGTGTTGCGGGCGGCGGACCAGGCCGCCCTGGACGAGCTGGAGGAACTGCTGCGCGCCGCGGTGCGCTCGGCGGGCGAACCGCCGGGCACTCGCGTCGGCGTCGACCTGGAGGAGCACGCCGGCCGGTACCGCACGGCTGTCGCCGACACGGTGCGTGCCATCCGCGCGGGGGAGCTGGACAAGGCCATCGTCTCGCGCAGCGTCTCCGTACCCCTCGAAATCGACCTCCCGGCGACCTATGTGGCCGGCCGGCGCGGACACCTGCCCGCCCGCTCCTTCCTGTTGCGGCACGGGGGCTGGGAGGCCGCCGGCTTCAGCCCCGAGATCGTGGCCCGGGTCGACGCCGACGGCTCCGTCACGGCGCAGCCGCTGGCCGGCACCCGCGCGCTGACCGGCGACCGTGCCGAGGACGCCGCCCGCCGCGCCGAACTGCACCGCGACGCCAAGGAGGTGTACGAGCACGCCGTCTCCGTCCGTCTGGTGCAGGAGGAGATGAACGCGGTGTGCCTGCCGGAGACGGTGCGCACCGAGGAGTTCATGGCCGTGGAGGAACGCGGCAGCGTGCAGCACCTCGCCTCGCGGCTGCGCGGCCGGCTCGCGCCCGGCCGGGACCGGTGGGACGCGCTCGCCGCCCTGTTCCCCGCGGTGACCGCCTCCGGCATACCCAAGCGGAACGCGCTGGACGCGATACGCCGTGCCGAGCCCGGCGAACGCGGGCTGTACAGCGGCGCGGTCGTACGCCTTGAGGCCGACGGCACCCTGGACGCGGCCCTCGTGCTGCGCACCGTACTGCGCCGGGGCGGCCGGACCTGGCTGCGGGCGGGAGCCGGGGTCGTGGCGGACTCCGACCCGGAACGGGAGCTGGAGGAGACCCGGGAGAAGCTGCGCGCGGTGAGCGGGCACCTCGTGGCCGTCTCCCGGGCGGGAGTGCCGGGTGGTGCGGGTGCGAGCACCGGCACGGGTTCCGACACCGGTACGGGCACGGGTACAGACACCGGCACAAGCGCCGGCACCGGCACGGGTACGGACGCGGTGGCCGTCGGGGTGCTCTCGTGAGCCGCGCCCGGCGTCCCCTGCGGGTCGTCGTCGCCGGTACCGCCTTCGGCCGGATCTACCTCGACGCCGTCCGCGCCGACCCGGAGGCGTTCACCCTCACCGGCGTCCTCGCCAAGGGCGGTGACTACTCCAGGCGGCTGGCCGAGCGGTCGGGAGTGCCGCTGTACACCGACGCCGAGCGGCTTCCCGACGACACCGACGTCCTCTGCGTCGTCGTCCGCTCGGGCGCCACCGGCGGCCCCGGGTCGGACATCGCCCGCACCGCGCTGCGCCGCGGCATCCACGTCCTCCAGGAACACCCCGTCCACGCCGGCGAACTCGCCGACAACCTGCGGGCGGCCCGCGACGGCGACGCCGCCTACGCCGTCGGCACCCTCTACCCCGACCTGGCGCCGGTGCGCGCGTTCCTGGCCGCCGCCGAGGTGTTACGCGCACGAGGGCCGGTCCGGTTCCTCGACGCCGCCTGCAACAGCCAGGTCGCCTACCCCCTGCTCGACGTCCTCGGGCGGGCCGCCGGGACGCTGCGCCCCTGGGCCTTCCGCGCCCAGCCCGGTCCCGACGCCGAACTGGCCGCACTCACCGGACAGCCGCAGCCGTTCCGCACGCTGCACGCCGTGGTCGGCGGCGCCCCCGTCACCCTGCGGGTGCAGAACGAGGTCCACCCGGACGACCCCGACAACCACTCCCACCTGCTGCACCGCCTCTCGCTCGGCACCGACGCCGGCGTCCTCACCCTCGCCGACACCCACGGTCCGGTGCTGTTCAACCCGCGCCTGCACGCGCCCCGCGACACCACCGGGCGCCTGGTCCTCGCCGGACCCGGCACCGAACGGCTCGCCACCCCCTCCACCGTGGAACTGCACCCGGCCGCCGACAGCTACCACGACGTCTTCGCCCACCTGTGGCCGCGGGCCGTCCTGGCCGCCCTGCGCCGGCTGCGCGACGCCGCCGCCGACCCCGCGCTGCGGCCCGCGGCCGGGCAGTGGGCGCTGTCGGTGTCCCGCTGCTGGGCCGACCTGACCGCCCAGCTCGGCCTGCCGGAGCTGATCCGGCCCCCCGAACCGCCCGTCGTGCCCTGGACCGACCTGCGGGACGCCGCGGCCTCATCCGTCACCGCCCCCGCAGGAGACCACGCACGATGACCGACACCCCCGACACCCCCGACACAACCGGCACTCCCGGCACAACCGCAATCAACGGCACAACCGGCACTCCCGCCCGCCGCTGCAGTCACGTACTCCTCCGCGTGCACGACCTGCGCCGCGCCGTCGCCGACTTCCGCACCGCCGGTTTCGAGGTCGCCTACGCCACCGCCCCCGAGCACAAGGCCCTGCACGCGCACGTCTGGTTCCCCTCCGGACCGGTCATCGAGCTGCTGGCCACGCCGCCCGGGGCACGCTGGATGCGTCTCCCCGTCGACCTGCGCTTCGGCCGGGGCGCGGGCGAGCGCATGGTCCGCTGGGCCCGCCAGGACGAGGGCTTCTGCGACCTCGCCCTGCTCGTCGAGGGCGAGGAGGCCGAACTGGCCGCCCTCACCCGGCAGGTGCCCTGCGGGCGCGTGGTGCGCTGGACCCGCAAGCGCCCCGACGGCGCCGAGACCCGGTTCGCCTTCTCCTACCCGAGGTCCGGCCGCCTCCCCTTCCTCGTCACCCCCTACGACCCGCCCCAGCACCCGCCCGGCGTACGCCACCCCAACGGCGCCACCGCCCTGACCGAGGTCGTCCTCGGGGTCCGCCCCGCCGACCTGCCCGCCGTACGGCGCCTGGCCGGTGACGCGCCGGGCCTCCGCCTGGAGGAGGCGCCGGTGACCGCCGTACGCGCCGTCCACCTCGCCGGTCTGACCGCACCGCTCGACCCGGCCCTGCTGCACGGCGCCGTGCTGCTCCCGGCCGGCACCGCACCCGTACCGCCCACCACACACGGCAAGGGGTCCTCCACGTCATGACCGCACCCACCACCGCGGCCGGCCTCATCGACGAACTCACCGCACTCGGCGTCGAGTTGTGGAGCGAGGACGGACAGATCCGGTTCCGGGCGCCGCAGGGCGTCCTCACCGAGGAACGCCGGGCCGCCCTGCGGCACCACAAGGAACGGGTCGTCGCCCTGCTCGACGCGGAGGACGCCGCCCGCACCGTCACCGCCGACCCCGCCGCCGCCCACGAGCCGTTCCCCCTCACCGACGTGCAGAGCGCCTACCTGCTGGGCCGGCGGGACCCGTTCGGGCTCGGCGGCGTCGCCTGCCACGGCTACCTGGAGATCCACTACCCGAGCCTCGACGCGGCCGCGCTGGAGGTCGCCTGGAACGCGCTGATCGCCCGGCACGGCATGCTGCGCGCGGTCGTCCACGAGGACGGCTACCAGCGGGTCCTCGCCGAGGTGCCGCGCTGCCGGATCGCCGTCACCGATCTGCGCGAGGACCCGGCGGCCCGGGAACGACACCTGGAGTCGGTCCGGGCGGACCTGGGCCACCGTACGTACGACACCGCCCGCTGGCCCCTGTTCGAACTGCGGGTGACCCGGCTGCCCGACGGTGACGTCCTGCACTTCTCGCTCGACTCCCTCATCGCCGACTGGGCCAGCGCCGCCGTCCTCCTGGACGAACTCGACACCCTGCTCGCCTCGCCCGACCCCGCCGACACCTCCTCCCTGCCGCGGGCCGCGATCTCCTTCCGCGACTACGTGCTGGCCGAACGCGCCCTCAAGGACACCGCCCGCCACCGCCGCGACCGCGACTACTGGCGCTCCCGGCTGGCGTCCCTGCCGCCCGCCCCCGACCTGCCCCTGGTCAGCGCGCCGGACAGCGGGGCGCCCCGCTTCGCACGGCTCTCCCACCGTCTGCCCGCACCGGCCTGGGAGCGGCTGCGCGGCCAGGCGGCGGCCCGCGGACTGACCCCCACCACCGCCGTCCTCGCCGCCTACGTGTCGGTCCTGGAGCGCTGGAGCCGCCGCACCTCCTTCACCGTCAACCTGACGCTGCTCAACCGCATGCCGCTGCATCCCGACGTCGACCGCCTGGTCGGCGACTTCACCTCCGTCACCCTGCTCGCCGTCGAGGCACAGGCCGGGGCGGCACCGGCCGAGCGGGCCAAGCGGCTGGGCGAGCGGCTCTTCACCGATCTCGACCACCGCCTGTACTCGGGCGTGGAGGTCATCCGCGACCTCACCCGGGCCCGCGGCCGGGAGGCGGCGCTGATGCCGTACGTCTTCACCAGCTCGCTCGGGCTCGGCCCCGGTTCGTCCGAGCGCAGCGGCCGCCGGCTGGGCCTGGGCATCACCCAGACCCCGCAGGTCTTCCTGGACTGCCAGGTCGGCGACGGCTCCGGGGACCTGGAGGTCAACTGGGACATCCGGCAGGGCGTGCTGCCCGACGGGATGGCCGAGGACATGCTCGCCGCCTTCGGCGCGCTGCTGGACCTCCTGGCCGACGACCCGGACGCCTGGGACCGGCCCGGCCTCGTCGGCCTGCCCGCCTGGCAGGAGCGGGAGCGCCGGGCCGTCAACGACACGGCGGGGCCGCTGCCCGCGGGCCTGCTGCACGAGGGCTTCTTCGCCCGTGCCGCCCGCACCCCCGACGCCCCCGCCCTGCTGGGCGCCTTCGGCACGGTCGGCTACGGCGAACTCGCCCGCCGCGCCGGAGCCGTGGCCGACGCGCTGAGAGCGGCGGGCCGCACCGGCGGCGACCGGATCGCCGTCGTCATGGACAAGGGCCCCGAACAGGCCGCCGCCGTGCTCGGCGTCCTGCTCGCCGGCTGTGTGTACGTGCCCGTCGACACCACGCAGCCCGCGCTGCGCCGCGCCCGGCTGCTGGCCTCCGCCGGAGTCCGGCAGGTCCTCACCCAGTCCTGGATCGAGGACGGGGAGGGGCGCCCCGAGGGCGTGGACCGCGTCGACGTCGACCGGCTCGTACCCGGCGCGTCCATACCCGTACCGGCGGCCGGCGACCCCGGCGCACCCGCGTACGTCATCTACACCTCCGGCTCCACCGGCGACCCCAAGGGCGTCGTCACCTCCCACCGCGCCGCCCTCAACACCGTCGACGACGTCAACGAGCGGTTCGGCGTCACCGGCACCGACCGGGCGCTCCAGCTCGCCCAGCTCGGCTTCGACCTGTCGGTGTACGACGTCTTCGGCGCCCTCGCCGCCGGCGCCGCCCTCGTCCTGCCCGACCCGGCGCGCGGCGCCGACCCCTCCCACTGGGCGGACCTGGTCGCCCGGCACGGCGTCACCCTGTGGAACTCCGTCCCCGCCCAGCTCCACATGCTCGCCGACTACCTGACCACCGAACCCGCCGACCTGGGCTCGCTGCGGCTGGCGCTGCTCTCCGGCGACTGGATCCCGGTGACGCTCCCCGGCCGCCTGCGGAAGCTGCTGCCCGGCCTGTCGCTGATGTCCCTGGGCGGCGCCACGGAGGCGGCGATCTGGTCCATCCACCACCCGGTCACCGAGGCGGACGACGGACGCACCAGCATCCCGTACGGCGTCCCGCTGCGGAACCAGGGCTTCCGGGTGCTGGACGAGGACGGCCGCGACTGCCCGGTCTGGGTGCCCGGCGAACTGTGCATCACCGGGGAGGGGCTGGCCCTCGGCTACCTCGACGACCCGGACCTCACCGCCCGCCGCTTCCCCGGCCACCCCCACGACGGACAGCGGCTGTACCGCACCGGGGACGTGGGCCGCTATCTGCCCGGCGGGGAGATCGAGTTCCTCGGCCGGGAGGACAACCAGGTCAAGATCCGCGGTCACCGCGTCGAACTCGGCGAGGTCGAGGCCGCTCTGCTGGCCCACCCGGCCGTCGGTGCCGCGGCGGCCGTGGTGAGCGACGACGACGGTGACCGGATGCTGCTCGGCTTCGTCGAACCGGCCCCGCGCACCCCGCCGGACGAGACGGCCCGGGACGCCCGGCTGCGCACCGCGGCCCAGCGCCACGCCGACCGGCTCCTGCCGGACGCCGGCCCCGAGCGCACCGCCGCCCACCACCGGGCCCTGCACCGGGCGGCCCTGCTGACCATGCTGCACGCCCTGCGGCGCCGCGGCGCACTCACCGGAGCCGGAGCCGGAGCAGGAGCCGGAGCAGGAGCCACCGCCGGAGCCGGAACCGGAGCCATCGCCGGAGCCGCCGCCTCCGCCGCCGCCCAGAGCGCCGACGAGGTGCTGGACGCCGCCCGGGTGGCCCCCCGCCACCGCTGGCTGGTGCGCCACTGGCTGACGGCACTGGCCGAGGCCGGGCTGCTGGAGCGGGACGAGGCGGGCCGCTACCGCGCAGGGGAGGCGGCCGACGACCCGGACACCGCCTGGGACGAGGCCGCCCGCGGGATCGCCGACGGCCTGTGCACGGAGGACTACCTCGCCTACCACCGCGCGCACACCGACCGGCTCGACGACCTGCTCGACGACCGCCTCAACCCCTTCGACCTGCTGTTCCCCGAGGGCGACGACGCCCCCGCCCGGGCCGTCTACCGCGACGACGCCCTTTCCCGGCACCTCAACGCCGCCGTCGCCGCCGTGGTCCACCGCCGCGCGGCCGAGCACGACGGTCCCGGCCCGCTGCGCGTCCTGGAACTCGGCGCCGGCACCGGCGCGACCACCGAGTCCGTACTGCCGCTGCTCGACGGCTTCGACGTCGACTACCTGTTCACCGACGTCAGCCCGTCCTTCCTGCCCCGTGCCCGCGCCGCCTTCCAGGGACAGGGCCTGCGCTTCGGCGTGGTGGACATCGACCGCGACCCGCTCCCGCAGGGCCTGCCGCCCAACTCCGCCGACCTCGTGCTCTGCGCCGGCGTGCTCAACAGCGCCCGGGACAGCGCCCGCGCCGTGCGCGCCGCCGTCGGACTCCTCGCCCCGGGCGGGCTGCTGGTGGTGACCGAACCGGTCGGCGCCCACCCGCACATCCTGCTCACCCAGGGGTTCATGATGGAACCGGCCGGCGGCGACCGCGAGGCCGGCGCCTGCCCGCTGCTCGACGAGGACGGCTGGCGCGCGCTGTTCGACCGTGCCGGGGCCGACCCGGTGCTCACCCTGCCCGGCGCCGGACACGCCCTCGACGCCGCCGGACACCGGCTGTTCGTCCTGCGCGCCAAGGCGGACCGGACGCCGCTGCGGCCCCAGGAGGTGGCCGCGTTCGTCGCCGAGCGGCTGCCCGCCGCCATGGTGCCCGGCCACCTCCAGGTCGTCGACGCGCTGCCCATGACCGCCAACGGCAAGATCGACCGCCGCGCGCTGGCCGCCCGGCGGCCCGGCGAACTCGCCGGCGCGGAAGCGGCCGTAGCGGACGGGGACGCCGGGCTGGAGGAGCGGCTGTGCGCCCTGTGGGCCACCGCCCTCGGCATCACCGCCCTCGCACCCGAGGACAACTTCTACGACCACGGCGCCGACTCCCTGATCCTCGCCCGGGTCGCGGGCCGGCTGCGCGAAGAGGTACCCGAGGCGGCGGAGTTCACCTACGACGCCCTGCTGCGGCAGATGCTCAACGAGCCCACCGTACGGGCCCTGTCCCGTGCCCTGCGCACGACGGCGGCACCCGCCGCGGCCGACGCCGGGGCCCGCGACACCAGCGGCAACGCCCTGCTCGTGCCGTTCGGCGGCGCCCCGCACCCCGACGGCACCGTGCGCGTCATGTTCCACGCGGCGCTGGGCACCCTGGACTACTTCCAGCACCTCGGCCGCGCCCTGGCCGCCCAGGACCTCGGCCCGGTGCTCGGCGTGGCCGTCGCCGACGCCGAGCTGTACACCGCGACCCCGCCCGAGCGCCTGGTGGCCACCGTCGCCGACCGGTACGCCCAGCGCCTCGCCGACGAGGGCCACACCCGCTTCCAGCTGATCGGCTACTGCCTCGGCGGACTGCTCGCCACCGAGGTCGCCCGCCGGCTCACCGAACGCGGACTGCGGGTGGACGACCTCACCCTCGTCGACAGCATCCCGATGTTCCTGGACACCGACGAGGAACTCGCCTACGAGTCCATTTTCGTGCCCAACCTCGGCCTGGACCCCGTCCCGGCCGTCTTCGGACCGGACGTCGCCGACCAGGACGTCTACCGGGCGGTGGAACTGCTCACCGAACGCGGCGGCGGACGCGTCCCGGCCGGCGCGCTCGCCGCCCTGGACGAGACCGACGGGGCCGACGAGGGCCTGGCCGCGGTGGCCGCCGCCGCCCGCCGGGCCGCCGCCCGCCCCCAGGAGGAGCGGCTCGCCGGGTACGCCCGCGCCGCCGAGGACAACGCCCAGGTGCCCGTCGACGCCGAACTGGTCCCGGCCCTGTTCCGCACCTGCCGGCACAGCATGAAGGCCGCCCACCTCCAACTGGAGCCCTACGCGGGCGACATGACGTTCCTGCGCGCCGCCGAGCAGCAGTCGTTCGGGGTCACCGGCGGCGTCGGCCACCTGGCCGAGCCGTTCTGGGCCGAGACCTGCCTGGGCCGGTTCACCGTCACCGACGTACCCGGCAACCACTTCAGCGTCATCGAGCCACCGCACGTCCACACCGTCGCCGGACACCTGGCGGCCCCGCTGCGGCCGTCGGGCCGGGACGCCGAGGGAGACACCCTCCGATGACCACGACCACCACGACCACCGCCGAAGCCGCGACCGCGCCGGAGCGGCCGGCCCCCGCCCCGGCGGCCACCGCCGACGCCCTGCGCGAACTGCGCCGCCCCGTCGCCTGGATGACCCGGCTCGGCATCGTGCTGGGCGCCCTCGGCGCCGTCACGAACCTGGTGCCGTTCGTCGGCATCGCCGAGATCGGCCGGGCGCTGCTCGCCGACGGCCCGCTGGACCGGGACCGGGTGGTCACCGCGGCCGTCGTCGTCGCCGTCACCCTCGTCGCCGGCTGGAGCTGCAACGGCGCCGCCCTGTGGATCACCCACCTCGCCGACGGCCGGCTCCAGGCCGGCCTGCGCCGCCGGATGGTCGCCAAACTCGGCCGCGTCCCGCTGGGCTGGTACTCGGCCACCACCTCCGGGCAGGTCCGCAAGGCCGCCCAGGAGGACATCGACGACCTGCACCACCTCGTCGCCCACCACGACGTCGAACTCGCCGGCGCGGTCGCCCTGCCCCTGGCCGGGCTCGGCTATCTGCTGTGGGTGGACTGGCGGCTCGCCCTGCTGGCGCTCGCCACCCTGCCGGTCTACTTCACGGCGTACGCGTTCATGATGCGCGGCTTCGCGGAGAAGATGGTCGCGCTGGACACCGCGTTCGGCCGGGTCAGCGCGGCGGTCGTCGAGTTCGTGCACGGCATCGGCGTCGTCAAGGTGTTCGGCGGCACCCGCCGCGCCCACGCCGGGTACCGGGAGGCCGTGCACGCCTACGGCGACCAGTACGCGGGCTGGGTCCGGCCGGTGCTGAAACTGGAGGCGTACACCTCCATGGCGCTGTCCGTGCCGGTGATCTCCGTGGTCGGACTGGCCGGCGGCATCTGGTTCACGCACGAGGGGTGGGTCGGCCCGGCCGACGTCCTCGCCGAGGTCCTCGTCGCCGCCGTGCTGCCCACCACCCTGCTCACCCTCAACCAGGGCCTGACCGCGCAGCGCAAGGCGGTGGCCGCCGCCGGACGCATCACCGCGCTCCTGGACGTCCCCGAACTCCCCGTCCCCGACCGGCCGCGGCGCCCCGACGGCAGCGACGTCACCTTCGACGGCGTCGTCTTCGGCTACGACCCCGAGCGCCCCGTCCTGCACGGCGTCGACCTCACCTGCCGGGCCGGCACCGTCACCGCCCTGGTCGGCGGCTCGGGCGCGGGCAAGTCCACGCTCGCCGCCCTCGTCCCCAGGTTCCACGACGCCGACGCCGGCGCGGTCCGCATCGGCGGCACCGACGTCCGCGACATCGCGCCCGAGGAGCTGTACCGGCACGTCGGCTTCGTCCTCCAGGACGTGCAGCTGCTGCACGGCACGGTCGCCGACAACCTGCGCCTGGGCCGGCCCGACGCCACCGACGACGACCTCGTGGCCGCCGCGCGGGCCGCCCGTATCCACGACCGCGTCACCCGGCTGCCGCGCGGCTACGACAGCGTCGTCGGCGAGGACGCCCGGTTCTCCGGCGGCGAGGCCCAGCGCCTCACCATCGCCCGCGCCCTGCTCGCCGACACCCCCGTCCTCGTCCTCGACGAGGCCACCGCCTACGCCGACCCCGAGTCCGAGGCGGAGATCCAGGACGCCCTGTCCACCCTGGTGCGGGGCCGCACCGTCCTCGTCGTCGCGCACCGCCTGTCCACCATCACCGGCGCCGACCGGATCGCCGTACTCGACGCGGGCCGCGTCGTCGAGCAGGGCACGCACACCGAACTGCTCGCCGCCGACGGGCGCTACGCCCGGATGTGGGCGGCACACCGTCCCGACGGGGCGCTCACCGAGGAGGCCGACCGATGATCCGCCACCTGGCCACCGTCCTGGGGCCCGACCACCGGGGCGCCCTGCGCCGCTTCCTGGCCTGGCTGATCGCGTACGCGGTCCTCGAAGGCGTCGCCATGGCCTTCCTGGTGCCCGTGCTGCGGTCGGTCTTCGACGGCGACACCACCGGCGCCCGGCAGGGCCTCGCGGTCCTCGCCGTGCTGGTCGTCGCCACCTGCGTCGCCCGCTACCAGCAGGCCATGCGCGGCTTCGCCCTGGCCGTCGTCACCCTCACCACCCTGCACGACCGGCTCGGCGACCACCTGGTGCGGCTGCCGCTGGGCTGGTTCACCTCCGAGAAGGTCGGCCGGGTCGCGCGCTCCGCCACCACCGGCACCTTCACCGTCACCAACGTCTTCGCCCATCTGCTCACCCCCGTGGTCAGCGGTGTCGTCACCCCCGCCACCGTCGTCGTCGCCATGCTCGTCCTGGACTGGCGTCTCGGCCTGGTCCTGCTGTGCTGCGCGCCGCTGCTGTACGCCACCCACCGCTGGTCGGCGGGGTGGATCGGCCGCAGCGAGGAACAGCGGGAGTCCGCCGACGCGCTCGCCGGCAACCGGGTGGTGGAGTTCGCCCGAGCGCAGAAGACCCTGCGGGCCTTCGGCCGCGACCGGCAGGGCTACGCCCCGCTGGAGGCGGCGGTGGAGGAACGCAGCCGGGCGGGCGGGCGGATGCTCGCCGAGACCATGCCCCGGCTGCTGGCCAACGGCCTCGCCGTGCAACTCTGCTTCGCCGCCCTGGTGGCGACCGGTGTGGCCCTCGCCCTGAACGACGCCGTGGAGCCCGCGGCCCTGGTCGCGCTCCTCGCGCTGGCCGCCCGCTTCGTCGGCCCGCTCTCCGAGGCCGCCGGGATGAGCGGCATGCTGCGCATGGCCGGCAACGACCTCGGCCGGCTCGCCGCCCTGCTGGACGAGCCACCGCTGCCCGACACCGCGGACCGCGCCGGCCTGGACCGCCCCGGCGAGATCGTCTTCGAGAACGTCACCTTCGGCTACGAGGACGCCGGCCGGCCGGTCCTGCGGGACGTCTCCCTGCGGGTGCCCCCGCGCACCATGACGGCGGTGGTCGGCCCGTCCGGGGCCGGCAAGACCACCCTGGTCCGGCTCATCGCCCGCTTCTTCGACACGGACGCCGGGTCGGTCCGCGTCGGCGGCACCGATGTGCGCGAGATGCCGGTGGAACAGCTGATGGCCCACATCTCCCTGGTCCAGCAGGACGTGTACCTCTTCGACGACACCCTGGAGGGCAACATCCGCGTCGGCCGGCCCGGCGCCGGCGACGACGAGGTCCGCGAGGCGGCCCGGATCGCCGGCGTCGACGAGATCGTCGAGCGGCTGCCGGACGGCCTCGCCACCCGCGTCGGCGAGGGCGGCGCCTCCCTCTCCGGCGGCGAACGCCAGCGCGTCTCCGTCGCCCGCGCCGTCCTCAAACGCGCCCCCGTCGTCCTCCTCGACGAGGCCACCGCCGCCCTCGACCCGGAGAACGAGAAGTACGTCCAGCAGGCCCTGCGCACCCTGATGCGGGACTCCACCCTGATCGTCATCGCCCACCAGCTGTCCACCGTGGTGGCCGCCGACCAGATCCTCGTCCTGGACGAGGGCCGCGTCGCCGAACGCGGCACCCACCAGGAACTCCTCGCCGCCGACGGCCTGTACGCCCGCTTCTGGGAACGGCGCCGCCGCAGCAGGGGCTGGCGGCTGGTGCCGGAGAACGCCGCGGACGCCGCGGAGGTGACCCGGTGATCGGGGTGATCGGTGGTTACGGGGACGTGGGCCGCCACGTCGTGCCGGCCCTGCGCCGGGCGGGCCGGCCGGTGCGCGTCGGCGGCCGGTCGGCGAGCGCAGCGGCGGAGTTCCTCGCCCGTCACCTGCCGGGTGACGACGCGGTGGAACACCGGGTGGTGGACGTCCGCGACGGCGACGACGTGACGGCGTTCGCCGAGGGCCTGAGCGTCCTGGTCAACTGCGCGGGCCCGTCCCACCTCACCGGTTCCGTCGCCGCCGACGCCGCCTTCCGGGCGGGCGCCGACTACGTGGACGCCGCCGGGGACGACGCGCTGTACGCGCTCCTGGACGACGGCCGCTACCGGCGCGCGGGCCGCACCGCCGTGCTCTCCGCGGGGCTGCGCCCCGGCCTGACCGGGCTGTTCCCGAGGGCCGTCGCCCGCTGGGCGGGGCTCGCCGGGGCCGCCCGGCCGGACACGGCCACCGTCCGCACCCGCGTACTGGACCTCTTCACGACCACCTCCGCGCTGGAGTACCTGCACGGCGCCGCCACCCCGGGCGCCGGCCCCCTGGCGGCCTGGCGGGACGGAGCGCCCCGGGCGCGCGCCCTGACCCGCCGGACCGTCACCGACCCGCCCTTCTTCCCGGGCACCAGTGCCGAGCTGCCGCAGCTGTCCGCCGAGGACGCGCGGACCGCGCGGGCCCTGGGCGTCCGCGACGGCGACTGGCTGACCCTGGTCCGGGGCGAGCACGTCCTCGCCGCCTTCGACCGGGTGCACGTCCTGCCGCCCGACGAGGCGGCACGGCGCCTGTGCCGGGCCGCCGCGCTGGACCTCGCCGGACACCGGCCCTCGGTCACCCTGGCCGTGACCGTCGCGGCGGACGGCACCACCCGCACCGCGGTCCTGCACGGCACCGGCAACGCCCCGCTGAGCGGCGCCGTCGCGGCCCACACGGCACTGAGCGCGCTGCGCGGCGACCTGCCGCCCGGACGGCACTTCGCCGCCGAGGTCCTCGACCCGGAGGCGGCCGTCACCGCGCTCACCCGCACCCCGGCGGGCCCCTGCGCGCGGGTCGACGTACTGCCCGACGGCGTGGACCCGTTCGCACCGGACGCGGTGGCGGAGGTGGGCGCCCTGTGACCGGCACGCTCACCGGCGCGGGCGCCGAACTCCGGCTCCGCCGCGACCTGCACCACCTGGACGGCATCAGCCGCGCCGCCATGACCGCCGTACTCCGCACCGTACTGCCCGCCACCGCGGACGCCCTGGCCGCCGCCCTCCCCGTGGCGCCACGGCACCGCGCCCTCCTCGACCGGTGGCTCACCGCGCTCACCACGGCCGGCGCGCTCCGCCGCGACGCGCACGGCGTCTTCCACGCCACGGGCCCGGCCGACACCCCCGCCCTGCACGAACTGTCCTCGCGGTACGAGCGGTTGGGCTTCCCCCCGGAGATGGCCCGCCTGCACCGCGCCGCCCTGGAGCGGCTGCCCGACCTGCTCGCCGACCGGACCGCCCTCACCGACCTGCTGCCCGAGGACACCGACGTGGTGGCCTCGCTCGGCGCCTACCAGCGCAACGCCTTCACCGGACGGCTGCACGCCCGGTGCGCGGAAGCGGTGGCCGAGACGGGGGCCCGGCGCGGGCCCGGCCGGGTGCGGGTGGTGGAGCTGGGCGGCGGTTCGGGCGCCACCACGGACGTGCTGCGCGGCCTGGACACCGACTACACGTTCACCGACGTGAGCCCCCTCTACACCGCTGCCGCCGCCGAACGGTTCAAGGTCGCCACCGCGCTGCTCGACGTGGACGCCGACTTCACCGCCCAGGGCTTCCCGGCGGGCGGCGCCGATGTCGTCGTCGCCGCCAACGTCCTGCACAACGCCACCGACATACCGGCCGCCCTGCGCCGCGTCCGGCGGCTGCTCGCGCCCGGCGGCACGCTGCTGCTGGTGGACTCGGCGGGGGACTGCGACACCGTCCTGACCTCGATGCAGTTCCTGCTCTCCCCGCCGGCCTCGTCCCCGCACGCCGCCGGCCCGCACGGCCGGTTCACCGACCGCAGGGCCGGTACCGCCACCGTCTTCCCGACGGCGGGGGAGTGGGAGGAGGACCTGACGGCGGCCGGCTTCCACGTCCGCGCCCGCCACCCGGACGACACCGCCGGACCGGCCCCGGCCGGACAGTACCTGTGGCACGCCACCGTTCCCGAGCCCGCCGCCGTGGACACGGCGGAGCTGCGCCGACTCCTCGACGGCCGGGCCGGGGAACCGGTCTGCGCGGTCGACGGCACGGACCTCGACGCGGCGGCCGTCCTCGCCGCCGTCGCCGGGGACCGTCCGGGCGCCCCAGGGAGCCGCCTGCCGGACGAGGCAGCCCGGTTCTGCGCGGACCTGGCCCAGGCCCTGACCGCCGTACGGCCGCGGCCCGCACCCGACCCGGGGCCGCCGCCGCACACCCTCGTGCTGACCGGCGACCCGGCGGGCGCGGCGGCGGCACTCGACGCCTGGGCCCGAGGCGGCCGGGTCACGGCGGTCGCGCCGGACACCGCGCCGGCCCGTCTGCTCGCCGCCCTGGAACGGGCGGAGGCCACCGAGGCGGTCCTCCCGCTGGCGCTGGCGCGCGCCCTGCCCGCGACACCCGCCGCCGCGCTGACCGACCTGTCCGCCCTGACCCGCGTGAGCTGCCCGGAACCGGGCGTCACGGCGGCGGACGTCACGGCCTGGGCGGAGCTGGGCCCCCGCCTGGAGGGGGCCCCCGGCTCGGCGGGGACCGCTCCCCGCACCAGCGTGGATTCCCCCGCCGCGGCCGCCGACGCGGCCCTGCGCGGACTCGACGTCCCCGCCTGTGTCGACGCGGCCCACGCGGTGGCCCGGGCCGCCCTGCTCAGCATGCTCCACACCCTGCACCGGGCCGGCTGCCCGACCGGTCCCGGGGCGTACACCCCGGACCAGATCGCGGCGGCGGTGCGCCCGGCGCCCGAGCACCGGCGGCTGCTGGACCGCTGGCTGACCGTACTGACCGAGGAGCAACTGCTCGACCGCGCCCCGTCGGGCGCCCTGACCCCCACCGTGCCACCGGAGACGTACACCGACCTCGACACGGTGTGGCGGCCGGCCCTGCGCGGCTGGCGGGCCGCCCACGGCTGCGACGCCACCGTCGCCTACGCCCGCCGCTCGGCCGGCGAACTCCTCGCCCTGATGCGGGCCGAACGGTCGGCGGCCGCACTGCTCTTCCCGCGCGGCGAGACGGACACCGCCCGCTCGCTGTACCGGGAGAGCGCCACCGCCCGCTACCAGCACGCCGCCGCCGCCGCGTTGGTCGCGGACCACCTGCGGGGCGCACCGCGCGGCCGGATCCTGGAGGCGGGCGGCGGGACGGCGACCACCACCGAGGTGGTCCTGCCGGAACTGGAACGGCTGCCGGGCACGTCCGTGGAGTACCTGTTCACCGACGTGTCGCCGTTCTTCCTCGACCACGCCCGTGCCCGCTTCGCCGACCGGCTGCGCTACGGCCTGCTGGACGTCGACCGCGACCCCGTGGAGCAGGGGCACGCCGCCGGTTCCTTCGACGTGGTGGTGGCCGGCGGTGTCCTCAACGCGGCCGTCGACACCGACGCCGCCGTACGGGGACTGGTCCGGCTGCTGGTGCCCGGCGGGCTGCTGGTGCTCACCGAGCCGACCCGGGAGGAGTACTGGGTGCTGGCCTCCCAGGGCTTCCTGCTGGCCGCCCCGAGGGACGCCCGCGCGGCCACCGGGGCCAGCTTCCTCACCCACCCGCAGTGGCGGGCCGTCCTCGACGGCGCCGGCCTGCTGCCCGTCGCCGACCTGCCCGCCGAGGGACACCCCCTCCACCCACTGGGCCACCGGGTGTTCGCCGCCCGGCGCCCCTGACCCGACCTCCACGAGTACGACCCAAGGAGCACCCATGTGCGGAATCACCGGCTGGGTGGCGTTCGACCAGGACCTCACCCTGCGGGGCGACACGGCCGACGCCATGACCGCCACCCTCGCCGACCGCGGCCCCGACGAGGGCGGCGTACGCCTCCACCGGCACGCCGCCCTCGGCCACCGTCGCCTCGCCGTCATCGACCTGCCGGGCGGCGCCCAGCCCATGACGGCCGGCACCCCCGACGGGGACGTCACCCTCGTCTACTCCGGCGAGGTCTACAACCACCCCGAGCTGCGCGCCGAACTCCAGCGCCGGGGCCACCGGTTCACCACCCGCAGCGACACCGAGACCGTGCTGCGCGGCTACCTGGAGTGGGGCGAGGCCGTCGCCGAACGCCTCACCGGCATGTACGCCTTCGCCGTCTGGGACGAACGGCGACAGCGCCTCGTCCTGGTCCGCGACCGCATGGGCGTGAAGCCCCTCTACTACCACCGCACCCCCGACGGCGTCCTGTTCGGCTCCGAACCCAAGGCCGTCCTCGCCAACCCGGCCTTCCCGCGCCGCGTCGACACCTCCTGCCTGCGCGAACTCGTCGGCTTCACCAAGGCGCCCGGCTGGTCGCTGTGGAAGGACCTGTACGAGGTCGAGCCGGGGACCGTGCTGACCGTCGACCGCGACGGGATGCGCGAGCACACCTACTGGCGGCTGGAGACCGCCGAACACACCGACGACGCCGCCACGACCGTCGAACGGGTCGCCGCCCTGCTCGGCGAGATCGTGCCCGAGCAGTTCGTCTCCGACGTGCCGCAGTGCGTGCTGCTCTCCGGCGGCCTCGACTCCAGCGCCGTCACCGCCCTCGCCGCCCGCCGGCAGCGGGAGACCGGGGAGAAACTCCGCACCTTCTCCGTGGACTTCGCCGGGTACGAGGAGAACTTCCGGCCCGACGAGTTCCGCGACACCCCCGACGCCCCGTTCATCCGAGAGGTCGCCGCCCACGTCGGCGCCGACCACCGCAACGTCGTCCTGGACTCCCGCGCGCTCACCGACCCGGCACTGCGCCGCGCGGTGGTCGCCGCCCGCGACATGCCCATCGGCCTCGGCGACATCGACAGCTCCATGCTGCTGCTGTTCCGCGCCATCCGGGAGCAGTCGACCGTGGCCCTGTCCGGGGAGTTCGCCGACGAACTCTTCGGCGGCTACGTCTGGTTCCACCACCCGGCCGCCCGCGACGCCGACACCTTCCCCTGGCTCGCCTTCCAGAACACCTACACCGCCGACCGCGCCGAACCGCTCCGCCCCGCGCTGCGCACCGCCCTCGACATCGGCGGCTACGTCACCGACGAGTACGCCGGCGCCGTCGCCAAGGTCGAGCACCTGCCCGGCGAGGACGCCTTCGAACGCCGGATGCGCACCAGCAGCCACCTGCACATCACCCGGCTGGTGCGGGCCATGCTCGACCGCAAGGACCGCATGTCGATGGCGACCGGCCTGGAGGTCCGCGTCCCCTTCGCCGACCACCGCCTGGTCTCCTACGTCTACAACGCGCCCTGGTCCCTGAAGACCGTCGACGGCCGTGAGAAGGGCCTGCTGCGGCAGGCCGTCGCCCACCTGCTGCCCCGGTCCGTCACCGAGCGCGTCAAGAGCCCGTACCCGTCCACGCAGGACACGGCGTACGCCGCCGCCCTCCAGGAGCAGGTCCGCGAGGTGCTCACCGACCCCGGCCACCCGGTGTTCGCCGTCTTCGACCCCGACTGGGCCCGCTCCACCGCCGCCGCCGACCCGGCCGCCGTCACCGGCGCCGTCCGCACCGGCCTCGAACGCCTCCTGGACTTCCACGTCTGGGCCGACCTGTACCGCCCCACGCTGGACCTGCCGTGACCGGCGGCCCCTTCCCGCCGACGGGCCGGAGAACCCCGTGACCGGCGGCCTCCTTCCCGCCGGCGCACCGGAGAACCCCGTGACCGTCCCGTTCCCTGCCGTACCGAGCCACCGGAGAACCCCGTGACCACCGCCCCCCTCCCGCTCGACGAGACCTTCGTCCAGGACGCCCACACCGTCGCCGCGGGCCTGCGCGCCGCCTCACCCGTACGGTTCGTCGAACTCCCCGGCGGCTTCCCCGTCTGGCTCGTCACCGGCCACGAAGAGGCCCGCGCCGCCGTCACCGACCCCCGTTTCAGCAGCGACGGTGTCTACGACCGGCTGGAGCGGCTGCGCCTGGGCGGTGGCGAGGACACCGAGAGCCACTTCGCGCCCGAACTGGCCAAGAACCTCCTCAACCTCGACCCGCCGGACCACACCCGGCTGCGGTCCCTGATCACCAAGGTGTTCACCCCCGGCGCCGTCGCCCCGCTGCGCCCGCGCATCGAGGCCATCACCGACGAACTCCTGGACGCCATGGAGAAGTCCGGCCCGGACAGCGAACTCCTCGCCGACTACGCGCTGCCCCTGCCCATCCGCGTCATCTGCGAACTCCTCGGCGTCCCCTTCGAGGACCGCGACGACTTCACCGCCTGGACCCGCACCATGGTCGCCGCCGTCACCCCCGAGGAGATCGGCGCCGCCTCGATGCGCATGGCCGCCTACCTCGGTGACCTGGTCGAGGCCAAGCGCCGCGACCCCGGCGACGACCTGCTGACCCGCCTGGTGCACGTCAGCGAGGACGGCGACCGGCTCAGCCGCGACGAGCTGATCTCCACCGCCGTCGTCCTGCTGACCGGCGGCTTCGAGACCACCGTCAACCTCATCAGCAGCGGCGTCCTCGCCCTGCTGCGCCACCCCGAGCAGTTCGCGCTGCTCAAGGCGCGCCCCGACCTGCTGCCGCAGGCGGTGGAGGAGTTCCTGCGCTACGAGACCCCCAACAACCTCTCCAGCCCCCGCTACGCCACCGAGGACGTCGAACTCGGCGGTGTCACCGTCCCCGCCGGCCACTTCGTGATGGTGTCCTGGCTCGCCGCCAACCGCGACGCGCGGTTCGCCGAACCCGACCGGCTCGACATCACCCGCCCCGCCGGCGGCCACCTCGCCTTCGGCCACGGCATCCACTACTGCGTCGGCGCCGCCCTGGCCCGGCTGGAGGGCGAGATCGCCTTCGGTCGGCTCCTGGACCGCTTCCCCGACCTCGAACTGGCCGTGGACGAGTCCGCGTTGCGCTGGCGCTTCTCCACCGCCATGCACGGCCTGGAAGCCCTCCCGCTGCGCCTGGGCCCGGCCGCCCGCTGAGCCCGCTCCGCCACTCCGATATCCGCGATCCTTCCGACGGAGGACTCCTCGTGCCCCTGCTCGACGGATTCACCCCCTGGCCCGAACCCGCCGCCGCCCGCTACCGCGCCGGCGGCTACTGGACCGGCACCACCCTCGGCTCCGTCCTCCGGGACGGCGCCCGCCGCACCCCCGGACACACCGCGCTGGTCACCGACGGCCGGCGCCTCACCTACGCCGAACTGGACAAGGCCGCCGACCGGGTCGCCGCCGGCCTGCGCGCCCACGGGCTCAAAGCCGGCCACCGCCTGCTGGTCCACCTCCCCAACGGACTGCCGTTCGTCCTCACCCTGTTCGGCTGTTTCCGCGCCGCCGTCGTCCCCGTCCTCGCCCTGCCCGCCCACCGGGAGAGCGAACTCGTCCACCTCGCCCGCCTCTCCGGCGCCGCCGCCTGCGTCATGGCGGGCGGCGACCCCGAGCAGGAGCGCCTCGCCCGGACGGTGAGCGCCGCCGCCCACACCGTCCGCCACGTCTTCACCGTCGCCCCCGGCCCGTACCGGCCCTTCGACGCGCTCACCGCTGCCGAACCGGACCCCGGCGCCCCCGACGACGCCCGCCCCCAGGACGTCGCCGTCCTGCTGCTGTCCGGCGGTACCACCGGCCTGCCCAAACTCATCCCGCGCACCCACGACGACTACGCCTACAACCTGCGCGCCAGCGCCCGCGTCACCGGCCTCGACGACTCCACGGTCACCCTCCTCGCCCTGCCCGCCGCCCACAACTTCGCCCTCGCCTGCCCCGGACTGCTCGGCACCCTGCACGCCGGCGGCACCACCGTCCTGGCCCCCTCGCCCGACCCGGAGACCGCCTTCGGCCTGATCGCCCGCGAACGCGTCACCACCGTCGCCCTGGTCCCCCCGCTGGTGCTGGCCTGGCTGGACGCCGCCGAACTCCTCGCCCCCGACCTCAGCAGCCTCACCCTCCTCCAGGCGGGCGGCGCCCGCCTCAAGGAGGAGGCCGCCCGCCGTGTACGCCCGGTCCTCGGCTGCGCCCTGCAGCAGGTGTACGGCATGGCCGAGGGGCTGCTGAACTTCACCCGCCTCGACGACCCCGACGAGACGGTGTTCACCAGCCAGGGCCGCCCGCTGTCCGACGCCGACGAGGTACGGGTCGTCGGCCCCGACGGCACCGACGTCCCCGACGGCGAGACCGGCGAGCTGTGGACGCGCGGCCCCTACACCCTGCGCGGCTACTTCCGCGCCGAGCAGCACAACGCCACCGCCTTCACCCCCGACGGCTTCTACCGCTCCGGCGACCTGGTGCGGCGGCTGCCCGGCGGGAACCTCGTGGTGGAGGGCCGCCTGAAGGACGTCATCAACCGGGGCGGTGACAAGGTCCCGGTGGAGGAGGTCGAGAACCAACTCCTCGCCCACCCCCACGTGCACGACGTGGCCCTGGTCGGCTTCCCCGACCCCGACATGGGCGAGCGCACCTGCGCCTTCGTCGTCCCCCGGGGCGAGGCCCCCACCCGGCGCGACCTCATCGACCACCTCGTCGGCCGGGGCGTCGCGGCCTTCAAACACCCCGACCGGGTCCGCACCGTCGACCGCTTCCCCCGTACCGGCGCGGGCAAGGTCGACCGGGCGGCCCTCGCCCGCACGCTGAACACCGTCGCGGAGGCCCTGTGAGCACGCCCGCCTCCGGTCCGGGGACGCCCGCCTCGGGCTCGGACACGTCTGTGCCGGGTCCAAGGGAGCGTGCCTCCGGCCCGGGCGCGTCCGCGCCGGCCCCGGACCCGCCCGCCGCCTGCCCCTACCCCTTCGACACCCCCGACGGCCTGGACCTGGCCGACGCCTACCGCGTCGCCCAGCGCACCCCCGGCCTGCTCCGCGTCCGACTGCCCTACGGCGAACCGGCCTGGCTCGTCACCCGCCACCACGACGCCCGCGCCGTCCTCGCCGACGCCCGCTTCTCCCGCGCGGACGCCGGACGGGACGCGCCCCGCACCACCCCGGTCAGCCCCATCGGCCTGGTCGCCACCGACCCGCCCGACCACACCCGGCTGCGCCGCCCCGCCGCCCGCGCGTTCACCCCGCGCCGGGCCCAGGCGCTGCGCCCGCGCGTCAGGGAGATCGCCGAGGACGCCGTCCGCCGCATGGCGGCCACCGGCGCCCCCGCCGACCTGGTGGAGCACGTCGCGCTGCCCGTGCCCATCGCGGTCATCTGCGAACTGCTCGGCGTCCCCGCCGAGGACCGTGACCGCTTCCGCGGCTGGAGCGACACCGTGCTGTCCACCAGCGGCGCCGGACCGCACGACGTCCTGGCCGCCACCGCCGCGCTCAAGGAGTACATGGGAGACCTGCTCGACCGCCGGCGGGCCGACCCCGCCGACGACCTGATGACCGCGCTGCTGCACGCCGGCGACGAGGACGCCCCGGACGGCGGGGCCTCGCGGGAGGAACTCGTCGAACTGTGCGTCGCGATCCTGCTCGGCGGCTACGAGACCACCGCCGCCCAGCTCGCCAACTTCACCTGGGTACTGCTCACCGAACGCCCCGACGCCCTGGCCGAGCTGGCCGGCCGTCCCGACCGGGCCCGCGCCTGGGTCGAGGAACTGCTCCGGTACGTCCCGCTGGCCGCGTCCGCCTCCCTGCCGCGCTACGCCCTGGAGGACGTACAGGTCGGCGGCGTGAAGGTGCGCGCCGGTGAACCCGTCCTGGTCGCGATCGGCGCCGCCGACCGTGACGCCCTGCGCTACCCGAGGCCCGACCGCCTCGAACCCGACCGGGACACCTCCGGGCACCTCGCCTTCGGCCACGGCATCCACCACTGCGCCGGCGCCGCCCTGGCCCGGGTCGAACTCCAGGAGGGCCTGACCGCCCTCGCCCGGCTGCTGCCCGGCCTGCGTCCGGCCGGTGAGCCCACCTGGAGGCCGGCCGCCTTCCTGCGCGGCCCGGTCGCCCTGCCCGTGCGCTGGTGACACCACCGGGCCCCCGCACCCCCGCCCCGCCCGACGCCGGACCGCGCGCCACCGCGCCCCGCGGGACAGCCCCGCCCCGCCCGACGCCGGACCGCGCGCCACCGCGCCCCGCGGGACAGCCCCGCAGCGCCCCGCGGGACAGCCCCGCAGCGCCTTGCGGGGCAGCGCCGCGCACCGTGCGACAGCCCCGGCGCACCCGCGAGACACCCCCGCGCACCCGTTGAGACAGCCCCGCGCACCCGCGAGACAGAAGGAAGACCGTGCTGACCGACCCGACCGACCAGACAGCCACGACCGGCCAGACCGATCAGACCGGCCAGACCGCCCCGATCGACAAGGCGGCAGCGGCCAGGACGGACCCGGCCGCCGCCGAACTGACGGACCTCCACGCCCTGCGCGCCCGCCTCGCCTCGGTCCTCGACCTGTCGCCCGACGCCGTCCACGACGACGAGAACCTCATCGCCCTCGGCCTGGACTCCATCACCCTCATGAAGCTGGCGGCCCGCTGGCGCCGCGCCGGGGCCGACCTCACCTTCGGCGCCCTCGCGGCCCACCCGACCCCGGCCGCCTGGCACGCACTCCTCGCCACCCGTACGCAGCCCGACACCACCGCCGACACCACTCCCGACACCACCCCCGTCACCACCCCCGCGAGCGGCCGGCCGACCGGCCCCTTCCCGCTGGCCCTGATGCAGCACGCCTACTGGGCCGGACGGTCCCCCGGGCAGCGGCTCGGCGGGGTGGCCGCGCACTTCTACCACGAGTTCGACGGCACCGGCGTCGACCCCGACCGCCTCCAGGACGCCGTACGGTCCGTCCTCGCCCGGCACGACATGCTCCGCGTCCGCGTCCTCGACGACGGCACCCAGGAGATCCTCGGCACCGCCCCCTGGCCCGGCCTCCGCGTCACCGACCTGCGCCACGAGACCGCCGAGCGGGCCGGGGCGGAACTGGAGCGCCTGCGCGCCGCGTTGTCCCACCGCACCCTGGACATCGGAGCCGGCGAGGTCTTCGACGTACGGCTCACCCTGCTGCCGGACGGCCGCACCCGTACCCACGTCAACCTCGACATGATCGCCGCCGACGCGCTCAGCCTGCGCGTCCTGCTGGCCGACCTCGCCGACGCCTACACCGCGGGCGGCCAGGTGCCCCGGGCCGAGCCCGGCTACTCCTTCCGCCGCTACCTGTCCGACCGGGAGGCCCACCGGGCCGGTCCCGGCCGCGCCGCGCGGGAAGCGGACCGGGCCTGGTGGCGGGAGCGCCTCGACGCGCTCCCCGGGCCGCCGGAACTGCCCGCCGCCGGTCACGACGCCGACGCCACGACCGTCGTGCGCAGGCACCGCCTGCTCGCCCCCGAACGGGCCGCCGCCTTCGGGGCGCGGGCCCGCGCCCACGGCCTGACCCCGGCGCTCGCCCTCACCGCCGTCTTCGCCGAGGTCCTCACCGCCTGGTCCGCCGAGCCCTCCTTCCTGCTCAACCTCCCCCTGTTCGACCGCGAGCCGCTGCACCCCGACGTCGACGCCCTGGTCGGCGACTTCACCTCCTCGGTCCTGCTCGCCTGGGACGGCACCGCGCCGGGCGGCTTCGCCGACCGGGCCGGACGGCTCCAGGAGCGCTTCCACGCCGACGCCGCGCACGCCCGGCACTCCGGCGTGGAGGTGCTGCGCGACCTGACCCGCCGCCGCGGCGCCCAGCTGCTCGCCCCCGTGGTGCACACCAGCGCCCTGGGCCTCGGCCCGCTCTTCCCGGCCTCCGTCACCCGTGTCTTCGGGGAAGCGGTGTGGATCATCTCGCAGGGCCCGCAGGTCTGGCTGGACGCCCAGATCACCGAACTCGACGGCGGACTCCTCGTCAACTGGGACGCCCGCGAGGCCGCGTTCGCGCCCGGCGTGCTGGACGCCATGTTCGCCGCGTACGAGGGTCTCCTGGACCGGCTCACCGACGACCCGGGCGCGTGGACCGCCCCGGTCGGCGACCTGCTGCCCGCCGCCCAGCGGCGCACCCGGCACGCCGCCGCCGACGAGGACGGCACGGGCCGTCCGCCCGGCGCCGGACTCCGCCTCCACGACGAGTTCTTCCGCCACGCCGCCACCGCGCCCGACGCCCCCGCCCTGCTCGGCGACGACACCGCGCACCACACCTACGGCGACCTCGCCGCCCGCGCCCTCACCGTCGCGGGCCACCTGCGCGCCCGGGGAGTGCGCCCCGGCGACCTGGTCGCCGTCAGCCTGCCCAAGGGCCCCGAGCAGGCCGTCGCGGTCCTCGGCGTCCTCGCGGCCGGCGCCGCCTACCTCCCCGTGGCCGTCGACCAGCCCCCCGCGCGCCGCGCCCGCGTCCTCGCCTCCGCCGGCGCCCGCCTGCTCCTGGACGACCTGGCCGCGGCCCGCACCGCCGAGCCCCTGCCCGCCCCCGTGCCCGGCTCACCCGACGACCTCGCCTACGTCCTGTACACCTCGGGCTCGACGGGCGAACCCAAGGGCGTCGAGGTGGCCCACGCGGCGGCGATGTGTACCGTGGCCGACCTCCGGGCCCGCCTCGGACTCGGCCCCGCCGACCGCGCCCTCGCCCTCTCCGCGCTGGAGTTCGACCTCTCCGTCTTCGACCTGTTCGCGCCGCTGAGCACCGGCGGCGCGGTGATCTGCGTCCGGGAACCGGAGCGCCGGGACGCCGACGCCTGGCTGCGTCTGGCGCACACCCACCGGGCGACCGTACTGAACTGCGTACCCGCCCTGCTGGACATGCTGCTCACCGTCGCGGAGACGCAGACCACCCCGCTGCCCCTGCGGGCGGTCCTGCTCGGCGGCGACCGGGTCACCCCGGACCTCGCCGAACGGCTCGCCCGCCGGGCTCCCGACTGCCTCTTCGCCGGCCTCGGCGGCACCACCGAGACCGCCATCCACTCCACCTGGCAGCAGGTCACCCTCCCCGTCCCGAAGGACTGGAGCATCGTTCCCTACGGTCGTCCGCTCACCGGCGTGCGCTGCCGGGTCGTCGACCCGCTCGGCCGGGACCGCCCCGACTGGGTGCCCGGTGAGCTGTGGATCGGCGGCGGGGGAGTGGCCCGCGGCTACCGCGGCGACCCCGAACGCACCGCCGACCGCTTCGTCGACCACGACGGCGTGCGCTGGTACCGCACCGGCGACCGCGCCCGCTACCGCCCCGACGGCCACCTGGAGTTCCTCGGCCGCGCCGACCACCAGGTCAAGGTGCGCGGCCACCGTGTCGAACTGGGCGAGATCGAGGCCGCGCTGACCGCCCACCCCGACGTGGCGCGGGCCGTGGCGGTCCTGCTGCCCACCCGCCGGCTGGCCGCGGCGGCCGTCCCCGTCCCCGGCCGCCGGCCCACGCCCGCCGGCCTCGCGGAGCACCTCGGCACCCTCCTGCCGCCCGCCATGCTCCCGGACACCACGGCCGTGCTCACCGAACTCCCCCTGACCCGCAACGGCAAGACCGACCGCGCCGCGGTCACCGCCCAGTTGGCCGACCGGACCATGCCCGACCGGCACGAGCCGCCCCGCACCGACACCGAGCGCCTCGTCGCCGCCGCCTGGCAGGACGTCCTCGGCATCCCCTCGCCCGGCCCCGGCCGCACCGACGACTTCTTCGCCCTCGGCGGCGACTCCCTGCTGGCCACCCGGCTCCTCACCCGGCTCCGCGCCGACGGCGCCCGGGGCACCGCCCTCAGCGCCCTGTTCGCCCACCCGGTCCTCGCCGACTTCGCCGAGACCGTCCACCTCGGCCCGGCCCGCCCGCCGGTCCGGCCGCCCGCCGCCGACCCCGCGCACCGCCACGACCCGTTCCCGCCCACCGACGTCCAGCTCGCCTACTGGCTCGGCCGCGGCGAGGAGTTCACCCTGGGCGGTGTGGGCTGCCACTTCTACCGCGAGTACGACATACCCGGTCTGGACGTGGCCCGCCTGGAGGAGGCCGTCAACCGCCTCGTCGCCCGGCACGAGATGCTCCGGGCCGTCTTCGACACCGACGGCCACCAGCGCGTCCTGCCCGAGGTGCCCCGCTTCACGGTCGAGGTCACCGACGCCGGACCGGACCCCGAGGCGGCCCGCTCCGCCCTGCGCGACACCTGGTCCCACCATGTCTTCGACCCCGGCCGCTGGCCCCTGTTCAGCGTCGCCGCCGTCCGCGACGAGCAGCGGGTACGGCTCGCCGTCGGCATGGACAACCTGGTCCTGGACGCCCTGAGCATCCTCACCTTCTACGCCGAACTCTCCGCCCTCTACGCCGACCCGGACGCCGGACTGCCGCCCGTGGACGTCTCCTTCCGCGACCACGTCCTGGCCGCCCGGCCCGACCCCGGCGAACTGGAGGCCGCCGAACGCCACTGGGACCAGCGGCTGGACACCCTGCCCGCCGCCCCCCGGCTGCCGCTCGCGTGCGACCCGGCCGACCTCTCCAGGCCCCGCTTCGCCCGGCGCACCGCCGTCCTCGACGCCGCCGCCCGGCGCGCCCTGGAGGAACGCGCCCGCGCCCACGGCGTCACCCCGTCCGCCGTCCTGCTCACGGCGTACTGCGAGGTGCTGTCCCGGTGGAGCGCCGAGCCGGACCTCACCGTCAACCTCACCCTGTTCGACCGGCGGGAGGCCCATCCGCACATCACCCGGGTGCTGGGCGACTTCACCTCCCTCGTCCTGGTCGGCCACGAGCACCGGCCCGGCGAGCCCTGGCTGACCGGCGCCCGCCGCACCCAGCGCGAACTGTGGGAGGCCCTCGACCACCGCTCCCTGACCGCCGTCCAGGTACTGCGCCGGCTCGCCCGCCGCACCGGACAGGCCGACGTCACCATGCCCGTCGTCTTCACCAGCGCCCTCGGCCTGGACACCGGCGACGACCCGGCCGGCCTCTTCACCGACCAGGTGTACGGCATCACCCAGACCCCGCAGGTCTGGCTGGACCACCAGGCCGTGGAGCGGCGCACCCCCGAGGGCACCGTGATCGACCTGCACTGGGACGCGGTGGAGGACCTGTTCCCCGAGGGCGTCCTCGACGCCATGTTCGCCGCGTACACCGCCCACCTGCGCGCCCTGCTGGAGGCCGACTGGACCGCGCACCGCCCGGTCCCCCTCCCGGCCGCCCAGCGCGCCGCGCGCGACCGGGCCAACGACACGGCCGCACCCGGGCGGGAGACCTCCCTGCACACACCGTTCTTCCGCAACGCCGCCGCCCGCCCACACGCCCCGGCGCTCCTCGCCGGCGACACCACCGTGACCTACGGCGAACTGTCGCTGCGGGCCCGCCGGATCGCCGCCCTGCTGACCGCGCACGACGTCCGCCCCGGCGAACCCGTCGCCGTCAGCCTGCCCAAGGGCCCGGACCAGATCGCCGCCGTCCTCGGCGTCCTCGCCGCCGGCGCGGCCTACGTCCCCGTCGGCGTCGACCAGCCACCGGCCCGCCGGGACCGCATCCTCACCGGGGCGGGCGTACGCCTGGCCCTGACCGAGGACACCGCCGGCGACTGGCCGGCCCTACCCCTGCCCCTCGCCGAGGCGGACCGGCACGAGCCGCTCCGGGCCCCGGCCGTCGCCCCGCCGGACCAACTGGCGTACGTCGTCTTCACCTCCGGGTCCACCGGCGACCCCAAGGGCGTCGAGATCACCCACGGCGCCGCTGCCAACACGGTCGAGGACATCGACGACCGCTACGGGGTGGGCGCCGGCGACCGCGTCCTGGCCGTCTCCGCCCTGGACTTCGACCTCTCGGTGTACGACGTCTTCGGCCTGCTGTCGGCCGGCGGCGCGCTGGTCACCGTCGCCGAGGACGAGCGCCGCGACGCCGAGCGGTGGGCCGACCTGTGCGTCCGGCACGGGGTGACCGTCTGGAACACCGTCCCGGCCCTGCTGGACATGCTGCTGACGGTGGCCGAGCACCAGCCCGGCCGGGTGCCCGGCACGCTGCGGCTGGCGCTGCTGTCCGGTGACTGGATCGGCCTCGACCTGCCGGGGCGGCTGTCCGCACTGGTCCCCGCGGCCCGGCTCGTCGCGCTGGGCGGCGCCACGGAGGCGGCGATCTGGTCCAACGCCCACGACGTCGAGCGTCCGCTCCCGGGCTGGCCGTCCATCCCGTACGGCAGGCCGCTGCGCAACCAGCGCTACCGGGTCGTCGACCCGCACAGCGGCGCCGACCGGCCCGACTGGGTGCCCGGCGAGCTGTGGATCGGGGGCGCCGGCCTCGCCCGCGGCTACCGGGGCGCACCCGACCTGACGGCGTCCCGGTTCGTCATGGACGGCGGTCTGCGCTGGTACCGCACCGGCGACCTCGGCCGGTACCGGCCCGGGGGTGTGCTGGAGTTCCTCGGCCGCACCGACGACCAGGTGAAGATCAGGGGCCACCGCATCGAGCTGGGGGAGATCGAGACCGCGCTGTCCGCGCACCCGGCGGTGACCCGCGCCGCGGTCGCCGTCCTGGGCACCGGCGCCGCACGTGAGCTGGTGGCGGCCGTCGTACCCGCCGACGGCCACGACGGCGCGGCGCTCCCGGAGCAGCTGCCGCGCTGGCTGGCGGACCGGCTGCCGCCCGCGATGGTGCCGCGCCGGATCGCGACGCTGCCCGCCGTCCCCCTGACCGCCAACGGCAAGGTGGACCGGCGGGCGGTGACCGCGGCCGTGGCGGCGGACCGGAACCTCGGGCAGGACCCGGCGGACCGGGAACTCGACCAGGTCGAACGGTCGGTGGCACGGCTGTGGGAGAGCGTCCTGGACACCTCGGTGCGCACGGCGGAGGACAACTTCTTCACCCTCGGCGGGGACAGCGTCCAGGCGGTCCGGCTCGTCGAACGGGCCGCCGGTGAACTCGGCGTACGGCTGCCCCTCGCCCGCTTCTTCGCCCGGCCGACCGTCGGCGCCTTCGCCGACCTCGCCCGCGCCCGGACGCGGGCGGGGAGCACGGAGACGGAGAGCATGGAGGAAGGGGTGCTCTGAGCACCGGCCGCGGGGCCTGACACCTGTGTGCCGCGCCTTCCGGGCGCGGCACACAGGTGTCGTCAGGCGTCCGTACGGCCGGTATGGCAGTCGTCGCACATGCCGGTCAGCTCCAGCGTGTGGTCCACGTCGTGGAAGCCGGTGACGCGCGCGATGTCCGCCGCCCACCGTTCGACCTCGTCGGAGTCGACGGCGAGACTGAGGCCGCAGCGCCGGCACAGCAGGTAGTGCCGGTGGCCGTCGGCGGGCCGGGGCCGGTAGAGACGCTCGCCGTCGCTGTCGCGCACCATGTCCACCTGGCCGGCGGACTCCAGCAGATGGAGCGTGCGGTAGACGGTGGTCAGGCCGACCTCGACCCCGTCGGCCGTGAGCGCCGCGTGCAGGGTCTGGGCCGAGGTGAAGCCGTCGCACGCGGTCAACGCCTCCAGGACGGCTGCCCGTTGCGGGGTGAAGCGCCAAGCGCCGCGGGTCGTTCCGTACATCGGTGTGCCTCCGTCACGGCGGGAACGGCCCGCCCCCGGTCAGACGGCCGCTGCCAGGGACGACGGTCCGTGGTCGTGATCGTGCGCGCAGACCTCCCCGGTGTCCCAGCCGGGGAACGGATCGGCCTCGGGCACCGGTTCCCCCTCGGCCAGCAGACAGCCGGCCAGGGCGCTCCGCAGCGCTTCGGCCCGCAGGCCGACGCCGATGAAGACCAGCTCCTGGGCGTCGGGCAGTTCGGCGTCGCGCGTGCCGGAGGGCTCGAACCGGGCGACGGAACCGGCCTGCGACCACAGCCCCGTCACGCCCTCGCGGCCCGCCAGGGAGAAGAACCCCTTGGACCGCAGGACGCGGCCGTACGCCCCGCTGTCCAGGCCCTCGGTGACGAACTCCCAGAGCCGGCCGGGGTGGAACGGCGCCGCCGACCGGAAGACCAGGGAGGAGATGCCGTACTCCTCGGTCTCCGGCACATGGTCCCCGTTCAGCTCGCGCACCCAGCCCGGCGCCTGCTGGGCGTGTTGCAGGTCGAACCGCCCGGTCTCCAGGACGTCCCGGACGTCGACCCGCCCGAGCACCGAGGTGATCAGCCGGGCGCGGGGGTTGAGCCGGGTCAGCACCCCGCGCAGCCGGGCGGCTTCGGCGTCGCCCACCAGGTCCAGCTTGTTGAGCACCAGCACGTCCGCGAACTCCACCTGGTCGATCAGCAGATCGCTGACGGTGCGCTCGTCGTCCTCGTACGGGGCCAGCCCGCGCTCGGCCAGGTCGTCACCGCGGTCGAGTTCGGCCAGGAAGCCGGCCGCGTCGACCACGGTGACCATGGTGTCCAGCCGTGCCACGTCGTCCAGGGTGGCGCCGTCGTCGCGGGCGAAGGCGAAGGTGGCGGCCACCGGCATGGGTTCGGAGATGCCGCTGGACTCGATGAGCAGGTAGTCGAAGCGGCCCTCCCGGGCGAGCCGGTCGACCTCGTCGAGCAGGTCGTCCCTGAGGGTGCAGCAGATGCAGCCGTTGGTCATCTCCACCAGCCGCTCCTCGGTCCGGGAGAGCGCGGCCTCGCCGCCGCGCACCAGCGCGGCGTCGATGTTGATCTCACTCATGTCGTTGACGATCACCGCCACGCGCAGGCCCTCGCGATGGGTGAGGACGTGGTTGAGCAGTGTCGTCTTCCCGGCGCCGAGGAAACCCGAGAGCACGGTGACGGGAAGGCGTCGCGACGGCGGCCTCTCAACGGCCATGGAGCGGTTCCTTTCGTGGGGGGGGGTGTAGGGGAGAAGGGGCGGGGCGTGGTGCTACGGGAGCCGCAGGAGGCCGAGCCGGTACTCCTCGACCTGCGGCAGACGCTGCCGTGCCAGGCCGGAGAGCATCTCCCGGTAGGGGCCGGGCAGACGGTCGCGCAGGGGTGACGGCAGAGCGGCGACGGTGCACGAGGCGAGCACCTCGGTGCCCGGGAGCCAGGCGGCGACGTCGGCGGGACCGGCGCAGGCCCACCGCATCCGCGCCTCGACCTTGCTGAGCGCGTCGTGCTCGTCCTGCGCGCCGACGATGCCGGGGCCGGCGGTGTCCAGGGCCAGCAGGGAGCCCGGGAACCGTCCGGCGAGACCGGCGACGACGCCGCGCACGTCGCCCTCCGTGAGGAACGGCAGGACGGCTTCGGCGGCGAAGAAGTACGGGCCCCTCGACCCGGCGGCGACCGTTTCCGCCCAGGACAGGTCGGTGACGGAGGCGGCGATCGACGTCCGGCGCGCGGTGTCGGCGAAGAAGGACCGCCGCAGGCCGGCCACGTCGGGCAGGTCCAGTTCGAACCAGCGGGCCCGGCCGTTGTCGACCCGCTCGTGACGGGTGTTCAGCCCGGCGCCGAGCTCCACCACCGTCCCCTCGGGGAAGCCGGTGAGGAACTCCGACACCCAGTGGTCGAACAGGGCGGTGCGCAGGACCGAACCCACCAGACTGGGCAGACCGTCGAAGCGGGTGAAGTCGTAGTCGATCGCCGCGACGATCTCCTCGGCCCGGGGATCGCGCAGTGCCGGTTCGGGCTTGCGGTTCTCCACCGCACGCCCGTACAGCGGGATCAGCAGGGTCTCCTGCACCGTGCCGGGTGACACCTCACGCCGTGCCGTCATGGCCGCCTCCAGAGCCTGCGGAGATGAGTGGAACCACGACGCTATATGAAAACGGTGTTCATTGTTAATGGTGCGGTCGGCGGCACCTCGCCGCCGACGGTGACCGGTCGCGTCCCCGCCGTCAGGCCGGCTGCCAGATCTCGGCCAGCGCGGAGGTGGTGAGCACCTGGTCGGGAGGTCCCTGTCCGGCGAGGTGTCCGTCGCGGAGCAGCAGGCAGGCGTCCGCCGAGCGGGCGGCCGCCAGGTCGTGCGTGGCCTGTACGACCGTCACGCCGTCGGCCACGAGGTCCCTCAGCAGGAGCCCGATCCGTTCCCTGGCCCGCGGGTCCAGGCCCGTGGTCGGCTCGTCGAGCAGCAGGAGGTCGGACCCCTGTGCCAGCCCCTGGGCGATCAGGGCCCGTTGCCGCTGGCCGCCCGACAGTTCGCCCAGTTGCCGTGCGGCGAGGTCGCCGATGCCGAGCCGGTCGAGCGCGGCGTCCACCGTCGCGTGATCGCGCCGGGTCAGCCGGCGCCAGGGGCCGCGCTCGCCCCAGCGGCCCATCTCCACGGTCTGCCGGACGGTGAGCGGCAGGGTGTCACCGACGGCCCCGCGCTGCGGCACGAAGGCGGGCGGCAGCTCCCCGTGGTGGTGCGTCTCGCCGGATGTCGGGCGGATCACACCGGCGAGAACGCCGAGCAGGGTCGACTTGCCGCTGCCGTTCGGCCCGACCAGCGCGGTCGTGGCCAACCCTGGTATGTCCGCGCTGAGTTCGCGCAGGACGGGGCGGCCCGGATAGCCGGCGCACAGCTCGGTGAGGCGGACGCGCGCGGTCCGTTCCTGGGGCGGGGCGGGCGAGGGGCCGGGTTTTTTGAACATGGTTTTCATTGTAGTGTCCTCGCCATGGACTGGTTGACGGCCCCGTTCGAGGTCACCTTCGTGCAGCGCGCCCTGTGGGGCGGGATCCTGGTGTCCGCGATCTGCGCGCTCGCCGGAACCTGGGTGGTGCTCAGGGGGATGGCCTTCCTCGGCGACGCCATGTCCCACGGGCTGCTGCCGGGGGTGGCGCTGGCGGCGCTGCTGGGCAGCAACCTGATGGTCGGCGCGGTGGTGAGCGCGACCGTGATGACGGCCGGCGTCACCGCGCTCGGACGGACGCCCCGGCTCTCCCAGGACACCGGGATCGGGCTGCTGTTCGTCGGCATGCTCTCGCTCGGCGTCATCATCGTGTCGCGGTCGCAGTCCTTCGCGGTGGACCTGACCGGCTTCCTCTTCGGCGACGTGCTCGCCGTCCGCGAGCAGGACCTCTTCCTCCTGGCGGGCGCGCTGCTGGCGGCCCTGGTCGTGTCGGTCCTGGGCCACCGGGCCTTCCTCGCCCTCACCTTCGACTCCCGCAAGGCGCAGACCCTGGGGCTGCGCCCGCGCCTCGCGCACGCCGTGCTGCTCGGCCTGCTGGGCCTGGCGATCGTCGCCTCGTTCCACATCGTCGGCACCCTGCTCGTCCTCGGCCTGCTCATCGCCCCGCCGGCCGCCGCCCTGCCGTGGGCCCGCGGGGTACGCGGGGTGATGGTCCTGGCCGCGCTCCTCGGCGCCGTCGCCACCTTCGGCGGGCTGCTCCTGTCCTGGCATCTGAGCACCGCCGCCGGAGCGACCGTCTCCGCCCTCGCGGTGAGCCTGTTCTTCCTCTCCCACCTGGCGTCCGGCCTCCGCCACCGCCGCGCGCGCCCCGCCGCCACCCCTGCCCTGTGAAGCCGACCGAACGAAATCCGAGGCGATCGTCTTGACCGTCCGCAACCCGAGCACTGCCGGCACTGCCGGCACCGTCCGTACCGTCCGCAGAAACGTCAAGCCATGGGCTCCGGCCGCACTGGTGCTCACCGCGCTGCTCGCCACGGGCTGCGGGGGAGAGCAGGACGACGACGGCCGCCCGGCGGCGAGTTCGCCGTCCGCCACCCCGCACGGCTATGTCGAGGGCGCGCAGGAGGCCGCCGAGCAGCAGTCCCGGCTGCTGCTCAACGACCCCGACAGCGGTAGCACCCGGGTCCTCGACCTCATCACCGGCGAGGTGACCGAGACGGACCAGGTGACGGGCGCCGCCCGACTGGCCACGGACGGCCGGTTCGGCTACCTCCACGCCTCCGCCGCCACGCACGTCGTCGACAGCGGCTCCTGGATGGTGGACCACGGCGACCATGTCCACTACTACCGCGCGGCCATACGCGACATCGGCGAACTCCCCGTCGGCGCCGAGGCGCACATGCGCGGTGACATCGCCGTCACCGCGGTCACCGGCGAGGACGGCGAGGCCGTCCTGTACGACCGGAGCAAGCTGGAGCAGGGCGAGATCGCGTCCTCCCGGACCCTGCCGGGCACCTACGACGGAGCGGTCGTCCCCTACGCGGAACACCTCCTGGGCTTCACCGGCGAGGGCGGCGCCACGGAACTCGTCGTACTCGACCGCGAGGGCAGGCGCGTCGCCGCCCCCGAAGCGGCGTGCGAGAAGCCGCAGGGCGACGCCGTCACCCGGCGCGGCGTGGTGCTGGGCTGCGCCGACGGCGCCCTGCTCGTCCGCGAGGAGGACGGCGCCTTCACCGCCGAGAAGATCGCCTACGACGAGGACGTACCCGCCGCGGAACGCGCCACCGCCTTCCGGCAGCGGGCCGGCAGCGACACCCTCACCGCGCCGGCCGGCGACGACGCCGTATGGGTCCTGGACGTCACCGAGCGCGGCTGGACCCGGGTGGAGACCGGGCCCGTCGTCGCCGCCAACACCGCCGGGGAGGGCTCCCCGCTGCTCGTCCTGGAGACCGACGGGGCACTGCACGGCTACGACATCGCCACCGGCGAGCAGACCGCCCGCACCAAGAGCCTGCTGACCGGGAAGCAGCGGGCGGGCGCGGACGACGGCGCACCGGTGATCGAGGTGGACCGCAGCCGCGCGTACGTCAACGACCCGGACGGCAAGAAGGTGTTCGAGATCGACTACAACGACGGTCTGCGGGTCGCCCGCTCCTTCGACCTGGACATCGAGCCGGTCCTCATGGCGGAGACCGGCCGATGAGCCGCGGCGCGACGAAGCGGCGGGTGCGCCTGGGCGCGGCACGGCCGCGCGGTGCGCTGATGGGCCTGCTCGCCCTGGTCACGGCCGCCGCCGCCACCGCCTGCGCCACCGGTGACGACCGGCCCGCCATCGTCGTCACCACCAACATCCTCGGCGACGTCACCCGGGAGATCGTCGGTGACGAAGCCGACGTCACCGTCCTGATGAAGCCCAACGCCGACCCGCACTCCTTCGGCCTGTCGGCCGTCCAGGCCGCCGAACTGGAGAGCGCCGACCTCGTCGTCCACAACGGCCTCGGCCTGGAGGAGAACGTACTGCGGCACGTGACCGCCGCCCGTGAAGCGGGCATCGCCGTCTTCGCCGCGGGCGAGGCCGCCGACCCGCTCACCTTCGGGGCCGGCGACGACGGCGGCCCGGAGGACGCGGAAGGACAGCCCGACCCGCACTTCTGGACCGACCCGGACCGGATGCGCAAGGCCGCCGGACTCATCGCCGACCAGGTGATCGAGCACGTCGACGGGGTGGACGAGGCCACCGTCCGCGCCAACGCCGGCCGCTACGACAAGGAGCTGGCGGACCTCACCACCTGGATGGAGAAGTCCTTCGACCGCGTCCCCGAGGACAAGCGCGCCCTGGTCACCAACCACCACGTCTTCGGCTACCTCGCCGACCGCTTCGGCTTCCGGGTGATCGGCGCGGTCGTCCCCAGCGGCACCACGCTCGCCTCACCCAGCTCCTCCGACCTGCGCTCCCTGACCCAGGCGATGGAGGACGCCGGAGTACGCACCGTCTTCGCCGACTCCTCCCAGCCCACCCGGCTGGCCGAGGTCCTGAAGACGGAACTCGGCGGCCAGGTGCGGGTCGTCGAGCTGTACTCGGAGTCGCTGACCGCCCAGGGCGAGGGCGCCGACACCTACCTGCGGATGATGCGCGCCAACACCACCGCCATGACCGACGGCCTGACCGCCGGCACCACCGGCGACTGACCTCCCACCGACCGAACGGCCCCGGCCGACCGGCCGGGAACCCCAACCCGACTCCCGCCGCCACGCGCGGCCACGGAAGGAACACACCGGTGAACACGACCACACGCAGGAGAACCCTCACGGGTACGGCACTCGCCCTGGCGGTGTCCACCGTCCTGACCGCCTGCGGCGGGCAGGACTCGGACTCCTCCTCCGGCGCCGAGGCCGGGACCGAGGACACCGCGAGCGCCAGTCCCGCCGCGGCGGTCAAGGACCCGCTGGTCGCCACCTTCGACGGCGGCCTCTACATCCTCGACGGCGAAACGCTGAAGCTCAGCAAGACCATCGAGCTGGCCGGCTTCAACCGGGTCAACCCCGCGGGCGACGAGGACCACGTCATCGTCTCCACCGACAGCGGCTTCCGCGTCCTGGACGCCACCGGACAGGCCCTCACCGGCATCGAGTACAAGGGCGCCAAGCCCGGCCACGTCGTCCGCCACGCGGGCAGGACGGCGCTCTTCACCGACGGCACCGGCGAGGTCAACGTCTTCGACCCCGCCGACCTCGGCGCCGGCGAGAAGCCCGAGACCCGCACCTACACCTCCGCCGAGGCCCACCACGGCGTCGCCATCGAACTGGCCAACGGCGAACTGCTCACCACCCTCGGCACCGAGGAGAAGCGCACGGGCGCGCTGGTCCTGGACAAGAACGACAAGGAGATCGACCGCAACGAGAAGTGCCCCGGCGTCCACGGTGAGGCCGCCGCGCGGAACGAGGCGATCGCCGTCGGCTGCGAGGACGGCGTACTGATCTACAAGGACGGCGAGTTCACCAAGATCGACGCCCCCGACGACTACGGCCGCATCGGCAACCAGGCCGGCAGCGACGCCTCCCCGGTCCTGCTCGGCGACTACAAGACCGACCCGGAGGCCGAACTGGAGCGGCCCACCCGCGTCTCCCTCATCGACACCGAGAAGAAGAAGCTGCGCCTGGTCGACCTGGGCACCAGCTACTCCTTCCGCTCACTGGCCCGCGGTCCCGAGGGCGAGGCACTCGTCCTCGGCACGGACGGCGCGATCCGCGTGATCGACCCGGCCAGCGGCAAGATCGAGAAGAAGATCCCCGTCGTGGCCGAGTGGCAGGAACCGCTGGACTGGCAGCAGCCCCGGCCCACCCTGTTCGTCCGCGGCACCACCGCCTACGTCTCCGAACCCGGCGAGAAGGCCCTGCACGCCGTCGACCTCGCGACCGGCGAGAAGATCGCCTCCGTGACCCTGCCGAAGAGCACCAACGAGCTGTCGGGGGTCGTCGCGGGACACTGACCCGGTACGCCCCGGCACGCCGCCGCCCCGCACCCTACGGACCGCGGAGCGGCGGCGTCCGCCGTGCTCCCCACCGACCTGGAGCCCGGGGCCGAGTCCGTGAAGCATCCGTGAACACCCTGTGGGCGCGATGTCAGCGGTGCCGCTTATGCTGCACCAGTTGATCACGCGGGACCAGGGGAGGACGCGGCATGTTCGGCAAGCTGTTCGGCAGGGGCGGGGAGAGACCGGCGGACCCGCACGCCCTTCCCGATCCGCACAGACAGAAGAACGGGATGTACACGCTGCGCGCGCTCGGCGACCAGCGGGTGCTCGCCCTGGCGGAGGCCGCCGAAGCCGGTGACTGGGACGCGGTCAAGACGGCGCTGGCCCCCTTCGACGCCGGCCGTGACCACCAGGTCCTGGGCCAACTGGCCGACCGGGACGGTGTGCAGGACTGGATCGGCCGCGCCGTCGAGGAGGAGAAGGACGACGAGCACCGGGCGACCGCCCTGCTGATCTCCGGGAAGCGCCACCTCAGCTGGGGCTGGGAAGCACGCACCAGCGACCGCGCCGTGAACGTCACACAGGAGCAGTGGCGGATCTTCCACGAGCGGCTCCACATCGCCGAGGAGCACCTGTTCGCCGCCGCCGAACTGCGGCCGGAATGGGTCACTCCCTGGCGCAGCCTGCTCACCTCCGGCCGCGGCATGTCGCTCGGCGCCGCCGTCAACGAGACCCGGCGCGACGCCGCCCTGCGCCGCGACCCGCTGGACCTGGAGTGCCACATCGAGTGGGTGTCGCAGTTGCAGCCCCGGTGGGGCGGCGAGCCGGGCGAGGCCCTGGCGTACGCCCGCGACGCGCTCGCCCGCACCCCGCAGGGCCACCGGCTCGGCTGCGTGATCGCCATCGCGCACATCGAGGACTGGGTCGAGTCGGACAGCGGGGACTGCCTGCAGACCGACGAGATCCGGGCGGAGCTGCGGCAGGCGGCCGAGCACAGCGTCCTCCACCCCTCCTACCAGCGGCAGCCCGGCTGGCAGTACGACTTCAACCTCTTCGCGATGGCCCTGTCGCTGGCCGACGAACGGCACACGATCCGGCGGGTCTTCCAGACGCTCGACGGCGCCTACACCGACAGCTGGCCCTGGAAGTACCTCGCGGAGCCCGAGAAGCGGTTCGCCCGCCACCACCGCCGCGTCTGACCCCACGGCCGGCCGCGGCCCGCCCACCGCCGACGTCCCGCCGGCGCGGGCCCGTCCCGGTCCGCTCGCCCTCGGTGCCGTCCCGTGGGGGCGTGCCGGTTCCGGTCCGTCGTCCGCGTACGCCGCACCCGGTCCGCCGGTCATCGACGCCCCGGCCGGCCCGCACCACCGCCCCGCCCGCCGCCCCGGCCTCCGAGCCCGCTGCCTCTGCCCCCGCCTTTCCCTTGCCCCTGCCGACCCTCCCATCCCGGACTGCCCGATGACTCTGCCCGACACCGCCGCGAACGCGGCCGGCGCCGACCACACCTTCCAGGTGGACCTGCGCGGCCTCGTCGACCTCCTCTCCCACCACCTCTACTCCAGCCCCCGCGTCTACCTCCGCGAACTCCTCCAGAACGCGGTGGACGCGCTGACCGCCCGGAACGCGCTCCGACCCGACGCGGGCGCCGACGCCTTCGGCATCCGCCTGTACGCCGACGGCTCCGTGGTCCGCGTCGAGGACGACGGTGTCGGCCTCACCGACGCCGACGTGCACGCCTTCCTCGCCACCATCGGCCGCAGCAGCAAACGGGCCGAGGGGATAGCCGAGCAACGCGGCGACTTCATCGGCCAGTTCGGCATCGGCCTGCTCTCCTGCTTCCTGGTCGCCGACGAGATCCACGTCCTGAGCCGCTCCGCCCGTACCCCCGACGCACCCGCCGTGGAGTGGCGCGGACGCGGCGACGGCAGCTACACCGTCCGCACCCTGCCCGCCACCTCCCGCCCCCGGCCCGGCACCACCGTCACCCTGACGCCCCGCGCCGACGCGGGGGAGTGGACCCGGCCCGCCCAAGTGCACGCCCTGGCCCGGCACTTCGGCTCCCTGCTGCGCCACCCGGTGACCTTCGACGACGGCACGGCCGGCCCGGACGGCCCCGGCGTGTCCGTCAACCCCGAACCCGCCCCCTGGGCGCGTGCCCACCCCACCCCCGGAGCCCGCTCCCGCGCGCTCGCCGCGTACGGGGAGGAGGTCTTCGGGTTCACCCCGCTGGACACCGTCGAACTGGACCTGCCCGCCGTGGGCCTCAAGGGCATCGCCTGCGTGCTGCCCGAGACGGTCCCGGCCGGCCGCCGCCACGGCCACCGCGTGCACGTCAAGGGCATGCTGCTGTCCGAGCAGGCCGAGGAGATCCTGCCCGAGTGGGCGTTCTTCGTCCGCTGCGTCATCGACGCCGAGGGCCTGCGCCCCACCGCCTCCCGCGAGTCCCTGTACGAGGACGACACCCTCGCGGCCGTCCGCGAGGCCCTGGCCGAACGGCTGCGGGAGTGGATCGCGCGCGCCGCCGCCAGCGACCCCGACCTGCTCGGCCGCTTCCTCCGGATCCACCACCTGGCCGTGAAGTCCCTCGCCGTGCACGACGACGAGATCCTGCGGATGCTGCTGCCCTGGCTGCCGTTCGAGACCACCGACGGACACACCACCCTCGACGAGTTCGCCCGCACCCACCGCACCGTCCTGGTCACCTCCAGCGTGGAGGAGTTCCGGCAGATCGCCGCGATCGCCTCGGCCGCCGGACTCGGCGTCGTCAACGGCGGCTACACCTACGACCGCGAACTGGTCCACCGGCTCCCCGAGATCCGCCCCGAATCCACCGTCGCCGACCTCGACCCGGCGACCCTCACCGCCCACCTCGACCCCGTCGACCGGGAGACGGAACTCGCCGCCGCGGCCTACCTCGCCCTCGCCCGCGACGCCCTGGCCGTCTTCGACTGCGACGTCGCCCTGCGCACCTTCCAGCCCGCCTCCGCGCCCGCCCTCCTCATGGACAGCCGCGAGGCCCGGCACGAGCGCACCCGCTCCCGGCTCGCCCGTGAGCAGGAAGGCGGCCTGTGGGGCGACATCCTCGGCGCGCTGCGCCAGGAGGCCCCGCGCGCCCAGCTGATCCTCAACCAGCTCAACCCGCTGGTCCGCGCCGCCGTCGCCATCGACGAACCCGAACTGGCCCGCACCAGCGCCGAAGCCCTCTACGGACAGGCCGCGATGCTGTCCCGGCGTCCGCTCAGACCCGCCGAGTCGAGCCTCATCAACCGCTCCTTCCTCGACCTCCTCGCCCACGCCCTCCGCAAGGACAGCTGACGATGCCCACCACACCCCAGCCGCAGAGCACGGACGAGCTGTACCAGGCGCTCCAGGAGAACGACCGGCGCCCCTACGGCCGCACCCGCACCGTCACCGCGGAGGAACTCGTCGACGCGGCCGAGCGGTTCGAGGAGCCGGTCCCCCTGATCCACGCGCTGTTCGAACTCCAGGAGGCGTACACCTACGGCTCCGAACCCCGTAAGTCGCCCGTCGTCTTCGCCCGGCTGCTCAGCCTCTTCGACGAGCAGCCCGACCTCTTCGACGAGCGCCTGCGCCACCTGCTGTTCTGGCGGTTCAAGTGGGTCGCCCACGCCCTGCGCCAGCTGCCCGAGATCCCCCTGACCAGCCTGCGCCAGTGGCTCACCGAGATGCGCGACCGCTACGAGAAGGCGGGCCTCGGCCTCCAGCCGTACTACGGCCAGGCCTACCAGCTCGCCGCCCACCTCGGGGAGGACACCGAGCGCGCCTACGAGCTGTGGGCGGGCCGCGTCCGCACCCGGCTCAGCGACTGCGAGGCATGCGAGACCTGCCAGCGCGCCCGCCACCACCTCGCCGCCGGCGACGACGAGCGGGCGCTGCGCGTCTGGGAGCCCGTCCTGGCCGGCCAGGAGTCCTGCCAGGAGGAACCGGCCCGCTCCGTCTCGTACGCGCTGCTGCCCCTGCTGCGCACCGGCCGCGCCGACCGGGCCCGCGCCCTGCACCTGGCCGGCTACCGGGGCTGCCGGCGCAACCCCTCGATGTCCGGGGAGGTCGGCCGGCACCTGGAGTTCTGCGCGCTGACCGGCAACGAGGCCCGCGGCCTGGAACTCCTCGCCGAGAACCGCACCCTGTTCGACGAGGTCGACTCGCCGCTGGACCAGCTCGACTTCCTCACCGGCGTCGAGGTCCTCCTCCAGCGCGTCGAGTCCCTCGGCCACGGTGGCCTGCCCGCCGCGGGCCCGTCGGGCCGCACCTGGACGGTGGCCGCCCTGCGCACCGAGATCCACGCCCGCGCCGACGACCTCGCCGCCCGCTTCGACGCCCGGGGCGGCACCACGGTCCACACCGACCGCCGCGGGGACCGCCTCGCGAGGCAACCGCTCCTGGACGCGCTGGAGCTGACCCTGCGCCCCCGCGCCCTCGACGACGTCGCCCCGGCCGCCCCGCCCGCCGCCCCTCCGGCCTCCTCCGACGAGCCGGAGTCACTCCCCGAACTCATAGCCCGGGCGCGGGCGTTGGAGCAGCAGGGGCATCCGGGCGCACGGGCCCGCTGGGCGCGGCTGCGCACCCTCGCCGCCGCCCGCGACTACACCCACCCCGACGACCCGGCCGTGGGCCCGCTGGTCCGGCTGCGCGCCGACCTGCTGTCCGACGAGGCGGGTCTGGCGTCCGAGAAGGACGAACACGCCCTCGCCGCCGCCCTCCACGAGGAGGCCGCGGGGCTGTACGAGGACGCCGGCCGGCCGGGGGACGCGGCGGTCTCGCGCGGCTGCGCCCTGCTCGCCGCCACCCAGATCCCGGGGGAGGGCGCCGACGCGGACGAGGCGAGGACCGCCGCGCTGACCGCCGCCCACGAGGCGGTCGTCCGCCTGCACGAGCGGACGCCCGGCCTCGCCCCGTACCAGGAGGCCCGGCTGCTGCGGCTGCGGGCGACCGCGCTCGGCCTGCGCCTGCAGACCTCGGGCAGCGAGCGGCACATCGCGCCGGTCCTCGCCGAGGTGGACCTGCTGGAGGCGTTCGCCACCCGGCACGACCTCGCCGGGCAGCTCTCCGGCGCCCTGCTGCTGCGGGCCAGCACCCACGCCCTCTCCGGCGACCTGCCCGCCGCGGTCACCGGCATCGACGCCCTCCTGGACCGGCTGCGGACCCACGGCCCCGCCTGGCACCTGCCCCGCACACTCGGCCTGCGCGGCCGGCTCCAGCTCGGCCTGCGCGACGCCGAGGCCGCCCACGCGAACCTGGCCGAAGCCCTGCGCCTGGCCGCGGACTGGCCGGCCGGCACGAGCGACACCGCCCGTCTGCACGGCGACCTGGCCGAGACCTGCGTGCACCTGGGCCGCCCCGACGAGGCCCTGCGCCACCTGACCCGCTCGGCCGAACTCGACCTGCGCACCGGCAGCCGTACCGACGCGTACTGCACCTACGGCAACGCCGCGCAGCTCAGCCTCGACCTGGGCCGCGTCGAGGACTGCATCGCCCTGCTCGACTCCCTGCTCGCCGACCCCGGCGTCACCGCCGGAGAGCTGGACGACCGGCTCGTGGCCCAACTGCGCCTGACCCGCGGCCGCGCGCTGCGCGCGGGGGAGGACCTCAAGGCCGCCACGGCGGAACTCGTCGCCCTCGCGGCCGAGTCGGCCGACTGGGACGACGACCCGGGCAGCCATGCCATGATCGCCGCGGAGGCGGCCGTACTCCTCGGTGAGTCCGGCGAGTTCGACCGGGCCCGGCAGGCCGCCGGCCAGGCGCTCGCCGCCCACGCCCGCGCCCCGCGCTACGAGCAGCTCAGCAGTTGCCTGCGGGAACTCGCCCGGCTCCAGGCCCAGCGGCAGGGCCCCGAGGGCCTCGCCGACGCCCGGGCCTTCCTCGCCGACGCCGCCCGGGTCGCCGACGAGGCCCGCGCCGCCGGACACGTGCCCCACGGCCGCTCCCTGGACACCGCCCTGGCCTACGAGCACGGCAGGGTCAACGCCTACGCCGGTGCGTACGAGGACGCCCTCACCGCCCTGGACAAGGCCCTCGCCCTGCTCGGCGAGCCGGGACCGGAGCCGGAGGGGGCCGGCGAGTGGGCCGAGTGCGTCCGGCTCGCGGGCGCCGTCGAGGGCATCTACCTGGAACGCCCCGTCCCGGCCCTGGCCCGCCTCGACGCGGCGGTCGCCCGCCTCACCGCCCTGGGCCACACCGAGGAGACCGAACCCCTGACCGCCCTGGCGGCCCGCCTGCGCGACGAGGAGTGACCCGGCGCGGGGGCGGTCCCCCCCCGGGGGGCCGCCCTCAGGGGCGCGCGGGCGGCCCGGAGCCGTCCACCGTGACCGAGCGCGGCAGCCGGTCGAGACAGGTCCGCAGCCGGCCCGCGGTGCCGTACGCGTCCGGGGCAAGGCGGTGATCGCCGCCGGGAGCGCGCCCGGGGCCTGGAGCCGTCGCTGTCGGAGGCGGCCCGGGCGGCCCGGGTGCTGGAGGCGGGCCGCGACCAGTTCGGCGGCGGGGCCCGCCCCGGACTCGTCGAGGAACTCGTCACCTCGGGCCGTGTCCGCGGGTACCGCCTGGACGCCTCCTCGCGCCGGGTCCTGCGGGAGACGTTCGTCGTCGGCCGGTTCGGCGGCCCGTACGTCGACGCCGACCGGGCCGCCGAGACCGCCGGCCGCGCCGACCTCACCGAGGCGGGCCCCGCGCCCGGCGCCGCTCCCCGACCCTCCTCACCAACCGGGAGACACCCTCCCGGCGACCGGACGCCCCGGGCCGTACGAGGGCGCGGACCCGGCGGGGTCACGCCTCGGCGGCCCGCGCGGTCCCCGCCCACACCGCGGGTGTCCGGCCCGACCAGGGGCTCGCCTGCTCCAGTTGGCCGGCGAGACGGAAGAGGCTGTCCTCGCGGCCGTGACCGGCGGCGAACTGCATGCCGACCGGGAGCCCCGTCCCGGCGTCCGCCGTCACCGGGACGGACATGGCGGGCGTGCCCGCCACGTTGAACACCGCGGTGAACGGCGCACGGGACAGGACCCGGTCGAGCCACCCGTGGCCGTCCAGCGTCTCCTCCCCTTCGGCGAACGTGCCGAGGAGGAGGGGAAGTTCGGGCAGGGTCGGGGTGAGCAGCACGTCGTACGCGTCGAAGCACCGGGCCAGGCTCCGGGCGACCCGGTTGCGCATCCCGAGGGCGGCGACGAACTGCGTGCCGGTGACCTGCCGCCCGTAGTGGTAGCTCGCCAGGACGGGCGGCTCCAGGGTCGAGGAGTCGGCGGGCCGGCCGAGCGCGGCGGCCAGCTCGTCGACCTGGGCGGCCAGATTCGCCGCCCACTGACGGGCGTTGGCCAGCACGAACTCCTCCCAGCCCGCTCCGAGGTCCACCTCCGCCTCCGTCACCCGGTGGCCGAGGGATTCGAGCAGGGACACGGTGCGCGCGAGGGCGTCGGCCACGGCAGCGGTGGTGCGGCGTCCGCCCCACGCCTGGGTGAGCACCCCGATCCGCAGCGAGCCCGGGTCACGGGTGACCTCCTGCGCGTACGGCAGGGTCGGCGGCACGGCGTAGTAGGGGTCGCCCGGTTCCGGTCCGCTGATCAGGTCGAGCAGGACCGCGCTGTCGCGCACGGAGCGGCTGACAGCGCCGTGCACGGCCAGGCCGTTGAAGATCTCGTCCACGCCGGGCCCCATGGAGACCCGGCCGCGGGTGGGCTTCAGCCCGAACAGGCCGTTGCAGGCGGCGGGTATCCGCAGGGAACCGGCCGCGTCGGTGGCGTGCGCCATCGGCACCACCCCGGCGGCGACGGCGGCGCCCGCGCCCCCGCTGGAGCCGCCCGCGCTGCGCGCCACGTCCCACGGGTTGCGGGTCGCGCCGTACAGCACCGGCTCCGTCGTGACGCTGTACGCCAGCTCCGGGGTCGTGGTCCGCCCGAACGTGACGAGGCCGGCCCGCCGGAAGCGGGTCATCAGGAAGGAGTCGGCGCCGGCGACGAGACCGGCCGCGAGCCGGCTGCCCAGCTCCGTGCGCCGCCCGGCCATGGTGACCCCGAGGTCCTTGATCAGGAAGGGGACACCGGCCAGCGGCGCGCTGCCGGGAGCGGGCCGGTCGTCGGTGTCCCAGGTCTCCACGACGGCGTTGATCCGCGGACCGACCGCCCGCGCCGCCGCCCGCGCGGCGGCCTCCACCTCGGCGGGCGTCACCTCGCCCCCGGCCACCAGCTCCGCCAGTCCGACTCCGTCGAACTGCACGTACTCGGCAACTTCCACTGCCACTCCCGATGAGAGAAGAGAATGCGAAAAGAACACGAACGATACCGATGAGTCCCTGACGATACCGATCGGTATCGCATGGGACGGACTGGTACCGTAGCAGGAGTCGAAAGGCCGGGGCCGAGGGGCGCAGGGGCCGAAACCGATCGGATGTCACGGAGCAGCCATGGAACCGACCGCCGCGAGGCCGTCCAGAAGACCGGACCGGGTGGCGAAACTGCCGCCCCGTGAGCGCATCCTCGACGCGGCGGAGGAGCTGTTCCAGAGCGAGGGGATCCGGCGGGTGGGGGTCCAGGCGATCGCCGAGCGGGCCGAGACCACCAAAATGGCGATCTACCGGCACTTCGAGACCAAGGACGCGCTGGTCGCGGAGTGGCTGCGGATCGTCGCCGCCGACTACCAGGCGGCCTTCGACCGGGCCGAGGCGGAACACCCCGGGCGGCCCAGGGAGCAGATCCTGGGCCTGGCCCGTTTCATCGCCGAGGGGCTGCCGGCGGTCTCGCACCGGGGCTGCCCGTTCATCAACTCCCTGGCCGAACTGCCCGACCGCGACCACCCCGCCCGGCGGGTGATCGAGGAACACAAGGCCCGCCAGACCCACAGGCTGACCGCCATGTGCGCGGAGGCCGGGCTGCCCGACCCCGGGCAGGCCGCCGCCGAGATCACCTTCGTACTCGAAGGCGCGCAGGTCAGCACCCAGAACGGCAGCATCGACCGGGCGGGGGAGAGGCTGATGCGCATCGTCGAGGCCATCGTGGACCGGCACGACGCGCTCCGGGACCGCTGACCCTCCCCGGCCCGGCGCACGCGCCGGGGGTCAGCTGCCGCCCCCGCGGGCCGCCGTCCGGATCGCCAGTTCCGCCTCCGCCAGCCGGGTCAGCGGTGCCTGGTCCGCGAGCCCCGGCACACACACCGACTCGCCGGTGTCCAACGCCGCCAGCGAGGCGTCGACCACCTGGTCCACCGGCATGCCGCCGTCCTCGTGCACGGACTGCTCGCGCCCCGGCACCGGCTCCTGCCCCCGGGACCGGTGGAACTCGGTGGCGGTCAGCCCGGGGCACAGCACCTGGATCCGCAGCGGCGTACCGGCCAGTTCGGCGGCGAGCGTGCGGGTGAAGGTGACCACGTAGCCCTTCGTGCCGCCGTACACCGCGCGTTCGGGCAGCGGATGAGGCGGCAGCCCGCCCGCGAACGCCAGCTGCGAGGCGACGTTGACCACCGTGCCCCGCCCGCGCTCCAGCATGGCCGGGACCGCCGCCCGGGTGAGCGCGGTGACGGCGAGGACGTTGATGCCGAGGACCTTGGCCATCAGCTCCGGTTCGAGCCGGGCGAACGGGCCGTAGCCGTTGATCCCCGCGTTGTTGAGCAGGAACCCGATGTCGTCGCCCGCCGCACGCCGCACCACCCGGGCCAGGTCGTCCGGCTCGGACAGATCGGCCACGAGCGTCTCCACCGCCGTGTCCGTCTCCGTGCGCAGCCACGTCGCGAGGTCGTCGAGCCGCTGCGCTCGCCGGGCCACCAGGACGGTGTCCCAGCCCAGTCCGGCCAGGCGTCGCGCGTAGGCCGCGCCGATGCCCGAGGAGGCTCCCGTCACCAGGGCCGCGCCACGTTCCGTACTCATCCGCATGCCGCCTTTCGTGCTGCCGGCCGGTGACACCGGGATCGGTGCCGGACGCCCCGGCCGGCTCCTCCGTACAGGATCGCCCGGGTCCGCCCCGGAGGCGCTGCCGGGCGGACACCGGAAGAAAGGCGGATAATCACGGCATATGGGCCTGTGGGGCAAACGGAACGACATGGTGGTGCACGAACGGGAGCCGTTCAACGCCGAGCCACCGCCCGCCGCGCTGACCGGCGGTGGCATCACACCCCTGGACGCCTTCTACAGCCGCAACCACGGGCCCGTCCCCGACATCGACCCGGCCGGATGGCGGCTGGAGGTGGACGGCCTGGTCGAGCGGCGGCTGAGCCTGTCGGCGGCCGAGCTGCGGGCCCGGTTCGAGGAGGCGGAGGTGACGGCCACCCTCCAGTGTGCGGGCAACCGGCGGACGGAACTGACCGGCGTACGCGACATCCCCGGCGAGACACCGTGGGGTCCGTGCGCCCTGTCCACCGCCCGCTTCCGCGGCGTCCGGCTGGCCGACGTCCTCGCACGCGCCGGCCTGGACCCGCGTACGGCGCACATCGCGTTCACCGCCCCCGACGTCTCCCCGCTCGCCGATCCGCCGCAGCCCTACGGCGTCTCGATCCCGCTCGGCAAGGCGCTCGGGCCGGAGGTGCTGCTCGCCTGGACCATGAACGACCGCCCGCTGCCCCGCGTGCACGGAGCGCCGCTGCGCGCGGTGGTGCCGGGCTGGATCGGCGCCCGCAGCGTCAAGTGGCTGCACCGGGTCACCGCCCGGGCCACACCGTCCGACGCCCACTTCCAGACCACCGCCTACCGCCTGCTCCCGGCCGGCGCCGACCCCGGCCGCACCGGCCCCGGGGACGGCATCCCGCTCGGACCGCTCCCCCTGAACTGCGCCGTCCTGAGCCCCGCCGACGGCTCCCGCCCGCCCGCCGGCCCGACACGGATCACCGGCTACGCCCTGGCCGGCGAGGGCCGCACCGTCGCCCGGGTCGACGTCTCACCGGACGGCGGCCGCTCCTGGACGCGGGCCGCCCTGGACGAGGCCGCCGGCCCGTGGGTGTGGCAGCACTGGCGCACCGTACTGGACCTGCCCGCCGGCGCGTCGGAGGTCGTCGCCCGGGCCTGGGACTGCGCCGGTGCCACCACCCCCGAGTCACCCGCCACCGTGTGGAACCCCAAGGGCTACGCCAACAACTCCTGGCCACGCGTCCGCGTGCACTGCGGCTGACCCGGACCCACCGGGCGTTTCCGCCCCGCTCGCCGGGGGACTCACCGCTCATGAACACAAAGCCAGGTCACCGTCGGATGGGGCAGAACCGCGTCCTGTGGCTGCTGGACGCCCTGGAACGCACACCCAAGGCGGACACGGTCATCGACGCCCTGGGCAGGAGGGTGCGGGCGCTGCCCCTGGGGTCCGCGCGGGACCTGCTGCACGGCCGGTGGCTCGGGCACCCCGTGCACCCGCTGCTGGTGCAGGTGCCGATCGGCAGCTGGCTGTCGGCCGCCGTGCTCGACCTGTGCCCCGGCCGCTCGCGGGAGGCGGGCCTGCTCGTCGGCGTCGGGCTCGCGACCGCGGCGCCCGCCGCCGTGACGGGCGCCGTCGACTGGGCGGAACTCCACCCGCAGCAGCAGCGCGTCGGCCTGGTGCACGCCCTGGCCAACACGACCGCTCTGGGCCTCTACGGCGCCTCACTGCTGTGCCGCCTCACGGGCCGGCCGGCGGCCGGACGGGTGTACGGGTTCCTCGGTCTGACGGCGGTCGGCGCGGGCGGCATGCTCGGCGGCCACCTGGCCTACCGCCAGGCCTCCGGCGCCAACCACGCCGAGGAGGTCCCGCACGTCCTCACGCCGGGCTGGCACCGGGTCGGCGACGTGGCGGAGTTCCCCGCCGGCGAGCCCGTACGGCGGACCGTGGACGACGTGCCGGTCCTGGTCGTCCGTGAGACCGGCGGCACCGTCCACGCGCTGGCCGAGCGGTGCAGCCACCTCGCCGGACCCCTGTCGGAGGGCACGGTCGCCGACGGCTGCGTCACCTGCCCCTGGCACGGCAGTGTCTTCCGGCTCTCCGACGGCTGGAACGTCCGCGGCCCCGCCACCGCGCCCCAGCCCGCCTTCGACACCCGCGTCGTCGACGGCCACGTCGAGGTGCGGCTGCGCGGGCAGGACGGGCCGGAGCCGGAAGCCGACGGGGCCGACGAGCGGACCCACGAGCACAGCGGCTGACGGACGCCTCCTCCGCCCAGCGGCATCCGGACATGTCATACGCCGGGCCCGCTCTCGCCCTGACTGAGCCACCAGGGGGAACCCTCCGGCCCATGGACGTGAGCGGTGGCCCGGAACCGCCCCCGGCGGAAGACTGCGAGTGCACGTCCGCGCCGACCGCCGGAACCGGGGTACCCCGGCGGCGCGCGAGTCCCCCCTCGTCCTCAGGAGGCAGGCGTATGACGTTCAATCCGCTGGAGCAGCGGGGTATCCCGCTCGACCGCCAACTGCGCAGCTGGCGCGAGCTGAACGTGGAGCCCATCGACCCGGACCGGTGCGACCCCTACACCCGCTGCCGGATCATCACCATGAACGGGATCGAGGTGGAGGCGATCCTCTTCAGCCACCAGCTCGCCCGGCACTGTCCCGACCCCGAGATCAAGCGGCAGCTGGCCCGCACCCGGTACATCGAGGCGCAGCAGCAGAAGGTCGTGAACTGGCTGCTTCCCGGTGTCTCCTCGGTGCTGGAGACGACGATCGCCTACGAGCAGGTCGCGGTGGACCTGACGGCGTGGGTGGCGCGGATGGAGCCGGACCCGTACCTGAAGCAGGCGTACCAGTTCGGCGTGCTGGAGGACTTCGACCACCTGTACCGGTACGCCAACCTGTACGAGATGATCGAGCACCGCAAGGCGGAGTCGATCGTCGACAACCTCACCGAGGTCATGCCCGGCCGGCCCACCCGGTTCCACCACCGCGACCCGGTCGACAACGTCCGCGACCCGTACGACAAGGACACGACGAACCCGCTGTCCAAGCTGCACGCGCTGACCATCATGTCGGCGGAGCAGCAGACCATGAACTTCTACATGAACACCGGCCCCACCTACATGGAGCCGATCGCCCGCCGGCTCTACCAGGAGATCGGGCTGATCGAGGAGGAGCACGTCACCCACTACGAGTCCCTGGTGGACCCGGGGGAGACGTGGTGGGAGCAGCTCGTCAACCACGAGTACAACGAGTGCTACCTGTACTACTCCTTCATGGAGCAGGAGAGCGACCCCAGGGTCAAGGCGATCTGGGAGCTGCACCTGAACATGGAGCTGGAGCACCTGCACACCGCCTGCGACCTGATGCGCCGCCACGACGGCCGGGACCCGGCCTCGGTGCTGGCGCCCGAGCTGCCGAACGTGCTCACCTTCGAGCCGAACAAGGGCTATCTGCGGGAGCTGCTGGACACCCAGATGGACCTGACGACACTCGGGGCGGGCTACGTCCGCGAGGCGCACGAGCGGTTCGAGGCGATGCAGGAGCAGATCCACGGCGGCGAGGCCCCGCCCAGCGACCGGGTCATGGCCGAGCACGACGCCATGTTCGGCCGCGAGTACCGGGTCCAGACCGAGGGCGAGCACCCCGACCCCGCGATGCGCGAGAAGTGAGGGGGCACGACATGACCGAGCTGCACACCCCGCAGGCCGGGGACGACCACGCCAAGGACGACGACGTCGTCGCGCTGCTGATGCGCCAGCACGGCGACATCCGCAACCTCTTCGACGAGGTGGAGGCGTGCACCGGTGAGGAACGCCGGGACGCCTTCCGCCGGCTGGTGCGGCTGCTGGCGGTGCACGAGACCGCCGAGGAGGAGGTGATCCATCCCTTCGCGCGGCGCGCGTTCGACGGCGGCGAGGAGGTCGTCGCCGACCGGCTCGCCGAGGAGCGGGCCGCCAAGGAGACCCTCGCGGCCCTCGACGACATGGACACCGACGACCCGGAGTTCCTCTCCCGGCTGATGCGGCTGCGCACCGACGTGCAGGAACACGCCCGGGCCGAGGAGCGGTACGAGTTCACACACATCCGGCGCAGCACCGACGCCGCGAGCCTGGCCGCCATGGCGCGGGCGATCAAGGCCGCCGAGGCCATGGCACCCACCCGCCCGCACCCGGGGGTGGAGTCGGGGGCCAAGAACATGGCCCTGGGCCCCGTCGCCGCCCTCATGGACCGCACCAAGGACGCCGCCCGCAGGGCCATGGGCAAGGGCTGAACGCCGGTTCGGGAGGAAGGACGCCGGGCCCGGACGGTGAGTCGGGGGGGGAACAGGGATCCGGCCCGGCGCTCAGGCTCCGACGGCACCGTCACGGTTCAACGGCCCCCAGGGGCCGCGCTGCCGACGGATGATCTCACCGGCCTCGGCGATCACCCGCGCGTCGATCCAGCCCAGCGGCTCCACGTCCGTGACCAGCGGCTCGTTGTCCGGCCCACGGGCCACCTCCCGGCCGGCCAGCACCCAGGGGCGGGTGCCGGAGTGCTTCACCCGTGGCAGGTGGGAGTAGTCGTGCAGCCGCCGGGCGACCCAGACGTCCGGCGGCCGGTCGCCCCACCAGCCCTCGATGTCCAGCGGGCTGGCCGACAGACCGGGCATCGCCACGCCGGTCAGATCGTCCGTGCTGGAGATCGCCGACAGGTCCTTGCCGGGGCCCAGCGACCAGCGCACGTAGAGCCCGTCGCGGGTGGTCACCAGGGCGGTCAGGCCGCGCAGGGTGGTGAAAGTGGTCATGTGGGGGGTGTCCGTCATGGTCCTGCCGTTCTGCCGTGCCGTTCTGCCGCTCGCTGGGACGAGGCCGCTGGGACGAGGGGCGCCCTTCCGCCGGTCCGGGACCGGGTCATCGCCCCCGTGCCCGAGCGCGGGGTACGGGCCCCGCGTCCGCGTGGCGGCCGGGACGCGCCGCGGCGTGCCGCTGTCCGGGCCCCGGGCCCGAGCGGGCGGCCAGGGCGTCGGCGACGGCACCGGTCACGAAGGCGTACACCGTCTTGTGGAGCAGGTCGACCACCAGCTCCCGGCGGGGCCAGGTGGACGGCGGGGCGCCCACGCCGGTGGCGTTCTCCAGGATCTGGTCGCTGGTGAGCCGTACGACGGCGAACTGCGCCGACGACCAGGGCCCGCGCAGCCCGGCGTGTGCCATCACCGACCGCAGGACGCCCAGGAGAGCGCCCTGCCCGAGGTGCATGGCGAGGTTCACCGGCACGGGCTGACGGCCGCCCGGGTGTTCCGGCAGGCCGGTCAGCCGCTGCAGGGTCCGGGCGGGCACATGGGAATCGGGGCGGCCGGTCAGCCGTTGCTCGGCCTTCTCGGCCAGCGTCATCACCACGACCCCGGCCGCGCCGGCCGCCGGCCCCTGCCACCACGCGTGCTTCCTCATGCCGCCGCGAGTACCCGCGCCCTGGCGTCTTCACCTCGTTCCGCTCCGGCGCCCGGCAGCCCGGGACACCCCCGCGCTACGTGACGACGGGCGGCCCGCCGTCCGGGCCCAGGACCGCCCGCCGGCCGCGGCGGCAGTGCACGATCCGGTCGGCGAGTCCCTCGCGGCCGGCTGCGGCCAGGAAGGCGTCGAGCGGTGAGCGGAAGACCGTGTAGTCGTCGTAGTGCACCGGCAGGATCAGCCGTGGACCGAGCCGCCGCGCGAGTTCCGCGCCCTGGCGTCCGTCCATGGTCACCACGAAGCCGCCCGGCAGCGTCGTACCGCCCAGGTGGAGCACGGCGAGGTCCGGTCCGGGGTGGCGCCGGGCGATCTCGTCCAGGCCGTCGAAGAGCAGTGTGTCGCCGGAGAGGTAGAGACGGTGCCGCGCGGGCCCGCCGAGCGGTCCGAACTCCAGCAGGCTCCCCATCACCGGTGGCAGCAGGCGACGCAGCACCGGGTGGCCGGCGTGCCGGGCGGGCAGCGCGGTGACGCGGACCTGGGCGTCCCCGTGCCGCACGGTCTCCTCCTGCCAGGTGCGCAGCCCCACGGCCCGGTGGAAGCCGTGCACGGCCTGGAGCCGGCGGGACGCGTGCGGGGTGGTGACGATCGGCAGGGACCGGGGCAGGTGCCGTCTGGCCCGGCGGTCGAAGTGGTCGCCGTGCAGGTGCGACAGCACCACGGCGTCGAGGGCCGGCAGGGCGCGCGGGTCCAGGGCGGGCTCGGTCAGGCGGCGGCTGACCAGCCCGTACCCGAGGTGGGCGAGCTGGCCGCGGTGCAGGAAGTTCGGGTCGGTGAGCAGGCTCAGCCCGCGGTACCGGAGCAGCACGGTGGCGTTGCCGATGAAGTGGAGCCGCAGCGAGTCGTCGGGGGAGGACGGGTCCATGAGTGATCGATCCTGTCCGGGAGTGCTCGGCCGGGCCCGGCGGCCCGGGTCCTCGGGCAAGGACGGAGTACCCCTCGGGAGACGGCTCACCCGGCCCCGGCGCCGGGGTGCCCTCAGCGGTTCGGCCCGGCCGCGCTGATCCGCGCCAGGACGCACGTCGGGTCCTGGTCGACGGCCACGTCTCCCAAGGTGACGATGCCGACCGGCCGGCCGTCGTCGACCACGGGCAGCCGGCGCAGGGCCTTGCCCCGCATCAGCTGCACCGCCCGGTCGACGTCGTCCTCGGGGGCGACGCACACCACGTCCCCGCTGCACGCCTCGGCGACCGTCCGGGCCGAGGCGTCCTGGGCATCGGCGAGGATGCGCACCGTCAGGTCCCGGTCGGTGACCAGCCCCCGCAGCCGCCCGTCCGCCACCACCAGTACCGCGCCGATGTCCTTGTCGCGCATGACGCGGGCCACCTCCGGGACCGGGGTGTCCGGAGTCACGGTGACCGGGCCGAGGGTCATCACCTCGCGTACCAGCGGAGCCATTTCCTCCTCCTTGCCGGGCAGCGGACGTGAAGGAGAGGTACCACTCCTGGGGCGGACCGAACCGGCGACGTGCCGACGCGGCCGTGACAGGCGGGTGTCGACCTGTCCGCTCCGGCGTCCCGGCCGGGATCAGGCATCGACCGCCGGGTAGGTCGGGTACTCCACGCCGGAGACGTGCTGGACGACCCGCACGACCTGGCAGGAGTAGCCGAACTCGTTGTCGTACCAGAGGTAGAGGATCGCGTTGTCGCCCTCCACCTTGAGCGCGCCGGCGTCGACGATCGAGGCGTGCCGGGAGCCGATGAAGTCGCTGGAGACCGCGTCCGGGGCGGTGATGAAGTCGATCTGGCGCTTCAGCGGCGAGGTCAGCGACACCTCGCGCAGGTGGTCCAGGACCTCCTCGCGGGTGGTCTCACGGGCGAGCTGGAGGTTGAGGATCGCGATCGACACGTCCGGCACCGGCACGCGGATCGAGGAGCCGGTGATCCGCGCCTTCAGGTCCGGGAGCGCCTTGGCGACAGCCGAGGCGGCGCCGGTCTCGGTGATCACCATGTTCAGCGGCGCCGAACGGCCCCGCCGGTCGGACTTGTGGTAATTGTCCAGCAGGTTCTGGTCGTTGGTGAACGAGTGGACCGTCTCCACGTGCCCGCGCAGCACACCGTACTCGTCGGCCATCGCCTTCAGCGGCGGCACGATCGCGTTGGTGGTGCAGGAGGCGCAGGAGATGATCCGCTCGTCCGGCTTGACCGTCTCGTGGTTGACGCCGTGCACGATGTTGGGGACGTCGCCCTTGCCGGGCGCGGTCAGCACCACCTTGTCGATGCCCGGGCGCAGGTGCTTCGACAGTCCCTCCCGGTCGCGCCAGCGGCCGGTGTTGTCGATGAGGATGGCGTTCTTGATGCCGTACGCCGTGTAGTCCACCGTCGTCGGGTCGGCGGAGTAGATCACCTTGATGGCGTTGCCGTTGGCGACGATGGTGCTGGTGGCCTCGTCGACGGTGATCGTGCCCTGGAACTGGCCGTGGATGGAGTCCCGGCGCAGCAGCGAGGCGCGCTTGACGAGGTCGCCGCCCCCGCTGTCGCGGACGACGACGGCGCGCAGCCGCAGCCCGTTGCCGGAGCCGGCCTTCTCGATCAGCAGCCGGGCGAGGAGCCGGCCGATGCGGCCGAAGCCGTAGAGGACGACGTCCCGCGGCTCACGGCGGTCGATCTTGTTCGCGCCCGTGGCCCCGGCGACGGCCTCGGCGGTGAACTCCGCCACCGACAGCCCCCGGTCGTCGGCCTTGTGGGTCGCGGCGAGCATGCCGATGTCGATCTGGGAGGGGCCGAGGTCGAGCGCGGTGAGCGCCTGGAGGAAGGGCAGCGTCTCGGTGACCGACAGCTCCGCGCCGGCGATCTGCCGGGCGAAGCGGTGCGTCTTGAGGATGCTGACCACCGACTTGTTCACCAGGGAACGGCTGTGCAGCAGGACCGTCACGTCCCGCTCCCGGTGCAGCTTCCCGATCATCGGGATCATCGATTCCGCGATCTCCTCGCGGTTCTTCCAGTCGGTGAACGAGTCGTCGTTGACAGTCACGGTTCCATCTTTCGAGCTAGGCGGCGCTCATATGTTAACCGCACCGCCCCGATGATCGATCAAGTGGGGGCAGGGGTGATCGAATGAGCGCCGCCCGGCCTCGGTGACAGGGCCCGCGCTACCCCGCCAGCCAGGCCAGCGCGCCCACCGTCAACGCCCGTACGCCGGTGTCGAGGGTGGGCTGCGGGACGGGGGCGAACCTCGGGCTGTGGTTGGAGGGCACGTCCTGCCGGAGAGTGCCCCGCCGCTCGGCCCGGGCATACGTCCGCGGCGCGATGCCGCCGATGCCCCAGTAGGTGTACGGGACGCCGAACGCCGCCGGGATCTCGCTCAAGTCCTCGCTGGCCGTCTGGAGTTCGACGGTGTGCAGACTGTCGCCGAAGTGGTCCGCGAACGCGCGGGTGACGGTCTCGGTCGCGCCGGCGTCGTTGACCGTCGGCGGGAACGACCGCAGGTGCTCGATCTCCGGCTCCTTCGGCGCCCCGGACGCCTGCGCCTCCGCGCGCACGATCCGCTCGATCGCGGCCAGCACCTGCTCGCGCACGCTCGCGTCGTACGTGCGCACGTTGAGCTGGAGGACGGCGTGGTCGGGGATGATGTTGGGCCCGGTGCCGGCCTGGACGCTGCCCACGGTGACGACGACGGGCGTGGTCGCGCCGGTCTCGCGGGAGACCACCGTCTGGAGCCGGATCACACACATAGCCGCCATGACGACGGGGTCGACCCCGGTCTGCGGGGCCGAGCCGTGCGCGCCCCGCCCGTGCAGGGTGATCCGCAGGTTGTCGGCGGCGGAGAGGAAGGAGCCGGGGCGGGTGCCGACGTATCCGGCCGGGTACGGCAGTACGTGCTGGGCGAGGACCACGTCCGGCCGCGGCACCTTCTCCGTCAGACCGTCGTCGAGCATGGCCCGGGCCCCGTCGCCGTTCTCCTCCGAGGGCTGGAACAGCACGACCAGGGTGCCCTGCCAGGTGCCCTGCGGCGCCGCCGCCATCAGCCGGGCGAACCCGGCCATGCAGGCCACGTGCACATCGTGCCCGCAGGCGTGCATCACCGGCCGGTCCTGGCCCTCCGCGTCCTTCGCCGTGGCCGTCGACGCGTACGGCAGGCCGGTCGCCTCCCGCACCGGCAGGGCGTCCATGTCCGCGCGCAGCAGCACCGTGGGACCGTCGCCCCGCGTCAGTACGCCGGTCACGCCGGTCCCGCCCAGCCCCTCCGTCACCTCGTAACCGCAGCCGCGCAGCGCCTGCGCCGCCTTCGCGGCGGTGCGGTGCTCCTGGAAGCCCAGCTCGGGGTGGGAGTGGAGGTCGCGGTACAGGTCCTCCACGTCGGACCGGATGTCGTTCAGCCCGGACAACACGGCCTGCGCTGCCGTCTCGACGGTCATGGCGATGCCTCCCACTCGTTGATCTCCAGGCGTCAGCGAAACACCCCGGGGACAGCGCCGCAATCGACCGCCGGGCGCTACCGGACCGGCGGCGGCCCGCTGCTGCGCCGTACCACCAGCTCGGCCGGGACCGGCGTGCCCGAGGGCGCCGGCCCGGCGCCGTCGATCCGGTCGAGGAGCAGCCGCACCGACCGGGTGCCGAGTTCCGCGAAGTCCGTGCGCACCGTGGTCAGCGGGGGCAGGAAGTGGGCCGCCTCCGGAATGTCGTCGTAGCCGACGACGCTGACCTCGCCGGGGACGGACCGCCCGGCCTCGTGCAGGGCGTGCAGGACGCCCAGCGCCATCTGGTCGTTGGAGACGAACACGGCCGTCGTCCCCGCCCGCCGCGCCAGCCGCCGGCCCAGTTCGTACCCGGCGTCCGCGCTCCAGTCGCCGACGAGCGGCTCGGGCACCTCGGCCCCGGCATCCTCCAGGGCGGTCCGCCAAGCGGACCGCCGCAGGTCGGCGGAGGTCCAGCCGGCCGGGCCCGCGATGTGGTGGACGGTGCGGTGGCCGAGGGACAGCAGGTGCCCGGTGGCCTTGCGGGCCCCGCTGCCGGAGTCCCCGACGACCGCCGGGGTGTCGTCCAGCACCACCAGGGGCGCGGCCGGACCGGTGTCCGCCAGGGCCCGGCCCACCCACCGCTGCGGCGCGATGGCGATCACCCCGTCCGCGCCCTCGGCCGACAGCCGGGCCACGGCCTCGGCCACCGTGTCCCGGTCGGCCGTGTCCAGGGCGATGGAGCTGACCAGGTAACCGGCCTTCTGCGCCGCCGTGTCGATCGCGGCCAGGATGGCGGCGGGGCCGTAGCGCGCGGCGTCGAACGAGATGACGCCCAGCATCCGGGTCCGCCCGCTGGCCAGGGACCGCGCGCTGCGGCTGGGGCGGTACCCGAGCGCCCGCATGGCCTCCCGCACCGCCTCCCGGGTCTCCGGGCGGACGGCGGGATGGTCGTTGAGCACCCGGGAGACGGTCTGCTTGGAGACGCCCGCGCGGCGTGCCACGTCGTCCATCACGGGACGGGCCCCGGCGAAGCCCCGCCGGCTGCGCCGCGCGGGTCCCTCGGGTGCGCTCGGGCTCATACGGGTCCGTTCCTCCGCGTCGGCAGACGGCGGTACGGCGGACCCGTCCCGCCCGGCGGAAGCACAGCATAGGCCGGGCGGGACGGGCGCACGACACGGGCCGGGCCTGGGCCGGGCCCGGCCCAGGGTCTCGTCAGACCTGGTCAGACCCGGTCAGACCTTGTCCGGACCGAGGTCGGGGGCGTCCGTGAGCAGGGCACGTCCGGCGACAGCGCCGTGCAGTTCCAGCAGGACCAGGTCGTTGCTCCCCGGGCGCAGCACCGGCGCGGGGACGTACAGCGTGCGCTGCGGACCCCGGTTCCAGTAGCGGCCGAGGGCGAAGCCGTTGACCCACGCCTGCCCCTTGGTCCAGCCGGGCAGCGCCAGGAAGGCGTCGGCGGGCTCCGTCACCTCGAACGTGCCGTGGTGGTAGGCCGGGGCGGCGGCCGGTCCGGTGCCGGACGCGGTGAACGCCCGCGCGCCGGGCACGCCGTGCGGCAGCGGACGGCACTCCCAGCCGCGCAGCACCGTCCCGTCGAAGGAGACCGGCCCGAGGAGGCCCTTGGGGTCCCCGATGTGCGGCCCGTAGTTGACCCCGCCCAGGTTCTCCACCAGGACGTCCAGCGTGGCGCCGGGGCGGGGCACGCGCACCGGCAGCGTCTCCTCGCCGCGCTCGCGCTCCAGCACCCCCGCGGGGGCGCCGTCGACGAAGACCTGGGCCCGGTCGCCGACCCCGCCCTCGAAACGCAGCAGTCCGTCCCCGGTGGCGGGCACGGTGGTGCGGTACAGGGCCAGGCCGGACGCCTGCCCCAGCTCGTGCATCGCCGCCGGATCGTCACCGCGCACCGCCGCCGCCGAGGCCGAGGCGTACGGCAGCAGCGGCGCCCGCCGGTCCAGCTCCACCGGCGTGGGCGGCAGTTTGGGGCCCGCGGCCGGGACGGGTCCGTCCGGCACCGGGGCGTGCCGGGCGATGACCTCGCGGAAGGCGTGGTACTTGGGCCCGGGGTCGCCGCACTCGGTGAGCGGGGCGTCGTAGTCGTACGAGGTGACGGTGGGGGCGTAGGCGTGGTGGTGGTTGGCGCCGTTGGTGAGGCCGAAGTTGGTGCCGCCGTGGAACATGTACAGGTTCACCGAGGCGCCCGCCGACAGCAGCCGGTCCAGGTCGGCGGCGGCGTCGGCCGCGTCCCGCACGTGGTGCGGCCCGCCCCAGTGGTCGAACCAGCCGATCCAGAACTCGGCGCACATCAGCGGCCCTTCGCCCCGGTGGGCGCGGAGCGTGCCGAGCGACTCCTCGATCCGGCTGCCGAAGGTGCCGGTGGCGAGCACGCCCGGCAGGCTGCCGGCGGCCAGGTGCGCCGGGTCGGCCTGGTCGCAGGTGAACAGCAGCTCCTCGACACCGCGCGCCCGCAGCCCCTCGGCGAGGTGCTTCAGGTACGCGGTGTCGTCGCCGTACGCCCCGTACTCGTTCTCCACCTGTACGGCGATCACCGGTCCGCCCGACGCGGCGAGGTGCGGCAGCAACGGGGGCAGCAGCAGGTCGAGGTAGCGGTCGACGGCGGCGGTGAACCGGGGGTCGCCGCTGCGCGGCCGGATGTCCCGGTCGGCGGTGAGCCACCCGGGCAGCCCGCCCCCGTCCCACTCGGCGCAGATGTACGGGCCGGGCCGCAACAGCACCCGCAGCCCCTCCTCGCCGGCCAGCCGCAGGAAGCGCGGCAGGTCGAGGATGCCGTCGAGGTCGAGCGGACCGGCGGGGTCCGGCTGGTGGAGGTTCCACGGGACGTACGTCTCGACCGTGTTGAGCCCCATCAGGCGGGCCTTGCGCAGCCGGTCGGCCCACTGCCGCGGATGGACCCGGAAGTAGTGCAGCGCACCGGAGATGATGCGGAACGGCTCGCCGTGGAGCAGGAATCCGTCGGACGTCGTCGTCAGGGCGGGCATACGGGGGTTCCCTTCGAAGGGGCGGGGCACCGCGCGGGACCGAGCGTGTGTTACCGGTAACATGACACCCGTCGGCCGGGCCCCGGGTCAACCCCCCCGCGCTGGTTCCCCGGCGGTCGGCGGCCCTCCTCGGCGGCCGGCCGCGCGAGACGCGCCCCGGACAGGATTGCCGCCGCCCCGACCGGGTACGCGAGGCGGGACCGCGCCCGTGCCGATCACCACGAGGACGGGCGGCACGCCGCCGCTACCAGGGAACCGCCATGGAGACACCTGCGAACGACAACACCGCGACCCCCGCGCAGCGGGCGTTGGACACCCTCGCCGAGAACACCGCGGACACGGCGGCGCTCGACACGCTGGCGGGCAGTGAGGTGCTCGTACCGGTGCCGGACGACGCGAGCGACGAGGACGCCACCGGCGCGACCTCGCTGGCGCTGCCCGTGCTGGAACAGTCGGGCGGCGGGCAGGTGGTGCCCGTCTTCACCTCGGAGCTGGAGATGGCCGACCTGCTGCCGTTCGTCTCCCGGTACCGCCTGGTGCCGCTCGGCGCCCTCGCCGCGCAGTGGCCGGCCGACGACCTGTCCCTGTCCATCGACGCCGGCTCCGAGCACCGGCTCACCCTCACCTCGGACGGCGTCCGCACCCTGCTGGCGCGTCCCTGACCGGGCCCTACGGGCCGTCGTCGCCCAGCGTCCGGGCCAGCACCGCCCGCTGCAACGGCAGCGTCTCGGCGTGCAGGTCGCGGCCCTCGGGGGTCAGCTCCACCCACACGCCGCGCCGGTCCTCCAGGCAGACGGTGCGCCGCACCAGGCCGTCCCGCTCCAGCCGGGCGATCAGCCGGGACAGCGCGCTCTGGCTGAGATGGACCCGGCCCACGAGGTTCTGCACCCGGCAGTGGTCCCCCTCCTCGTGCGCGGTGGCGGCGAGGAGGTCGAGCACCTCGAAGTCGCTCGCGCCGAGCCCGTAGGGGTGCAGGACCCGGTCGATCTCACAGGACGTGCGCGCGTGCACCGAGAGGATCTCCCGCCACCGGTCCTCCAGCCGCACGTCGGCCGTCTTCGCTGCCATATCCGCATGGTAGTACCGCGCGGGCCCCGCGCCCCGGGCCGGAGCCGCCCACCGGCGGACCCGCCGCCGACATCACTCAGGTGTTCGACAGAAGACGGTGGTGACCCGGTCGCCCCGGCGCGGCCCGCGTTACCCTGGTCACCGGCCGCGCCCACCGCCGCGCGGCGCGGCGGAGGGGCCCGCCGTACCCGAACCGCGGCACAGGCGCCGCCAACGGTCCCTGCTTGCGTACGAAGGCATCCGTGCCGGCGAGTAGGAAGACGCACCACCTCATGGCCACCCCCGCATGACCGCCCCCGAGACCGAGAGCGCCGCCGTGCCTTCCGCCGCCCCGCCCGGTTCCGCCCGGAGCCGGCTGCCCGTGCTCACCGCCGTGGCGCTCGGCGGGGGCGCCGGAGCCGCCGCCCGCTACGCGGCCACCCTGGGGTGGCCGGCCGGGACCGGCGGTTTCCCGTGGACCGTCTTCTGGGTCAACGTGGCCGGCTGCGCCGCGATCGGCGTGTTCATGACCCTCACCGACGTGTGGCCCGTCCACCGCCTGCTGCGGCCCTTCTTCGGCACCGGGGTGCTCGGCGGCTTCACCACCTTCTCGACGTTCACCGTCGACTTCCGGCAACTGGCCGGTACCGGGCACCTCCCCGTCGCCCTGGCCTACCTCGCCGTGACCCCGCTCGCGGCGCTCACCGCGGTCTGGCTCGCCGCCTCGGCCACCCGCCGGATCCTGACGGCGACGGGCGGGCGGTCCTCGTGAACTGGCTGCTCGTCGTCGTGGGCGCCATGGTGGGCGCCCCGCTCCGCTACCTCACCGACCGCACGGTGCGCGCCCGGTACGGCTCGTCCCTGCCCTGGGGCACCTTCCTGGTCAATATCGCCGGTTCGCTGATCCTCGGCCTGCTCACCGGCGCGGCCCTCACGGGCGCGGCGGGCCCCCGCCTCCAGCTGCTGCTGGGCACCGGCCTGTGCGGGGCCCTCACCACGTACTCGACCTTCTCGTACGAGACGCTGCGGCTGGCGGAGGCCGGGAACGGCCGGCACGCCGCCGGCAACGTGCTGCTCAGCGTGGCGGCCGGCGTCGGCGCGGCGTTCGCGGGCGTCGCCCTGGGCCAGGTCCTCTGGGGCTGAGCCCCGCCCGCCGGTCACCGGGCGGCGCGCAGCGGCTCCCCGACGGCGCGCAGGTGCCGCAGCGCCTCCCGGTGCGAGGCGAGCAGCCCCGTCTGGTGGTAGGGGACGCCGAGTTCGGCGCAGTACCGCTCGGTGATGTCCTGCGCCCGGGCCAGGGCGGGCGTCGGCATGCTCGGGAACAGGTGGTGCTCGATCTGGTAGTTGAGGCCGCCCATCAGCGCGTCGGTGAACGCTCCGCCCCGGACGTTGCGGGAGGTGAGCACCTGACGGCGCAGGAAGTCCAGGCTCGTGCCCTCCTCGATCATCGGCATGCCCTTGTGGTTGGGGGCGAAGACCGAGCCCAGGTAGACCCCGAACAGGCCCTGGTGGACGGCGACGAAGACGAGCGCCTTGCCGGGGGAGAGGACCGTGAACAGCCCGCCGAAGTACAGCGCGAAGTGGGCGACCAGCAGCGTGCCCTCCAGCACCGGCCGCTTCATGGACGGGCTGCGCAGCGCCTTGAAGCTGTTGAAACTCAGGTTGAGTCCTTCGAGCGTCAGCAGCGGGAAGAACAGCGCCGCCTGGTGCTTCCCGACGAACCGCGCGACCCCGTCGGCCCGCCGCGCCTGCCGCCGGCTCCAGACCAGGATGTCGGGGGAGACGTCCGGGTCCTTCTCCTCGTGGTTCGGGTTGGCGTGATGGCGCGTGTGCTTGTTCATCCACCAGCCGTAACTCATGCCGAGCAGCAGGTCGGCGGTGAGCAGACCGCCGATCTCGCTGGGGCGCCGGCGGGAGAACACCTGGCGGTGGGCGAGGTCGTGGGCGGCCAGTCCGAGCTGGCCGAAGACGACGGCCAGGACGACGGCGATGCCCACCTGCCCCCAGCTGTCACCCAGCGCCAGGAACGCCGCCACGCTCCCCGCGAGCGCGGCTCCCACCGCGCCGAAACGCACCGTGTAGTACAGCGGGCGCCGCCGCAGCAGTCCCGCTTCGGTGACACGGCGGGAGAGTTCGGCGAAATCACTGCCCCGTTCCCGGTCCCGCGCGGGCCGGCGTATGGACGTGTTGTCTGTGCGCACCGTCGTGGGCGCCGTCGGATCGACCATGTACTTCAGTATGTGAACGGCCACCCGGCAGCAGAATGATGTTGGCCCCCGAGCCCCGAAGGTGCTCACCCCCGGGCCGGGGTGGGGCTGACCCCACCATCGGCGGCGCCACAGCCACCGGGGCCGGCCCGGGATCACCCGGCGGTCACACGCAGTCCGCCGAGGGGAGGGCGGTACGTCGCTTCCCGGCCACCCGGCGCCGACATGCTGCCCGCGTGCTGCCCGTCGTCCTCTCCGCCGACCTCCGCCGCTGCCGGTTGCTCGGCCTGGCAGGTACCGCCGCCCTCGCGACGGGCGGTGAGACGGCCGGTGCCCTGCCGGTGCGGGAGCTGCTCGCCCCCGCCTCCGGCGGTGCCGCCCTCGGCCTGGTCGCCGTCTACTTCGGCATCGTCCTGCTGATCGCGGCCTGGGCCCTGCTCGGACGTCTGGTGAGCGGCCCCGAGCCGCCGGCGCCGCGCGCCCTGCTGCTGGTCCTGGCGCTCTGGTCGGCGCCGCTGCTGCTCGCCCCGCCGCTGTTCAGCCGGGACGTCTACAGCTATCTCGCGCAGGGCGCCATGGCCGACGCGGGCATCGACGTGTACACCCACGGCCCGGCCCACCTCGGCGGACCGCTCGCCGACGAGGTCGCGCCGCTGTGGCAGCACACCAGCGCCCCGTACGGGCCGGTGTTCATCGGCGTCTGCGCCCTCCTGTCCGGCCTGACCCGCGGCGAACTCGCGGCGGGCGTCGCCGGGATGCGGCTGGTCGCGCTGACCGGCGTCGCGCTGATGGCGCTCGCCCTGGCCCGGCTCGCCCGGCACAGCGGCGCCGACCCGGCCGCCGCGCTGTGGCTCGGCGCGCTCAACCCGCTGGTCCTGCTCCACCTGGTGGCCGGCGCCCACAACGACGCCGTCATGCTCGGGCTGCTCGGCGCCGGCCTGGTCGCCGCGCTGGGCCGGTGGCCCGCCGCCGGGGCCGCGCTGGTCACCCTGGCCGCCCTGGTCAAGGCGCCCGCCGCGCTGGGGCTCGCCGCCGTCGTCGCCCTCCAGATCCGCGCGGGCCGCCGCCCGGCGCGCGCCCTGCTGACGACCGCCTTCACGGCCGCGGCCACCACCGTCGCCGCCACCGCCGTGACCGGCACCGGATACGGCTGGACCGCCGCCCTCGACACCCCCGTCTCGACCGGCAACTGGGCCCTGACAACCCTCCTCGGCAGCGCCACCCGCGACCTCCTGGAGGGCGTCGGCAGCGGCCTCGCGCACCTGGCCGTCCCCGCCTGGCACACCCTCGGCCTGGCGTGCGCCGCCGTCGCCGTCCTCCTGGTCTGGCTCCGGCTGCGGCACCGCCCGGTGTACGCCGTCGGTCTCAGCCTCGCCGTCGTCGCCGCCCTCGGCCCGGCGATCCGCCCCTGGTACGCCCTGTGGGGCCTCTACCTGATCGCCGCCGCCGCGCCCGCCCCCGTACGGCACCGCGCGGCGGCCGTGGCCGGGGTGCTGGCCCTGGCCACCCTGCCCGGCGGCGGCGCGGCGGACGCGGGCCGGCTGGCCCTGGCCGTCTGCGGCGGCGTCCTCGCCGCGGTCGTGCTGTGGCAGGCCCACCAGTTCCGGCAGGCCCGGCCGGCCCCGGCGCTGGACCCGGTCGGATGAGGCAGCCGTCCACCGACCGCGGCCGGCTCGCCCTGGTCCTGGCCCTGGCCGCCGCCGTGACCGTCTTCACCGCGACGGTGCCGCTGCTGCGCGACTGGTTCGACCTGCGCGTCTACCACGGCACCGTGGACAGCTGGATCCACCAGGGCGGCCGGATCTACGACTACCGGGTGCCCGGCACGGCGTACGGCTTCACCTACCCGCCGTTCGCGGCCCTCGCCATGCTGCCGATGGCGCTGCTCGGCCTGTCCGCCGCGGTCGTCGTCTGTCTGCTGCTGGACCTGATCGCCCTCACGGCGGTGCTGCGCATCCTGGCGGACGGCGCCCGGCGACGGCCGGGCCTCTACGGCTGGGCCCTGGCCGTCTGCCTGCTCGCCCTGTTCGAACCGCTGCGCGACACCGTCAGCTTCGGCCAGGTCAACCTGATCCTGCTGGCCCTCGTGCTCGCCGACGGACGGCTGCTGGCCACCGGGCGCGGCCGATGGGCGGGGGTCGGCATCGGCCTCGCCGCGGCCGTCAAGCTCACCCCCGCGCTCTTCATCGGCCTGCTGCTGCTCGCCCGGCGGTGGCGGGCGGCCGGTGTCGCGACGGCCGTGGCCGCCGGGGCGACCGCGCTGGCCGCCTGGGCGGTGCCGGACGCCTCCCGCTTCTACTGGACCCACGCGATGTGGGACACCACCCGCGTCGGCCGCCTCGACTACGTCTCCAACCAGTCCCTCCAGGGGATGCTGGCCAGACTCGGCGAACCGGACCGGGCGGTGTGGGCGGCGGCGGTGCTGCTGGTCCTCGGCGTGTGGGCCCGGCGGACCCGCCGGGCCCTGGCCGCGGCGGACTGGACGGCGGCCTTCGCCCTGACCGGACTGGCCGCGTGCCTGGTCAGCCCGGTCACCTGGGTGCACCATCTGGTGTGGCTGCTGCCGTCCTTCGCGGTGCTGCTGCGCACCGGGCACCCGCGCGTCGCGGGCGCCCTGTACGCGGTGCTGTGCACCAGCGTGGTGTGGCTGTGGACCGACGACGCCTCGGGCGTGGCCGGCTTCCTCGGCGGCAACGCCTACGTCTGGATCACCCTCGGCCTGCTGCTGGCGCTGCCGGCCGGTCACTCCTCGTCCGGACGGTCCGGCACCCGCCGCAGCACCAGCGCCACCGCGCCCGCGCCGAACCCGGCCGCGGCCGTGACCGCCCCGGTCTCCGCCCAGCCCGGCCCGTCCTCGGCCGAAGCCGACACCGCGACCGGTTCGGCCGACGGCTCAGGTCCCGGCCGCGACCGCGCGCGGGGGGTGTCCAGCGAGCCCACCGGATCGACCCGCCCGGCCGACGCGAACCCCCAGTCCAGCAGCGAGCGCGCCTCCTCGTACACGGTGAAGGCGCCGCCTTCCTGAGGGTTCATCACCGTCACCAGCAGGGTCCGTCCGTCCCGCCGGGCGGCGGCGACGAGGGTGTGTCCGGCGCCGCTGGTGTAGCCGTTCTTGACGCCGACCAGCCCCGGGTAGGCGGCGACCCCGTCCGCGCCGGTCAGCAGCCGGTTGGTGTTCTCGATCGGGTACACGTCCCCGCCGCCGCCCGGGAAGAGGGCCGCGGCCCGGGCGCAGTACCGGGCGAACTCCGGGTTGCGCAGCCCCGCCCGGCCGAACAGCGTCAGGTCGTAGGCGGACGAGACCTGGCCCGGCGCGTCATAGCCGTCGGGCGAGCGCACCTCCGTGTCGCGGGCGCCCAGCGCGCGGGCCTTGGCCTCCATCCGGGCGGCCGCCTCGCCCCAGCCGCCGCTGAGCGCGGCCAGTACGTGCACGGCGTCGTTGCCGGAGTTGAGGAACACCCCGTTCCACAGGTCGGCGACCCGGTAGGTACGCCCTTCGGCGACCCCGACCAGGCTGCTGCCCGGGCCGACCCGGGCCAGTTCCCCGGGACGCACCTCATGGCGGATGCCGCCCGGCAGCACGGGCAGCACCGTGAGGGCGAACAGCGTCTTCAGGGTGGAGGCGGGCGGCAGCCTGCGGTGCGCGTCGTGGGCGGCCAGCACCTCGCCGCTGCCGGCGTCGGCCACCACCCAGGACAGGGCGGAGACATCGGGGAGCCCCGGCGCCCCGGGGCGCGGGCGGACCTGGGTGCCGGAGTGGTACAGCAGGCCGGGCTGCGGTGCCGGCGCCCGGGGTCCGGCGGCCGGGCCGGGGTCCGGCGGCCGGGTGCGGACCGCCGCCGCGGCGGGCGCCAGGGCCAGCAGCCCCAACGCGCAGAGTGCGCATCCGGACAGGGCCAGCCGGGATGAGAATCCGATAGTCATACCGCAAACGTAGGAATGGGTCGGCCTGGCGCCACCCCGCCAGGGCCGAGTGGCCGGGGACTGGCACCCGGATGCCGCACGGGCCGCACGGGCCGCGCGGGCGGCGGTGGGGGGGAGGGGACGGACCGTCAGCCGGTGGCGGGCAGCGTCGGCTGGACGCGCCGCAGGAAGGTGGCGTTGTCCGGCGTCTCGCGCATGCGCTCGACGAGCGTCTCCAGGCCGCCGTGCCCGTCCCGCGAGCGCAGCGCCCGCCGCAGCCCGGCCACGGCCGTCAACTCGGCCGGGGACAGCAGCAGTTCCTCCCGCCGGGTGCCCGAGCCGTCGATGTCCACGGCCGGGAAGAGACGGCGGGAGGCCGGCTCGCGGCTCAGCCGCAGTTCCATGTTGCCGGTGCTCTTGAGCTCCTCGAAGAAGAACTCGTCGGCCCGGGAACCGGTCTCCACCAGCGCGGTGGCGAGGATGGTGAGCGAGCCGCCCTCCTCGGTCTGCCGCGCGGCGCCGAAGAAGCGCTTGGGCCCGGTCAGCGAGCCCGCGTCGACACCGCCGCTGAGGGTGCGTCCGCCCGGACCGGCGGCGTTGTTGTGCGCCCGGCACAGCCGGGTGAGCGAGTCGAGCAGGACGACGACGTCCTCACCGGCCTCGACGAGCCGCTTGGCCCGTTCGATCACCAGCTCGGCCAGGGCGATGTGCTGCTTGGGCGTCCGGTCGAAGGTCGAGGCGTAGACCTCGCCGCGCACCGAGCGCCGCATGTCGGTGACCTCCTCGGGCCGCTCGTCGAGCAGCAGGACCATCAGCCGGCACTCGGGGTGGTTGCCGGCCACGGCGGCCGCGATCTGCTGGAGGAGTACGGTCTTTCCGGTCTTCGGCGGGGCCACGAGCAGACCGCGCTGGCCCTTTCCGACCGGGGCCAGCAGGTCGAGGACGCGTCCGGCGAGACCCGCCGCCGGGTGTTCGAGGCGCAGCCGCCGGTGAGGGTGGAGCGGCGTCAGATCGGCGAAGTGCCGGCGTGCGGCAGGCGGTCGCGGGGTACGGCCGTCGACCCGGACGACGTCGGTCAGGGCGCGCCGGTCGCCGCGTACGCCTTCGACGAGATCGCCCTTGCGCAGGCCGTACCGGCGGATCAGCGCGGCGGGCAGCTGCACGTCCGCGGGGGTGGGCAGCAGACCGGCGGTGCGCAGGTGGCCCTTGCCGCCCGCGTCCAGGTCGAGGACACCGCTGACGGTCTCGGCCGGGGCCTGCTGGACGGGAGGGTGTTCGAGTGTGGTGGTCATGGGGGACGGTCCTTTCGAGGACGGCGGGCGAACGAGACGCGGGGGAATGCGAGGGGGAGGGAGAGGGCCGTGCGAGCGGGCCATGAGACATGCCCGCGGACGGTGGGAACAGCACCTCGGGAGAGCTGAGGTGGTGTGTGGGAAAGCCGACGCTCCGACCGCAGTGGGCGAGCGGTTCGGCGAACCGGGAGAGAAAGGCACCGGCGCCTCACGAGAAAGGGAGGCGTGCACGTGTGCTGGATACAATGTACCACAACCTGCGAAGCACCGCTAGGCTGACCGGATGTCCCGCCCCGAGGCTCCCACCCTGCGTGAACTCGCCGTCCAGGCGCTGTCGTCGGTCGAGCACGGCTACGACCTGCTGGCCCCGAAGTTCGACCACACCCCGTACCGCACCCCGCGACGGGTGCTCGACGCCGTGGCCTCCGCCCTGCTGCCGCTGGGCCCCTTCGAGGCGGGCCTGGACCTGTGCTGCGGCACCGGCGCGGGCATGGACGTCCTGGCCCGCCTGTGCCGCGGGAGCGCCACGGGCGTCGACTTCAGCGCGGGCATGCTGGAGGTGGCCCGGCGGCCGGTCCGCCCCGCCGGGCCGGCGGTCTCCTGGGTCCGCGCCGACGCCCGCGCCCTGCCGTTCACCGAGGCGTTCGACCTCGTGGTGAGCTTCGGCGCGTTCGGCCACTTCCTGCCCCGGGAACTGCCGGGACTCTTCGACCAGGTGTACGCCGCGCTGCGGCCGGGCGGCCGCTTCGCCTTCCCGCTCGGAGCGCCGCCGCCGCCGGGCTCGCGGGCCTACTGGGCGCTGCTCGGCTTCGACGCGGCGATGCGGGTGCGCAACGCCGTGTGGCGGCCGCCGTTCGTCATGTACTACCGGACCTTCCGGCTGGACGACGTACGCCGGGAACTGGTCCGGGCCGGTTTCCAGGTCGGCCTGCGGCCCCTGCCCGGCTTCGGGCGGCGGCCCGACGGCGCTCCGCGCGCCCGCCTGGTCACCGCCCGCAGACCCTGACGCCGGCCGGAGTCCGACGCCGGTCAGAGCCGGCCGCTCAGCCAGCGCACCTTGGCGGCCTGCTGGAAGGGGCCGCCGCCCTCGTGGTCGTTGAACTCGTAGACCTCGATGTCCTTGTCCTCGTGGGCCCAGGCGTTGAAGGCCGCGAACACCGTCGAGGGCGGGCAGGTCATGTCCTCCAGCGCCGCCGAGAACAGCGCGGGGGCCCGGCCGCGGGCCGCGAAGTGCACCCCGTCGAAGTAGGACAGCGTCCGCCGGACGTCCTGGGCGCGGCCCCGGTGCGTCTTCAGGTACAGGCCGATCTCCCGGTAGGGGTGCCGGTCGGTGAGCGTGGTCGCGCGCGGGAAGTCGCACAGGAACGGCACGTCGGGCGCGACCGCCGTCAGGTCCGGCACCAGGCCGCCCACGGCGACGGTGATGCCGCCGCCCTGGCTGGCGCCGAGGACGACGGTGCGCGCGGCGTCGGTCAGCGGGTGCGAGCGGGCCGCCTCGACGGCGCGCACCGCGTCCGTGTAGACCCGGCGGTAGTAGTAGTTCTCCGGCGCGTCCACGCCCTTGGTCATGAACCCCGGGTACGCGGGGGCGCCGCCGACGGGATCGGCCGTGCCGCCCCCGCCGCCCCAGCCGCTGCCCTGGCCGCGGGTGTCCATCACGAAGTGCGCCCGGCCGGTGGCGGCCCACAGCAGGTGCTCGTGCGGCAGGCCGCGTCCGCCGCCGTAGCCGATGTACTCGACGACCAGCGGCAGCGGCTCCTCGGCGTCGGCCGGCAGGTTCAGCCAGCCCTTCACCGGGTGGCCGCCGAACCCGGCGAACGTCACGTCGTACGTCCGTACCGTGGTCAGCCCCGTGTCGACCGGCTCGAAGCGGGCGTCCAGGTCGTGTTCGCGCGACTCCTGGAGCGTCTTGCCCCAGAACGCGTCGAAGTCCTCCGGCTCGGGCGCCGCGCTGCGGTAGTCGCGTAGTTCGTCGAGCGGAAGGTCGAACAGGGCCATCGAGAAACCGCCTTCGGGTGAGGGACGGCGCCGGACCGTCCGGATGATCACACCGTACGTGAGTGATCGGAGGACTCGCCAGATCCTGGCCGGAACCGGCCGTGGCCGACGCCGCTCCCGACGGACTGTCGTCAGGCATCGCCGCTGGTCAATCGCATTCTGTGGGAACCCGACGTGCCGACAGGGGGACCTCGGTGGGGAAGGTGATCGGATCAGGCGTCGCGGTGCGACCACTGAGGTTCGGCGCGGGCCCAGGCGCGGTCCCACTCCGCCATCCGGTGCCGCAGCGCCACCCGGCGTACCGCGCAGTGCCCCAGGAGGACCACCGCCGCCGAGCCCGCCGTGGCGCACGCGCCCATGGTGACCGCGTGCCGCCAGACCGTGGCACCGTCGGCCGGCGGCGGCACGCTCCGGCCCCGCGCGTCGAGCCACACGGTCACGGTCTCGCCGTGCCGGGTCTCGGCCGGCAGCCGTGCCGTGGTGGTCCGCGGTGCCTCGCCCGGCTCGCTCCAGCGCACGGTGGCCCGGTAGGAGTGCTGCCCGCCGGACTGCACCGACGGCAGCGTCTCGGGGGTCGTGCCGACCACCTCGGCGCGGACCTGCCGGCGCTCGGCCCGCTGCTCGGCGGCGACCGCCCGCGCCTGGCCGTGCGCCCACCACGCCGTGGCCGCCCCCAGCGCGGGCGCTCCCACCAGCAGCAGTACGGCCACGACCAGGACCGTCCACGCCTCGATCACGTCCGACCGGCGCCGCAGCGGATTGCGCCGCCAGCGCCAGCCGCGCACCCGGGTTCGCATCTCGTCCTCCTCGCCGTCACCGCGGCCGGAGGGCCGGACGGCCGGCCGTACGGCTTCCCGGGCCGCCGGTCCCTCGGCGTCCCGCCCGCGTGTACGAGTACCCGCACGGTTCTGGTACCCCGTCCGGCCGGTCCCGTGCACCGTGCCGCCCGCCACGCCGGACGACCGCTCCGTGCCGCCGCTCAGGGTGCCCAGCCGCGGCACGGGAAAACGCGGCCGGGCACCGCGACCGCACAGCCCGGACGGCGTTCCGCGGGACCGGCTCAGCCGAAGCGCTCGATACGGATCCGGTCGACCGGCTGCCCGGACGCCACCAGCAGCCGCGAGGCGTGCTCGGCGAAGGAGTTGGACCCGCACACGTACGCCTCCCAGCCACCGGCCGGCCGCTCGGCCAGCAGCGGCGCCAGGTGCGCGGCCGCCAGCCGGCCCACGGGCGTCCCGCGCGGCGCGGACCGGGTGAACACCCGCGTCGTCTCCGCGCCGTACTCCCGCGCGTAGAGCAGGTCCTCGGGGCCGCGCGCGGACACCACCAGCCGCAGCGGCACCGACAGGTTCCGCGCCCGGTGGTGCCGCACCATCGACATCAGCGGTACGACGCCGGAGCCGGCGCCGATCAGCAGCGCGGGCCGGTCGCCCGGCCAGGCGAAGAACCCGCTCAGCGGCCCGCGCACCGATACCTGGTCACCGGGCCTGGCCACCGTGTGGAACCACCCGGAGACCTCGCCGTCCGCGACCCGGTCCAGGGTCAGCTCGATGTGCCCGGAGCCGTCCGGGGCGGACGCCAGGGAGTAGTGGCGCTGGGCCGTGTACCCGTCCTCGGCGGTGAGCCGCAGCAGCAGGTGCTGGCCGGGCAGATGACCGGCCCAGCCGGGCACCGCGAACCGGAACGTGGCCGCGCGCGGCGTCTCCCGGCGGATCTCGGTGAGCGTGGCGGTCTGCCAGCGGGCCGCGACCTGCTCGTCCACGGCGATCCGCCCCGGAACGGCGAACCGCGTGCGCGGCACGGGGGAAACGGTCCGCTCAGTCACCGGAGTACCTCTGTTCCTCCCACGGGTTGCCGCGCGCGTGGTAGCCGTTGCCCTCCCAGAAGCCCGGCTCCTCGTGGTCGAGCAGTTCCAGGCCCGCGACCCACTTCACGCTCTTCCAGAAGTACAGGTGGGGCACGACCAGCCGGGCCGGCCCGCCGTGCTCGGGGGCGAGCGGCCGGCCGCCGGACGACCAGACGATCCAGGCGCGCCCGCCGGTCAGGTCGGCGAGCGGCAGGCCCGCCGTGTAGCCGGTGTGCGCGTAGGCCACGGCGTGCGTGGCGGACGGCAGCGGACCGGCCGCCGCCAGGAAGGAGTCCAGGGACACGCCCTCGAACCGCATCCCGAACTTCGACCAGCCGGTCACACAGTGGATGTCGCCCTCGTACGCCGCCCCGGGCAGCTCATGGGCCTGCTCCCAGTTCCAGACGCGGGGCTCGGCCACCAGCCCGCCGACGCGGAAGGACCAGTCGGCGGCGGACAGGTCGGGGGTGACCTCGGCGGACAGGACGGGCCAGTCGTCGCGCGCGTCGTACTGGCCGGGCGGCAGCCCCGGACGGACGGCGCGGGGGCGTCCGGTGAAGCCTCGGGTGATGTTCATGCGGTGGTGCCTTTCGGGCCGCCGGGCGGCGGCGTGCGAACCGTGCGGGAGTCCTCCACAGTACGGGTCCGGACCGGAGGACTACGTGTCCGGGCCGGGGCGCCCGTGGGGCGCGGGCCACGCGTTGTACCGCGCCAGGTAGCGGGCGAACCGTACGAGATCCTCCTCCGGCCAGTCCGCGAGACGCTCCCGGAACGCCGTACGGCGGCTCTCGGTGACCTGGGCCAGGATGCGCCGCCCCGCCGCCGTCAGGTGCAGGACCTGCCCCCGGGCGTCGTCGGGGTCCGGGCGCCGCTCGACGAGACCGGTCCGTTCCAGGGCGGCCACCTGGCGGCTGACGGTGGACTTGTCCAGCGCGTAGTGCGCGGCCAGGTCGGTGGCCCGGCAGCCGTCCCGCTCCTCCAGGTGCCCGAGCAGGGTGTACGACACCAGCGACAGCTCGGTATGCATACGGCCCGCCGAGGCGCGGGCCCGCCGGGCGAAGGCCGTCAGTTCCCGGTGGATGATCTCCTCGGCCTCGCGCGCGCCGGGGGCGGGGACCGCCTCCTGGGGCCTGTCGGGTGCTGTCACGGGACCTCCTCCGCCTACTTGGTTGCATTATACAACTTGGCAGGGGGTGGCGGTGGGGTAGTGTGACCGACGGCCGCGGACCGTCCCGGCCGTCGTGACCGAGGAGGTGGGACCCATCACCGCTGTGTCGGCGCGGGCGTTCTCATCTCCCGGCAGCCGGGTCACCCCCGGCAGGTGACCGCGAGAGCGCCCTTCGGTACCCGAAAGGCTTCTCGTCCTTCATGTCCTCACCGTCTTCTTCCTCTTCTCCCTCTTCGTCCTCTCCCTCCGCCCTTCCTCCCTCCCGTGACGGGATCGTGGCCGCGCTGCGCGCCGCGGGCTGTGTCTTCGCCGAGGACGAGGCGGAGCTGATCCTCTCCGCCGCCCGCACCCCCGACGAGATCAGCGCCCTGGTGGACCTCCGTGTCACCGGCCGGCCGCTCGAACTCGTCGTCGGCTGGGCCGAGTTCCACGGTCTGCGGATAGCCGTGGAACCCGGGGTCTTCGTCCCCCGGCGCCGCACCGAGTTCCTCGTCGGCCAGGCCCTGGCGCACGCCCCGGACGCCTCCGTCGTCGTCGACCTGTGCTGCGGGTCGGGCGCGGTCGGTGCCGCCCTGGCCGCCGGCCTCGACGCCCCCGAGGTGCACGCCGCCGACATCGACCCGGCCGCGGTGCGCTGCGCCCGCCGCAACCTCGCCGCGGCCGGCGGCCGGGTGTACGCGGGGGACCTGTTCGACGCGCTGCCCGCCGCGCTGCGGGGCCGCGTCGACCTCCTCACGGCCAACGTGCCCTATGTGCCCACCGCGGAGGTGCCCCTGCTGCCCGCCGAGGCCCGCGACCATGAGCCCCCGCTCGCCCTGGACGGCGGCGCCGACGGGCTCGACGTGCTGCGCCGGGTCGCCGACGGCGCCGGGCACTGGCTCGCCCCCGGCGGCTGCCTCCTGGCCGAGACGAGCGAACGCCAGGCCCCCGCCGCCCTCGACGTCCTCACCCGCGCCGGTCTGACGGCCCGGCTGGCGGTGTCCGAGGAACTGTACGCCCATGTGGTGATGGGAGTGCGGCGCTAGGCAGCTCCGTTCGGACCACTGGTCGGTTCATGGCCGGGGAGCCTTGACACGGGCTGGGGGCCGTGTGCACCGTTCCCCGGCTCGTCCGAGCCGGCCAGGGCCATGGGCCCATGCGCCGCTTCTTCATGTGAGGCTGTCCCATGAACCAGCTCGCCGATCGTGCCGCCATCCACGACCTCAACACGCGTCACGCGGTTGCTTTCGACGGCTTCCGGCTGGACGAGTCCTCCGGTTGCTGGGCCGAGGACGGCGTCCTCGATGAACGCGAGACCGGCTTCGGCCTGGTCCAAGGGCGCGAGGCGATACGCGACTTCTTCCGCGACTCACTCTTCGTCCGTGCCCGCGACGTCATCCCCATCATGTTCAACCACCTGGTGACGGACATCAAAGCAACCGCGCGGCGGGGAGCGTCTTCTGCCTGGGGGAAGTGGTGAAGAACGCCGGCGGCTACGTTCGCTCCCGCGTCAAGTACGAGGACGCATACGTTCGCCGGGACGGAGAGTGGAAGTTCGGCAGCCGCGTCATCAAGCCGTCCTTCCCGGGCGCCCCGTCATGAGCCCGGGGACGGTCCACTCGCATCGCCTTGCGGACCGGAGGAGAGCGCCCGCGATGCGCCCGGCGGCGCACGGCTCCCGCGAGGGCGGCGAGGCCGCGGCAGGGGTGGAGCAGGGGCGGGCGGGGCCGACGCTGGTCTGTACATGACCTGCTGGGTCACGCCACACTGTGCGCCGGACACGTCCCTCCCGCCCCTTCCACCCCCATCGAGGAGCCGACCCATGCCCCTTGACGTCCGGCAACGTTGTCAGGCGGTCCTCTCCGGGATCGCCGCCTGCGCCCTCGCGGCCGTCCTCGCCGCCGCCCCGCCCGCCTCCGCCGACGCGTCGACCGCCGCCGACACCTGGACCGAGGTGGGCTCCGACCGCGCCGACCCGCTGACCGAGAGCCAGGGGCTGGCCTCCGTGGAGGTCCCGGCGAACAGCCCCAACCGTTACACCGGCATCGGCACCATCCCGCTCGGCCTCTCCACCCGGGGCTGGAACCACGTCGGCGACCCCGACGCCTCCTACGACGGCCACTACATCGAGCCGTACCAGCGCGACGACGGGGCCGCCAAGATGTTCCGGGTGCAGGCGCCCGACGGGACCTGGTCGGAGTACACCCACGCCCTCGGCTCCGGCGAGGCGCTGAACAACTCCTGGGCCGCGGTGTCCCCCGACGGCCAGTGGATGCTGTCCGGCGAGTGGGGCACCATGAACCGGCTGCTGGTCTTCCCGACCCCGGGCGTCAACCCCGCCACCTCGCCCTCCGCGAACCTCCCGCAGGCCGCCACCGTGCGCCTCGACCGCCCCGTGCGCGACGTCCAGGGCTGCGACTTCGTCACCGCCACCCGGCTGCTCTGCTCCTCCGACGACCCGGCCGGCACCCTCTTCGGCATCACCAAGCCGCTCCTCCAGATCGACCTGTCCGCCGCCCCGAGCGGCACCGCCGACGTCACCGGCCAGGTCACCGCCCTGCGGCAGCTGCCGCTGCGCAGCGCCTGCTCGGGCACCTTCGAGGCGGAGGGCATCGACTACGACCGCCGCACCGGCACCCTGCGCGTGATCGTCGTCTCCCCGGGCTTCTGCGTGCTGACCGACAGCAAGACCTACCGCTTCACCCGCGGCTGAGCCGCACCGCCCGCCACCCCGGACGGCGCGCGGTAGTGCTCCGCCCGGGGTGGTGCTTTTCTTGGTGGGTGGGGGGCCACGGCCCGAGAGGAGCGAACACCATGGACGCCGAGCGAACCCACCCGGAATCCGTCTCGGTGGAGCTGAGCGGATGCAGCAAGGAAGACGCCCGGACCGTCTTCGACACCCTGTGCGCCTGCTACGCGTCCGACCGGTGCGCGGACGACGTCCCCCGGGAGTGCCACGAGGTGCGGCCCACCGTGTGGCTCGGCACCTTCGACGTGGCCGACGACCTGCGGGGCGAGTGCGGCCCCATCCGGCTGAACGCCACAGTCGACGCCGACGTGCAGGGCGGTTACTGGGCGATCGACCGGTTCCGCACCACCCTGGACTCCCTGTTCACCGTGCGGGACCTGTGCACGGCCTCCGGGGACCAGGAGCGGGAGCTGCACGTCCGGCTGGAGAACCGCCGCTGACCAGCGGGCCCTCTGTGTGCGACGCCACTTTGTGCAACTAGTTGCACAAAGTGGCGGCCGTCCTCTACAACAGAGGCACGTCACCGCGCACGGAGGGCCCGATGAGCCGCTACCCCCACCTGCTGAGCCCGCTCGACCTGGGCTTCACCACGCTGCCCAACCGGGTCCTGATGGGTTCCATGCACGTCGGCCTGGAGGAGGCCGAGCGCGGCTTCGAGCGGATGGCCGCGTTCTACGCCGCCCGGGCACGCGGGGGAGTGGGCCTGATCGTCACCGGCGGCATCGCCCCCAACGACGAGGGCCGCCCGTACGAGGGCGGTGCCAAGCTCACCACCGAGGCGGAGGCGGAGCGGCACCGGACCGTCACCGACGCCGTGCACCGCGAGGGCGGCCGGATCGCCCTGCAGATCCTGCACTTCGGCCGCTACGCCTACCATCGCGACCTGGTCGCCCCCAGCCCGCTCCAGGCCCCGATCAGCGCCCACGTCCCCCGCGAGCTGACCGACGCCGAGGTCGAGCGGACGATCGACGACTACGTCCGCACCGCCCGCCTCGCCCGCGCGGCCGGCTACGACGGGGTCGAGATCATGGGCTCCGAGGGCTACCTGATCAACGAGTTCACCGCCGCGCGCACCAACCACCGCACCGACCGCTGGGGCGGCTCCTGCGAGAACCGGATCCGCTTCCCTCTGGAGATCGTCCGCCGGGTGCGCGAGGCGGTCGGCGAGGACTTCATCCTCGTGTACCGGCTCTCCATGCTGGACCTGGTCCCCGGCGGCTCCACCCTCGACGAGGTGATCACCCTCGCCCGGGCCGTCGAGGCCGCCGGGGCCACCATCATCAACACCGGCATCGGCTGGCACGAGGCGCGGGTCCCCACCATCGCCACCTCCGTGCCGCGCGGCGCCTACACCTGGGTGACCAGGCGGCTGATGGGCGAGGTGTCCGTGCCGCTGGTCACCACCAACCGGATCAACACCCCCGAGCTGGCCGAGCAGTTGCTCGCCGACGGGACCGCGGACCTGGTCTCCATGGCCCGCCCGATGCTCGCCGACCCCGACTTCGTCGCCAAGGCGGCGGCCGGCCGCCCCGAGGCGATCAACACCTGCGTCGGCTGCAACCAGGCCTGCCTGGACCACACCTTCAGCGGCAAGATCACCTCCTGTCTGGTCAACCCGCGCGCCTGCCACGAGACGGAACTCGTCCTCGCCCCCACCCGGCTGCGCAAGCGCGTCGCCGTCGTCGGCGCCGGACCGGCCGGACTGGCCTGCGCCGTGACCGCGGCCGAACGCGGCCACCGGGTCACCCTGTTCGACGCCGCCGACCAGATCGGCGGCCAGCTCGACGTGGCCCGCCGGGTCCCCGGCAAGCAGGAGTTCGACGAGACACTGCGCTACTTCCGCACCCGGCTCGACGACGAGGGCGTCGACGTCCGCCTGAACACCACCGTCACCGCCGCCGGCCTCGACGGCTACGACGAGATCGTCGTCGCCACCGGCGTCACCCCGCGCGTCCCCGCCATCCCCGGCGTCGACCACCCGAGCGTCCTCGGCTACCTGGACGTCCTGCACGGCGGCGCCCCCGTCGGCGAGCGCGTCGCGGTCCTCGGCGCCGGCGGCATCGGCTTCGACGTCGCCGCGTACCTGACCGACGCCGGCGACAAGGCCCACGAGGACCCCCGGACGTACTTCCGCCACTGGGGCGTCGACATGGAGTACCGCGCCCCCGGCGGCCTGGCCGCACCCGAGCGCCCCGCCCCCCGCCGCACCGTCCACCTGCTCCAGCGCCGGACGGCCAAGGTGGGCGCCGGGCTCGGCAGGACCACCGGCTGGATCCACCGCGCCGAACTGAAGCACCGCGGCGTCACCATGATCCCGGGCGCGCGCTACGACCGGATCGACGACGCCGGACTGCACGTCACCGTCGGCGGCGAGAGCACGGTCCTCGACGTCGACACCGTCGTCCTGTGCACGGGCCAGGAACCGCGCCGGGACCTCTACGACGAGCTGGTCGCCGCCGGCCGCCGCGCGCACCTGGTCGGCGGCGCCGAGGTGGCCGCCGAACTGGACGCCAAGCGCGCGATCGCGCGGGGCACGGAGCTGGCGGCGAGCCTGTAGGACGCCGCCCGGCCGTCCCTAGGATGAGCCCATGTCACTCCCGCACGCCATCCTCACCGCCCTGCTCGAAAAGCCGTCGTCGGGACTGGAACTGACGCGCCGCTTCGACCGGTCGATCGGCTACTTCTGGTCGGCGACGCACCAGCAGATCTACCGCGAGCTGGGAAAGCTGGAGGACGCGGGACTGATCCGGGCCCTGCCCGCCGAGCGGCCGGCCCGCGGCCAGAAGAAGGCGTACGAGGTGCTGCCCGCGGGCCGCGCCGAACTGGCCCGCTGGACCGCCGCCGCGCAGGACCCCAGACCGCTGCGGGACGCGACGCTGCTGCGGCTGCGGGCCGCGGCGGTGGTCGGCACCGAGGGGATCGAAGCGGATCTGCGCCGCCATCTGGAGCTGCACGAGGCCCAGTTGGCCGAGTACCGGGAGATCGAGCGGCGCGACTTCCCGCCGGGCAGGGACGGCGCCGAGGACCGGCTGCGGCACCTGGTGCTGCGGGCCGGGATCGACCTGGAGACCTTCTGGACGCAGTGGCTGCGGCACGCGCTCACCGACTTCCCCGAGCTGCCGGATCCGGCCGGTGACACCGGATGATCAGAACCGGTACGGCTTCGCGCGGCGGCGCAGGAACCAGGCCGTGGCGATGACACCGGAACCCACCAGGGCGCCGCCCGCCACCAGCGTGGCCGTGCCGTAGTCCTGGACCGCCCCGCCGACGCCGCCCATCACGCCCCGGGACGGCGAGGCCGTCGCGGAGATCGTCGGCCTGCTGGACGGCGAGGGGGAGGCGGTCCGGGACACGATGACGGTCTGGGTTCCGGCGGTGCTGTTGTTCGAGCACATCACGATGACCGTGTAGGTGCCGGGGCTGACGCCCGACCACGCGGCCGTCTGGCTCGCGCTGGTGCCCGAGAGCGCCACCTGGCGGCCCTGGGCGAAGCTGGACTGGCCGCTGTTCAGCAGCGAGGCCGTGCCCCAGCTGCCGTTGAGCTGGGCGCAGGCGGCGGTGGTGACCGAGACGGTGCTCCCGGTGGTGCTCACGGAGATACCGGGGCCGGCGGCGGCCGGGCCGGCGGTCAGGGCGAGGGGCAGCGCGGCGGCTGCCACGAGCGGGCCGGGGCGGAGAAGCGGCTGGGAGATGCGCATGGGGACTGCCCTTTCGACAGCACGGCCGGCGGCACATCCCGTACACCGCCGAATCGGCAACGGCCCGTGCCGTCCCACGGGCAGCCAACAGGGCGGCGGCCCGCGCCGCATGCCCAGCGCATCCGGGCAGGTGACGCGCGGCGGTACGGCACCGGCACCCGCGTACGGGCCGGGGCGCCGGCGCACCCCGTCCCGCGCGGCCGCGTGCACGCGTCTCACCAGGAGAAGCACGCCGGGGCCCGCACCCGGCCGGGTGTTAGATTGCCGATCATGCGTTCCGGAAGTCCGCGGCTGTCCACCCGCCTGTCCGCCGCCCGTGAACGGGCCTTCATCGGGCGCTCCCGCGAACTCGCCCGCTTCCGGGCCGCGTTGACCGAGGACCCCGCCGCCCCGTCCGTGCTCTACGTCCACGGCCCCGGCGGAGTCGGCAAGTCCGCCCTGCTCAGACGGTACGCCGACGAGGCGCTGACCCGCGGCCGGCGGGTGACCCGAGTGGACGGCCGCCGTATCGACCCCTCGCCGACCGGGTTCGCGCTGGAAGCCGACACGGTGGAGACGCCGGCGGAGGCCGGCCGGCCGGCGGTCCTGCTGGTCGACGCCTTCGAGCACTGCCAGGGACTGGAGGACTGGCTGCGGGAGGGCTACCTCCCGGACCTCCCCGCGGGCTCGGCCGTCGTGGTGGCCAGCCGGCTCGCCCCCGCCCCGCACTGGGTGCACGACGTCGCCTGGCAGGGCATCCTGGAGGTCCTGCCGCTCGCCGCCCTCGACCGGGACGACGCCAGGACCCTGCTGGAGCGGCGCGGCGTCCGGGAGGACCTGCGGGACGCCGTGTTCGCCTTCGCCGGCGGACACCCCCTGGCGCTCAGCCTCGCCGCGAGCGTCGCCGTCACCGAGTCCTCGACGGCCGACGACTGGTCCCCCACCCCCGACGTCATCACCGACCTGCTCACCTCGCTCGTCGGTGAGCTGCCCGCCGGACACGAGCGGCTGGCCCTGGAGACGGCGGCCCACACCCTCGTCACCACCGAGGGCCTGCTGCGCGCGGTCGTCGGCGAGGAAGACGCCCCCCGCATGTTCGCGTGGCTGCGCGGCCTGCCGTACGCCGAGCTCGGCCGGCAGGGCCTCTTCCTGCACGAGACCGCGGCCGAGGTGATCGACCGCGACCTGCGCTGGCGCGACGCCCAGGGATACGAGCGGATGCACCGCGTGGTGGGCCACCACCTCCTGCAGCGCGCGCAGAACGCGCCGGAGGACGAGGCGATGGCCGCCATCCGGGCGCTGACCCATCTCAAGCGCTACGGCCCCATGGGGCCGTACTTCACCGGCATCACCCGCGAAGGCGACGTGTACGAGGACCCGTTGCGGCCGGAGGACCACGACACCGCCGTCCGGATGACCGCGGACACGGAGGGCGAACGCTCCGCCCGTCTCGTGCGCCACTGGCTCGGGCGGCACCCCGAGGGCTTCTGGGCCTACCGTTCCGCGCGCACCGGCGAACTCGTCGCCTTCATGGCCTGGCTCCGGCTGACCACGCCGGGGGAGGGCGCCGACCAGGACCCCGTCGCGGCGGCGGCCTGGCACCACGTGGACGCCGTCGCCCCGCTGCGCCCCGGCCAGCACCTGCTGATGTCCCGGTTCATGGTCTACCCGGCCGACTACGGCGGCATCTCGACGGTGGGCCACCTGATGCAGCTGCGGATCTGCCGCGACTGGATACGCTCCCGGAACCTGGCGTGGTCCTTCATCGTCTCCCCGGACGCCGCCCTGTGGAGCGGCCTGATGCACCACCTCGGACACCGGCAGGTGGCCGAGACGCCCTGGGACAACGACCGGGTCTTCACCACCTTCGGCTGCGACTGGCGGGTCACGCCCCTGGAGATCTGGTTCGACCGCACCCAGCCGGGCGCCCTGCACCCGAGCCCGCCGGCCGGCCGGGCGGACGCCCCCGCCGCCGCCCTGGGCGGCGAGGAGTTCCGGGCGGCGGTCCGCGACGCGCTGCGCTGCGTCCTGAAGCCGAGCGCGCTGGAGAGCAGCCCGCTGCTGCACACCGGTCTCCTCGACGACCGGGCCCGCCACAGCGAGGCCGACCCCACGGACCTGCTGCGCTCGCTGCTGGCCGAGACCGTGGAGCGGCTCAAGGGGACGGCAGGCCACCCCAAGGCGTACCAGGCCCTGTACACCACCTACTTCCAGCGCGTGCGGACCCAGCAGGGCGCCGCGCAGCGGCTGGGCCTGCCGTTCAGCACCTACCGCCGCCATCTGACGCTCGGCATCGACCTGGTGTGCGACGCGCTGTGGGAGCGGGAGCGGGCGCTGCGCGCGCTGAGCTGACGACCGGGCCCCACGGGGGCGAGCCGGTGCCGCTCGGCGCTCCCGGCCGCCCGTGCCGCGACGGACCCCCGTGCCGCGACGGCCGCCGCGCGCGGCCCGCGCGTACGGTGCCGGAGCGCGGACGGCCGCCCGCGATCCGCCCGGCGGGGCAGCGGGCGCGCCCGGAAGGGCGGTCCCCGCCGGGCGGGCCAACGCCGCCGCGCCCGCCCGGCGGGTGCCGCGTCCGTCCGCGGCCGGGCCCCGGCAAGGGCCCGGCGGCCCCTGCCCGATCGCGCGGCCGGCGCCGTGGCCGGCGTCACGGACGGCACCGGACGGCACCGGACGGCACCGGACGGCCGGGAACGGACACGGCCGGGCGCGGCATCCGGTGCCGCGCGGACGGGCGACAACCCCGCCCTCCTGGACGCTGACACCGTTCGGGCCGCTGCCTACTGTCGGCCCGTGAGCCTTTGGACCTCCCTCGAACCCGCTTCCACCACCGTCGACCCCGGTACCGACGTGACGGTACGGATGCGGCTGCGCAACACCGGTGACATCGTCGACGAGTACCGTTTTGAAGCGGTCGGCGACCTCGCGCCGTGGACGGCCGTGGAGCCGCGGACGCTGCGGCTCTACCCCGGTACCACCGGAACCGCGCAGCTGACCTTCGCGCTGCCCCGTACCCCCGACGCGGCCGCGGGCCCGCACCCGTACGCGATCCGGGTCACCCCCACGGAGCAGACCGGTGCGGCGACCGTCGTCGAGGGCACCCTCACCGTCACACCCTTCACCGAACTGCGGGCCGAACTCGTACCCCACACGGTCAAGGGCCGGTTCAGCGGCCGGCCGCGGCTGGCCGTCGACAACCTCGGCAACACCCCGCTGACCGCGTCGCTCACCGGCTCCGACAACGGCGACCAGCTGGACTACGAGCTGAGCCCCGCCAACGTGCGGATCGAACCCGGCCGCGCGGCCTTCGTGAAGGTGAGGCTGAAGCCCCGGGGGATCACGTGGTTCGGGGCGAGCGAGGAACGGCCGTACACCCTGCGCGTCCACCGCTCCGGCGCGGAACCGCACGACACCGACGGCGTGTTCGTGCAGCGCGGCGTGCTGCCCCGCTGGCTCGCCACCTGCCTCAGCGTGACCGCCGCGCTCGCCATCGCCTTCGCCGTCCTGTGGTTCGGATATCAGCCGCAGCTGCGCAGCCTGGCGACGGAGCGGACCGACGAGGTCGCCGCGGACCTCGCGCCCGCCCCCGGGTCCTCGCCGGACGCGCCCGGTTCGCAAGCGCCCCTGGTCAGCCCGGAGAAAGCGCCCGGTACCTCCGGGGGCGACGCCGAGGACAGCGGCTCCGGCGCGGGGTCCGGGGGTTCGGGGTCCGGCGGCTCCGGGGGGTCCGGTGCGTCGGACGCCGAGCAGCGGGAGACCGCCGCCGGACCGCTGCCGTTCCGCCCGGGGGACGGTCCCAACCTGTTCGTGCAGTTCGCCCAGGTACGGCTGAGCACCCTGAACGCGTCGGACCCCTGCCGGCTGACGAGCACGGTGCGTACGGGTGTCATGGACGAGGCGACCACAGCGGCGGTCACGTGCTTCCAGGAGGCCAATGACGCCCGGTACGGCGGGGTCACGGCCACCACGGACGGCCCGGGCAACCTGGGCCGGTCCACGATGACGGCACTGATGATGGCCCACTTCGGCAGCAGTACGTCCTCCGTCCAGCCGGGTGACGAGAACCCGGACGTCGTCTGGATGAACGGCATCCTCGTGTGGGCGGACAACTCGGAGTACGACGCCGGTGACGTGGAAGCGCTGCGGGGCTATGTCGAGGCCGACCTCCACTACCTCAGGAGCGCCGACGGCCGGGCGAGCAACGTCGCCGAGGACCTCTTCGCCCAGCGCGTCGCCTCCTGCCAGCGGTCCCTGGGCCTGGAAGCGACCGGCACGGTCGACGACGCGCTCTTCGCGGCCCTGCACGCCGGCCGGGTCAAGGACCAGGACCAGCCCGGGACGTCGACCGCGCGGGACTTCCCGCCCGCGCCGGTCGAGCGGTAGGGCCCCGCCGGGACACCCGGACAGTGAACATTCGAGTCTTCAGGAGGGGGGACACGCCGTGCGCACGCGCGGACAACGGGCGGGTACGGCCGCCGACGGCCGGGCAGCCGCGCCGCGGCGGGCGGACCCGCCGGGACGGGCCGCCGGCCTGCTGGCGCTGCAGCGGCCGGCGGGCAACGCCGCAGTGACCCGGGCCGTGGGGGAGCGGCGGCACGGCGACGGCGCCCCCGCTCCCGCCGTTCAGCGCATCGTGACGGACGAGCACCCCACCGTCCCCGACCAGCTCGGCATCAGGCCCGACGCACTGCCGGCCCTCGCCACCGCCGAACCCTCGATCACGGTCGGCCTCGACCCCGCCACCGGTATGCCTCAGGTCGGGGTGCGGGCGAACACGCCGCTGTCCGAGGCGTACCCGCACTGGTCGGGCGACGGGTCCCTCGCGCTCAACGGGGACCACCAGGCCAAGGAGTTCTACGCCCAGATGGAGGTCATGCACCGGGGCGATCGCGAACTGGCCGCGAGCGGCAGCAGGCTCCGGCTGATCACGGGCGACCACGCGGTGGCCAACGCGCAGGGGGACATGCTCGTCGTCGTCCGTCCCGTGCTGGAGGGGCAGAGGGGCACCGACCCGCGCAACGCGTACCTGAAGCTGACCGAGCACCAGTGCGTCGAGGTCGCCGAACGCGGGCTCGGCGGCGCGCTGGACCACGCGGTGTTCCGCGACGCCGCCGGCGACTCGGTCGCCGCCTGCATGGGACCGCGCGGCAAGGTCGGCACCCCCCGGCCGGCGCACGCGATGACCCGGGAGAACGGCCCGCGCACCCCGCGGGAGGCGGCCGAGACGGCGCAGGGCGACGTGATCGCGGCGCCGGGCGGGGAGTACGGCGACGCGCTGTACCAGGGGGCCGCCCACACCCGGGAGAACGCCGAGCGGATCGGCGTGAGCGAGTACGCCCGGCCCCGGGCCGGCGAGGGACTGACCACCCAGACCGTCCCCGACCCCGACCTCCCCGACGGCCGGGGCGACCGGACCGACTACTCGCGCAGGCTGCCGAGGAAGCAGAACAACCGCGTCCGGGACTACCACTTCGGCGCGATGGTGGCGAACAGCCTCGACGGCACGCACCACATCACCCTGGAGAACTGCAACCGCAACCTGTGGGCCAAGGAGTTCGCCCCGGAGGACCTGGCCCACGCCCTGGCCGACCGGTTCGGGGACCGGATCCGGGGGCTCATCGACTGCCTCGACGCCCAGAAGGACCTCATCGCGGAGCGCGCCTCCGTCACCCTCCTGGCCGAGCCGCGCAGACGGGCCGGGCAGCTCCAGGAGGAGGTCGTCGCGGCCGCCAGGCAGCAGTACCGGGAGGTCACGAACGAGACCAGGAACGCCCTGGGCGGGATGTGGTACTTCAAGATGTACGGCCCCGGCCCGGGAGCGATGTTGCACGACGCGCGCAAGAAGACCGCGCTCAACCCGATGATCCTCACCGTCGCCCACGTCCCGGGACTCTTCTTCGACGGCCACACCGCGCGACTGATGCCGTTCTCCCGGGACCACCTGGCGCAGATCGCCGCCACCGCGAGGGAGACCGGCACCCCCGTCACGGTGGACGCCTACGCCAAGGGCGGTGCGGTGCCCCCTGGCGAGGCCGGCGGCGCGGCGGGCCCGGACCGTCCGCGACTTCCTCGCCGCGCAGGACGTCGACCGCGAGGCCATCACCCTGAAGACGCACGCCAGGAGCAACGCCCGGCACGTCACGGTCTCCCCGGCCGAGCGCCCCACCGTGTACGGGCCGCCCAAGGCGTACACCGAGGACGGTGTGCCGGAGCAGCGGGCGAGGCGGAAAAACAGTGAGGCGGCCGGTGAACGGGACGCGGGAAGCGGGGGCGAGGGGGGCCTGTCCGGTGTCAGATGAGGCCCTCGCGCAGGGCGTACGCCACCGCGTGCGTCCGGTTGCGCAGATGCAGCCGCATGGTAAGACCTTGCAGGACGCTCTTGACGGTGCGCTCCGAGTACGCCAGTTTCGCGGCGACCTCCCGCGTCTCCAGCCCGTCCGCGATCAGCCGCAGCACGTCGGTCTCCCGCAGCGACAGCCCGGCGGGGACGGCCGGCCGGGAGGCGGTGCCGCGGTGCAGGGTGCCGACCTGGTTCAGGAGCCTGCCCAGCAGGTCGGCGGGGAGGTGGCCGTCGCCCCGCGAGGCCGCGAGGACCGCCTCCAGCAGACGGCTCGCCGTCGCCTCGTGCCGCCACACCACCGCGCCGACGCCGCACTCGATGACGTCGAGGAGTTCATGGCCGCGCAGTCTGCTCACCACCAGGACGGACCGGGAGCCGTCGGTGCGCAGGATCTTGCGCAGTTGGGCGTACGCCTCCTCGTCCAGCGCCTCGACGACCAGCACGGCCACCGCGCCGGAGGCCGGCCGGGCGGACTCGACGATGTCGAGGTCCGGCAGCTCACGCAGCTGACTGCGCGTCCCCGCCTGCGAGAGGGGGTCCTGGGCGTGGATCGTCACCGGGATCCGCGGCCGGTCGGCCTGGAGCGCCGCGTCGGCCTGGCCTGCCTGGTGAGCGTACGAACTGTGCACGTGTCTTCCTCTGGTCTCATGCCCGGTCGGCGCCACCGCGTCCGCCCCCGCCGGTGGGCGGGGGCCGGTGCGTTCCGGGAGTACGTCGGCATGCGGGCGCGGGCCGAGGGGACGGCTGGTGCCCGGGTGCGCGAGGGCACGGTCGTGCGGGCGGACGAGGTGACCGCGCCGCTCCCGTCCGGACTGTGCCGTCGCGGCGTCCACACTGCCGTCGGCGACTGCTCACCGGGAAGCTCACCGAGATGTCCAGAAGTGCTCATCGGCGGACGACGCCGGTACCGTACGGTCAGTTCCGGGCGCCCGTGGTGACGGTCCGTTCCGCCGACCAGCCGCCCCAGGTCCCGTCGGGCAGTTTCGCCCGGACCCGTACCCGGTGCGTGACGCCGGCCTCGCGGCCCGCGTAGAAGCTGTGCTCCGCCCGGTCGCGCGGGGCGTCGCCCCCGTAGACGAGCGAGGTGGCCGGCTCCCCGTCGAGCTGGATCCGGTACTCGGTCACCACGCCGTCCGTGACCGGCGGCACCCAGCTGAGGTCGATGTGGTACCCCCCGTCGGCGCGGTGGCTGCTCGCGCGCAGCCCGGCAGGGGCGGTGGCCCGCCCGTCGTCGGTGCCCGGCGTGCTGATCCGGACGGGCCCGCCGGCCGCCGAGACGTTGCCGGCCGCGTCCCGGGCCCGGACCGTGAAGGCGTAGCGGTGGCCGGGCCGCAGCCCCGTCACCACGGCCGCCGTCTGGTCCCCGCCCACGCTGTGGATCTTGGTGCCGCCCTGGTGGACGTCGTAGGAGACCACCTCCCGGTCGTCCGTCGCCGTGTTCCAGGAGAGCTGGACCGCACGGCCGCCGGCGGCCCGCCCCCGGACGTCCGAGGGCGGGGCGGGCGGCGTGTGGTCCTCCGCGACGGCCGCGGGCGTGGTCGCCCGCACCTCCCCGCTGGGCGGCCCGGTACGCCCGTCCTCGTCGCGCGCCCGCACGGTGAAGGCGTAGGCGGTCGACGGCCGGAGCCGGGTGACGTCCACCATGCGCTCCGAGCCGGACACCTCCCGCACCTTCGTCCGCCCGCGGTAGACCTCGTAGCCGTCGGCCCCGGTGACCGTATTCCACATCACGTGCACGCTGGTCGCGGTCCCGGCCTCGGCGGTGACCCCGGTCGGCGCCCCCGGCGGCGGTTCGTCCCCGTCCCCGGCCGCGCCTCCCCAGCCGCAGGAGGCGGCCAGCGCCGACGCGGCGCAGAGCAGGGCGACGCGGGGGAGGGGGCGCGGGCGCCGGGGGCCGGCGGGAGCGGACACGGCTGGCACGGTGCTGCCTCCCGGACGGGCCGACGGAAATGGTCCGGACCAATATGACCCCGCTGACGCGGCCACATCAAGTGGGTGGGAGTTCGCGGTCACTCGGAAGAGTTACGTATGCTGAGGTCCACGACGGCCCAACTCCGCGACTCGACGGGAAAGTTGGGCCGAGGGCGCGAACCGCTGTCGTCGCTGTGCCGCGCCGTGCGGGCGGCCGGAGCCGATCAGGCGCCGGCCGCCCGTCTCGCGTCGGCGTACCCGGCGTGCACCGTCTGGCCCTCCTCCGGTGGCCGCGCGGTGGACGCGGCCGGACATTGGGGCTGAGTACCCGTCAGTTCCCGCCGACGTCCCAGGAGAGACCCATGACGCGCGCCCAGTCGCTGACGCTCGTCGCGGCCAGTGCCGCCCTGCTCGCCCCGACGACGCTCCCGGACGCGCCCCCGGCCCGCCCCGGCGCCGAGGCCCATGCCCGCACCGCCTTCGAGGAGGTCCGGGAGAAACCGGGCGACGACGCCGTCACCGCCGCCGGCCTGCTGGCGAAGGTGCGCGACTGCGACCCCGTAGCACCCGGCCGCTACCGGGGCGACGCCGGCAGACCGGCCGACATCCCGGTGTGCGGGACGCCCGGCGCGGTGTTCTGGAAGGCCGACCTGGACGTCGACTGCGACGGGCGGCCCGGCGCCCGCTGCAACCGCGCCGCCGATCCGGCCTTCACCGCCTCCACGGCCTTCACGCGGTCGGACGGCCGGCCGCTGGACGCCGAACGCCTGCCGTACATCGTCGTGCCCGGGGCCGACGCCGCCTGGGACCACCGCGACCACGGCATCACCGGCGGCTCGGTCGCGGCCGTGGTGTACCGGGACCGGGTGCGGTACGCGGTCGTCGGCGACGTCGGTCCGCGGGGCGTGGTCGGCGAGGGGTCCTACGCCCTGGCCGAGGAACTCGGCATCCGGCCCGACCCGCGCGCCGGCGGAGTGCCCTCCGGCGTCACGTACATCGTCTTCAAGGGCAGCCGGGTCGACACCGTCGAGGACCGGTCGGCCGTCGAGCGGACGGGGCAGCGGCTGGCCCGCCGGTTCCTGACGGCGTCGTAGTGGCCGACGCGAGGCCGTGGCCGTACGGAAGCCGTCCCCGCCTCAGACCGCCGACCAGCCGTCGTCGACGGGCAGTACCGCGCCGTTGACGTTGCTCGCCGCGTCCGAGGCGAGGAACACGATCGCCGCCGCCTGCTCCTCGGGCCGCGCCACCCGGCCGAGGTTCACGAAGTGCGGGGCTATCGTCGCCGGGCCGTGGGCGCTCCGGTCGGCGTCCATGGAGATGGCGGTCGCCGTGCCGCCGGGGCAGACCGCGTTGGCGCGGATGCCCTGCCCCCGGTACATCACGGCGAGGGACTTGGTCAGCCCCACCACCCCGTGCTTGGAGGCGGTGTACGCGGCGCCGGCGGCACTGCCGCGCAGGGCGGCCTCGGAGGCCGTGTTCACGATCGCGCCCCTGCCCGCCGCCAGCATGTGCGGCAGGACGGCGCGGGTGAGCAGGAACGGGGCGGTGAGGTTGACCCGGATCACCCGCTCCCACTCGGCGTCGCTCACGTCCGCCGGCGCCGACATGCGGTCCATGATCCCGGCGTTGTTCACCAGCACGTCCACCCCGCCGAACCGCTCCACCGCGGTGGCCGCCACCCGGTCGACCACCGCCTGCTCGCTCAGGTCACCGGCGACGGCCACCGCCGTACCGCCGGCCCGCTCCACCTCCCGCACGACCGCCGCGGCGCCCTCGGTGTCGAGGTCGGCGGCCACCACGCGGTCGCCCTGTGCGGCGAAGGCCAGCGCGGCGGCCCGCCCGATGCCCGATGCCGCCCCCGTCACGATCACACTGCGTCCGCCGGCCATGTGCTGCTCCTCTGTTCCGCGCGTGGCAGGGGGCGTCGCACCCCTCGCCCGCACCCTACGACTTAATGTCGTCGAGCGACAAAAAGTCGTGGGGGAGAATTCCCGAGCAGCGACCACCGGCGCCACAGGAAGACGGAGGAGCACGTGACCGCAGGCCGCGGACGGACGGGACGGCCGCCCCTGACCGAGGAACGCAAGGCCGAGATCCGGCTGGAGATCGCCCACGCCGCCGTGCGCCTCTTCGTGACCCAGGGCGTCGCCGCCACCACCGGCGAGCAGATCGGACAGGCGGTCGGCGTCTCCGCGCGCACCGTCTGGCGCTACTTCCCCAGCAAGGAGAGCTGCGTACGGCCGCTGCTCATGGCCGGCGTCGAGCTGATCGCGGAGGCGCTGCGCCACTGGCGCCCCGGCCGGCCGCTCGACGAGGCCCTCGACTTCGACTCCGGCGTCGGTTCCGGCTCCGGTGCGGAGAACGGCACCGGCGGCCGTCTGCTCGCCGGACCGGACCGGGCGACCGTCGGCGCGCTGGTACGGCTCACCCGCACCGAGCCGGGGCTGCGCGCCGTCTGGCTCCAGACGCACGACGAGGCCGAACCGGCGTTCGCCCGCGCCCTCGCCGAACGGGCCGGGCTGCCCGACGGCGACCTGCGGCCGGCGATCCAGGCGGCGATGTTCAACGGGGCGCTGCGCGCGGCGGTCGAACACCACGCCTGGCACACCGCCGCCATCCCCGCCGACCCGGCGACGGCCCGCGCCGAACTGGCCGCGACCCTGCGCTCGGCGCTGGCGGTGGTGGCGGAGGGAGTCGGGTGAGGGACGCCGGGTCACCGCGGTGATCCGGAAGCGCGCTCTCTTCGGGAGCGCGACCGCCCGCTCATCGAGGTCCGGCTCCACCGAGCCGAACCCCACCGCCTTCGCACCGGCGGCCGCGCCGATGACGGTCTCCGTGAGGCCTGCGACGTGGCCGGCCGCGTAGACGCCGGCGGCACTTGTGGCGCCCTGCGGGTCCGTCAGGATGCGGTTGCCCGCGTCCCGCGTCCCGCGTCCGGAAAGCCGGAGCTCCGCCGTCTCCAGCCCCGGACCGTCGAGTCCGTCGAGCCGTGCGGTGAACCGGGGAGCGACCACGAGGGCGCGGACACCCGAGCGACCGGGCCGCTGACACCGGCCGGCAGCTGGAGTCCGGTCAGCGCAAGTACGTCCTCGACCTGTTGTCGCCGCTCGCGGCCGCCGGGAATCTCCCGCTCGACGGCGTGTTCCCCGGCTGAAGTGGCTGCACCGTCCGTCCTGGCGGTGGGTTGATCGCGAGGCCGCGCGGGCCGGCCATGACGCGCGTGGACGTCGTGCCGAGCGGCTGCTTGACGCACCCGGTCCTGCACGAGCGGGATCAAGACCTGGCTGTCGTGGACGACACCGTCCCTTATGACGGCGTGGTCATCTCCGGATAGCGCGCCCCGACGACCTGGGCCGCCAGCGGGTCGAGGAGGCACAGGTCGTCGGGGGTGAGGGTGATGCGGGTGGCCGCGGTGTTCTCGGCCACCCGCTGGGGCCGGCGTGTGCCGGGTATGGGAACGACCGGCAGGCTGTGCGCGGTTGCCCGGTGGTGGACCCAGGCCAGGGCGATCTGTCCGAGGGTCGCGCTGTGCCTGCGGGCGACGTGGCGCAAGGGGGACAGCAGCGCCTGGTTCGACCGGGCGGCCTCGCCGGTGTACCGGGGCAGGATGCGCCGCAGGTCTGCCGGGTGCAGTTCCTCTTCCGCGTCGCGGAACAGGCCGGCCAGGAAGCCCCGGCCCAGCGGGGAGTACGGCACCAGCGCGGCCCCCGACTCCCGGGCGGCGGGGACGACGCCGTCCTCCACGCCCCGGCTGAAGAGTGACCACTCGCACTGGATGGCGGCGATCGGGTGGACGGCCGCGGCGGCGCGCACCTCGGCGGCGGTGACCTCGCTGAGGCCGAGGTGGGTCACCTTGCCCTCGGTCACCAGTTCCGCCATGGCCCCGACGGTTTCCTCGATCGGCACGGCGGGATCGCGGCGGTGCATGTAGTAGAGGTCGACGTGGTCGGTGTTCAGGCGGCGCAGACTGCCTTCGATACAGCTGCGGACGTAGGTCCGGTCGCCGCGGACGGTGCGTCGGGTGGGGTCACGGCGGTCCATGGAGATGCCGAACTTGGTGGCGATGACCACGTCGTCGCGGTGGGCCGCGAGGAACGGGGCGAGCAGTTCCTCGTTCGCGCCGGCGCCGTACACGTCCGCGGTGTCGAAGAGTGTCACTCCCCGGTCGAGGGCGTGTGCCAGTGTGGCGCGGGCCTCGGAGATGTCGGTGGGCCCGTAGGCGAAGCTCATGCCCATGCAGCCCAGCCCCTGGATGCCCACGGCCGGGCCGCCGCGGCCGAGCCGTACGGTTGCCGGCCGGGGCGCGCCGGTGGTGCCGATGCCGTTCATTTCCTCTGCTCCTGTCGGGTGTTCGGCGCCGCGGAGTGCCGACGGGGCCGGGACGGCACCCCTTAGGGGGCGGTGACGACTTGTCCGGCGTAGGCGAGTCCGCCGCCGAAGCCGAAGAGAAGGACCGGGGCTCCGGAGGTGACGGCTCCCTCGGCCAGGAGCTTGGACAGGGCGAGCGGAACGCTGGCCGCGGAGGTGTTGCCGGAGTCGGTGACATCGGTCGCCACCACCGCGTTGACGGCTCCGAGCCGGGCCGCCAGCGGCTCGATGATGCGGAGGTTGGCCTGGTGCAGGACGACCGCGGCCAGCTCCTGTGGTGCGATGCCGGCCCGTTCGCAGACCGCGCGGGTCAGCGCGGGCAGTTCGCCCGTGGCCCAGCGGAAGACGGTCTGGCCCTCCTGGGCGAAGCGGGCCGGGGTGCCCTCGATCCGCACGGCGGACCCCTTGTCGGGGAAGGAGCCCCACACGACGGGGCTGATGCCCGGGGTGGCGGCCGGCTCGACCACGGCCGCCGCCGCCCCGTCGCCGACGAGGATGCAGGTGGTGCGGTCGGTCCAGTCGGTGACGGACGAGAACTTCTCGGATCCCACGACCAGGGCGCGGGTGGCCGAACCGGTGCGGATGGCCTGATCGGCGAGGGCGAGGGAGTGACTGAAGCCCGAGCAGGCCGTGTTGATGTCGAGGACTGCGGGGTGCGGAATGCCGAGCCGGGCCGCGGTGCGACCGGCCATGTTGGGAGCCCGGTGCTCCGCGGTGCAGGTGGCTACGAGGACCAGGTCGATGTCGCCGGCGGCGACACCGGCGCCGGCCAGTGCCTTCTCGGCGGCTTGGGCGGCCATGGAGTCGACCGTCTCGTCGTCGTCCGCGATGTGCCGGGTGCGGATGCCCACACGGCTGCGGATCCAGGCGTCGTCCGTGTCGACCAGCTGCTCCAGGTCGTGGTTGGTGAGGACGCGGGCGGGCTGGTAGTGGCCGAGGGCCGTGATGCGGGTTCCCTCCACGTGGGACCTCCGGGGGTGGGCTTGCTGTGGGCGGGTCGGTGGGGTCAGGGGGCCGGGACGCGCCGCCCGAGAAGCGAGTCGAGGGCGGCTTCCAGCCCGGGGCTGCCGGCGGCCGTACCGTCGTCGGCCCACGCGAGGTAGCCGTCCGGCCGCAGCAGCAGGGCGGTGAAGGGCAAGGACATCTCCGCGCCGGCGTGGACGACGTCCACGGCCGTCTGCCAGGGGGCGGCGGCCTTCTCCAGCTCGGCTGCCGTGGCCGAGTCCAGCAGGAGCAACTGGATGCGGCCGGACCGGGTCAGGTTCGCCGCCCCGGTCCGGCCGCCGTCGACGAGCAGCGGGAGATTCGGGAGGAAGGTTCCCGTCCAGGGGGACTGCCCGGGGGTGCTGGGCAGCCGGACGTCCTGGTCGCTGATCATGTCGCCGATCTGCCTGCTGACCGCCGGGTTGCGCAGCAGGTCGGTGAAGAGGGCGCGCAGCGGGTCGTGGGCGGCGCCCGGGGTCATGAGGGCCAGCTGGGCGCGGGTGTTGTCGATGGTGCGGGCGGCCGCGGGCCGGCGTTCGGCGGTGTAGTCGTCGAGCAGGCCGGCGCCGGGCCATCCCTGGAGGCGGTGGGCGAGGCGCCAGGCGAGGTTGACCGCGTCCTGGATGCCGAGATTGAGCCCTTGGCCGCCGACCGGGAAGTGGACGTGGGCGGCGTCCCCGGCCAGCAGTACCCGGCCGTTGCGGTAGGTGTGGGTGAGCCGGGAGTAGTCGCTGAAACGGTCGAGGAAGCGGGCGTTGCGCATGGGGATGTCCCGTCCCGCGATCCGGGAGACGGTGGCCTTGAGTTCCGTCAGGGTCAGCGGGGTGCGCCGGTCGGGCCGGGGACCGGCGAAGTCGAACGCGGCCACCCGGCTGGGCCCGAACGGATTCGGGCCGATGACGGTCCAGCCGTGCTCGGTGACCGTCCAGCCGGGCGGCGCGGCGTGGGGCTCGTCCAGGTCGACCAGGCCCAGCACGGCCTGGGTGCGTGGCAGGTGCTCCTCGTAGGTGAAGCCGGTCTGTTCGCGCACCAGGCTGCGGGCGCCGTCCGCGCCGACGACATGGTCGGCGCGCAGGTGCGACGGGCCGTCGGGGCCCTCCAGGGTGAGGGTGACCTCCTCCTCGTCCTGCTCCAGCGCGACGACGCGGTGGCCGCGCAGGACGGTGGCTCCGTGCTCGCGGGCGACGCGTTCGAAGAGGCGTTCCAGGTCGCCCTGTGACCGGCCGACGATGGGTTCGCCCTCCACCGCGGGTCCGGTGATCGTCAGTCCGGGCAGTCCGGCGAAGTGGAAGGGCTGGGCGCGCTCCACGCCGAGCAGGTGCGGGGCGGGCTCGGTCACGGGCAGGTAACCGCGCCGGCTCAGCGTCTGGGCGGTGCGCGCGTGCAGCGTGCCGGCCTTGGGGACGTCGAGCGTGGCGGGGTTCTGTTCGACGACCGTGACCGGAATGCCGTACCGGACGAGTTCGGCGGCGACGAGCATGCCGACCGGGCCGCCGCCGACGACGGCCACCGGCACGCGCCGGGCCGCCCGGGCGGTGCCCTCGGAGCTGGAGGAGGTCACCGGTGTCACCCGGCCTGTTCCGTGCGGGACGAGCCGCGGGTCAGGGTGACCACGAGGGCGGCGAGGACGAGGCAGACCACAGCCATCACCCACAGCAGGGTGTGGAAGGCGCTGTCGTAGCCGCCGGCCGGGTCGGTCGAGGAGCGGTCGGCCGCCAGGGAGGCCAGGAGGGAACCGAAGACGGCGACCGCGATCGCCTCGCTGCCCAGGCGCAGGGTGTTGATGAAGCCGGCGGCCATGCCCGCCTTGGCGGGTTCGACCAGTTCCAGGGCCTGGCCGTCGACCAGTCCGGCCGACAGACCCATGCCCGCGCCGGTGACGAGCATGGCGGGCGCCATCACGGTGAAGGAGGCGTCCGGGCCGATCAGGAGCAGCGCCAGGTCGCCGACGACGAGGCACACCAGCGAGGCGAAGACGACGGCCATGGGCGAGACGCCCCGCTCGACCAGCTTGGCACCCACCATGGGCAACGCCAGAACGGGGATGGTGAGCAGCAGCATGGTGGCGCCCGCGGTGGAGGCGCTGAACCCGGCGACGGTGGACAGGTACGAGGGCAGGTACGTGAGCTGGGTGACGAAGCCGAAGGAGGCGGCGACCGGCACCAGGGTGTAGGCGACGAAGCGCCGGTTGCGCAGCAGCGACACGTCGAGCAGGGGTGCCTCGGTGCGCTTGGCGAGTGCGGAGAAGAGCGCCAGCAGCACCAGGGCGAAGACCAGCAGGCCCAGCGTGCCGGGAGAGGCCCAGCCCCACGCGGAGCCCTGGACGATGCCGTAGGTCAGGGCGGCCATGGCGACGACGAAGACCACCGCGCCGCGTACGTCCAGGCGTCCGGTGCGGGCAGCCTGCTCCTTCACGCGCCGCGAGATCGCCGGCACGCACAGCAGGACGACGGCCAGTACCACGGCCTGGAGTCCGAAGATCCAGCGCCAGCCCAGCGCGTCGACCGCCGGGCCGGACACCGTCGGCCCCAGGGCCACGCCGACCCCGGCCACCGTACCGAACAGGGCGAATGCCTTGGCGCGGGCCGGGCCGTCGTAGGCGGACGACAGGATCGCGCTGCCGCAGGCGAAGATCGCGGCGCCGCCCAGGCCGGCCAGCGCCCGGGCGCCGTCGAGCACGTAGATGTTGGGGGCGAGCGCGCACGCCGCCGAGGCGATGGCGAAGACGGCTGCGCCCAGCGCGAAGGCGCGGATGCGGCCGATCAGGTCGGCGAGCGTTCCCCACACCAGGGTGAAGCAGGCGAAGGCGACGTTGAACGCGTTCACCACCCACTGGAGGGAGGCCGATCCGGCGCCGGTGTCGGCGCCGATGTCCGGCAGGGCGACGGCCGTGCCGGAGATGGAGGTGGGGACGACGAACACCGCGAGCAGCACGGCGAACAGGGTCAGTCCCGCGCCGCCCGGTGCTGCCGCACCCGTCCGGGCGTCCGCGGCGGCGGGGGGAGCGGCGGAGTGCGCGGATGACACGGGATCGGTGGTCGATGAGGCCACGGAAGGCTCCGGATTCGTTGAGCGGACGTCTCTTCGGGGCGCCGGATGGCGGTGAACACTCACGCGGAACCGCCGCCTCGAAGGTACGGTTTCTGTCGTACCTAAAGCTGGCACGAGATAGAGGTCGGATGCAAGTAGTACCTTTGAGGGGATGCGACGACGCAGCAAGCACACCCTGTGAGGAGCAGCGGCATGCCGGACACCGAAGGGCACCCCACCACCGGGGAGATGGACCTTTTCACCGTGCTCAGAGCTTTGTCGGACCCGTTGCGCTACCACGTGATGGCCACACTGGTACGCCAGTCCGAGGACACCGAGCGGACCTGCACGTCCTTCGGTCTGCCGGTGTCCAAATCCACCCGCACCCACCACTTCCGCATCCTGCGGGAGGCCGGTCTGATCCGGCAGGTCGACCGGGGAAACAGCCGCAGCGCGCAACTGCGCCGGCAGGACATCGAGGACCGCTTCCCCGGCCTGCTGAGGCTCATCGCGGACAATCCGTCACCGCCGGTGACGGCGGACGTCCTTCCGCGGGAGGCACTCGGCGTGTGAAACGGTCCGTCCGCGTGTGAGCGGGGCACACGCGGACGGGGGAGCTCCGGTGGACGTCGTGCGGTCGGTGCTACCAGCGGACGGGCAGCGACGTGGGGCGGCGCAGGATCACCCCGCTGTCCCACGGCAGGGTCTCCGCGTCCGCCGCCAGGGCGAGGCCGGGGAGCTCCGCCGCGAGGACGGTGAGCAGCTCGGTGATCTCCATCCGGGCCAGGGCCGCGCCCATGCAGTGATGCATCCCGTACCCGAACTGCAGATGCCTCTTGCCCTGCCGGTCCGGGTCGACGACCAGCGGGTCGGGGAAGACCTCCGGGTCCCGGTTGGCCTGGAAGGCGTCCGGGTACACCACGTCACCCTCCTCGATGACGCCCTCCGAGACCTCGACCCGGCGGGTGGCCAGACGGGGGAAGGCGGAGATGTTGCCCAGTGGGATCAGCCGGATCAGTTCGTCCAGGATCAGGCCGGTGTCCTCGGGGCGGTCGGCCAGCCGCTGCCACAGTACGGGCCTGCACAGCAGCGTGTACACGATCTTGGAGGCGACGGACAGCACGTTCTGGTCCGCGCCGAGCACCGAACCGAGCAGGATGCCCACCAGTTCCGCGTCGCTCAGCGGGGGCTCCGCCGCGGTACCGCGCGCGGCCACGAAGCGGTCGATCAGACCGCCCTCCGCACGCGGCCGGGCGCCGGTGACCAGGTCCGTCAGGTATCCGTACAGAGCGGTGAAGTCCTCCACCAGTCCGGGGACGTCGTCGTGGGAGGCGATCTGCACCGTGTGCGCGAGCGGGCGGTAGAACGGGATGTCGGCGTCGGGTATGCCGAGGAAACGCCCGTTGACCTCGGCGGGCAGCCGGTCGAGGACCGTCGCGTAGAGGTCCGGCCGTTCCTCGGCCCGCAGGCGCTCCACCTTGTCGAGGACCAGCTCGCGCACGACGGGCCTGAGCTTCTCCACACCGGACGCGCTGTAGTCGGCGTTGACGAACGTCTTCATCCGCGCGTGGTGGGGCGCGTCCAGGTTGAGCAGCAGCTCCTTCGGCATGATCGTCGGCAGGAAGCTGGGCCCGTCCTCGGTGTTGGTGGCGGTGCGGCCGAAGGAGGGGTCGGTGAGGACCCGGTGTACGTCCGCGTAGCGGGTGAGGTGCAAGGCGGTGTGCCCGCTGGGCAGGACGATCTGGCTGACGCCACCCCGGCTGCGCTCGGCGAGCGGAGTGAAGGCGGGGACCGGGTCGAGGTTCGGAATGCCTTCGACGCCGGCCACTTCGGGAACGAGGGTGGTCATGTGTGCTCCAGAAGAGAAAGGATGTGGTCGTGACTCATCAGGGCATGCGGCACAGCAGGACACCGGTGACCGCGCTCAGTTCGAGAAGGGCCTGGCGGGTGTCGCGGAAGTGGACCGTGGTCCAGCCGGCCGTCTCGGCGGCGGCGCAGTTCTCCGCCAGGTCGTCGATGAGCACGCAGTCCTCCGCCGCCACACGCGCGGTCCGCCCGGCCAGCGCGTACATCTCCGGCTGCGGCTTGCGGACACCGTGGTCGCAGGAGTCGACCACGGCATCGAACGCCACGGAATCGACGATCTTCTTCCAGTACGGCCCCCACTCCCGCACGTTGTTGGAGAGCACGCCCACCCGGAAGCCCTCCCGGCGCAGCCGCCGGGCCGCGGCGGCCATGCCCTCGTTGACCGTGATCCCGTCGAACCACTGCCGTCCGAAGTGGTCCCAGTCCGCCCGCGACTGATCGACCTCGGGCCACTTCCGCCGCAGCGCCGCGGAGAGCAACGCGGCCCACCTGGCCTCGGGCATCGTGCCGAGCTCGATGGGTTCGAGGGCCGGGACCCCCAGCTCACGCCCTACCTCGGCCATCGCGTTCTGCATCTGCTCCGGGGTGATACCGGTCTTCTTCTCGAACGACCGGAACAGCTCGTCCAACGGCGGGGACAGCACCCCGCCGAAGTCGAACCAGACCATCAGCGCGGGACTGTGGCCGGCCCCGGCCCGGGAACCCGCCGTCACACCGACACCAGCTCGGCCGCGGCCGCGGGGGCCACGAAGCAGGACCGCGCCAGGCCGAAACGCGCCGTGGCGATCGTGTGCTCCTCCTGCACCATGTCCATGGTGACCGCGACGCCGTCCGTGCCGACCGCACCGACCCGCGCCCTGCAGTCGGTCGGCAGCTCGAACTCCCCGACCCGCAGGAACTCCGTGGCCACAGAGGTCACGACCAGCCCTCGTGGAGCGAGGCCGTGCACCTCGCTCGCGGCGTAGAGGGCGGTCTGGCGGAACGCCTCGAACATGAGCGCGCCCGATATGTGGTCCAACGGGTGATCGAAGAGGCCAGGGTGGTCCCTGTCGACCACCACGTGTCCGGTCACCTGGTCACCCTCGACCTCGGCACCGGCGAGTACGACGTTCTGCGCCGACCCCCGGCCGACCAGGTAGGTCGGCAGGCGCAACTCGGTGAGGTGGGCACGGGGCGTCAGATCGAGCGATGCCCGGGCCCGTTCCCGCAGGGCCTGCCACGTCCGGCGCGTCATCCACCGCCACTCCAGGCACCCTTGCGCGACCACGGCGCCGTCCACCGAGACGGAAGCCCGGAACACCGCCCCGCTGGCCCGCCCGCCCCTCTGCTTCACCTGCTCCGGCTGGAAGTCGACCGTGACGTGCGTGGGCCTGGCCCCGATGCGCAGCGGACGCATGTCGAGCACGTCCAGCGTGGCAGCGTCGAAGACCATGCTCGACTCCTGCGGCGCGTCGAGGAGGCAGTGCGAGGCAAGGATGCCGCACTGCCGCAGCACCTCCATGATCACAAGGGGGTCGTACAGTGCGGGGTTGCTGGTGTGATCGTTGTAGTAACTGTGCGTGCGCGGCAGCTGAGCGGCAACCGACAGGCCGTCCCCTTGTGGCTGATAGTCGGTCAGAAACACTTCCGCCAACGCCTCTCTGTGCACCAGAGCGCGCGGGACCGTGCTCGAATAACCGAGCTGTGTGGCTGCCATGACAGGCTCCCCTTCCGTCAGAGCGAGGTACGACGGCGACCATACCTATGCCCACAGGACGACGGCCAGTGAATTAATTACGCTGCTAACGATCGAATGTGCGCACTCTCGTTACACGCTGAATAAAGCCCCTGGCCAGACCGCGCGTTCACCCCCTGAATGTGCGACGCGTCACATCTCGCACACGGAGAGTGCCTGTAACCAGCGCCACATCCGGCGTTCACAATCGGCTCCGTGTGGGCCGCATTGACTAACTGAACGACGCCCCATACTTCCGAGTACGGAAGCCCGGGCTCCGGCGAGCTGCCCGTGCCGGCCGGTGCTGCCGGTGTCCGCACGCTGTCGACGCACGCGAGAAGCGGAGGATGGCGATCCACTGATCATCACCGTCGTCGAGGCCTGCGCGCTTCCCGAGGGCGCGAGGTCCGGACGTGCCGCTGCCGTCCGGCGTGGCCCGGGCCATCCGGCAGCACGTGGAGCAGCGCGCGCCGGTGACGCTGCCCCGGGACGACCCGGCCCCGGCCGGGACGAGGGCGGGGACGGGGGCGGCGCCGGAAGGTGTGCGCGGGTGGGAGCCGTCCCGGGGAGTACGTTTCCACGCCCTGCGCCGCGTCCACGCCTCCGGAGAACTGGAGGCGGGCTCAAGGACACCGGGCCGTCCCGCGCAGGGGGTGTCGTCCATGGGCGGGACCAGAGCAGTCGCTGCCCGCGGGGTCCTCGTGCCGGTCAGTGGCCGCCACGCTTCTCTCGGATTCGGCCACCACCGCCTCGGCTTCTCGCGCGCGCCCCGTGTGCCGGCCGGAAGCGCGGTGGCTCGTGGGCGGGGCGCCCACGTAGCCGACGGGGCCCTGGCCGGACACCCACTGCTCGTCCGCGGAACGCGCCGCGGACCTGCGGGGTGAACGGGCTGGGCGCCGACGTCAACGGCGGCCCGGGCTCCGGCGGGTGCACGCCACCGGCTTCCCCACCGGCTGCGCCCCCGCCATGACCGGGGGACCGAGACCTCGTGCACCGGGCGGCGACCGCCGTCCCGGACGAGGTGCGCGGCTCCCTGGACCGGCGCGGAGCCCGGGCGGCAGCCGGGACAGGAGGTGAACTCGTTGCGGCAGTGCCGCAGCAGTCGGTTGCCCAGGACCCGGCCGCCGTCGCGGTCGGACGCGAAGGGGTCGCCGTCGCGGGCGCACACCGCGCCGGCGGTACGAGCCTCGCCGCGTGCGCGGGACGGAATCGGGGACCGCGTCTGTGGGCCTTCGGCCCAGTGGCCGGCGACGTGGCCGAAGGGGGTGCCGGCGGACGTTCTGCCGGGTGTCGGGACGCGAGGGGAGCACCATGCGGACATCTCACCGCTGACGCCGTGCCGGCCAGGGCACGCGTGAGGTCGGCCGCTGGCGTGGTGGGTACCGGCAGACCGCGGCCGGCGCCGAGCAGGACGAGCGGGAAGACCAGCGCGCTGTGGCGGGCGAACAGCGGCGGCCCGGCGGCGAGGACAGCCGGCACGAGTACCGGGCCGAGGAGCATCGGCCCGCGTACTCCGAGGCGGCCCATGATTCGTCCCGCCGCGAGCGCGGAGGCGGGGCTGCCTCCGGCGAGCGGCAGGGGGCTCCGGACCCGTGACGCAGGGGGGAGATGCCTGGCTCGTCCCGCGGACCCATGACGGCGACGCGGAGGTTACCGGAACGGCGGCGGCGTGGACGCGGGAAGGCCACGCGGTCGCTGGGCGGCGGCATGGGCGCGCGCTCGCTTCGCCGTCCGGCGAAAGAGCGTCCGCCGGCGCGGCTCGCCGTCAGGGCCGGCCCGTGCGCTGTGCCCGGCGGGCGAGCAGGGCGAAGACCAGACACAGAGCGCAGAACCCCGCGAGGACGAGGGGGATCGCCGCGGCCGGCCCGCTGTCCGTGAGGCCCTCCACCACCGCCGGGACGGTGGCGTTGCCGAACATGCAGCACAGGGTGAGCACGGAGGTCGCGCGCTGGGGGACGTCGGCTACGCCCGAGACCCAGGTGATGACGGTGGGCAGCACCGGGGCGAGGCAGAGTCCGGCCAGGGGGTAGGCGGCTACGGCGAAGTGGGGCACGGCGGCCAGCAGCAGCGCCCCCAGCGCGCTGACGAGGTAGAGCGGGATCGCGGTGCCGGCCGGCAGGCGTGCGGTGAGGTGGGGGACCACCAGGCGGCCCAGCGCCATGCCCGCCCAGAAGCCGGACGCCGCCATGGTCGCCGCGGCCAGGCTCCAGCCGCTTCTCTGCAACTGGGTGGACTGCCAGGCGCCGATGCTGGTCTCCAGACCCGCGTAGAGCAGACCGGTCACCAGGAAGAGGACCAGGACCGCGCTCGGCCGGCCGGACCGGAACCGGGCGCTGTCCGCCCGCGCGGGGGCCGGCTGCTCCAGTACCGCACCCAGGCGTCGCACCAGGACGCAGGGAAGGGCCAGCAGACAGGCTGCCAGGGCCAGCAGGCGGATGTCCGTCCGGCCGACGGGGCCGGTGGCCAGGGGGCCGAGGATGGCACCGATACCGAACACGGCGTTGAGGCGGTTGACCATGACGACGCTGTTGCCGCCGAAGCCCTTGGCGAAGGCGGTGTTGAGGGTGAGTACCATCCCGCCGTAGCCGACCCCGGCGACGGTGGCCGCGCACAGGTAGGTGGCCCAGTCGGGGCTGAGCGCCATGCCGGTGGTCGCGGCGGCGAACACCGCCAGAAGGAGGGTGATCGTCGGCCGGGGCCGTGCCCTGCGGCCGAGCAGTCCGATCAGGGCGGTCGCCGCGAGCGCCCCGAGGTTGTAGAAGGAGACGATGCGTCCGACCGCGTGCCCGGAGCCGAACTCGTCCTTCAGGTACGGCAGCGACGCCCCCAGCGACGCGGTGAGCGCGCCGAGGACGAAGAACAGGCAGAACGCGGAGACGACCGCGGCCCTCGCCAGGTGCGGTTCGGGCGCTGCCGCACCGGCGGGGGACGCGGGAACCGCGGCCGACGCGGCCGGGGACCCGGCGGCGGGTTCAGCCATGGGCGCGCTCCCCGGCCGCGGCGATGACGATCGGGGCGTCGAGCCCGGTGAGCACCAGTCCCTCCCCGCCGGGGGCACTCGCGGTCCCGAGGCCGGTGAAGTCGGGGGCCACGGCCACGGCGCCCGCCGCGGACAGCTCGGCCCCGCCGATACCGACGCAGACGGAGCCCGCCGCCACGGCCGAGCGCACCCCGCTGACCGAGTCCTCGAAGACGAGGGCGCGGTGCGCCCGGACCCCCAACAGCCGGCAGGCCGCCAGATAGGGGTCCGGGTGAGGTTTCCCGCGTGCGACGTCGTCGCGGGTGACCTGGAGGGAGAACACGTCGAGCAGGCCCAGCCCGCCGAGGGCGTGCTCGATCTTGCGCGCCCAACTGCTGGTGGCCAGTGCCAGCGGGACGCCCCGGCCGGCCAGCCCGGTCGCCAGTGCGACGGCGCCGGGCACGGCCGGGTAGAGGGCCTCCTCCTCCACCTTGTCGACCTCCGCCCAGATTGCCGACCGGTCGCTGTCGGAGTGGTCGGGGAACAGCAGCGCGACGGTCTCGGACCCGGTCCGTCCGTGCACGTACCGTTCGATGTCGGCGTGCGTCACCGTCCTGCCGTGCCGCCGCGCGACATCACGCCAGGCGTTCTCGATCACGGGTCTGGAGTCGATGAGGACCCCGTCCATGTCGAAGACGACGGCATCGACCTCGTACGGTCCGCCGGCTGCCGGTCGCATTGTTCTCCTCACCCGGCCGCTCACGGCGTCCGGTCGACGTCGGGTCGTCAGAACGTCAGCTCGTCCATGAGTCCGTTCGCGCCGTCCTTCCACACCAGGTACACGTCGTCGATGAGCAGCAGGTCGACGACCTCGTCCGACAGCGGGTCCAGGGCGTCGCGGTGCGATCCCACGATAGGTTCTTCGTGCTTGTTGAACGAGGTGTTGACGAGCGCCGCCTGCCCGCTGCGTTCGTACCAGGCCAGCAGCAGGCCGTGCAGGAAGGGATCGTCACCGCGGCGCACGATCTGCGGACGGGCGGTGTTGTCGACGTGCACCACGGCCGGGCACGCCTTGGCGAAATTTTCGTGGCAGTCGTAGGTGATGGTCATGAAGAGGGCGGAGGGCTGGTCGGGCGCCCAGCCCCGGTAGCAGTCCGCGGCCAGTTCCTCCGCGGTGATGGGGGCGAACGGCATGAACTCGGTGCGGTTGAGGCGCTTGTTCAGCCAGTCGTTCATGGAGGGGTCGTCGGTGCGGTAGATGACGCTGCGCCGGCCCAGTGCCCGGGGGCCGAACTCCATGCGGCCGCGGTGCACGCCGATGACCTTCTCCTTCTCCAGCGCCCGCACCAGCAGCTCCTGGAGACCGTCGTCGACCCGGCGGAACCGGAGTCCGGGATAGTCCTGGAGGATTTCCTCCAGCTGTCCTTCGGAAATGGCGGCGTCCGGGCCCAGCGCCATGGACGGGACCCTGTGCCGCTGCCCGCTCTCGCGGTAGGAGACCACCGACGCCGCCTGCAGCGGGAGTCCTCCGTCGCCCATCGGCGGCAGGACGTAGATGTTGCGGACACCGGGGGTCTCGAATATGCGCTGGTTCAGCTTGACGTTCGCGAAGACACCACCCGCCAGGCAGACGTTCCCGCTCGGCACCTTTCCGATGTGGTGGGCCACCACCGCGGTCAGCAGGTTTTCCACGTGCGCCTGCGCGGCGGCGGCGACGTCGGCCGGGTCGTGCTTGGCTATTTCCTCCAGAAGCTCCTCGGAATAACCTTCGTAGGAGGGCTGGTAGTAATTACCGGTCCGCGCCCTGATGGCCCCGTCCGGGGTGATGTCTATCATCTTCCGCATCAGGGGGAGAAGCTTTTCCGGGTCGCCGTTCGCGGCCAGTCCGGTGATCTTTCCTTCGTGGCGGTTCGGTTTGAATCCCAGGAGTTTGGTCACACGGCCGTAGAAATAGCCGAGGCTGTCGACGGAGGTCTCCCGCTGGAGGACCTCCTCGCCCTGGGGGGAGCAGTGCGTCACCGTGAGGGACTGGAAGTCGCCGCGCCCGTCACAGGTCAGCACCAGCGCCTCGTCGAAGGGCGAGCAGAGGAAGGCGCCGAGGCCGTGGGACTCGTGGTGGTCCACGAGGACCGCCTTGCCGCGCAGCCCGTTCCGCTCGACGAACTCGTCGAACTCGGCGCGCTTCGCCTTGTCGTTGCGTATCTCGTCGGACACCCGCTTGCGCAGGTGGACGAGGCCCTCGGGCCGCTCCCGGGCCTCCTCGGCGACGCGGTCGACGTACAGGAGGAGGTGCTTGTCCGCGTCGAATCCCGCACACCAGCCGTACGCCACGCGGTCGATTTCCTCCAGGGTGACGCCGGCCTCCCGTAAGACGTACTCGATGGAACGGGCCGGCCAGGTCTTGTGGTCCTTCACGCGGGTGAAGCGTTCCTCGCTCACCGCCGCGACTATTTCTCCGTCCCGGACGAGACATGCACCGGCGAGGTCGTTGTTCGTGATGCCCAGAATGTTCACGGTAATGCCTCCGAAGACCATGCGGGAACCCGGGAAACGACGTGAATGTCCCGGGCTGGCGCCGATGCTAGGCAGGGCGTCCGCCACTCGACAAGGTCACGATCACTTCTAGGCCATCCGGTCCGGCGGCCAGAAATACGACGGCAATGGGTGTTGCGTTAACCTCGATGTTGTGTGATGGCCAGCTATGGAATCAGCGGGTCGTACCGTGCTGCGCGGCCGATGGAGGCAGGCCGCGGGCCGGGCGGCCCCGCCCAGTGGGCACCGGGACGCGGCGCCCCGATCGGATGCCGTCGCCGCCACGGCGGCGACATCCGCTGGTCGGCCGGGGGACGGCGGCCGGACTCGCCGGCCGGAGGGGGCCGGGGCGCGGCGCGCGCGGGGCCGGCGGAGGGCGGGGCGTGGGGCGTCACGCCGGCCGGTGGGGACGTGCCGCCGGGCGGCACGCAGCGGACCGAACCTGAAGCGACGGGGTTCCCGGGGCGGAATTCCGCCCCCGTGGTCCGTTCCGGACGGGGGCAACGGGCTGAGGAAATTGGCCGACTCGCTGTCATGGACCGGCCGCGCTCGGTGACGGCGCTCCCGAGCGCGGCCGGTCCACCAGGCCCCCGGCCGGGCCGCGACGAACCGGGCCCGCCCCTTGCGCGCGGTCTCCTGTGAGACGCTCCGTTCGCGCGACCGGCCCCGTGGCACCCTGCGATCCTGCTCCGGGCAGACCGCTGCCGGCCGGGCTCGTCGCTGGTCGGACGCGTGAACGCCGACGGCCGTGTCCGGACACCGGTCACGGGCCGGTCCGAGGGGTTCGGTGAACCGGTGCGGCGTACGGCTGTCGCCGTGACCGCCGGACCGGAATGAATGTCCTTCAACAGCCCACTCGACCGGCTGAACTCGTTGCGTCGGCCCACGGATCTTCCTCCGGCGCACTTCCGTCCGTCCGCTGAACGCCCTTGGGCCGTGCCAGGTCCCGTGCCGCTATGGAGGTACCTCGTCCGATCGGTCTGCGGGCGCGGCGGAGGGTGTGCCGGACCGGCCGTCTCCCGGTTCCCTCATGGCGAAGGACGGACTGCCCATGCACGCAAGAGCCCGGGTCGAGGAGCCGGGGGCCGGCGGGGACGAGCCGGTCGCGGTCGTCGGGGCCGCCTGCCGGTTCCCCGGTGAGGTCCGCTCCCTCGCCTCGCTGTGGCGGTTGCTGTTGGCACGCCGGGAGACGGTGCGCGAGGTGCCGGCGGAGCGGTGGGAGCGGGCGGAGCTGGCCGGGTTGCCCGCCCCGGTCGCGGACCGGCTGCGCCACGGCTGTTTCCTGGACGACGACGTCTGCGCCTACGAGCCGGAGTTCTTCGGCATCAACGCGCAGGAAGGACCCTGGGTGGACCCGGAGCACCGGCTGCTGTCGGAGGTGGCCTGGGAAGGGATCGAGCACGCCGGAATCCCGGCCCGGCGGCTGGCCGGTACGCCGACGGGCATGTTCTTCGGGATGTATCAGAAGGACTGCATGCTGCGGGTGCAGCGGCCGTTGGAGGAGGTCGACGCCTACGCGATGTACACCGGCTTCGACAGCATCGGACCCGGCCGGGTGGGGTTCATGCTGGACCTTCGCGGGCCCCAGGTCGTCGTCGAGGCCGCCTGCGCGTCCGGGCTGGTCGCCGTGCACACCGCCTGCCAGAGCCTGCGGACCGGCGAGTCGGACATCGCCCTCGCCGGGGCCGCGATGCTCACCCTGGGACCCGAGAGGGTCGTCGCGCCCGCGCTGTGGAGGGGGGTGTTCTCCCCGACCGGCCGCTGCCACGCCTTCGACGCGGCGGCCGACGGGTACGTCCGGGGCGAGGGCGCCGGTGTCGTCGTACTCAAGCGCCTGTCGGACGCGCGGCGGGCCGGGGACCGGGTGCTGGCGGTGCTGCGGAGCACGGCGGTCAACCAGAACGGGCGGGGCACGCGGCTGAGCGCGCCCTCGGAGCCCGCGCAGATCGATCTGTACCGGCTGGCGCTGGAGCGGGCCGGGGCCGGGGCCGGGGACGTCGGCATGGTGGAGGCGCACGGGCCGGGCACGGCCGTGAGCGACCCGATCGAGTTCGCCGCGGTGGCCGCCGTCTACGGCAAGGGCCGGGACCGGTGCGCACTGGGTTCGGTGAAGACCGACATCGGGCACACCGAGCCCGTCTCGGGCGTGGCCGGCCTGCTGAAGACCATCGCGTCACTGCGGCACGGCACGGTGCCGGCCAGTCTGCACTTCACCGACTGGAACCCGCAGATCGACCCCTGTGGGACCCGGCTGTTCGTGCCGACCGACGCCGTGCGGTGGCCGGTCCGGACGGGAGCGCGGCTGGCGGCGGTCTCCTCGTCCGGCATCAGCGGGACCAACGCCCATGTGGTGGTGGAAGCGCCGCCGACGGTCCCCGCCGCTCGGCGCACGGCCCGTCGTCCGGCACCGGGCGGTGTGAGCGGTACGGCTCTTTCCGGCGCGGCCTCCCGGGTGTTCCCGCTCTCCGCCGGCACGCCCGGCGCGCTGCGGGCCGCGGCCGGACGGCTGGCCCGGTGGCTGCGCGGTGCGGGGGCGCGGGTGCCGTTGGGCGATGTCGCGCACACCCTGGCGGTGCGCCGCTCGCCCGCCCGGGAGCGCGCCGCCGTCGTCGCCGCCGACCGGGCGGAACTCGTGGCGCGGCTGGAGGAACTGGCCCGGGGGTCCCTGCCCGCCGTGGGCACGGCGACCGGGCGGGCCGTGCCGGAGGCCGGGAAGGGCGTGGTGTGGGTCTTCTCCGGGCACGGCTCGCAGTGGGCGGGCATGTGCCGCGGTCTCCTCGGCCACGACCCCGACTTCACCCGGGTCGTCGACATGCTCGAACCGCTCGTGGCCGCGGAGTCCGGTTTCTCCCTGCGCGAGATCCTGGACCGGCCCGAGGTGGTCACCGGGTTCGACCGGGTGCAGCCGGTCGTCTTCGCCGTGCAGTCGGGACTGGCCGCGATGTGGCGGGCCCACGGCGTCGAACCGGCGGCCCTGATCGGCCACTTCATGGGCCGCCGTCCGCCTCGCCGCCGCCACCGGTGCCGAGCAGGCGGCCGCGGCCACCCGCGACTACGGCCGCCGGATCGACGAGACCCTCGGCGTCGAGATGAGCGCCGGCGGCGCGCTGACGCGCCTGTTCTCCCGGGCCCCCGGCCTCGCCCACACCGCCCTGACCCGCCTGCCCTGGGCGTGGCACCGCCTCGACGCCTACATCGCCGGGCACACCACCGTCGCCGGCGTCATGGCCACGCCCCTGGGCCGCACGGCCCCCGCGCTGGCCGCCCGGCTGCCGGTGCCGGCCCCGAGGACGGCGGAGGGGGAAGCCCTCCGCTCCTCACCGGCCGGACGGCCGTGAGCACCGTCGCCCGCCGGGGCCCGGCTCCGGCTCGACGACCGGGACGCCGTACGGACGCCGCGGCGTGTGTGTGTCAGGCCGGTCAGGGCCGGCTGGTGAGGTAGCCGCCCATCGTGGTGAAGTACTCGGCCGCGGGGCACTCGCGGCCCTCCTCGGTCCGTACGCGGGTGAGGGCGAGGCCGTGGTTGCGCCCCCTGCGGGCGTCGGCTCCGGCGACGATCACGACACCGTCGCCCTCCCGGTAGAAGACGCGGCCGGGGGTGCCGCCGTAGCGGCCCCGGGACACGAAGGCGGCGAGGATCTCCAGGCGCCTGCCCTTGTGGAAGGTGAACGCCGCGGGATACGGGGCGGACTGGGCGCGGATCAGGCGGTGGAGGTCCTCCGCCGGCCAGTTCCAGTCGATCCGGATGTCGTCCTCGGCGCGCTTGTGGAAGAAGGACGCCTGGGAGCGGTCCTGCGGGGTGAACTCGGTGTCCCCGGCGGCGATGCGCTCCAGCGCGCCGATGGTGACCGGGGCGATGAGGCCGACGGTCTTGTGGAACAGGTCGGTCGCCGTGTCCGCCGGCCCGACGGGGACGGCGCGCTGGACGACGATGTCGCCCGCGTCGAGTTCCTCGTTCATCATGTGGGCGGTGACCCCGACCTCCGGCTCGCCGTTGAGGAGCGCCCAGATGAGGGGCGAGAAGCCGGCGTACTTCGGCAGCAGCGAGTCGTGGACGTTGAGGGTGCCGTGGCGGGGCAGGGAGTAGACGCGCGGGGGGATCCAGGTGCGCCAGTTGTTGGCCACGATGATGTCCGGCTCCGCCTTCTCCAGGAGGCCGGCCAGTTCCTCGTCGTCGGGCCGGTCGCGGATGACGACGGGGACGCCGTGGGCGGCGGCCAGGTCGGCGACCGAGTCGCTCCAGATCTTCTCGTAGGCGTGCTCGCTCCTGGGGTGGGTCACGACCGTGACCACGTCGTGGTCGGAGTCCAGGAGGGCCTGCAGCGTCCGGTGTCCCCAGGTCTGGTAGCCGAACATGACGACCCGCATGGAGGTTCCTCCCAGGAACGGCACTTGACTGGGTTTGAGTAAAGCAAGGCTTACCTAACGGCACAATGGGGCGATCGCTGTGTGCTGTTGGGGCAGCGTTCGGTATCCGGACTCCGGTGCGCGGGTCTGCCGTTCCCGAGCCGTCGTTAGCGTGCGCCCGTTCGAACGACGAGTACGGGAGTGATCATGCACAGACCTGTCGACGCGCACCCATCCGACTGCGCGTGCCCCGTCACCGCGGACCCCGACGGTGACGGCGTCGCCGCGTCGAGCCGCCGCACCTTCCTCCAGCGGGCGGGCGCGCTCGGCGCGGGCGCGGGCGCGGCCGGGCTGCTGGCGGCGGCCCCCGCGCACGCGGCCGGCGCCGGCCACGGCGGCCGGGGCGCGGACGACGACCCCTACGGCCGGACCACGACGTCCCGGGGGCCGCGGGGCAAGTGGAGTCCGGACCCGGACAGCCCCCGGTTCACCGTCGTCGTGATGCCCGACACCCAGTACATGTTCGACCAGGACCGCATCCACCCGGCCCCGGTGGAGGCGTCCTTCCGCTGGGTCCTGGACCCCGAGGGCCGCGCGGGCGGCAACGACGAGAACATCGTCTTCCTGGCCCACCTGGGCGACGTGACCAACAACGGGCTCGCCGAGGAGTACGCCGCGGCGACCGAGGTCTTCGGCCTGCTGGACCGCGCGGGCGCCTCCTACGGTGTGCTGGCCGGCAACCACGACGTCAGCGACGACGACCAGCGCGGTGACACCCCGTACCTGGACACCTTCAGCGTCGCCCGGGCCAAGAAGCGGCCCAGCCACCACGCCTCCAGCCCCGACGGCTACAACACCGCGCACGTCTTCCGGGCCGGCGGCCGGGACTGGATGCTGCTCGCCCTGGACTGGCGGCTGTCGGAGTCCGGCTTCGCCTGGGCCAACTCGGTCATCGCCGACAACCCCACGCTCCCGGTGATCGTCACCACCCACGAGATCGTCGGCTCCTACGACGACGGCACGGCCGGCCTGTCCGGCTACGGACAGCAGCTGTGGGACAAGCTCATCAAGGGCAACGACCAGATCTTCCTCACCCTCAACGGGCACTACTGGCCGCCCGGCAGCACCGTCATGAAGAACGACGCCGGTCACGACGTGCACCTGCACATCACCAACTACCAGGACCGGTACTACGGCGGCGCCGGCATGGTCCGCTCGTACCGGTTCGACCTCGACCGCGGCCGGATCGACATCGCGACCTTCTCCCCGTGGATCCGCGAACTGGCGGCGGACGGGGAGCTGAACGCGCTCGCCGCCCAGGAGCTGGAACTCACCTCCGCCGTCGACCGGTTCTCCATGGAGATCGACTTCGACGAGCGGTTCTCCGGCTTCGCGCCGGTACCGCCCCGCGAGGCCCGCCCCGCCCGCCGGATGCTGCTGCCCGGCACACTCGCCTACTGGCGGTTCGACGAGGGCGCCGCCGGCACCGACGTCGCCGCCGGCACGGTGTTCAAGGACCGGAGCGGCAACGGCAACGACCTGGAACTGCGTACCGTGCCCGGCACCCCCGCGCACGCCCTCGTCCGCACCGACGACCACCACCCCGACCAGCCGGCCCACGCCGGCCTGGTCTTCGCCGGGCAGGGCAACCCGGTCAGCGGCAGCTATCTGCGCACGGTCGACAGCGCCCCCCTCAACCGCGAGACCTTCGCACGCGGTTACACCTTCGAGGTGTTCTTCAAGGTCCCCGCCGACTGGGACGGCGGCCGCAACGGCTGGTCGGCGATGCTCAGCCGCGCGGGCACCGCGGCCGCGGCCGGCAAGAACGGGCCGACCGCCACCGCGGAGGAGCCCGTCCTCAGCCTCGGCCTGTCCAGCTCCATCGAACTGCAGTGGAACGCCTACCCGCTCAACCAGGACGGCGCCACGACCGCCTGGAGCCACCTGCTCCAGAAGGAGGAGTGGTGGCACGTCGCCGTCGTCAACGACGGCCGGATCAGCAAGCTCTACGTCAACGGCTGCGAGGAGGGCCGCAACCCCACCTCCAGGGCCGTCGGCCTGACCGCCCTCGACCTGCCGTTCCTGCTGGGCGGTTACCAGTGGGCCGACGCCGTCAGCCAGGTGTTCCACGGCACCATCGGCGACGTGCGGATCAGCGGCCGGGCGCTGAAGCCGGGACAGTTCATGAACGCCTGACCTGGCAACTCGGGCGGCCTCGCTTTCGCTGTGCCGAGGGGGTGGCGGCTCGAAGCCGCCTCCTCGGCGTCTGCCCCGCCGGCCCCACGGGCCGCCGCCCCCGGCGCACCGCCGAGCCCACCGCCCCCCGGCCGGCCCCGGCGGCCACGGCGCACGAGGCCTGACCCCGCCCGTCGGGGAGGGCAGTACTGGTCCACCTGTCACCGCGCTCGCCGTCAGGTGCCTGCTCCCGGTCACCGGCCCGGGAGCGGGGGAGGCACCGAAGGCCCGAGCGCGGACAGCGCGCCGTGGCCGATCGGGGGCGGGGGCGCCGACTCGGGCGGAATGGCGCGGAACGCGCTCGGAGACATCCCGTAGACGGCGCGGAAGCGACGCGAGAAGTGGTACGCGTCCGCGAAGCCGCACTGGGCGGCCACGGCCCCGAGCGAGAGGTTGCTCAGCCAGAGCAGCGGCTCGGCCCTCGCGAGGCGGAGCCGTTCGATCCCCGCCACCGGGCTGACGCCGAGCCGCCGCCGGCAGAGGCGGTTCAGGGTGCTCGGCGAGACTCCGGCCGCCCGCGCCAGCCACTGCAGGCCCAGCGGCCGGGTCACCCCGTCCGACCAGTGGGCGCGGACCGCCGCCATCATGGCGAGCAGCGGCTCGGGGAGCCGCTGCTCGCCCGCGTCGGGACCGGTGCCGTGCACGAACGTGAAGAGCAGCAGCCGCAGCGTCTCCTCGGCGTGCCGCTCCCAGCCCGGCGGGCGGGTCGCTCCGAGGGTCAGCAGGTACTGGCAGAGGGAGACCAGCGGGTTGCCCCGCCCCGTCAGGTCCCGGACGACAGGCCAGCCGGTGTCGTCGCGTACCGCGGGGGAGAGCCTGAAGTGTGTGTAGGCGTGCCGGGTGGGCCGCTGGGCGTCCCAGTGGAAGGTGTCGCGCATGCCGGGACGTACGAGCAGCAGCACGCTGGGCGTCAGGGGCACCGTCCGGTCACCGCAGACCCAGCGGGCGCTGCCGTGCAGCAGCCACACGAACTCGTGCGAACGCGCGTCCCTGGGGCCGAAGACCGACCCGGGCGGGTAGTCGGCGACCGCGGGACCGAGCCGGGCCAGCAGCACGGGCGCGTGCGGCAGGACGGGGCCGGCGCGGTCTGTCACGGCCTCACCTGTCGCAACCACCGGACCGGTCGCGCCGCACCCGGGGGGTACGGACGTCGGTGAGGCCCTTGTAGGCGTACGGGTCCCGGCCCGCGACCAGCACGATGTCCCTGAAGTCGGCCTGCGCCACGGGGACTCCGCCGTCGGGCGGCGCCCACGGGAGGAGGGACGAGGCGCTCATGTAGTGGTTGACCAGGGCGCGCCGGAAGCCGTGCCGGCCGGTGTTGGGCAGCGACTTGTGCAACAGATAGCCGTTGAAGAGCAGCACCGATCCCGCGGCGATCTCGACGGGCCGCGCGTCGGCCTCGTCGTACGGGAAGCCGTAGGACTCGACGGTGCAGTCGTAACGGGCGTCTTCGTGCTGTCGGTTGGGGTAGATGACGCCGGGCCGGTGCGAACCAGGCAGGACCCACAGGCAGCCGTTCTCGACGGTCGCGTCGTCGAGGGCGAGCCAGGCGGCGGTCAGCGACCGGTCCCGGGTGGGGATGAACATCTCGTCCTGGTGCCACGCCTGGCCAGGCCTGCCCTCGGACTTGACGAACAGCATCGACTGCATCGACTTGACGTCGGGACCGATCAGTTCGGTCAGCGGTCCCACGACGGCTGGATGGCGCATGGCGTCGAGCATGAGCGCGGACAGCTTGTGCGGATAGTGCACGCACAGGAACTTCCGTACGGTGTCGTCGTCGCTCTCCCCCCTGACCGCCGCCGGCGCCCCCTCGACGGCGCCCCGCTCACCGCGGCAGATCCGCACGGTCTCCGCGCGCAGCTCCGCCACCTCGTCCGGCGTCAGGGCGTCCGGCAGAACGACGTAACCGTCCCGGTCGAAGCGGGACGCCAGGGTGCTCCCGGTGGTCTGCGGACGGATGTGGACGTTCATCGAGTCCTCCTTCGCACGGCCGTACTCCCGATGGTCCTGGACACCGTCACCCGGTGCCATGGCTCGCCCGCGCACGCGGATGGCGAATCCTGTCATGCCCGGGTTATTGGTGATCAGTCACCAAGAGGCGGTACAAGGCCCGTTCACGACCCTTGACGGCTTTTTCCGGGGCCGAGTAGCGTCTTGCGGCATCCGCTAATACGTATTAGCCATCAGCCGGGAGTGTTCATGGTTCCTCCCGAACGGCCTCGACGCTCCACCCAGCGGGACATCGCCCGACGTGCCGGGGTCTCCCAGGCGACCGTGTCACTGGTGATCAGCGGGGGTGCGACGGGTGCGCAGATCGCCGAACCGACCCGCCGGGCCGTCCTGGCCGCGGCCGAGGAACTGGGCTACGCGGCCAACGTCGCCGCGCGCAGTCTCAAGCGCGGCCGCAACCGGCTGCTCGGCCTCTACACCTTCGAGTCGGTGTTCCCCACCGACCAGCGGGACTTCTACTACCCGTTCCTGCTGGGCGTGGAGGAGGAGACGGCACGGCAGGGGTACGACCTGCTGCTGTTCTGTTCCGGTGCGGCACGGGCCGAACGGTCGATCTACGCCGGCGGGACCAACCGGCTGAAGATCGCGGACGGCTGCGTGCTGCTCGGCCGGAACGTCCGCCGCGAGGAGCTGTCCGCACTGGTCCGCGAGGACTTCCCCGTCGTCTTCGTCGGACGCCGCGAGGTGGACGGCGGTGAACTCTCCTACGTGGCGGCCGACTACGTCTCGGCGACCGCCGCACTCGTCGCGGAGCTGGCGCGCCTGGGCCACCGGCGCATCCTGTATCTGCGGGCCCTTGAGGACGGCGAGCCCACCAGGGACCGGGAGGCGGGGTACCGGCGCGGACTGGCCGAGGCCGGCATCGCCGGGGACGAGGCGCTGATCCGGTGCCTCGCCGACCCGGCGGACCTGACGGCCGAGCGGCTGGAGGGATGGACCGACGGGCTCGGCGTCACCGCCGTGCTGGTCGAACCGACCGAGGACGACCGGCTCACCGAGGCGCTGGCGGTGATGACCGCGGCACGACGGGTCCGCTTCCCGCAGGACTGCTCACTGGCCCTGCTGGGCGACCCACCGCTGTGGACACCCCAGGAGCGCGACTGGACGCGGTTCTCGCTCCCGCGTGCCCGGATGGCGGGGGAAGCCGTACGCGTCCTCGTCGAACTGCTCGACCAGGACACCCCCGAGCCGCGCCGGCTGACGGTGCCCTGCGCCTTCGTACCGGGTGACTCCATCGGTCCGGCACCCGACGGGAGGCCCGGGCCGTGATCCGCATGATCGCGCACCGGCTGCTCATCGGGGTCTTCGTGATGTGGGGCGCCGCCTCGCTGATCTTCCTCGTCGTCCGGGCCGCTCCCGGTGACCCCGCGACGGTACTGCTCGGCCCGGACGCCGACCGGAGCCAGATCGCGAGCCTGCGCGCCTCGCTCGGCCTCGACCGGCCGCTCGCCGCGCAGTACCTCGGCTACCTCGGTGACGTCTGCCGGCTCGACTTCGGCGAGTCGCACTGGCTCGGCGGGCCCGCCATGGGCGCGGTCCTCGACCGGCTGCCCGCCACCGTCGACCTCACAGTGACGGCGACGGTGATCGCGGTGACCGTGGGACTCACGCTCGGCGTGCTGGCGGGCGGCCGGCCGGGCGGGCCGCTGGACCGGATGGTCTCGGCCTGTACGATCGCCCTCCAGTCGTTCCCCACGTTCTGGACCGGCATCATGCTGGTGCTGGTCTTCGCCCTGAGCCTGGGCCTGCTGCCCAGTTCCGGGACCGGTACCCCCCAGCATCTGGTGCTGCCGGCCGTCACCCTCTCCTTCCCGTTCATCGCGATCATCGCCCGACTGACCCGGACGAGCCTCACGGAGACGATGCGCGGGGGCTACGTCATGACCGCGCGCGCCAAGGGCCTGACCGAGCGGCAGGTACTCATCGGCCACGCCCTGCGCAACTCCCTGATCCCGGTGGTGACCGTGGTGGGCGTCCAGGTCGGAGCGCTGGTCGGCGGCGCCGTGATCGTCGAGAACGTGTTCGCGTGGCCCGGCCTCGGCTCGCTCGTGGTGGGCGCGGTGGCCAACCGCGACTACACGGTCGTGCAGGGCGCCACCCTGCTGATCGCCGGCATCGTCGTCGTACTCAACCTGATGGCCGACCTGCTCATCGCCCAGCTGGACCCACGCATCCGGACGGGAGCCCCGTGATGGCCGACATCACCGTCGCCGACAAGCTGACGACGGCTCCGACGCGAGCACGGCGCACCCTCCTGTCCCGGGTCCCCGCCCTGATCGTGGGCTGCTACCTGCTGACCGCCGTCGTCGGACCGCTGCTGATCGACTACGACCCGGTGCGCACGTCGCTGGAGGACCGGCTGCTGCCTCCCGGAGCCGGGAAGGCCACCGGCGGGACGGCCTGGCTCGGCACGGACGGCCTCGGCCGCGACCTGCTGGCCCAGATCGTCCACGGCGCCAGGACCGCGGTGCTCATCGGCGTCTGCACGGTCGGGCTCTCCTGTCTCGTCGGGGTCCTCCTCGGCGCCGTCGCCGGCTACTTCCGCGGCGCCGTCGACGCCGTACTCGCCCGGGTCTTCGACATCCTGCTGGCCTTTCCCGCGATCCTGCTGGCGATCGTGATCGCGGGGGCCTTCGAACGCAGTGCCCTGCTGGTCGTCGTCGCGCTCTCGGCGACCGGCTGGATCACCTTCGCCCGCGTCACGCGCGGTGTCGCGCTCTCCCTCAGGGAACGGCCCTGGGTCGACGCCGCGCGGGTGCTGGGGGTGCCGGGCCGGATCATCCTCGCCCGGCACGTCGTCCCGTTCACGGTGGGACCGGTGGTCGCCCTCGCCACGCTCGAGTTCGCGCTGGTGGTGCTCGCGGAGGCGGGGCTCAGCTTCCTCGGCATCGGGCTGCCCCCGTCGAGCGTGTCGTGGGGGCAGACCATCGCGAACGGCAAGGAGTACCTGGAGACGCACTGGTGGATCTCCACCCTGCCGGGTATCGCCCTGTCCCTCCTCATCGTCAGCGTGGGCATCCTCGGTGACCAGCTCACCGCCCGCTATGGGCGCGGCCGCTCCGGCTGACTCCGACTGATCTTGATCGTCTCCCGATCGCCCCCGATCGACAGGAGCACCAACATGACCAGCACATGGGAGCACGGGCGGCGGAGCCGGCTGATCCGGCTCGCCGCCACCGCCACGGCGGGCGCGGCGCTCCTCGCCGCCTGCTCGACGACGACCGGCGGCGACGACGAGGGCGGCTCCGCCGCGGGCGACGTGACGGTGGCGGGCACCTACCCGATCGAGAGTCTGGACCCGCACGGTGCGCAAGGCGCCTCCACGGGGACGCAGCTGGCCGCCCAGCAGATCTTCACCAGGCTGGTGAAACCCGACCCGGACGGCACCCTCAGGGGCGACCTCGCCACCTCCTGGAAACCCAGTGAGAACGTCACCACCTGGACGTTCACACTGCGCACCGGCGTCACGTTCTCCGACGGCTCCGCGCTCGACGCCGACGACGTGGTCGCGTCCTTCCAGCGGATGGTCAGCCTGAACGGCCCCAACGCGGGCAACTTCCCCGGCGCCACCATGACCAAGACCTCACCCACCGAAGTGGTCCTGCGCAGCCCGGTGCCCGACGCGTCCGTCCCCGGCAAGCTGGGCACCTTCTACGTCATCCCGTCGGGAGTCGGCGAGGACGACACCGCCTTCTTCAACGACCCCGTCGGCGCGGGCCCGTTCACCGTCGACGAGTTCACCCCGAGCGGGTCCCTGGTCCTGGTGCCCAACGGGAGGTACCGGGGCGGCAAGCCGGCGCTCCGCCGGGTCACCGTACGGAACATTCCCGAGCTGGCGGCCCGCATGACCGCACTGCGCACGGGCGAGGTGGACGTCGTGTGGGGCATCCCGGACGACCAGCTCGCCTCGCTGAAAGGGCAGGAGTCCCTGACGGTGCGGACCGTGCCGAGCAGCGCCGAGTTCACCATGTGGTTCAACTCCTCGGTCCCCGCCCTCGACGACGCGGCCGTGCGCCGGGCGATCTGGCAGGCGGTCGACTTCAAGACCATCATCGGCGAGCTCTATCCCGAGACCGGCAAGGCGGCCGACGCCCCGGTGACGAGCGTCGTTCTCGGCCATGTGCCCCAGCCGCCGGTGTCCCACGACCCGGCGGCCGCCAAGGCCGCCCTCACCGCCGCCGGCTTCGACTTCTCGAAGAAGCTGCGGCTGCAGTTCGCCAACGCCGAGTTCCGGCCCTTCATCCAGGCCGTCGTCTCCGACCTGCGGAGGATCGGCGTACTGGTGGAACCGCTGGAGAAGGAGCAGGCCGTCTTCACGGAGGACCTGCTCGCGCTCAGGTGGGACATCAACTTCCAGCAACTGGCCACCCCCAGCTACGACGCGGCCAGCAACCTCGGCCGGCTCTACACCTGCGCGGCCGACCGGAACGGCTACTGCAACAAGCAGCTGGACACTCTGCTGGCGGCGGCGGGAGCGACGGCCGACCAGGAGAAGCGCACCGACCTCTACGGCCGGGCGAGCCGGATCATCTGGCGCGACGCGGTCGGGATGTACCCGATGGCGGTGAGCATCGCCTACGCCTGGAACAGCGGCCTGAAGGGGTTCGTCCCCGACGCCAGCGGCCTGCCGGACTTCGCCACCGTACGGACCGGTGACGCGTGACCCCCGCCCGATCCGCGCGCGGCCGCGGGGCCGGACAGGCGGCGCCCGCGGCCGGCGGGCCCGTCCTGAGGATCGACGGCCTGGTGGTGGAACTGCCGGGCCCGCGCGGCCCGAAGGTGCGCGTGGTGGACGGCGTGTCCTTCGACGTGCCGCGGGCCACCACGGTGGGGCTGATCGGCGAGTCGGGCAGCGGAAAGACGATGACCGCCCGGGCGGTCCTGGGCCTGGCCCCCGAGGGCGCCACCCTGGCGGGCCGGCTCCTGTGGCACGGCGAGGACCTGCTCACGGCCGGTCCGGCACGGCTGCGCGCGGTGCGCGGCCGGGAGATCGCGATGATCTTCCAGGACCCCCTCGCCGCGCTCAACCCGACCCAGCGGATCGGTCGTCAGGTCGGCGAGGTGCCGCGCCGCGACCGGCTGCCGCGTGCCGAGGTGGACCGCCGGGTCGCCGAACTCCTCGACCGGGCCGGTGTGCCGGAGCCGAGGCGGCGGATGCGCGCCTACCCGCACGAACTCTCCGGGGGACTGCGCCAACGCGCCATGATCGCCATGGCACTGGCCGGGAACCCCGCGCTGCTGCTGGCCGACGAGCCGACGACGGCACTCGACGTCACCGTGCAGTCCCGGATCCTGTCGCTGCTGGCCGGCATCCAGGCGGCGGACGGCCTGGCGATGCTGCTGATCAGCCATGACCTGCGGGTCGTGTCGCACGTCGCCGAACAGGTCGTCGTGATGTACGCGGGACGGAGCTGCGAGCGCGGGCCCGCCCGCGACGTACTGCGGCGGCCCGCGCATCCGTACACCGCCGCCCTGGTGCGCGGCGTGCCGGCCGTCCGGACCCGCAGCGCTCTGGCCGATCCGCTGCCGGGGGCCCCGGCGACACCGGCGAACCGGCCGGCCGGCTGCGCGTTCCATCCCCGCTGTCCGCTGGCACGGGACCGGTGCCGCGGTGAGGCACCGGCGGTACGGGAGACGGCGCCGGGCCGCTGGAGCGCCTGTCACTTCGCCGAGGAGGTCCTGGGGCTGTGAGCGCGAGTGAGCCCGAGCGTCCCGGCGCGTCCGCGCCGCCCGCTGAGCGCCCCCTCGTCGAGGTGCGCGACCTGCGCGTCCGGTACGGGGGGCGGGGAAGACGCGGCCGGACAGCGGTGGACGGGGTGAGCCTGTCGGTGGCGCCGGAGGAGACGCTCGGTCTGGTCGGGGAGTCGGGCTCCGGCAAGACGACCGTGGCCCGGTGCGTGGCCGGGCTGCTGCGGCCCGGCACCGGGACGATCGCCTTCGAGGGCCGGCCGGTCGGCCGCGTGGGGCGCCGGCCGCCCGAACTGCAGCGTGCCGTGCAGATGGTGTTCCAGGACCCGAGGTCGTCGCTCAACCCGCGCATGACGGTCGCCTCGGTCATCGCCGAGGTCTGGAGCACCCACCCGGTCACCGCACCCGAGGGCGACCGCACCGAGGCACTGCACCGCCTCCTCGCCGGCATGGGGCTCGGCCCCGAGGTGGCGTCGCGGCGCGCGGGCGAGCTGTCGGGCGGCCAGTGCCAGCGGGTCAGCATCGCCAGGGCGCTGGCGGCCCGGCCCCGGCTGCTGGTGTGCGACGAGGCGGTGTCGGCGCTCGACGTGTCGGTCCAGGCCCAGATCCTGCGGCTGCTGGCCGATCTGCGCGGCAGACACCGGCTCGCCCTGCTGTTCATCTCGCACGACCTGGGGGTGGTGCACCAGATCGCCGACCGGGTCGCGGTGATGCGCCGGGGCGTGATCGTGGAGGAGGGCCCGGCCGGCGAGGTGCTGACCAGGCCGCGTCACGCGTACACCCGGGACCTGCTGGACGCGGCCCTGGACCTGGATGACCCGGTGCCGGACGGCGGCACCGCCGGCGGGGAGGCGGTCGTATGAACGAGCCCGGCACGAGGGACGGGACGGACGAAGGGACGAGGGGCGGGGTGGACGAGGAGACGGGGGCCGTGACGAGCCGAGGACGGGCCGCCGGGGTTCCCGCGCCGGCCGGCTGGAACACCTGGGACGTCCGTACGCACACCGGGATGAGCCGGCTGCCGTCCGGACCGCGGGTGCGGTTCGGCGTACTGGGTCCCGCGGGTCCGGTGCTGGACGGGTTCACCTGGCGCGACGGACTGGACCGGCTCGGCCCGCACACCGTGGACGGCTCCTACGCCGAGGTGAGCGTGCGCGCGGCCGGACACCGGCTGCGGCTGGTCTTCGCGGGGGGCCCCGGTGACGAGCTGCACGTCCGTGCCGAGAGCACAGGGTGCGTCGTGCTGTCCGTCGACGGCCTGGAAGGCGCCGACGAGCCGGCGGACGGTCCCGGCACGGCGGGCGCCGCCCCGGCCGGCGCCTTCCCGGCAGGCACCGTACGCGCGGGCGGCATCCGCTGGGAGGTCACCGCCTCCTCGCCCGCCCGGCGCGTCGAGGGCCCGGCGGGGGCGCCGGTGCTGGCGTTCGGCCCGGCCGGCGGTGGTCCCACCGTCCTGGAGACGCGGATCGCGCCGACGGGTGCTCCGGGCTCGGTGGCCCGCACCGGCGCCGTGCTCGCGGCCCACCGCGCGGCGGCCGAGCGGACCCGGCTGCGCTCCGGCGGCTGGCTCGGCGACGCCGCCGACGCCCTGACCCGGGCCGTCACCTGGAACACCGTCCACGCCCCCGACCTCGGCCGCGTCATCACGCCGACCTCGCGGGACTTCGTCTGCGCCGAGCGCAAGGGTTTCTACGGCACCTGGGCCCTGCACGCCTGGGACACCTTCTTCACCGGTCTGGCCGCCTCGGCCGTCGACCGGGACTACGCGCGCGGCATCTTCGAGCAGATCCTGCCGTACGCGGACGGGTCCGGCATGGTCCCGAACCGGGTCTCGGACGACAGGGGCCGCACCGACGACCGTTCGCAGCCGCCGGTCGGCGCGCTGACGGTGTACCAGGCGTACCTGGCGGGCGGCCTGTCGTCCGAGACCCGCGACCCGGCGCTGCTCGCCGCCGTCTTCCCGGCACTGCTGGCCTGGCACGACTGGTGGCCCCGGGCTCGCCGCGGGCCGCACGGCCTGCTCGCCTGGGGGTCCGACCCGGTCGCGGGCGACCCGGCGTCGGCGACCCTGGACCGGGCCAAGCGGGAGTCGGGCCTGGACGATTCGCCGATGTACGACGACGCCCGGTACGACCCGGTGACCCGCACCATGGACCTCGCCGATGTCGGCCTGAACGCGCTGCACATCGCCGACGCCGAGGCCCTGGCCAGGATCGCCGGCGTCCTGGGCGAACACGCGACGGCCGACCGGCTGCACGCCGAGGCCGCCGCCGCCCGGACGGTCGCCGACCGGCTGCTGTGGGACGACGAGCGCGGCGGCTACCGCAACCTCACGGCGGCGGGCACCCACGATCCGCACGTCTCGCCGACGATGCTGTACGCGCTGCTCGGCGGGTTGCCGGACGCCGGCCGCGCGGCGGCCATGGCCACCGCTCTGCTGCGACCCGAAGCGCTGGGCGGCACACGGCCACTGCCCAGTGTGGCCCGCGACGATCCCGGCTTCGCGGCGACGTACTGGCGCGGCCGGATCTGGGCGCCGATGGCGTATCTCGCCGTCCGGGGACTGCGCCGCTACGAGCTGACCGAGCTGAGCCGCCCGGTGGTGGCGGCCCTGCTGCGGCTCTTCCTCGACGAGTGGCGGAAGTACCGCCACGTCAGGGAGAACTATCCGGCCGTCGAAGGCGAGAACCTGACGGGCCTGCACAAGCGTTCGGACGGACTGATGGCCTGGGGCGGGCTGCTGGCCTACCTCGCCTTCGGCGAACTGGCCGACGCGCGCTGCGACGGCTGGCGGTTCGCCCACCCCGGCGAGCCGGCCGAACTGCGCAGCCTGCCGCTCGGCGAGGGCCGCCTCGACGTCCGGGCGGCCGGCCGGCTCACCGTCCACCTCGACGGACGGGTCCTGCTGGACATGGAGCCGGGCGTCGTCGTACGCGGCTACCTGCGGACCGGCGACCGCGTCACCGGGACCGCCGAGGGCACCGGCCGGCTGCTCGTCACCCCGCCGGGCGGCGGTCCGCCCGTGCCGGTGGACGTCCGGGGCGGCACCCGGCCCTTCGATCTGGGCGCCGCCACCACGCGGAAGGGCAGCGGCACATGAGCGCGCCGACGTCACCGGACCCGGACATCCTCGTCGTGGGAGGGGGCCTCGGCGGGGTCGCCGCGGCGCTGGCCGCCCTCGACCGGGGACGGTCCGTCCTGCTCACCGAGGAGACCGACTGGATCGGCGGCCAGCTCACCAGCCAGGGGGTGCCGCCCGACGAGCACGCCTGGATCGAGCAGTTCGGCGCCACCCGCGCCTACCGCGCGCTGCGCGAGGCGATCCGCGCCTACTACCGCGCCTGGTACCCGCTCACCGACGAGGCCAGGCGGAGCCGGTACCTCAACCCGGGCGAGGGACGGGTGAGCGCGCTGTGCCATGAACCGAGGGTGGGCGCCGCGGTCCTGGAGGCGATGGTCGCGCCGTACGTGGCCGCCGGCCGGCTGCGGATCCTGTACCGGCACCGGCCGGTCGCCGCCGCCACCGACGGTGACCGGGTACGGTCCGTGCTCGTCGAGGGCCCCGACGGCACCCGCGTCGAGGTGTCGGCGGCGTACGTCCTGGACGCGACGGAACTCGGCGACCTGCTGCCCCTGACCGGCACCGAGCACGTGACCGGCTTCGAGTCGCGGCGGGACACCGGGGAGCCGAGCGCCCCCGAGGAGGCCCAGCCCGCCAACATGCAGGCGTTCTCCTGGGTGTTCGCCGTCGAGCACCGGGCCGGCGAGGACCACACCGTCGACCGGCCGGCCCGTTACGACGGCTGGGCCGCCTACCACCCCCCGCAGTGGCCGGGCCGGCTGCTGAGCCTGAGCGCGCCCGATCCGCGGACGCTGCGGACCGTACCGCGCACCTTCACCCCGAACGCCGATTCGGGGCCCGTCGTCGCCGACCAGAGCAGGGACCCGGGGGACAAGGAACTATGGGAGTTCCGCCGGGTGGTCTCCCGGAAGCTGTACCGGCCGGGATTCGCCCTGAGCGATGTGACCGTCGTCAACTGGCCCATGATCGACTATCTGCCCGGACCGCTGATCGGGGTGGACGACGAGGAGCGGGAGCGGCATCGGGCAGGAGCCCGCGAGCTGAGCATGAGCATGCTCTACTGGCTGCAGACCGAGGCTCCACGTCCCGACGGCGGCACCGGCTGGCCCGGCCTGCGGCTGCGCGGCGATGTGCTGGGCACGGCCGACGGGCTGGCCAAGGCGCCGTACATCCGTGAGTCACGCCGCATCGTCGCCCGGCGCCGGATCGTCGAGCAGGACGTGTCCCTCACCGCGCGGGGCGGGCACGGCGCGGTGCGCTGCCCGGACTCCGTCGGCATCGGGATGTACCGGATCGACCTGCACCCGTCCACCGGCGGCGACACCTACATCGACGTGCCCAGCAGCCCCTTCCAGATACCGCTGGGCGCCCTGCTCCCCGTACGGGTGCGCAACCTGCTGCCGGTGTGCAAGAACATCGGCACCACCCACATCACCAACGGCTGCTACCGGATGCACCCCGTCGAGTGGAACATCGGCGAGGCGGCCGGATCGCTGGTGGCGCACTGCCTCGACAACCGGCTGGACATCGCGCAGGTGTACGAGGACGGCGAGCGGCTGAGCACCTTCCAGGACGAACTCACGCGCGCCGGGGTGGAACTGGCCTGGCCCGAGGTCAGGGGGTACTGATGAGCGGTCAGGACGCGAGAACCAGCGGGCGCGGACCGGCCGGGGGCGGCGGAACCGACGGCCGCGCGCTGCTGTCCGGAGTGATCGTCCCGCTGGTCACACCGATGCGCCGGCCGGGACGGCCGTCGGTCCCGGCCGCCCACGCCCTGCTCGACGCGCTGGCGGCGGCGGGCGCCCGCGGCCTCATGCTCTTCGGCAGCAACGGCGAGGGAGCGCTGCTGCCCACGGCGCTGCTGGGCGAGTTCGCCGCCGGAGTGGCCCGGCGCTGGCGCGAACTGACCGGCTCGGGACCGGTGCTGGTCAATGTCACGGCGCCCGGCACCGCCGAAGCACTGGAGCGGGCGGAGGCCGTCCGGTGCGCCGGGCCGGACGCGCTGGTGCTCGGCCCGCCGGCCTACTACCACCACCGTCCCGAGGAGATCGTCGCGCACTACACCGCCCTGGCCGGCCTCGGTACCCCCGTCGTCGCCTACCACGCGCCCCGGTACGGCAACCCGCTCACCCCCGCCCTGCTCGACGAACTGACGCAGCTCGCACACCTGGTGGGCATCAAGGACAGCTCGGGCGATCCCGAACTGTTCGGCCACGCCCTGGCGGCGGCCCGCCGGCGCGCGGACTTCGGGGTCAGCCAGGGAGCGGAGCGCCAGGCGCTGGACGCGCTGCGGCTCGGGGCCGACGGTGTGGTGCCGGGGGTGGCCAATCTGGCGCCCCGGGCGGCCGTCGAACTGTTCCGGGCCCACCGCGAGGGACGGGACGGCGACGCGCGGCACGCGCAACACGTGATCGACGAGGTGCTGGCCCTGCACACCGTGCGCCCCGGGGTGCCCGCGGTGAAGGCCGTCCTGGCCGCCCGAGGACTGTGCCCGCCGCACGCCGCGGCGCCCTTCACACCGTGCTCCGACGAGGAGCGGCAGGCACTGCTCGGCCTGCTCGCGCCCCTCGACGCACATCTCGTACGCGCCTGATCCCCTGCCCGTCCCCCTCCTCCGCACCGCCCGAAAGGGGTGGCCCCGCGATGACCGACAGCAGACCCCGTCGCACCGCCGTGAACCGGAGATTCTTCGCCCTGGGCGTCCTCGGCGCCTCGGTGACCGCCACGCTCGGCCCGGCGGCCTTCGGACCCCCGGCACACGCCGCCGGCCGGCGGTCCGCCTCCGACCGGCACGGCCCCTTCTTCCACGAGCAGACCCTCTGGGACTCCGCGGAGGGCCCGCTCGTGAACTACCACGTCCACGCGCTCGCCGCGCTGCCCGACGACACCCTGCTGGCCGTGACCGAGGGCCGCCACGAGGTGTGCGACGCCGGGCCGCGCGACCTGCTGCTGCGCCGCAGCACCGACGGCGGCCGGACCTGGGAGGCCAGCCGGACGCTGGTCACCTCCGTCGACGGCCGGTCCTGGGGCAATCCGGCGCTGGTCGTCGACCGGGAGACCCGGGAGGTCTTCCTCTTCTACATGCTCTCGCAGCGACTGCCGCAGAACACCACCTGCTCGGGCGACTCGGGCGACCTCTACGTGATCTCCAGCCGGGACAGCGGCCGGACCTGGAGCGACGTACGGAACCTGGCGGGTCTGTTCGACGGGTTCCCCTACGACTGGGCGCTGCACGGTCCCGGTCCGGGCCACGGACTGCAACTGCGCTCCGGCCGGCTGCTGCTCAACTGCGCGCACCGCAGGGTGATCGTCGGCAACACCGTGGCCGAGCGGTACTACGGCGTCGCACCGATCTACAGCGACGACCACGGCGCCACCTGGCGGGCGACCGGCGAAGTACCCGTCCAGGTGAAGTACCCCATCAACGAGGCGCGCATGGTGCAGCGCTCCGACGGCACCGTGCTCGTCAACGGGCGGGCCGCCGCGGGCGGGGAAGGGCAGCGCATCGTCTCCGTCAGCCCGGACGACGGCATGACCTGGTCCCGGCCGGCGTTCGACGGGGGCACCGGTTCCTTCAACGCGGTCGACGCCGGGCTGCTGCGCTACACCGGCGGCCCCGGCAGCGACGAGCCCGGACGGGTGCTCTTCAGCCGCCCCGACTCCCCCGTCCGGTACAACATGACGGTGTCGGTCAGCTACGACGAAGGCGTCTCGTACCGGTACCACCGGGTCATCAACGCCAACCGCTCCTTCTACTCGGATCTCGCCCGGCTCTCCGACGGGACCATCGTGCTGCTCTACGGCTGCGACGGCGACCTGGCGAGTGCCCCGCGCCGGGTCGCCGTCTGCCGCTTCTCGCTCGACTGGCTCACCCGTGGCCGCGACAGCCTGCGCCGGGGCCCGCGCCTGCGGGAGACCGTGATCGCCCTCGCCGCGGCGGACCGCGAGGTGACCGGGGGAGAGGTGCGGACCGTCGCGGACCCCCTCGCGCGCCGTGGTGAGCGGCTGTTCCTCACCCCCGGACGGGTGGGCGACGCGGTGGTGTTCACCTTCCGGGTCCCGCGCACCGCGGAGTACGAACTGCTCCTGCGCCACCACCGCACCGCCGACGGCGCACTGGCCGCCGTCACGCTGGACCGCGCCGCACTGCCCGCCTTCGTGCTCGACACCACGGCGCAGTCGGCGGACGGCTTCGACCTGGCCCGTCTCGGCAGCACCCGGCTGCGTGCCGGGCAGCACACCCTGCGGTGCGAGGTGACGGGGGCCGGCCGGGGCGGCGGGATGCGGCTCGGCCTCGACTCGCTCGCCCTGACCGAGGCGCCGGGCTCCGCCGACGTACGCCGGGAGGTGGTGGTGGACAACGACCGGCTGGGTTTCGAGGTCGTCAGCGGCAGCTGGCCGACGACGACGGCGGACCCGGGCTTCTGGTCCGGCAACTACCGCACCGCGCCCGCCGGTTCGGGAGAGCGGAGGGTGCGCTGGCGGCCGGTCGTGCCGCAGGACGGGGTGTACGAGATACAAACGTCCTACCCCCCGGCCGCCGGCCGCGCGAGCAACGCCCCGTACACCGTCCGCCGGGGCGACGGCAGCGACACCGTACGGATCGACCAGCGGGTCGCGGGCGCCGGCGAGCCGCGAGGCGGTTCGTGGGTCTCGCTCGGCGAGTTCCGGCTGCGGGCCGGTCTCGACACCTCGGTGGAGCTGACCGACGACGCGGACGGCACCGTGGCCGCCGACGCGATCCGCCTGCTGGGCCCACGGACCTGAGACCGCCGGCCCGGGCCCACGGCCCCGGGCCCGGGCACCCGCGACGATCCTCGCCCCGCCCCCCGACGGCGGCCCGGGGCGGTGGTCCGGGCGGCCCTGAGCGTGTGACCGGCACGGCCACGGCCGTCCGCCGACGGCGTGGCCGTGCGACTGCCCCCCGATCACTGGGTACCCTCCGCCGCATGGCGGTGGACAGCACGACCGTGGAGCCGCGCGGAGCACGCCGGCCCACCCGGACGAACCGGACCCTGGGCCGGGCCCTGGTGCGGTGGACGACGACCACCGACCACAAGGTCATCGGCAACCTCTACCTGACGACCGCCTTCGGCTTCTTCCTCTTCGGCGGCCTGCTCGCCATGCTGATGCGCGCCGAACTCGCCCGCCCGGGGCTGCAACTGGTCACCAGCCACCAGTACAACCAGCTCTTCACCGTGCACGGCACGATCATGATGCTGCTCTTCGCGACCCCGCTGTTCGCCGGGTTCGCCAACGCCGTGATGCCGCTCCAGATCGGCGCCCCGGACGTCGCCTTCCCCCGGCTCAACGCCCTGTCGTACTGGCTGTACCTGTTCGGCGGAGCTGACGGTGGTCGCCGGGTTCCTGACCCCCGGGGGAGCGGCGGCCTTCGGCTGGTTCGCCTACGCCCCGCTGAACGGCCCCGTCTTCAGCCCCGGCACCGGCGGCGACCTGTGGACGATGGGCCTGGTCCTGTCCGGGGTGTCGACCACCCTCGGCGCGGTCAACTTCATCACCACGATCCTGTGCCTGCGCGCCCCCGGCATGACCATGTTCCGGATGCCGATCTTCACCTGGAACGTACTGTTCACGTCCATCCTGGTGCTCCCCGCCTTCCCGGTGCTCCCCGCCTTCCCGGTGCTCACGGCCGCGCTGCTGGCCCTGGAGGCGGACCGGAAGTTCGGCGCGCACATCTTCGACGCCCCCAGCGGCGGCGCCCTGCTCTGGCAGCACCTGTTCTGGTTCTTCGGCCACCCCGAGGTGTACATCGTCGCGCTGCCGTTCTTCGGCATCGTCTCCGAGATCATCCCGGTGTTCAGCCGCAAACCGGTCTTCGGCTACGTCAGCCTGATCGGCGCCACCATCGCCATCACCATGCTCTCCGCCGTGGTCTGGGCCCACCACATGTTCGCCACCGGCGCCGTGCTGCTGCCGTTCTTCTCCCTGATGTCGTTCCTGATCGCCGTGCCCACCGGGGTCAAGTTCTTCAACTGGATCGGCACGATGGTCAGAGGGTCGCTCTCCTTCGAGACGCCGATGCTGTGGTCCTGCGGCTTCCTGGTGACCTTCCTGCTCGGCGGCATGAGCGGCGTCCTCATCGCCTCCCCGCCGCTCGACTTCCACCTCACCGACTCGTACTTCATCGTCGCCCACCTGCACTACGTGCTGTTCGGCACCGTCGTCTTCGCCATGTTCGCGGGCTTCTACTTCTGGTGGCCCAAGCTCACCGGCCGGATGCTCGACGAACGGCTGGGAAAGGTGCACTTCTGGACGCTGTTCGCGGGCTTCCAGACCACCTTCCTCGTCCAGCACTGGCTCGGTGAACAGGGCATGCCCCGCCGCTACGCCGACTACCTGGCCGCCGACGGCTTCACCCTGCTCAACACCGTCAGCTCCATCGGGGCGTTCCTGCTCGGCCTGTCCACCCTGCCGTTCCTCTACAACGTGTGGCACACCCGCCACCACGGCCGCGCCGCGCGGGAGAACGACCCCTGGGGCTACGGGCGGTCCCTGGAGTGGGCGACCTCCAGCCCGCCCCCGCGCCACAACTTCCACGCGCTGCCCCGCATCCGCTCCGAGTCCCCGGCGTTCGACCTGCACCACCCCGACATCAGCCGACACGACCAGAGGCACGCGCGGTGAAGACCGAGTCCCGACTGTTCACCGGGGTGGCGCTGTTCTTCGCGGTCACCGCCGCCGGCTACGGCTGGTTCTCCGCCGAACCCGCCGGTACCGCCGTCCTGACCGTCGCCTTCCTGATGGCGGCGCTCGTCGCGTTCTTCTGCCGGGTCCAGTACCGCAGGCACGGCTTCCGGGCGCAGGACCACCGGGACGCCGAGGTCCTCGACACCGCCGGACCGCTGGACTTCTTCCCGCCGCGCAGCCCCTGGCCCCTCGTCACCGCGCTGGGCGCCCTCCTCCTCGCCCTCGGCGTCGTCCACGGCCTGTGGCTGGCGCTGCTGGGCTTCGGCGTGCTCGCCCCCGGGGTGCTCGGCACCGTCTTCCAGTACGCGCGGCGCGAGGGTCAGCGCTCCAGGGCGTCGTCGTCGGACGACTGAGGCGCGCCGGCCCGGTCGTCGCAGTACCAGGAACTCAACGAGGCCCGCAACCGCCCCGCCCGGCCCCCGGCCTCCTCGGGCGCCGGCGGCTCGGGCAGGTCCCGGCCGTACAGCACGTACCTGTGCGCCTCGTCGAGCGGTTCGTGCCGCTCGGCGTAGCCGCCCGCGAGGGTCTGGCGCACCTCGCCCGTCTCCGCACCCTCGGCCAGCCGCTCCCGGTCCGCCTCCCGGAGCGCCAGGCAGACCCGCTTGGCCGCCATGAACGCGACCGGCGGCAGCACCACGAGGGCCACCCGGAACACCCAGGTCAGCAGGTTGAGCGAGACGTCGCAGGCGTGGGCGAGGACATCGTTGCCGCCGGCCGCCGTCAGCACCGCGTAGAACGCGATCGCCGCGACTCCGAGGCCCGTCCGCACCGGCTTGTCCCGGGGCCGGTCGGCGAGGTGGTGCTCCTCCTGATCACGCGTCACCCACCGCTCGAAGAACGGGTAGGAGTACAGCACCGCGAACAGCAGCCCGGGCAGGACGAGCGCGGGCAGCAGGACGTTCCACATCACCGTGTGCCCGGCCACCGCCGTCTCCCACGGCGGCACCAGCCGCAGCGCGCCCTCCAGGAAGCCGACGTACCAGTCGGGCTGCGACCCGGTGGAGACCAGGTCGGCGCGGTAGGGGCCGTACGCCCACACCGGGTTGATCTGCGCCACCCCCGCCAGCAGCGTCAGCACCCCGAAGACCAGGAAGAACAGGCCCGTGGAACTGGCCGCGAAGCGCGGGACCAGGGGCTTGCCCACCACGTTGCGTTCGGTGCGGCCCCGGCCCGCCCACTGGGTGTGCTTCAGGTGGAAGACCAGGACCAGATGGGCGCAGACCAGCGCCAGCAGCAGTCCGGGCAGCAGCAGGATGTGCAGCGAGTACAGGCGCGGGACGACGTCCTGACCGGGGAACTCGCCGCCGAACACGAACATGCTGACGTACGTCCCCGCCACCGGCACCGCCAGCGTGATGCCCTGCGCGATCCGCAGGCCGGTGCCGGACAGCAGGTCGTCGGGGAGCGAGTACCCCGCGAACCCCTCGGCGAGGGCCAGCAGGAACAGCGTCACGCCGATCACCCAGTTGGCCTTGCGCGGACGGCGGAACGCGCCGGTGAAGAAGACCCGCAGCAGATGGACCCCGATCGCCGCCGGGAACACCAGCGCCGCCCAGTGGTGCAGCTGCCGGATCAGCAGCCCGCCGCGCACCTCGAAGCTGATGTCCAGCGTCGAGCGGTACGCCTGCGACATCCGCACCCCGAGCAGCGGCCGGTAGGAACCGCCGTACGCGCTCTCGGTCATGGAGGGGTCGAAGAACAGGGTCAGCCAGACGCCGGTGAGCAGCAGGACCACGAACGAGTACAGGGCCAGCTCGCCCAGCAGGAACGACCAGTGGTCCGGGAACGCCTTGCGCAGCAGCCGCCCGCCCTCCAGGACGGGCAGCCGCGCGTCGGCCCGGTCGGCGAGACGCTCGCCCACGCGACGGGCCCGCGCACCCGCGCGGGCCCTTCTCCTGTTCAGCGGCAGCACGGACCATGGGTTTCCCGGGGGTCCGGGCCGGAAACCGCGCGGCTCAGCTCCGGTCGCCCTTCGGCTTGCCCCGCTGGTCCGGGGTGCCGTGCGGCGGTGCGCCGAACGGCTGCGGCGAGGTCGCGGGGGAGACGGGGGAGCCGCCGTGGCCCCGGCTCTGCTCGGGGCGCAGGGCACCGGGGTCGCCGGACGTCGGCACCGCACCCGCCCGCAACTGCTCCAGACGGGACGCCAGCAGCTCCGTCACCGGCAGCCGGTCGCCGTGCGACCGCTCGTAGGCGAGCAGTTCCTCCACCTCGTCCGTGCCCAGCGACCGCACCCGGCTCTCCAGGCTGCCGAGCGGCAGATGGTCGTAGTCGGGCAACGGCAGGGCGTTGTGGGCGGGGTCCGCCATGATTCTCACTTCCTCGTTCAGCCACTTCCTCGTTCGGTCATCTCGTCATCCGGTGACCTCGTCACAGTGACCGGGCCGGCCGGCGGCCTTGTCGGTCAGTGACCGCCGCCCGGCCCGCCACTGCCGAACGAACCGCTGCTGCCCTCGTCCCAGCGGCGTCGCGGCTGCCCCGGGGCGGAGCGGCTGCTCTGGCGATGGAGGTCGTGCGGCAGCAGCCGCTCGTCGCCGCGCGGCACCTCGTCGGGCGCCCTGCTCTCCCGTGTCTCGCGGACCGGTCCGCCCGCGGGCATGTGCGGCTGCTCGTCCGGAGTCGGCGGCGGCGACTCCCGGCGCTTGACGCGGATGCCGACAGCGAAGGCGCCGATCAGCAGCGCCACGACCACGAAAGCCGCCACGACCAGTCCGACGCCCATGGCGCCGTTGCTCGCGGCCATCTCCATCCATGCGCTAGTCATGGGCGCCGAGTACCCCCGGTGCCCGCCACGAACCCCTCAGCTCGATCGCGCGGATCGCGTCTGCGAACGGTTCGCCTTGCGGATCGCGCCGAGCAGCTCCTCCTTCGACATCCGTGACCGCCCCTCGACGCCGAGCCGCTTGGCGACGTCGTACAGGTGCTGCTTGGTCGCCTTCTCGTCGACGCCCTCGCCGCTGCGTCCGCCCTGCCCCCGGGGCCGGGCCGACTGCGGGTCCGAGGGGCCCTTGCGGCCGCCCTCCTTGCGTTCCCAGTGGTCGCCGACCTTCTCGTGCGTGTGCTTCAGCGCGCCGTAGGCCACCCTGTGGGCGCGCTCGCCCTCGCCGTACTCCCGCACGGCCGAGTCGTGCGCCTTGATCCACGTGCGCTGGGCCTCCCGGGGAGACCGCTCCAGGGTCGACGGCAGTTCCTGTCGTCCCGGCATGTCGTCCACCTCCGTTCATCGTCGCTTCCGGAGGGTGCACGAGTGCCCGGGGCGGGTGGCGGAAAACAGGCCGGAGGCCTTGGGGACACCGGGCTCGGCGGGTTTGGCGCGAGCCGCGGCGGCAACCCGCCCGGTGTGACTTCCACGACTTCGACCACTTCGACCAGCTCCGCCAGTTCACCCAGTTCGCCCAGTTCGCAGCAGGAGCTGTTCCAGTTCCTCGAGGACCGCTTCGCATGTGCACAGGCGTGCACCGAGTGCGCCCGCGTGTGCGCGCTGCGGGCGAGCCTCGTGGACCCGGACGGCACGGAGAACCAGGAACTCGTGCGGCGCCAGGGCATCATGTGCGCCGAGGTCTGCGACGCGACCTGCCGGGTGCTCTCCGAGCAGACCCAGGTGGACGAGGAGGCGATACGCGTCCAGCTGGAGTGGTGCCGGCAGGTGTGCCTGGAGAGCGCACAGGGCTTCGACCGGCAGCCGGGCGCGGAGGACAGCGCCGCGTCGTGCCGGGACTGCGCCAAGGCGTGCGGGGCGTTCCTCGACACCCTGCGCTGACCCGCGCCCGGGCGCGCCGGTGAGCACCGCCCCCGTGCGCGCCGATAAGGCATCGGACCGCGGGCGGCCCCGGCACCGTACAAACCAGGCCCATAGACCGCCATACTGGACGGGCCAGGGGAGGGCGGAGCGACAGCGACGGGGGCGCGCTTCTATGGGGTCCACGGGGTGCACGGGGGACGGCACGCTGATCCAAGGCCGGTACCGGCTGCTCGACCTGATCGGACGCGGCGGGATGGGGGAGGTGTGGCGGGCCCGCGACGAGTCGCTGGGCCGCCGGGTGGCCGTCAAGTGCCTGAAACCGCTCGCCGCGCAGGACGACCACTCCTTCACCCGGGTACTGCGGGAGCGGTTCCGTCGCGAGGCCCGGGTGGCCGCCGCGCTCCAGCACCGCGGGGTGACCGTGGTGCACGACTTCGGTGACTTCGACGGGGTGCTGTTCCTGGTCATGGAACTGCTGGAGGGCCGCAACCTCAGTCAGCTCCTGGAGGACAACAAGCACCATCCGCTGGCGGTCTCCGACGTCGTCGACATCGCCGAACAGGTCGCCGCCGCCCTCGCCTACACCCATGAGCAGGGCATCGTGCACCGGGACCTGAAGCCCGCCAACATGGTGCGGCTGGCCGACGGCACGGTGAAGATCTGCGACTTCGGCATCGCCCGGCTCGGCCACGACGTGGGGTTCACCGCCCGGCTCACCGGCACGGGCGTCGCCATGGGGACCCCGCACTACATGTCCCCGGAGCAGATCGGCGGCACGGAGGTCGACCGGCGCAGCGACCTGTACTCGCTGGGCTGCGTGCTGTACGAACTGGCCACCGGAGTACCGCCGTTCGACCTGGACGATCCCTGGGCGGTGCTCGCCGGCCACCGCGACACCCCGCCGCTGCCGCCCCGCGGCCACCGGCCCGACCTGCCCGGTTACCTGGAGCGGATCATCCTGGACCTGCTGGCCAAACGGCCCGAGCAGCGCCCCGGCGACGCCCGGGAGCTGGGCCGCCGGATCGCGGCCGGCCGCACCGCACCGGCGTATGTGCCGACCGCCGTCGCGGTCCGGCCGCGGGCGCCCCAGCCGGCCGGGCGCGCGGCGGGCCCGCCGTCCTGGACGTACGCCCGGGGCACGGCCGACGGCTCGGCCGGCTCCGAAGCGGTGGCGGGCGGCGGCTCCGGGGCGTCCGGTACGGGCGGGGAGGCGGGCGGCGCGTCCGACGGGCGGCTCGCGCGGCCCGCCGACGAGACCGCCGCCACCCTGGCCGCCCGGCACCACGTCGGCCTGCGGCTGGGCCGGCTGGGCCGCTGGACCGAGGCCGGCGAGGTGCACCGGACGGTCGCCGCCGCCCGCGAGCGCCTTCTCGGCCCCGACCACTGCGACACCCTGGCCAGCCACTACGAGGCCGCCTTCGCCCTCAGCCGCACCGGACGCCCCGCCGACGCCCTCCGCGTCTACAAGCGGGTGGCCGAGGCCAGGATCCGGGTCCTCGGCCCCGACCACCCCGACACCCTCGCCGTCCGCCAGGAGATGGCGTACGTCCTGGGGCGGCTGGGCCGGCACGCCGACGCCCACCAGGTGTACGCCGCCGTCCTCGCAGCCCGGGAGCACACCATGGGCGCCGACCACCCCGACACCCTGCGCTGCCGCCACAACCTCGCTTTCAGCCTCGGCCGGCTCGGCCGTTGGACGGACGCCCACCGGATGGCGGCCGACGTCGCCGGCGCCCGCGCCCGGGTGCTGGGCGCCGACCACCCCGACACCCTCGTCACCCGCTACGAGGTGGCGTACGCCCTGGGCCAGCTGGACCGCTGGAAGGAGGCGCTCGCCACCTACCGGGGCGTGGCCGCCGCCCGCGCCCGGGTGCTGGGCGCCGACCACCCCGACACCCTCGCCGCGCGCTACGAGACCGGCATCAGCCTGGGGCGGCTCGGCCGCGGCGGCGAGGCGCTCACCCTGTACCGCGAACTGGCCGACGACCGCGCCCGCGTCCTGGGCGCGGACCACCCCGAGACCCTGCGCGCCCGGCACGGCATCGGCGTCAACCTCGGCCGGCTCGGGCTCTGGGAGGAGGCGCTCGCCGAGTCCCGCGCGGTGGCTGCGACCCGCGAACGCGTCCTCGGCCCCGACCACCCCGACACCCTCGTCAGCCGCCGCGAGGTCGCCGTCGGCCTGGGCTGGCTGGGCCGCTGGGAGTCCGCGCTGACCGAGTACCGCCGGGTGACCGCCGCCCGCGAACGCGTCCTGGGCGCCGACCACCCCGACACGGCCGCCGCCCGCGAGGACGAGGCGCACTGTCTGGAGCAGCTGGGCCGGACCGCCGAGGCGAGAGAGCTGTATGGCGGGGCGGCCCTCCGGCGGCGGGAGCCGCCGGAGGGCCGCTGACGGAGCCGTCGGCGGGCGGTGCCGGGGGAGACGGCCCAGCCCCTGCACCACCGGACCGCGCCGGGCCAGGCGCAGCGCGGGCCGAGCCCCGAGCGCGGCCGTCGTAGACCGCCCTGCGTCCCTCGGCCTTCTGGCGGGGCCGACCGACGCGTGCTACCAAGAGCCATGCCCGCCATGACTGCCATGACCACGCAGCGCGGCACGCGCGGACACGACGTCGTCATCGTCGGCGGAGGCCACAACGGCCTGGTCGCCGCCGCCTACCTGGCCCGCGCAGGGCGCTCGGTCCTGGTGCTGGAGCGGCTGGACCGCACCGGGGGCGCGGCCGTGTCCACGCGGCCGTTCGCCGGAGTCGACGCCCGGCTGTCCCGCTACTCCTACCTGGTCAGCCTGCTGCCCGCGAAGATCGTCCGGGACCTCGGCCTCGACTTCCGCCTCCGGCCCCGTACCGTCTCCTCGTACACACCCGTGGAGCGGGACGGGCGGCCCACCGGTCTGCTGGTCGGCCGGGACGAGCGGCGCACCCGCGCCTCCTTCGCCCGGCTCACCGGCGGCGAGCGCGAGTACGCGGCCTGGCGGCGGTTCTACGGCATGACCGGCCACGTCGCCCGCAAGGTCTTCCCGACCCTCACCGAGCCCCTGCCCACCCGGGCGGAACTGCGCCGCCGGGTCGACGACGAGACGGCCTGGCGGGCCCTGTTCGAGGAGCCGGTCGGCGTCGCGATCGAGGACCACTTCGCCGACGACCTGGTGCGCGGCGTGGTCCTCACCGACGCTCTGATCGGCACCTTCGCCGACGCCCACGACCCGTCCCTGCGACAGAACCGCTGCTTCCTGTACCACGTGATCGGCGGCGGCACCGGCGCCTGGGACGTGCCGGTCGGCGGCATGGGCGCGCTCACCGACGCGCTGGCCGCGGCGGCGCGCGACGCGGGCGCCGTGCTCGCCACCGGACACGAGGCGGTACGCGTCGACACCGACGGCCGGTCGGCCGAGGTCACCTGGCGCACCGCCGACGGCGAGGGCGTCGCCGCCGCCCGCCACGTGCTGGTCGGCGCCTCCCCGCAGGCGCTGGCGGAGCTGACCGGCGCTCCTCCTCCGCCGCCCGCCGAGGGCGCGCAGCTCAAGGTGAACATGCTGCTGACGCGGCTCCCCGCCCTGCGCGACCCGGCGGTCGACCCCCGGGAGGCGTTCGCGGGGACCTTCCACGTCGCCGAGGGCTACCGGCAACTGGCCGCCGCCCACGCCCAGGCGGCGGCAGGCAGGCCGCCCGCCGCCCCGCCCTCGGAGATCTACTGCCACTCGCTCACCGACCCCACGATCCTCGGCCCCGGCCTCGCCGGGCGGGGCCACCACACGCTCACCCTGTTCGGCCTGCACACCCCCGCCCGGCTCTTCGCCCGGGACCACGACACCGTGCGTCACGACCTGCTCCGGGCGACACTGGCCCAGCTCGACGCCCACCTGGCCGAGCCCCTCGCCGACTGCCTGGCCACTGACGCGGACGGCCGCCCCTGCGTCGAGGTGAAGACCCCGCTGGACCTGGAACGCGACCTCGCACTGCCCGGCGGCAACATCTTCCACCGCGAGCTGACCTGGCCGTACGCCCAGGAAGGCACCGGCCGCTGGGGCGTGGAGACCCCGTACCCGAACGTTCTGCTGTGCGGCGCCGGCGCGGTCCGTGGCGGCGGGGTGAGCGGGGTACCCGGGCACAACGCGGCCATGGCCGTCCTGGAGAGCCCGGCCCACTGACCCGGCGTACTGAGGGGCGCATGTGCCGTGTCAGAACGGGTACCGCGACATAGCGGACGATCCGCACGCAATACCTGCAATGCACGCGCTGTGCGTGACTCTGTACGACAAGGAGGCCGTCATGGCTGACCTCAGCCCCATCGACCTGCAGAAGGCCCTCAGAGGCGCGGACTACCCGGCGGACAAGAAGTCGCTCGTCGACTGCGCCCGCAAGAACAAGGCCGACGACAAGGTCGTCAGCCGCCTCGGCGGACTGAAGAAGGACAGTTTCGACGGGCCCAACGAGGTGCAGAAGGCCGTCTTCGACCAATAGGCGCCGGGCGGCCGGCCGGCCCGGCGCACCGGGCCGGTGATCCGCGCCCGCGACGGACCGGCTCTCTCCCGAAAGGTCCCGCCCGTACGGCCTGTCGGCGGTTGCACTCGATCGCTAGGCTGACCCGCGGACGACGCAATCGGGAGGAGCACGGACGTGGCCGAGACCACCACCCACCAGCGCCCGCTCATCGGCTGGGACAAGCCGGAGCTGGACCTCAGCAACGCGCACTGGCAGTCCAGCAGCGGTGGCCGGGGCGATGTCCAGATCGCCTTCGTCGAAGGTTTCATCGCCATGCGCAACAGTGCCCGCCCGGAAAGCCCCTCCCTGATCTTCACCCCCGACGAATGGGGGGCTTTCGTGTCGGGAGCGCGGGAAGGGGAGTTCGACCTCACCTGAGACGCCCGGCGGCGCGGGCGGGCGGGCCGACCGGCCGCGCCGAAGGTGGTGTTCCCCCCGTTTTTCCGGACACGCGACCTTGAGCACTCCTTCCGGACCGCGCCCGAGCGCGGCCGGCCCGGAGGGAGGAGGCCGTACTCCCCGGAGGTGAGGACCCATGAGCACTCTGCCCGTCGTCGCCGCGACCGACGGCTCGGACGACAGCCTGCGCGCCCTGGACTGGGCCCGGGACGCCGCCCGCAGACGCGACGCCCCCCTGCGGGTGGTGCACGTGCGGCAGTACGCCGCCTGGGCGCAGCCGGAGGTCCTGGCCGTCGTCCCGCCCCCCGACCCGGACGACGACCCCGTCCTCGACGCGGCCCGCGCCCGCCTGCGGGAACAGCAGGACGGCGGACCGGCCGTCGAGTACATCGGCGCGGACGGCGTGCCCGCCGCCGCTCTGCCGGAACTCGGCGCCGAGGCCCAGCTCCTGGTACTCGGCTCCCGGGGCCGCGGCGGCTTCACCAGTCTCCTGCTCGGCTCCAGTTCGCTGGCCGCCGCCCGCGACGCGGAGTGCCCCGTCGTCGTGGTGCCCCGCCCCGGCCGCGAGGTCCACGGCACCGCACCGGCCGAGCCCGGCCCCCGGGTGGTCGTCGGACTGCACGTCGACAGCCCCGACGAGACCACGCTCGCCTTCGCCTTCGCCGAGGCCGCGCTGCGCGACGCCCGCCTCCAGGTGGTCGCCGCCTACCCGTGGCCGGTGCAGACCTGGATGACGGCCCCCGGCCAGGCGGTGGCCCCGGTCATCGACGAGGTCGCCGTGGCGAGCGAGACCCGGGTCCTCGCCGACGGCCTGCTCGCCCCCCACCGCGGACGGCACCCCGGCGTCCGGGCCGAGACCCACGCCGTGCCCGGTGACGCCGCCGGCAACCTCGTCGCCGCCTCCGCAGGCGCCGACCTGGTCGTCGTCGGCCGCCACCGGCGGCGCCTGCTGGCCCCGGCCCGGATGATGGGCTCGGTCGCCCACGCCGTGCTGCTGCACGCCGCCGCCCCGGTCGCGGTGGTGCCGCCCGCACCGCCGGAGGAGTGACCCGCGCCCTCGGCTCCCGCCCCCCGATCCCCGCCCCTGACCGGCCGAGGGCACCGAGCCGGTCGGGCGCGACCACGTACCATGGGCGGCATGTCGTTCCTCCGCCGCCGCAGCGCCACGCCCGCCGGGCCCGACTTCGACGTACTGGCCATGGACCCGGGTGACTGGCCCGGCAATCTGGGCGCCGGCCTGCTGCCCGCCCCGGACGGCACGTGCCAGGGCGTCTTCCTGCGCTACGACCTGTTCGGCGGCCGCGGCCCCGCGATGATCATCGGCAATCTGCCGGAGGGCTCCCCGGCCCGCGAGGTTCCCGAGGGAGAGATCCCGTTCGAGGTCGCCCAGTTGCTGCTGGCCCTGGAGAACGACGAGGAGGTGACCGTCGTCGGCACCGAGGACACTCCCGTGATGCAGGGCGACAACCTCCTGATCGTGCGTCGCCTGAAGCTCTCCGAGAGCCGGATCTCCTGCGTGCAGTTCGACCGCAGCGACAACGTCCTGGTGACCATCGCCGCCTGGGACCGCCCCATCACCGACGACCTGTACGCCCTGCTGAAACCGCTCCCGGCGGAACTGTTCCAGCAGGGCTGAGGCTCAGCGCACGACCTCCACGTCGGCGGCGCGCACATACGCCACCCGGTGGCCGTACTGGATCTCGTAGTACCGGTCCTCGCCGGTCACCACCCGGTGCGAGTCCTCGGAGAAGGTGACCGCGTAGTAGTACTCGCCGGGGACCTCGTCGCCGACCACGTACTTCTGGCCCGCGGGCAGCCGGTACGGCAGCGGGGACACCGCCTGGACGGGCACCCCCTCCGGATAGGCCGACGCCTCCGGATAGGCACGCCCGTACACCGGGACGCTCTCCGCTCCCCGCCTGGCCGTCACCGTCGTGCCCTTCGCGGGCACGGCGGTGGGCCGGGACGGCGGATTCCTGAACCACGCCTTCTGGCCCAGGTACCAGACGGCCGTCCAGTCCCCCCACCGGCCGGCCACCGCGTACTGCTGGCCGGCGGACACCCGCGACGAGAGGTCGTTCACGCCCGTGGTCGGCGCCGTGCCCAGGCCGATGTCCTTGATCAGCGGCGCGTCCTCGGAGTGGTCGGAGTACAGCCGCACCGCGCTGGAACCGTGCCCCGCGCACGGCTCGCCCGCGCTCCCGCAGCCCGTGAACACCGGCCGGTGGGCCGCGTAGTCGGGGCGGATCGTCACCACCGCGGCGTTCTTCCCCGCGGTCGCCCGGAAGGGCCGGCCCAGCAGCCGGAAGTAGTGCGCCCAGTCCCAGTACGGCCCCGGATCGGTGTGCATGCCGGGGATCGTGGACGCGGTCGGGCCGGGCACGTTGTCGTGGCCCAGGACGTGCTGCCGGTCCAGCGGGATGCCGTACTTCTTCGCCAGGTACTTCACCAGCCGCGCCGACGACCGGTACATCGCCTCCGTGTACCAGGCGTCCGGCTGCGCCAGGAACCCCTCGTGCTCCAGCCCGATCGAGCCCGCGTTGACGTACCAGTTGCCCGCGTGCCAGGCCACGTCCTTCGCCTTCACGTGCTGGGCGATGTGGCCGTCGGTGGAGCGCAGCGTGTAGTTCCACGAGACGTAGGTGGGATCCCGCACCATGTTCAGCACGCCGTCCCAGGCGCCCTCGGTGTCGTGCACGACGATGTACCGGACGCGCTGCGAGGCGGGCCTGTCGCCCAGGTCGTGGTTGCCGTAGTCGCCGTCCCCGAACTCCTCGTACGGCGCCGGTATCCACTCGCAGGAGACGGTGCGCGGACACTCGGTGCCGGCCGCCGACGCCGTACGCAGCCCGGTGCGCGCCACCTGCCCGGTCTCCGGCGCCACATCGGGACGGGCGGCCAGTACGACCCGCTGGCCCGCGTCCGTCGTGCGCCGCTCCCCGGCCCGGATCACCGCGTACACGTCATCGGCGTACGCCGACGCGGTCGCGGTGTCGTCGGCGCCGGAGAAACGGGCCACCGCCCCGTACCAGTCGGCCGGGTCGGCGCTCAGGGGCTCGCCCGACTCCCGTTGGGCGGCGGCCAGCAGCGCGGCACCGCCGACCACGTTGGCGGCCGGGTCGGTGCGCAGCGCCTGAGGGCTCAGCCCGGTCAGCCCGGCCGCCCGGGGCAGGGTGGACAGCCGGGCCGGCAACGCCTCGGTCACCGGTGCGGCCGGTTCGGGGCGCGGCGCGGGCCGGGCGTCGTCGCCGCGCGGGTCCTCGGTGCCCTCGTCGTGGTGCGAGGAACTGTTGGCCAGGGCGGTGCGGGCGTCGGTGAGGTGCATCGGGCCGTACCCTCCCGTCACGCTCGGCACGCCGCCGTGCGCGTCCCAGCGGGACTGGAGGTAGGAGACACCCAGCAGCACGCTCTGCGGCACCCGGTACTCGGCCGCCGCGGCGGCGAACGCCCGCTGGAGGCCGTCCGGGGCGGACCCGGAGGCGGACACGACGGACACGACGGAGGGGACGGACGGGACGGAGGCGGACGTGGCGGCGGACGCCGGGCCGGTGGGCGGGGCGGCGCCGAGCAGCGGCGGCAGCAGCACCGCCGCGACGGGCAGGACGCGACGGCGTCGGCGTCTGCCGACGGGGACGGAAACGGGGCCGGGGGCGGATCCTCGCAAGACAGCCTCCTGTGACGTGGGGCGTTGGCGGGGCGTGCGGGCCGGGCGTCCGTCAGTGGTACCCGGCGGTCCGACAATCCGTCAATCACGCCCACGCGCACCGGCCTTCTCACGTCAGCGAAGGGGGCGGCGGGGTTTCCGGGCGGGCGGCCCGCGGGCCTGGGCGGCGTCAGTGGAGCAGACCGCCGGCCGCCCCGGCGGCAGGCACGCGAAAGGTCCGCGGTGTGCCCCTGCCAAGCCACCGCGGACCTCTGGGCCTTCTGGGTCCTCCCGACCTTCTGGACCTTCGCTCAGCGCGTGCCGACCGCCGCCCGCACGGCCCGGCGGGCCAGCTGACAGTCGTCGTGCAGTCGGCGCAGCAGCAGCCGCTGCTCCTCACCCGACGTCGTGGCACCCGGAGCCACCGGCGCCGCCAGGGTCCCGTCGCGCATCGAACGCTGCACCGCCGTCTCGTAGGTACGGATCTCCCGGGTCAGCACCAGCATCAGGTTGACCAGGAACGCGTCCCGCGAGGCCGGGCCACCCGACTGGGCGAGCTGGCTGATCTGCCGCCGGGCCACCGGCGCGTCCCCGAGCACCGACCACAGCGTCGCCAGGTCGTAGCCCGGCAGGTACCAGCCCGCGTGCTCCCAGTCCACCAGGACTGGACCGGCCGGTGACAGGAGGATGTTCGACAGCAGCGCGTCGCCGTGGCAGAACTGGCCCATCGGCTGGCCTCCGGCCGCGTGCGCGATGCCGTGCAGCAGCTTCTGGAGGTCGCCCAGGTCCCGGTCGGTGAGCAGTCCCAGCTCGTGGTACCGGGAGATCCGCTCCGCGTACTTCAGGGGCTGGCCGAAGGTGTCCGCCGGCGGCCGCCAGGCGTTGAGCCGGCAGATCGTGCCGAGCGCCGCCCTGATGTCCGCCCGCGGCGGAGTCTCCACCGGGTGCCGCTGCACGGCGGCCACCCGTCCCGGCATCCGCTCGATCACGAGCGTGCAGTTGTCCGGGTCCGCCGCGATCAGCCTCGGCACCCGCGCCGGCGGGCGGTGCCGGACGAACGTGCGGTAGGCCGCTATTTCGTGCCGGATCCGCTCCGCCCACGCGGGCGAGTGGTCCAGCAGACACTTGGCGACGGCCGTGTTGCGCCCCGTGGTGCCGACCAGCAGGACCGACCGTCCGCTGCGCCGCAGTACCTGGACCGGCGAGAACTCCGGGCAGATCCGGTGTACGGCGGCGATCGCCGTACGGAGTTGGGCACCCTGGGCGCCGGACAGGTCGATTCTTCCGCTGAGGGGTGGCGCGCCGGGCCCGGTGGCGCGCCGTGCCGTGCCCGCGCCGAGGACGGGGCCCGCCGGTCGCGGAGGGGCCAGGTACGGGCCGCTGCCCGCCGGGCGGGCGTGCGGCGACCGGGGCGGGGCGGACACGGAGGACGATGCTGCGTACATGGGCGAGACAGATCCCTTCGTGTTCCTGCTGTACTGCCTGGGCCGGCTGCCGACTGCCGGCTGGACCGCGTGTCCAGCCGTTCAGCCAGGGCCGGCGAATGCGTGCTGTGCCTGTGCCGTGTTCCGGCACGGCACGTGGGCCGCGCCGCCCGACCGGCCGCCGTCGGGCCACCCTGGGGAGTGTCCCGGCGGCGGCCAAGTCGGGGTGACGCGTTCCTACCTGACACCCGACCGGCCCTGGCACACCATCTGGCGAACCCTGGCGAACCCTGGCGAATAGTCGCCCGGCAACCTGCCCGGGGCTACTGTCAACTCAGCCGAGAACCTGGGGGCTTGACGTGAGCGGACGACCCAACACCCGGCTCTCGGACCTGTTCGGCCTGGCCGGCTGGTCCAAGGGCGAACTCGCGAGGCTGGTCAACCGGCAGGCGGCGGCCATGGGCCACCCCCAGCTGGCGACCGACACCTCGCGGGTGCGGCGGTGGATCGACAGGGGAGAGATCCCGCGCGATCCGGTGCCGCGGGTGCTGGCGGTGCTGTTCACCGAGCGTCTCGGCCGTGTCGTGACCATCGAGGATCTCGGTCTGGTCCGGCACGGGCGTGCGGGGAGACGGCAGGGCGGCGGGAGCGAGGAACATCCCGACGGAGTGCCGTGGGCGCCCGAGCGGACCGCCGCGGTCCTCACCGAATTCACGGGAATGGACCTCATGCTCAACCGACGCGGCTTGGTGGGCGCGGGCGCCGCGCTCGCCGCGGGATCCGCACTCAGCGGCGCCATGCACGACTGGCTGCACACCGACCCTGCTCTGGCTGCCGACGCTCCCGACCTCGACCGTCCCCTGCACACCGCCGACCCCGCCGGGTTCGACCGCTACGAGGCCGCTCCCATCGGGTCGCAGGAGATCGAGGAACTGGAGCGTTCGGTCGAAGTGTTCCGCGCCTGGGACGCCGCCCGCGGGGGCGGGCTCCAGCGCAAGGCGGTGGTGGGCCAGCTCAACGAGGTGGGCGGCATGCTCGCCTACCGACACCCTCCCTATCTCCAGCGGCGCCTGTGGGGCGTCGCCGCCAACCTCGCCGTCCTGGCCGGCTGGATGTCGCACGACGTCGGCCTGGAACCCACGGCCCAGAAGTACTTCCTCATCGCCGCCCACGCCGCGCGTGAGGGCGGCGACCGGCCCCGGGCAGGCGAGGCGCTCTCCCGGGCGGCCCGCCAGATGGTGCACCTGGGCCGGCCCGACGACGCGCTGGACCTGATGAAGCTCGCCACGTCCGGTGCCGGAGAGCGGCTGCTGCCGCGCACCCGGGCGATGTTCCACACCATCGAGGCGTGGGCGCAGGCGTCGATGGGCAAGGGCCAGGCCATGCGCCGCACCCTCGGCCAGGCCGAGGACCTGTTCGTCTCCGACCGCGACGACATCGAGCCGCCGGACTGGATGCAGCTCTTCACGGAGGAGGACCTGTACGGCATGACGGCCCTGGCCTACCGCACCCTGGCCGAGTTCGACCCGGGCGCGGCGGCACACGCCCAGTACTACGCCGGGAAGGCACTGGACCTGCGGACCGACGCCCGGGGGCGGTCGAAGATCTTCGACCATCTCTCCATGGCCTCGGCCTGCTTCATCGCCGACGACCCGGAACAGGCGGACCGCTACGCCCGGCTGGCCCTGATGGCGATGGGTTCCAACTCCTCCCACCGCACCTGGGACCGGCTGCGCCAGATGTACCGGCTCACCGCCGAGTACGCCGGCTATCCGGACATCCAGCAACTGCGGGAGGAGATCAGGCTGGCGCTGCCGAAGACGAAGGGAAAGGGGAAGCCCGGCAACAGCGCCTCCGCGTAGCCCACGTCTGATCTCCTACTCTCTCACCCGGGCGGCCAGTACACAGCCGGTGTCCCGGCGGCGTCCGGCCGGGTCCGCTGCGGCGCACTCCCGTGCCACCAGCCGTACGGCGTCCTGTGCCGGGCCTGCCCCGTCCAGCCGGGGAGCCAGGGCGAGGAGCCGGTCCGCCGGTGCCGTCCCGGTGTGCACGAGCAGCAGGTCCCCGGCTTCGAGGGTTTCCTCGCGCCCGGGGCCCAGCACGCGCCCCGTCCCGCCGCGGAAGAGCAGCGGGGCGGGGCGTCCGGTGTGCGCCCACACCAGCGTGCGGTCGGCGGCCCGGTAGGCACAGCACACGGCGCCGTCCAGGGCGGGCCGGGGGGCGGCGCCGGGCAGGCGGTCGAGACGGTCGAGCAGCGCCGCGGGGGTCAGGCCGGCCAGCGCCATGCCGCGCAGGGTGCCGGCCAGCAGTGCCGGGTCCGCGGTCCCGTCCGGGCCGGGCCGGGTGAGGGAGCCGGCGCTCAGGAAGGTCACGCCCTCGGCGATCTCGCAGGCGTCGTACCAGAGGGCGCCGGCCGGTCCTGCGGTCTCCGGTGGCAGCGCGACGGCCAGCTCCAGACCGGCCGTACGGGACAGCCGGCCGGGCGGGCGGGGCGGCGTGCTCTCCGGTGCCCCGCCGGTGGCCCGGGGCGGCACCCGGTGCTCGGCGGCGGGGAGGGAGTCGCGGGTCTCACGCACCGTCCGCTGGCTGCGGCGCAGTTCGCTGACGTCGCGCAGCACCGCCCACATCGAGGCGGTGCTGCCGTGGGGGTCGAGCACGGGCTCGCCCATCATGTGCACCGTCCGCACCGTGCCGTCGGGCCGGACGACACGGAACTCGCCGTTGATCGGGCGCGCGTCGACGAGGCAGCCGGTGACCATCGCGGTCAGCTCGGGCCGGTCCTCCTCCAGGACCACGGAGGGCAGCTCGTCCAGGGTGAGCGGGGGAGCGGCGGGGTCGCGGCCCAGGATCCGGTACAGCTCCGGGGACCAGTGGGCCCCGTCCGTCAGCAGGTTCCACTCCGCGCTGCCGACCCGGCTGAGCAGCGAGCCGGCCCGGGCGGCGGGTTCGCCGGGCGGCGTCCGGGGCAGCGGGCCGTCGCGCAGCTGGGCCAGGTGCTGGTCGAGGTCGTCGAGTTGGTGCAGGGCCAGGTCGTAGAGGGCGAGCTGCCAGCGGCCCCGGGGATCCGCCCCGTTCCCGCGTGCGCCGCGCCGTACGGCGTCCACCTCGCCCTTGAGCCGTCGCGCCTGCGCTATCAGCGCCTCCACCGAGCCGTGTTGCGACGGCTGTGCGGAGGGAGGGTCCGCGGAGAGATGGGACGGCATGACGCACTCCGGTGTGCAGACGGTACGGCCAGGCGGGGACGGAAGGGGCGCAGGGACGTAATGACTGTTGCACAGCCCGCGACGCTCTGTGAGGGATTTGGTGACACACGATACGGCGATGCCGATGGCATATGCCAGAGTCCCGGGGCGAGCGACTCGTCCGGTCGTATCTCATGCCCTCCCGGTGGACCAGGACGCAGGCGGGCCACGGGAGTCGAGGTGCGGGCGGGGCGCCCGACGCCGGAGACGCCCTGGTGTCCTACGCCGTCGCGTGCTCCCCGTACAGGTCCGGGCGCGGGGCGAGGGCGACGGCCGTACGGGTGCCGGACTCCAGGGCGCGGACGCCGGCCTCGGCGACCGCGGACGCCGCGTAACCGTCCCAGGCGCTCGGTCCGGTCACCCGGCCGCGCCGGGCGGCGTCGACCCAGGCGCGCACCTCGCGGTCGTAGGCGTCGGCGAACCGTACGAGGTAGTCCCCCGGCACCTGGCGGCGCACGCCGTCCGCCGCCGTCACGGCGATGCCGTGCTCCTCCCCGATCCGGACACCGCCCGCCTCGCAGACGGCCTCGCAGCGGACCTGGTAACCGAAGCCGCAGTTGACGAAGACCTCCACGTCGACCAGGACGCCCCCGTCGGTCTCCAGGAGCGTGAACTGCGGGTCGTGCAGCCCGGCGGGCGCGCCGGCGGACGGCCGCGGCCGGTGCACGGTCACCGCGACCGGCTCCTGCCCGAGCAGCCAGCGGGCGGCGTCGATCTCGTGCGAGAGGGAGCTGTTCACCAGCATCGCCGAGGTGAAGCGGGGCGGGGAGGAGACGTTGCGGTGCACGCAGTGCAGCATCAGCGGACGTCCCAGCCGCCCGCTGTCCAGCGTCGACTTGAGCCGCGCGTACTCGGTGTCGTAGCGGCGCATGAACCCGATCTGCGCCAGCCGTCTCCCCAGCCGGAGTTCGGCCTCCACCACCCGCAGCGCGCCCGCCGGGTCGGGCACCATCGGCTTCTCGCACAGCACCGGCAGGTTCCGCTCGAAGGCGGCGAGCAGTGCCGCCTCGTGGGCCTCGCCGGGGGAGGCGATCAGCACCGCCTCGACGCCGGGCGCGTCGAGCGCGGCCTCGGGGTCGGTGCGGACCGCGACGCCCTCCCGTCCGGCGACCGCCGCCTCGGCCCGGTCGGCGTCGGGATCGGCGACGGCCACCACCCGGGCGCCGCTCACCACCGTGTCCAGGCGGCGTATGTGATCGGCGCCCATGTGTCCCGCGCCCAGCACCGCCACGCCCAGCGACTGCCCCATGTCCCGTCGGCTCCTCCCGGTCGTCCCGCACGACCAGGGTGTCACGGCCGTCAAGGGCGGGCGGACGGCGGCCGAGGCGGCGTTGGGGCAGTTTTTGCCCGTGGCCGGTTCCGCGCGGCACGGGCCCCTCATGGGCGGGTCCGAAGGTATCGCGATCGCAAAGTGTGGCCGAAATGACGAGCCTCCGTGTGTCGATCACGTTACGGACGCATTGACCGTTCCCGCTCGTGGCGCGCAGGCTCGATATGTAGATGGCAAGTACAACTGGTTTGCCGGGTGGTTCGCTCCCGCGTGCGAAAACGCACGTCGGGGTGGACGCTCAGGGCGGACCGCACGCAGGAGGTAGCACATGTGCGGCATCACCGGCTGGGTCTCCTTCGACCGCGATCTGGAGACCGAGCGGGCGGCATTGGATGCGATGACGGAGACGATGTCCTGCCGGGGACCGGACGACCGCGGCGTCTGGGCCCAGGGCCCCGCGGCGCTCGGCCACCGCAGGCTCGCCATCATCGACCTGCCCGGCGGCCGGCAGCCGATGACCGCCGAGACCCCGCACGGCACGGTCGCCCTCGTCTACTCGGGCGAGACCTACAACTTCACCGAGCTCCGCCGCGACCTGGCCGGCCGCGGCCACCGCTTCACCACCGACTCCGACACCGAGGTCGTGCTCCGCGGCTACCTGGAGTGGGGCGACGCGCTCGCCGAGCGTCTCAACGGCATGTACGCCTTCGCGGTCTGGGACGGCCGCGCCGACAAGCTCGTCATGGTCCGCGACCGCATGGGCATCAAGCCCTTCTACCACCACCCCACCGCCGACGGCGTCCTCTTCGGCTCCGAGCCCAAGGCGATCCTCGCCAACCCGCTGGCCCGCCGCCGGGTCCGGCTCGACGGGCTGCGCGAACTGTTCACCATGATCAAGACGCCGGGGCACGCCGTGTGGGACGGCATCCACGAGGTCGAACCGGGCACCGTCGTCACCGTCGACCGCGACGGCGTACGGCAGCGCCGCTACTGGGAGCTGGAGACCCGCCCGCACACCGACGACCGGGACGCCACCGTCGCCCATGTCCGCACCCTCCTCGACGACATCGTGCGCCGCCAGCTCGTCGCCGACGTGCCCCGCTGCACCCTGCTCTCCGGCGGGCTGGACTCCTCCGCGCTGACCGCGCTCGGCGCCCGGCAACTGGCCGGGCGGGGCGAGAGGATCCGCAGCTTCGCCGTCGACTTCGCCGGCCAGGCCGAGAACTTCGTCGCCGACGAACTGCGCGGCACCCCCGACACCCCGTTCGTGCACGACGTCGCCCGCACGGCCGGCACCGACCACCAGGACATCGTGCTGGACTCCCAGGCCCTCGCCGACCCCGGGATCCGCGCGAAGGTGATCCGGGCCCGCGACCTGCCCGCCGGCCTCGGCGACATGGACGCCTCCCTCTGTCTGCTCTTCCGGGCCATCCGCGAGCACTCCACGGTCGCGCTGTCGGGCGAGTCCGCCGACGAGGTCTTCGGCGGCTACCTCCAGTTCTTCGACGAGGCGGCGCGCACCGCCGACGCCTTCCCCTGGCTGGTGACGATGGGCCGCCGCTTCGGGGACGACGCCGACGTACTGCGCCCCGACCTGACGAAGGCCCTGGACCTCTCCTCCTACGTCGCCGACGGCTACCGCGACGCCGTGGCGGGCATCCGGCGCCTGGACGGCGAGAGCGACTTCGAGTACCGGATGCGGCGTGTCTCCCACCTCCACCTGACCCGTTTCGTGCGCATCCTGCTCGACCGCAAGGACCGCGCCAGCATGGCCGTCGGCCTGGAGGTCCGCGTCCCGTTCTGCGACCACCGGCTCGTGGAGTACGTCTACAACACGCCCTGGGCACTGAAGTCCTACGACGGCCGGGAGAAGACCCTGCTGCGCGAGGCCACCGCCGACGTCCTCCCCAAGTCCGTCTACGACCGGGTCAAGAGCCCGTACCCCTCGACGCAGGACCCCAGGTACGCGGCGGCCCTCCAGGACCAGGCGCGGGACCTGCTCGCCCGCCCGGACCACCGGGTCTTCGAACTCGTCGACCCCGCCCGGCTGCGCCGCGCCGTGGACCGGGAGGCCCCGATGACCGGCCAGGCGGACCGGCGCGGCCTCGAACGCGCCCTCGACCTCGCCCTCTGGCTGGAGATGTACGATCCCGAACTCGTCCTCGGCTGACGGCTCAGCGCCCCGCCTCCCGGTCGCCCTCCGGCCCGCAGGAACTGCCGTCGGGCGGCAGGGAGCCGTGCAGCAGGAAGCCGTCGACCTTGCGGTGCACGCACTTGGAGGACGAGTACCCGGTGTGCCCCTCGCCCTTGTTGTCGAGGACCACGGCCGAGGGGCCCAGCCGGTCGGCCGTCTCCTGCGTCCAGTGGTACGGCGTCGCCGGGTCGCCGCGCGTGCCGACCAGCAGCATCTTCGGCGTGTCGACGCCCTTGACCTCGTCGCGGATGTAGCCGGTGCCCTTCGGGCGGCCGTAACACATCAGCACCTGGGTGAGCCGGTACCGGCCGAAGACCGGCGACGCCTGCTCGTACCGTTCCCGTAGACGGCCCAGGGACCGGGTGACCTGGCCGGCGGTGGGGCGGTCCGGGTCGTCGGCGCAGTTGATCGCCATCAGCGCCGCCGGGAGGTTGTCCAGCGGCACGTCCTGCGCGTCGGTGAGCCCGCCGTCCGCGTCCTGCCGGACGGGGAAGCCGACCCCGCCGGACACGAAACCCTCCAGGCGACTGGAGTCGCCGTCCTCGACCAGCTGCGCGACGGCCCGCTCCAGCGACGGCCACAGCTCCCGGCTGTAGAGCGCCTCCCCGAGGGCACCGACGAGATCCTGCCCGGAGAAGGGCTCGCCGAAGACCGAGGGCACCGGCTCGTCGTCGAGGGACGCGACGAGCTTCTCGACCTGGCGGCGGGCGTCCCTGCTGTCCTGGCCGAACGGGCAGGCGATGTCCTGCACGCACCAGTCGAGGAAGTTCTCCAGCGCGGTCTGCTGCCCCCGCGCACTCGCCAGGCCCTGTTCCGCGAGGGGTTCGGTCAGGGTGTCCACACCGTCCAGCACCAGGCGGCCCACCCGGTGGGGGAACCGCGCGGCGTACACCGCGCCGAGCCGGGTCCCGTAGGAGAAGCCCAGGTAGTTGAGCTTGTCGTCACCGAGCGCCCGGCGCATCACGTCCAGGTCACGGGCGGCGTCCACGGTGCCTATGTGGGACAGCACCGGCCCGGAGTGCTTCTCGCACTGGGCCGCGGCCTTCCGCAGCCGCTCCAGTGCCTCCCGCGGGTCCTTCAGTCCCTCGTCCCCGTCGGTCGCCTCCATGATCTCGACCGAGCCCGGCCCGCAGCTGACCGGGGAGGACCGGCCGACGCCGCGCGGATCGAAGGATACGACGTCGTAGCCGTTGGTGAGATGCATGAAGTCCTTGCCGCCGGCGGACAGTTCACTGACGCCGGAGCCGCCCGGTCCGCCGAAGTTCAGCAGCACCGAGCCCTTTCGCTCGCCGGTCGCCCGGTAACGGGCGAGGGCCAGGTCGAGGGTCTCCTTCTCCGGCCGGGCGTAGTCGAGGGGCACGGTGACCTTCCCGCACTGGAGGTCCTCGGGCATGTCCAGGCCCTCGCAGGCGGACCACGTCACCCGCTGGTCGTAGAACCGGGACAGCCCGGCCCCTGATCCCTCGGCCGCGGAGTCGTCGGCGGTGGCGGCGGGCAGGCCCGCGCCCAGCAGGGACAGGCCCAGGGCTCCGAGTACCGCCCAGCGCAGGGCCGTGGGCCGGGTCGACAGCTTGGCCAGCATCGATGCCTCCCGGGCGCCCCGTCGGGGACCGGAGAACGGCGCCCTCGATCACCATAAGCGGGGCGGTGGCGGCTCGCCTCCGGGCGGGCCCGCCCCGCGCGCCCTGCCGCCTGCTCTCACCGGGGCCGGTCTCCGGCGACACCGGCCGGCTCCCGGCGAGTCTCCCGGTGAACGCCGGCGGACCGGGCGTGACCTGCTCCGTCAGCCCCGTCCGGTGTGGAACCGCACGTGCAACGCGCGGATCTCCTCCGTCAGTTCGGGCACCGGGCCCTCCACGGTCACGCCGGGGGCGATCTCCTGGACCGGCAGTGCGCGGACCGGCGCGGCGGGAACGCCCAGCTCGGTGAGCCACGTCACGAGCTGCCGCGCGGAGGCGACGTAGACGATGCGGCCGAGGCCCACCCAGGCGTGGGCGGCGGCGCACATGGGACAGTGCTCGCCCGAGGTGTAGACCGTCGCGGCGGCCCGCTGCGCCGGGGTGAGGCGGTCCGCGGCCCAGCGGGCGAGCGCGAACTCGGGGTGGCGGGTGCGGTCGCCTGACGCGACCCGGTTGTGGTCCTCGGCCAGCACGGTGCCGTCCCCGCTCACCAGGACCGAACCGAAGGGCTCGTCCCCGGCCTCCAGCGCTTCGGCGGCCAGTTCCACGCACCGGCGCAGATGGGGCAGCTCGGTGTCCTTCACGGTCATGGCCTCCGGCCCTCGGGGGAGTGATCAAGCCGCCCCAGCCTACGCGTCGCGGGCGGCGCACCGGTGGTCCGGTGCGCCGCCCGCGGTGGGCGGTGCCGTCGCTGTTCGCGCGTCCAGGGCCACGCCGTCAGCGGCGTGCCTTCGACCGGTCCAGCGCGGCCACGCCGAGCGCGGCCAGCCCGATCTGGATGAGCCACTCGACCCAGTCCACGCCGTCGGTGTCCGCCACGCCGAACGCTCCGGCGATCGCGGAGCCGATCAGCGCGGCCACGATGCCCACGAGGATGGTCCACAGGATGCCGATGCGCTGGCGGCCCGGGACCACGAGGCGCCCCAGGACACCGATGACGATGCCGATCACGATCGCGCTGATGATGCCGTCGACTTCCATCTCCGCCCCTTTCCGTCAAGACCCCCGCACCGGGCGTCTGCCCGCTCGGGGCGGACCCAGTCCCGTCCGGTCGGCGCCGGAGTGCGCGGTCGGCGCCGCGGCGCGCGGCGGGCCGGTCCGCGCGGGGCGGACCGGCCCGTAGGGGTTCCGGATCGGTTAGGGCTTGGCGCTCTTCGCCGCCGTACCGAGGCAGACCGTTCCCAGCATCAGGGCCAGGGCACCGATGATGATGTTGTTCCAGATGACTCCGGCATCGGGGGAGGAACCCACGATCCACGGTGAGATGATCATCCACACGCCGATGGCGCACATGGCTCCGCTGAGGCCGTACATGCGCTCCGGGGCCCGGGTGAACCCCAGGGCCAGCAGACCGATCGCGATGCCCACGATCAGGTTGTGGGCGACCAGCGAGGGCTGGCTCGTCGTGAAGTGGAGGACCCAGGGGGACACGGCGCAGTACAGACCGAGCAGGAAGACCGGCCCGTCCACGAGTGCCACGTCCCGGCCGCCGAGCATGCGGTCGTACCGGGCCCGCATCTCCGGGGCGTCGGGGTGGCTGCTTATGTCGCCTCTGGTGTCGCCTCTGGTGTGCGAGACGTTGGCCATGGTCGTCTCCTTTGACTGGCAGACCGTCCGCGTCTGGTGCGGTATGCGATGAGTGTCGCAACATCTCCATTCTGCTCCTTATGTCTCCCTTATGTGTAGTGGTGGGCGAAGGGTCCCGCCGTGCGGTCGGAGGGGGTGGGGGAGGGGGTATGCGCGGAACGAACGCGGGCAGGCGGAACGTACCCGGCCGAGCCGATCGGCCACCGGTTTCCACTCCTGGAGGTGTCTGCCGCTATGGGCGCGAAGGTGTTGGAGCGATTTCCGGCGGGAGCTCCGCGCGGTTCGTGGCCGGCGGAGGAGTTCGCCGCCGCACGACGGGCCCAGGGTGAGCCCGCGACGGTCGTCATGGATCTGAAGTCGGACGCGTTCCTCGTCGTCGTGCCGACGTCCGACGACGACTGACCGGCCGGCGGCGCGTTCCGCCGGGACGTGAGCGCGGGACGGCCCCGGTGCCGCGGCCCCGGGACGGCTGAGGTGGACTGGTCTACACCCTTGACTGGTACATACCAATACGGTTGAGTGTGCTGACCACCCCCACCACGGCCGTCCCCAGGGTCCGCTCCACCCTGCCCCGTGTCGGGAACGGCCGTGCTCCGCCAAGGAGTTGATCCCGTGTCGAGACGTCGTATCTCCGCGGTCGTGGCCGTCCTCGCCCTCGCCGGGGCCGTGCCGGTGCTGATGCCGGCCACCCAGGCGTCCGCCGCCGCCTGTTCGAGCTACCCGAGCTGGGTGGCGGGCAAGTCGTACGCCGCCGGTGACATCGTCCGCTACACCGACGGCAAGGCGTACATCGCCGAACACGCCAACCCGGGTTACGACCCGGTCATCAGCACCTGGTACTGGGAGCCGTACGCCTGTGACGGCGGCTCCACGCCGGTCGGGAACTTCGTGGTCTCCGAGGCCCAGTTCAACCAGATGTTCCCGAGCCGGAACGGGTTCTACACCTACGGCGGGCTCACCGCAGCGCTCGGCGCCTACCCCGGCTTCGCCACCACCGGCAGCGACACGGTCAAGAAGCAGGAGGCCGCCGCCTTCCTCGCCAACGTCAGCCACGAGACCGGCGGACTGGTGCACATCGTCGAGCAGAACACCTCCAACTACGCGCACTACTGCGACTGGAACCGGTCCTACGGCTGCCCGGCGGGACAGGCGGCCTACTACGGGCGCGGTCCCATCCAGCTCAGCTGGAACTACAACTACAAGGCCGCGGGCGACGCCCTCGGCATCGACCTGCTGAACAACCCCTGGCTGGTGCAGAACGACGCGGCCGTGGCCTGGAAGACGGGCCTGTGGTACTGGAACACCCAGTCCGGCCCCGGCACCATGACCCCGCACAACGCCATGGTCAACGGCGCCGGTTTCGGCCAGACCATCCGCTCCATCAACGGCTACGTGGAGTGCGACGGCGGCAACCCCGCGCAGGTGCAGAGCCGGGTGACGACGTACCAGCGCTTCGCGCAGATCCTCGGGGTCGACCCGGGCGGCAACCTGTACTGCTGATCCGGGGCGGCGGGCGTGTGCCAGACTCCGCCGATGACCTCGGAAACGATCACCGCCCACGCCTCCGGCACCTGGACCCTCGGTGACCTGCCCGTCCGCCGCGTCGGCCTCGGCGCGATGCGGCTGACGGGCAGCGCCGCCTTCCATCTCGGCACACCGGGCGACCGCGAGCGGTCCCTCACCGTGCTGCGCCGGGCGGTCGACCTGGGCGTCAACCACATCGACACCGCCGCCTTCTACTTCTCCTCCCTCCGCTCCGCCAACGAACTGATCAACAGCGCCCTGGCGCCCTACCCCGACGATCTGGTGATCGCCGCCAAGGTCGGCCCGTTCCGGGACTGGTCCGGCGCGTGGGGCACCTCGGCGCGCCCCGAGGACCTGCGTGGCCACGTCGAGGAGAACCTGCGCCAGCTCGGCCGCGACCACCTCGACATCGTCTACCTGCGCCGCATGCGCCAGGACTCGGTCGCCGAGCACTTCGGCGCGCTCGCCGAACTCCGCCGGGCGGGCCTGGTCCGCCACCTCGGCCTCTCCGCCGTCGAGCCGCGCCACCTCGCCGAGGCCCAGGCCATCGCCCCGGTCGTCTGCGTCCAGAACCGCTACGGCCTCGGCTTCCACGACCCCGCCACCGACGAACTCGTGCGCCTGTGCCGCGACCAGGGCATCGCCTTCGTGCCGTTCTACGCCATCGCCGGCGAGGCCGGGCCCCGGCGGGCCGCCGCCGACCACGACGCCGACGTCCGCGCGGTCGCCCGGGCGCACGGCGTCGGCGCCGCGCAGGTCCGGATCGCCTGGACCCTGCACCAGGGTCCGCACGTGCTCGCCGTCCCCGGTACCGGCGACCCCGCCCACCTCGCCGAGAACGTGGCCGCGGGCGCGCTGCGGCTCACCGGGGAGGAACTGGCCCGCCTCGGATGACCCGGACGGAGTACGGATGACAGTTTTACGTATAACTGTCATCCGTACTAACCTCTCCCCTCACCCCGCCCGGAGAGGTCCCGATGTCCCGTATCGCCCTGGTCACCCTCGTCGTCGACGACTACGACGAGGCCCTCCGCTTCTACACCGGCGCCCTCGGCTTCCGCCTGGCCGAGGACACGCCCCGGCCCGACGGCTCCCGCTGGGTCGTCGTCGAGCCGGGCACCGCGGGCGGCACCGCGCTGCTGCTGGCCCGGGCCAAGGGCGAGCGGCAGCGCGCCCGGGTCGGCGACCAGACCGGCGGGCGCGTCGGCTTCTTCCTGCACACCGACGACTTCGCCCGCGACCACGCCCGTATGACGGCGGCCGGCGTGACCTTCCTGGAGGAACCCCGGCACGAGCCCTACGGCACGGTCGCGGTCTTCCAGGACCTGTACGGCAACCGCTGGGACCTGCTCCAGCCCACCCCATCCGAGGACACCGACGCATGACCACGCTCGACACCGACACCCTCCGCCGGCTCCCCAAGGCCGTGCTGCACGACCACCTCGACGGCGGCCTGCGTCCCGCCACCGTCGTCGAACTGGCCCGGGAGGCCGGCCACACCCTGCCCGCCGACGACCCCGACGCACTGGCCGCCTGGTTCCGCGCGGCCGCGAACTCCGGGGACCTGGTGCGCTACATAGCCACCTTCGAACACACCCTCGCCGTGCTCCAGACCCGGGCGGGCCTGCTGCGCGCCGCCGAGGAGTACGTCCTCGACCTCGCCGCGGACGGCGTGGTCTACGCCGAGGTGCGCTACGCCCCCGAGCTGATGCTCCAGGGCGGTCTGACCCTGCCCGAGGTCGTCGAGACGGTCCAGGAGGGGCTGGCCGCGGGCATGGCCAAGGCCGCGGCGGCCGGTACGCCCGTCCGGGTGGGCACCCTGCTGTGCGGGATGCGGATGTTCGACCGCGTCCGTGAGGCCGCCGACCTCGCGGTCGCCTTCCGGGACGCCGGGGTCGTCGGCTTCGACATCGCCGGCGCCGAGGACGGCTTCCCGCCCGCCGACCACCTCGCCGCCTTCACCCACCTGCGCGGCGAGAACATGCCGTTCACCATCCACGCCGGGGAGGCGTACGGCCTGCCCAGCATCCACCAGGCGATCCAGGTGTGCGGCGCCCAGCGCATCGGCCACGGCGTGCGCATCACCGACGACATCCCCGACCTCGCGGCCGGCAAGCTGGGCCGCCTGGCCGGCTGGGTGCGGGACCGCCGGATCGCCCTGGAGATGTGCCCCACCTCCAACCTCCAGACCGGCGCCGCGGCCTCCATCGCCGAGCACCCGATCACCGCGCTGAAGGACCTCGGCTTCCGGGTCACCCTCAACACCGACAACCGCCTCGTCTCGGGTACGACGATGACCCGTGAGATGTCCCTGCTGGTGGAGCAGGCGGGCTGGACGGCCGAGGACCTGCGCACCGTCACGGTCAACGCCCTCAAGAGCGCCTTCGTCCCGTTCGACGAGCGCGAGGCCCTGATCGAGGACGTCGTCCTGCCCGGTTACGCCGCCGTGCTCGCGAGGAGCCCGCGCGCGTAGGCGGCCTGCCCCGCGTGCTGGAGGTCGTCGGACAGGACGCTGACCAGCCGGACGGCCAGTGTGACCGGCGGGTCCCAGTTGTCGTCCACCACGCGCTCCAGGTCCTGTGCGGTCAGGGAGCGCAGGGCGCCGAGCGTCTGCTCGTGCACGGCGTCGTAGTAGCCGGTCAGCAGGTCCGCCGAGTCGACCCGCACCTTCGCGACCTGCGCGGGACTGTGCCCGTACCCGGTGTCCTGGGCGGGCAGGCCGAGGCCGAAGCGCTGGTGCCAGTCCTGGGCCAGCCACACCTGGTCCAGGCCGAAGGCATCCGCGATGTGGTCGTCCTGGACCCGGGTCAGATGCCAGATCAGCCAGGCGACGGAGTTGGCGTCGGGGGTGGGGCGGGCGGCCAGGCCGTCGGGGCCGACGCCGTCGACGGCGGCGTGGACCTCTTCCCGGATACGGCCGTAGCCCTCGATGAGGATGTCCTTGGCATGCATACGTCCACCATGACGCACGCGTCCGTCAGGCGCTCCTCGTTTCCAGCAGCGCCATCAGCGCCCGGGCCGCCGGGCTGGTGGCCTGCGGGGGCGGCAGCAGGGCCACGGTCTCGTACAGCACCTCGTCGGTCTCCTTCAGCGGCAGCGACGTCAGGGACGCCCGCTTGTGCCGGAAGTGGCGCGGCACGACGGCGACGCCCAGGTTCTCGTCGATCAGGTCGAGCAGCCCGTGCACGTCGTTGACCTCCAGCGCGACCGTGCGGCGTACGCCCGCCGCGGCGAACGCGGTGTCGGTGACGCGGCGCGGCCCCCAGTCGGGGTGGAAGTCGACGAAGACCTCGTCGGCCAGGTCGCGGGGGGCCAGTACCGCCCCGTGTCCGGCGAGGCGGTGACCCGGGTGGCACAGCACGGTCATCGGCTCGGCCGACAGCGACACCGAGCGCAGCCGGTCGCTGTCCGGCTGGATCCGGTAGGCGAAGGCCAGGTCGAGCCGGCCCGCGGCGACCTCCTCCGCCAGTTCGCCGGAGCCCGCCTGCCGCAGCCGGATCTCCACGTCCGGGTGACGGCGGCGGAAACCGGCCAGCAGCCCCGCCACCGGCACCCCGGCGATGCACTGCTCGGTGCCCACCGAGAGCGTGCCGCGCAGCACGCCCTGCACCGCGGCGACCGCCTCGTGCGCCGCCCGCACCTGTGCCAGGATGCGCTGCGCCTCGCCCAGCAGCGCCCGGCCGGCCTCGGTCAGCGTCACCCGGCGCGTGGTGCGGACGAACAGCGGCGCCCGCAGTTCCCTCTCCAGCGCCCGGATGGACGCCGACAGGCCCGACTGGGAGACGACCAGGCGTTCCGCCGCCCGGGTGAAGTGCTGGTCCTCGGCGACCGCGACGAAGTGCTGGAGATGGCGTAGTTCCACGACTGAGAAGCGTAGTCGCTGAATCCCATCGGATTCTCCTGTTGGACCACTCGCCGGGACGGGCGCCAGAGTGGGAGCCGGTTCCGTCGTACCGATCCCCTGGAGACGCGTTGTACACCGCACACCCCGACCGCTACGCGACCCTGCCCTACCGGCGCACCGGACGCAGCGGCCTCAAGCTCCCCGCGCTCTCGCTCGGCCTGTGGCACAACTTCGGCCCGGACCGTCCGGTGGAGACCCAGCGCGCCATCCTGCGCCGCGCCTTCGACCTCGGCGTCACCCACTTCGACCTGGCCAACAACTACGGCCCGCCGCCCGGCGCCGCCGAGTCCGCCCTCGGCGAGGCGCTGAAGGCCGACTTCGCGCCGTACCGCGACGAGCTGGTGATCTCCACCAAGGCCGGCTACCTGATGTGGCCCGGCCCGTACGGCGAGTGGGGTTCGCGCAAGTACCTGCTGTCCTCCCTCGACCAGAGCCTGCGGCGGATGGGCCTGGAGTACGTCGACATCTTCTACTCGCACCGCCCCGACCCGGAGACTCCGCTGGAGGAGACGATGGGCGCCCTGCACTCGGCGGTGCAGCAGGGCAAGGCGCTCTACGTCGGCGTCTCCAACTACTCGCCGGAGCAGACGCGGGAGGCCGCGCGCATCCTCGCCGGCCTCGGCACGCCGCTGCTGATCCACCAGCCGCGCTACTCGATGCTCGACCGCCGCCCCGAGAGCGAGGGCCTGCTGGACACGCTCGACGAGCTGGAGGTGGGCTCCATCGCCTACTCCCCGCTGGAGCAGGGCCTGCTGACCGGCCGCTACCTCCACGGCATCCCGGAGGACTCGCGGGCGGCGAGCGACAGTCCCTTCCTGAACTCGGACGCGGTCACCGAGGACCTGGTCGGCACGTTGCGCGCGCTCGACTCGATCGCCAAGTCCCGCGGCCAGTCCCTGGCACAGATGGCCCTGGCCTGGGTGCTGCGCGGGGGCCGGGTGACCTCCGCGCTGGTCGGCGCGAGCAGCCCGGCGCAGCTGGAGGACAGCGTCGCGGCCGTCGGCAACCTGGACTTCGACGCCGACGAGCTGGCCCGGATCGACGAACTCGTCGCGGCCTAGGCGGAGTTCCGGCTGAGGCCCGGCCGAGGTCCGGCCGAGGTCCGGCCAGTCGAAGCTGTGAATATGCCAAGAGACTGGCCGGAAAGACGTGGTGACAGTGGTTCAGCAGTGAACATACTCGACTCCTAGGGCGCATCACGCCACGCGACAGCGCCCTCACCCACAGCGCACGACGCACGCGACGGGGGAGGGGAGACGTGCACGACGAGTTCCTGTGCCATGTCACCGCGTACGGAGTCTGTGACGGGCGACGGATCGGCGTCCCCCTGGGAACCTACCGGGCGCCCACCCTCGCCCTCGCCCTGTGGTGGCTGCGCGACCGCGCCTTCTGGATCGCCGAGCGGCTCGATCCGCAGCCCGGCCGGCCGCACCTGCCGCGCGGCGCCCTGACCCCGGTCGCCGACGACGCGCCGGACGTCCCGCGGGCGCTGCGCGCCTGGTGCGCCGACGTGGTGCAGCAGGAACTGGTCGGCGAGGAACTGGCCGCCGGGCGGCTGGTGCGGGTCGCCACCAGCGACGAGACCACCGAGTACGAACTGCTCGCCGAGTCGGTGGACGCCCTGCGCATGCAGCGCACCGGCCCGGTCCTGGTGGTGCCCGTCGCCTGACCGGCGTCACCGGCGCAGTGCCGTCTCCCGCTCCATGCGCGACAGCTTCTCCGGGTTGCGCACGGCGTACAGGCCGGTGATGAGGCCGTCGTCGACGCGCACCGCCACCACGGTGTCCAGGCCGCCGTCGAGCCGCACGACCAGCGCCGGGTGACCGTTGACCTGCGCCGGCCGCAGCGAGACCTCGGCGGTGAGCCGGCCCAGCGCGCCGAGCAGCAGCCGGGCCACCTTGTCGGCGCCGTCGACGGGCCGCAGGACGGCCTGCCGGACCCCGCCGCCGTCGCCCAGCAGCACCACGTCGGGCGCCAGAATGTCGAGCAGACCTTGCAGGTCGCCCGTCTCGACCGCCCGCCGGAACGCGGCGAGCGCGTCCCGGGTGTCGGCGGGGGAGACGGTCCCGCGCGGCCGGCGTGCCGCGACATGGGCCCGGGCCCGGTGCGCGATCTGCCGGACCGCGGCCGGGTTCTTGCCGACCGCGTCGGCGATCTCCCCGTACGCCAGGTCGAACACCTCGCGCAGCACGAACACCGCCCGCTCGACGGGCGCCAGCGTCTCCAGCACCAGCAGCATGGCCATCGAGACGCTGTCGGCCAGTTCGACGTCCTCGGCCACGTCCGGCGTGGTCAGCAGGGGCTCCGGAAGCCAGGAGCCGACGTAGGACTCCTTGCGGCGGCCCAGCGCGCGCAGCCGGCTCAGCGCCTGGCGCGTGGTGACGCGGACCAGGTAGGCCCGCGGGTCCCGTACCTCGCCCAGATCGACGCCCGCCCACCGCAGCCAGGTCTCCTGGAGCACGTCCTCCGCGTCGGCGGCGGAGCCGAGCATCTCGTAGGCCACGGTGAACAGCAGGTTGCGGTGGGCGACGAACGCCTCGGTGGCTCGGTCGCTGTGTTCTGTCGTCACGTACCCGAGACGCCGGCCGGCGCGGTTCTGTGACAGCACCGGCCGGTGGCGCACGTCACATTCCCGCCACGTCACACGAAGCGGGACGTCGGCGTCCTGTGGGCATCCGACGCACGGAACACGAGTGAGGACGACGCCATGGAAACCCGGTTCAACCTGTTCGAGAACGAGATCGCGGCCAAGTTCGCCAAGCGGTTCGCGGGTACCGCGGTGGTGCTCCAGCAGTCGCCGCTGCCGAGGTCCACGCAGGAACTGGTGTCGTTGCGCGCCAGTCAGATCAACGGCTGCGGCCACTGCGTCGACATGCACGTCAAGGAGGCCGCGGCGGCCGGGGAGAGCGCGGTGCGGCTCAGCCTGGTCGCCACCTGGCGCGAGTCCACCGTCTTCACCGAGGCCGAACGGGCCGCGCTGGCCCTCGCCGAGGAGGGCACCCGGCTCGCCGACGCCCACCAGGGCGTGTCCGACGAGACCTGGGAGCTGGTGCGCAAGCACTACGACGACGATCAGACCGCCGCCCTGGTCTGCCTGGTCGGGCTGATCAACGCGGCCAACCGGCTCGCCGTGATCACCCGTCAGAAGGGCGGCTCCTACGAGCCCGGGGCGTTCGCCGCCGCGTTCGACTGAGCTCTGCGACGCCGGGTTCCGAGGCGCGTGAGCAGCGTGCCGAGGAACCCGGCGGCCAGCCCCCACCCCGCCGCGAGGCCGACCACGGTCCACAGCCGCGGCCGCAGGAACAGTTCCCCGGAGAGTCCGCCGCCCAGATCGCCGATGCCCAGCAGCGACAGGCCGTACCGCGCGAAGACCCGGCCGGTCAGGCCGATCACGAGCACCGTCGCCACCAGCGCGCAGGCCATCCGCACGGCGTTGCGCCAGGCCGGCGTCCCGGCCGGCGACCGCGCCGCCAGTACGCACCCGGCGGCCGGGAGCAGCACCGCGGCGGCGACCAGCAGCCACCACGCCCGGCCGTCCTGGCCGGTGAGCGTCCCCAGGTTCACGGCCGAGACGTCCGGGGTGCGCAGCGCCTCGTCCAGGACGCGGGGCATCGGCAGCCCGAACGGCCCCTCCACCCGTCCGTTCCAGGTGCCGCCCATGCCGATGGTCAGCGCGGGCCACGCCAGGTTGGGCAGCCCGAGCAGCACCACGGCGAGGGTCTGCGCCGGACGCCCCCGGCCGGCCGCGACGACCAGCGCGACGACGACGCCGACCGCGACGCAGGCCAGCAGCAGCGCGACCATGGCGTACGCCGCCGGCCGCGCGGCCGACCGCAGGCGCCCGAGCCGCCCGGACAGCGGCGCCCCGCGCGTCACCAGCAGCGCCACGAGGAGGACGCCCGCCAGCCACAGCAGGCCGAAGAACACCGTCAGCGGCACGTCCGTGGTGAAGCCGACGGTCGGGGAGACGCCGAACAGGTCACCGAGGTCGTCCAGCCACCCCTCGCCGAGGGAGACCTCGAAGGTGTGCCGGGCGGCGAGGGCCAGGGCGAGCAGGGCGAGCAGCCACAGGACGGCGATCCGGCCGGCCCAGCGGGCCAGTCCGGGCGCGTCGGCCACCGTGCGGCGGCGCAGCGGCCCGAGGAAGCCCCGGCCCACCACCAGCGCCCCGGCCAGCGTCACCGACAGCGGCATCACGGTGAGCCCGGCCTCGGCGCCGGCCAGCTCCCCGGCGTCCCCGGACAGTTCCACCGCCCCGCCCAGCGCGGTCACGAGGACCGCCGCGACGACCGGCCAGAAGGCGCCGTCGGGCAGGTCGGCCGCCCCTGCCGCCCACAGCCCGAGCGCGGCGACCGCGAACGGTGCGGCCAGCCCGGCCAGCACCGTGCCCAGCGCCGCTGTCCAGCCGTGGTCGGAGGGGGTGCGCACACTCACCCCGCCACGCTAAGCAGCGTCCGGCACCCCCGCCCGCCGGGCGGGGCGCACGGAGTCGTCCGCCGCCCGGCGCGGCCTCATCCGGCCCGGACGACCAGGGCGTAGTCGCCCAGCCCCAGCAGCCGGTCCGCAGGGATGTCCCCGAGGGCCGTGACGACGGTCAGTACCCGGCCGGTGTCCGGGTCGAAGGCGATGTCCCGGACCGTGCCCCGTTCGTCCCCCGCGTCGGTCAGCACCCGGCTGCCCACCGGGTCGTGCGGCGGTGGCACCGGATCGGCGGGGCCCGCCGACCGGACCAGGACGGCGTCCGGCCCCACACCGTGCAGCGCCGCCCAGGGCAGCACCGTCTCCCGGCGCGGACGCCGGCCGCGCAACCGCAGGTGGGTGACCGTGCCGGAGCCGGCGTCGACGGCCAGCGACGTCACGGCCCCCAACTCCGCCGCGTCGGTCACGGTGAGTACCGGCAGCCCCCGTATCTCGGAGAACAGCGTCATGTCGAGGGCTCCCCCCGGTGGCCCGGCACGCCACCGGGCGTCGCAGCGGCCAGCTCGTCGAGACTTCCGACGACATGGCGGACGGCGTCCGCGGGCAGGACGAGTGCTCGGCCCGACACGGCGAGGGTCTCGCCGCGCGGCACGTAGACCTGGCGACGGCGGCGTCGCGGCCCCGGCGCGAGCGACTTGTTCGCGGCCACCCGGAAGCCGACCACCCGGCCACTGCCACCGCCCTCCACCACCACGTCGAGCACCGTGCCGACGTCGGTGCCCGCGTCCGTCAGCACCCTCGCCCCCAGCACCCGGCCCTGCGTCGCCTCCCGGCGGGCCACCACGGCGGCCGTCTCCGCCAGCTCCCGCCGGTCCCGGACCAGCACCGCGTCATGGCCGAGTGCGTGCACGGCGCCCCAGGGCAGGCTCTGCCGCAGCGGGCCCGACAGCAGGCCCCGCCCGCTGAGCGTGAAACCCGTGATCCGTCCGGCCTCCGCGTCGAAGACGGTGTCCTTGACCTGCGCCACCGCGTCACCGCCGAGGGTCACCACCGGCCGGGTGGTCAGACTCCGCGCGGCCATCAGCTCGTTCATCGCACGTCCTTCCCGCCGGACCGGCGCCCGGACCGCACCGCGACGACCGTGCCGGACCGCCGGCGGGCCTGTACCGCCAGCGTCAGCAGCGCCGCGGCGACCAGCACCGCGACCACCACGACGAGCCACGTCCACCAGGCCACGGTCCACCTCCGCGGGTCCGCCCCGGCCGCCCCTGTGCGACGGCTCCGGTCACGGACCGGGTGCCCCGTGCGGCTGTGACAATTCCCGCAGTCAGAATGAGGGGACATGCACGGCCGACGGCGGGGTACCAGGACTGGTGCAGCAGCGTCCGGCCAGTCCGGCTTCCGAGAGAGAAACGCATGATCGACCACCTGGACGGGGCAGTGATACCGACTGGTTTCGACGTGCCCGTGGAACCGCTACGGCGGGCGGCGCACTACACCGGCGAGCCTGGATGCATCGCCGAGGCGCGTTCCTTCGCCTCGCTCTTCCTCCAGCAGCTGAGGACCGAGTGGTGCGCCACGATCGGCCGCCCCGCCGACGGCGCGGTGCTCCTGGTGGTGAGTGAACTGGTCACCAACGCCGACCGGCACAGCCAGGGCCCCTACATCCTGGAGCTGGAGGGCACGGACACGTCGGTGACGGTCTCCGTCTACGACAGCAGCGCGGCGCTGCCCAAGCGCTTCCCCCGCGACCCGGAGCGGGTCGGCCGGCACGGCCTGGAGATCGTGCACGCCCTGGCCGGCGAACTCGTCGTGGAACGGGTCCCGGTCGGCAAACGCGTCCGCGCGGTCGTCCCGCTCACCGAATGAACCCGCCCGCACCGGACGAGCCCGCCCGAACGGGCGGTACCGGCCCGCGGAGTGCGGGGTTCAGGCGCGGTCCAGCTCGCCCAGCATGCCCTCGCGCAACCGGGCGATGATCCGCTTGATCAGCCGGGAGACGTGCATCTGCGTGCAGCCGAGCCGTTCGCCGATCTCCGCCTGGGTGGCCTCCTCCACGAACCGCATGTGCAGGATCCGCCGGTCGCGCTCGCTGAGTGCGGCCATCAGCGGCGCCAGCGAGTGGACGTCCTCGACGAGCCGCAGCCCGTCCTCCTCCACACCGATGAAGTCGGCCAGGACCGACTCGCCGCCCTCGGGGCCGTCCCCGGTGAGCGCGGCGTCCAGTGACGAGGAGTGGTAGCCGTTGGCGGCGATCTGCCCCTCGATCACCTGCTCCGGGCTGAGGTTCATCAGCGTGGCCAGCTCGGCGACGGTCGGCTCGCGGTCCAGCCGGCTGGACAGTTCCTCACGGGCCCTGGCCAGCTCGACGCGGAGTTCCTGGAGTCGCCTGGGCACGTGCACCGCCCAGGTGGTGTCCCGGAAGAAGCGCTTGATCTCACCGACGATGTACGGCAGCGCGAAGGAGGTGAACTCCACCTCGCGCGACAGCTCGAACCGGTCGATGGCCTTGATCAGACCGATCATCCCGGTCTGGACGACGTCCTCCATGTCGTCGCCGCGGCCTCGGAACCGGCCGGCGGCGAACCGCACCAGCGACATGTTCATCTCGATCAGGGTGCCCCGCGCGTACTGGTACTCGCGCGTCCCCTCCTCCAGGACGGACAGCCGCTGGAAGAACTGACGGGACAGCTCCCGCGCGTCGCGCGGCGCCACGGACCGGCCGTCCACCACACCCGGCGGCACCTCCCCGTCCGCGGTCTCCCCGGCGCGCGGCGCCTGCGGCCGGACCACGGCGGTGTCGCTCGCCTCTGCCACGAAAGTCACGTTTCGACGCCTCCCTGCATCCGTCCGGGGGTGCGGACACCCGGGTCCGCTTCGGCGCATGCCGCCCGAATGGCCCGGTACCGCCCGCTCAGGATATCCGCCCCCGCGCGCCCGCACACCGGCGGCGCCGACGGCGCGCGGACCCCGATTCCCCTCAGGGCGGAACGCGTGCCCCTTCCCCTCCCGCCGGTCGCTCCTAGGCTGGGAGGGTGAGCAGCCGAACACCGGACGAAGCCCGTGTCATCCCCCTGCGCCCGCCCGCCGCGAAGCCGGCCCCCGCTTCACGGGAGCCGCTCTGGCGCGACCTGGTCGGTGACGTCCTGCGGCGTGAACGCCTCGCCCAGGAACGCACCCTGAAGGACGTGGCGGAGGCGGCCCGGATCTCGATGCCGTACCTGTCCGAGGTGGAACGCGGCCGCAAGGAGGCCTCCTCCGAGGTGCTCGCCGCCGCCGCCGGGGCGCTCGGCCTGGGCCTGGGCGATCTGCTGACCCGGGTCCACGGCGAACTGGTCCGGGTCACCGCCCGCCCCTCGGTCACCGGCCGCGGCGGCAGCCGTTCCCGCCACGACGGGCTCTGCCTGGCGGCCTGACCACGCCGGCGCCGCCCGTCGCGCCGTCCCTCCCGCGGCCCGGCGCCCTCCCCTGCGGGGCGCCGGACCGCGTGGGCTCAGACCGTCACGAGCCGCCGGCTGAGCACCTCGTCGGCCAGCCCGTACGCCACCGCCTCCCGGGCCGTGAACACCTTGTCGCGGTCCATGTCCGCGCGCAGCGCGGTGACGTCGTGACCGGTGTGCCGGGCCAGCACCTCTTCGACCTGGGAGCGGATCCGCACCATCTCCTTCGCCTGGAGCGCCAGATCGGAGACCGTGCCCTGCCGTCCCCCACTGGCCGGCTGGCCGAGCAGCACCCGCGCGTGCTCCAGTACGAACCGCCGCCCGGGGTCGCCGCCCGCCAGCAGCACCGCCGCCGTGGAGGCCGCCTGGCCGACGCAGAACGTCGAGATCGGCGCCTGTACGAAGGTCATGGTGTCGTAGATCGCCATCAGCGAGGTGTACGAGCCGCCGGGGGAGTTGAGGTAGACCGAGATCTCGTGCTCGGGCGCCGACGACTCCAGGTGCAGGAGCTGGGCGATGACGACGTTGGCGACACCGTCGTCGATCTCGGTGCCGAGGAAGATGATCCGCTCCGCCAGCAGGCGGCTGAACACGTCGTAGGACCGCTCACCCTGCGGGGTCCGCTCCACGACGTTCGGAATGGTGTACGTCCCCATGGTCACAGCCCCATCCGTCGCCGCGTGACGGCCGGGCGGACGTCCGCGAGGGACTCCACCACCCGGTCCACGATCCCGTACTCCCTGGCCTCCTCGGCCGTGAACCAGCGGTCCCGGTCACCGTCCCGGGAGATCGTCTCCGGCGACTGGCCGGTGTGCTCGGCGGTGATCCGCTCGATGGTCCGCTTGGTGAACTCCAGGTTGTCCGCCTGGATCTCGATGTCGGCGGTGGTGCCGCCGATGCCCGCCGACGGCTGGTGCATCATGATCCGCGCGTTCGGCAGCGCGTACCGCTTGCCCGCCGCGCCCACGCTGAGCAGGAACTGCCCCATGCTGGCGGCGAACCCCACGGCGAGCGTGGAGACGTCGTTGGGGATCAGCCGCATCGTGTCGTAGATGGCCAGCCCCGCGTGGACCGAGCCGCCGGGGCTGTTGACGTACAGGCTGATGTCGGTGCGCGGGTCCTCGGCGGACAGGATCAGCAACTGGGCGCAGACCCGGTTCGCGGAGACCTCGTCGACCTGGGTGCCCAGCACGACGATGCGCTGGGCGAGCAACTGCGCGGCGAGGTGGTCGTCGAACCGGCTCGGCGGGGTGCCGTCCTCCTGCGCTCGCGGCAGCGGACGGGTGGTGAGTGGGGACATCGGCGCTCCTTCGCTCCGTTCGGATCGTGCCGTCGTCCCCACTGTCGGCCCGCGACCGCCCCGGCCGGGGCTTTCTCTGCCCGCGGCAGATTCGCCGAGGGCAGAGCGGTCAGCCGGCCCGCCCCTCGCGCAACTGCCGGAAGAAGGCCCGCACATCACCGACCAGCAGGTCGGGCTGTTCCAGCGCCGCGAAGTGCCCGCCCCGGTCGAACTCCGTCCACCGCACCAGGTTCTCGGTACGCCGGGCCTTGTGCCGCAGCGGGATCTGCGGGTCGGCGGCGAACGAGGCGACCGCGGTCGGCGCGGTGGACGGCTCGTGCGGGGCGGCGGCCCGGCCGGTGGCGTGCGCCCGCTCGTAGTAGACGCGGGCCGACGAACCGGCGGTCCCGGTCAGCCAGTAGAGCATCACGTCGGTGAGCAGCCGGTCGCGGTCCACCGCCTCCTCCGGCAGCCCGGCCGAGTCCGTCCACTCGGCGAACTTCTCCACGATCCAGGCGAGCTGCCCGACGGGGGAGTCGGTGAGCGCGTACGCCAGGGTCTGCGGCCGGGTGGACTGCTGGGCGGCGTATCCGGTGCCCTCGCGGGACCACGCCTCCCAGCGGCGCCACGAGCGGAGGGCGCGTTCCCGCTCCGCGGGGTCGAGGGCGTCCAGTTCCGCGGCGGTCGGCTCGGTGGCCTGCTGGGCGCCCGGCAGCAGGTTGAGGTGCACGCCGATCACCCGCTCCGGGTGGACCCGGCCCAGCTCGCGGGAGATCGCCGCGCCCCAGTCGCCGCCTTGCAGGCCGTACCGGTCGTAGCCGACGCGCCGCATCAGCTCGGCCCAGGCGTCGGCGATCCGGCCCGCCTCCCAGCCGGTGTCCGGCGCCGGGCCCGACAGACCGAACCCGGGCACGCTCGGCACCACGACGTGGAAGGCGTCGGCCGGGTCGCCGCCGTGCGCGGCCGGATCGGTCAGCGGCCCGACCACGTCGAGGAACTCGGCGACCGACCCCGGCCAGCCGTGGGTGATCACCAGCGGTGTGGCGTCCGGCTCGGGGGAGCGGACGTGGGCGAAGTGCACGTTGGCGCCGTCGATGGTGGTGGTGAACTGCGGCCACGCGTTCAGCTCCGCCTCGGCGGCCCGCCAGTCGTAGTCGTGGCGCCAGTACCGCACCAGCTCCCGCAGGTAGTCCCGGGGCACCCCGTACGCCCATCCGGCGCCGGCGGGCTGGTCCGGCCAGCGGGCGCGGTCCAGGCGGTCGTGCAGGTCGTCGAGGTCGCGCTGCGGGACGTCGAGGCGGAAGGGGCGGAGGGCGCCGTCGTCGGCGGGCGGGAAGGAGAGCACGGCGGGATGGTAGGCACGGGGGCCCGCCCCGGTCGAAGGGATCGCCACGCGGCCGATGAGTTTCCGGCCTCGCGCCGGTCGACACAGATGACCGCGTTCCACGCGTCCAGGAGGTACCGATGACCGGCGACGGATTCACCACGTGCCTGTGGTTCGACGACCAGGCCGAGGAGGCGGCCCAGTACTACGTGTCGGTGTTCAAGGACTCCGACTCCCACGTCGGCGGCATCACCCACTACCCCGAGGGCGGCCACCGTCCCGCCGGCACCGTGCTCACCGTCGAGTTCACCGCCAACGGGCAGAAGTTCGTCGCGCTCAACGGCGGGCCGGAGTTCAGGTTCACCGAGGCGATCTCCTTCCAGATCACCTGCGAGACCCAGGAGGAGGTCGACCACTACTCGGCCCGGCTGACCGAGAACGGCGGCGAGCTGGGTCCCTGCGGCTGGGTGAAGGACCGGTTCGGGGTGTCCTGGCAGGTCGTGCCGCGCCGGCTCCTGGAGATGTTCGCCGACCCGGACCCGGCGAAGGCCGCCCGCGCGAACAAGGCGATGGAGTCGATGCGCAAGCTGGACATCGCCGCTCTGGAGAAGGCATTCGCCGGGGCGCGGTGACGCGCCGGCCGGCGACGCCGACCCTTCGTCTCTCCGCTACCGCCGGGCGGAGATCGTCGCCCGCGAGCCCGGACGCCTGCTTCCCGGACGTCTTCGGCTGCCGGGCCGGGCGGCTGGAGGACGACGCGACCGGCTTCCGCCTCTTCGGCCTGGGCGAGCGGACCGTCCTGGGCCGCGTGGGCCATGACGGACGACTCCCCGCCCGCGCCGCCGCCGTGGATCGATGTCTGCCGCACGGCCGCCGACTGCGACGAGGCCGTCTCCCGCGCCACCGAGCGCGCCACCGAGCGCGACGGCGTGCCGCGCTCCGTCCGGCGGACTCGCCCTCCGGCCGGTTCGCGGCGCCGCGCGCCCCGCGGGGGCGCGCGCGGACATCTCCTGGACGCCGGCCGGCGAAGCCCTCGGACCCGGGCGGGACCCCGCACCCGGTCATGACATCATCGAGCCCATGCGTGAACGTGTTGTGGCCGCGTGCGACGGGGCCTCGAAGGGCAACCCCGGACCGGCGGCCTGGGCCTGGGTCGTCGCGGACGAGAGCGAGACCCCGGACCGCTGGGAGGCCGGCCCGCTGGGGCGGGCCACCAACAACGTCGCCGAACTCACGGCGCTGGAGCGGCTGCTGGCCGCGACCGACCCGGCGGTGCCGCTGGAGATCCGGATGGACTCCCAGTACGCGATGAAGGCCGTCACCACCTGGCTGCCCGGCTGGAAGCGCAACGGCTGGAAGACCTCCGCCGGCAAGCCGGTCGCCAACCAGGAGCTGGTCGTCCGCATCGACGAGCTGCTCGACGGCCGCTCGGTCGAGTTCCGCTACGTACCGGCCCACCAGGTCGACGGGGACCGGCTCAACGACTTCGCGGACCGTGCCGCCAGCCACGCGGCCGTCGTCCAGGAGGCGGCGGGCAGCACCCTGGGTTCCCCCGAGCCCCCGCCCGCGCCGGACACCCCGGCCAGGGCCCCACGCCGCAAAGCCCCCACCGCCCGGAAGGGCGGCGGGGGCTCCGCGCGGACGATCAAGGCCAAGTTCGCCGGGCGCTGCCTGTGCGGACGCTCCTACGCGGCCGGCGAGTCCATCGCCAAGAACGACAAGGGCTGGGGCCACCCGGAGTGCCGCACGGCGGCGGCCGGGTAGCGGCGGCGCGCCTCACACCACGCCGCGCCAGGCCCCGGTCTCGTGGCCGCGCCGCTCGATGAAGTGCTTGAAGCGCTCCAGGTCGCCCTTGGTCTGCCGCCGCACGACACCGAGCTTGTCACCCACCTTCTCGGCGACGCCGTCCGGCCGGAACTCCATCTGGAGCATCACCTTGGTGTGATCGTCGTCGAGGCGGTGGAAGGTGACGACCCCCGCCTGCTCGGTCTCACCGGCGACCGTGGTCCACGCGACCCGCTCGTCCGGGATCTGCTCGGTGATCCGCGCGTCGAACTCCCGGCGCACCCCGTTCACGTTCGTCACCCAGTGCGTCAGGGTGTCCGTGCGCTGCTCGATGCGCTCGACCCCGCTCATGAACTCGGGGAACGACTCGAACTGGGTCCACTGGTCGTAGGCGGTGTGGACCGGCACGCCGACCTCGATGGATTCCTCGACCTGCGACATCAGGTACTGCCTCCTTCGGCTTTCGTCGGGTGGACGGTCCGGGTACCCGGCGCCCGCGGCGCGAACCTCCTGATTGCCCGTCACTTCACTGTTACCCTGCGGGTTATATGACCGTTTTGCGGCATTTTCAGGAGGGTGTGTGAAGATCGCCTGCGTCGGTGGCGGGCCCGCCGGGCTGTATCTGTCGATCCTGTTGAAAAGGGACGACCCCGACCACGACGTCACCGTCCACGAACGAGACCCGGAAGGCTCCACCTACGGCTGGGGCGTCACCTACTGGCGCCCCCTGCTCGACCGGCTCCACCACCACGACCCCGAGTCGGCGCGCGCCGTCGAGGAGTACTCGGTGACCTGGCGGGACGGCGTCGCCCACGTCGGAGCGCTGACGGCGCGTCACCGGGGCGACACCGGCCACGGCATCGGACGGCACCGGCTGCTGGAGATCCTCGCCGCCCGGGCCCGCTCGCTCGGCGTACGGCTGGAGTACGGGCACGAGGTCGGCGCGGACCGGCCGCCCGCCGCCGACCTGGTCGTCGCCGCCGACGGCGTGGGCAGTGCGCTGCGCGCCCGGCACGCCGGGCACTTCGGCACCGAGGTGCGCGCCGGACGCAACCGCTACCTCTGGCTCGGCACCACCAAGGTCTTCGACGCCTTCACCTTCGCCTTCACGGCGACCGACCACGGCTGGATCTGGGCCTACGGCTACGGCTTCGGCCCCGGCCACAGCACCTGCGTCGTCGAGTGCGCGCCCGAGACCTGGACCGGCCTCGGCCTGGACCGGGCGGACGAGGGGGAGGGGCTGGTGCTGCTGGAGAAGCTCTTCGCCGACATCCTCGACGGCCATCCGCTGATCGCACGGCCGGCCACCGGCGGCGCCCTGCCCTGGCAGCCCTTCCGCACCCTGACCAACCGCGTCTGGTCGCGCGGCAACCTGGTCCTGCTCGGCGACGCGGCCCACACGACGCACTACTCCATCGGCGCCGGCACCACCCTCGCCCTGGAGGACGCCGTCTGCCTGGCCGCCGCCCTGCGCGAGCACTCCGCCGTGCCGGACGCCCTCGCCCGCTACGAGGCCGAACGCCGGGCCGCCCTGCTCCCCGTACAGAGCGCCGCCCGTTACAGCGCCCGGTTCTACGAGAACCTGCCGCGCTACCTCGCCCTGCCGCCCGAGCAGATGTTCGCGCTGCTCGGACAGCGCCACTCACCCCTGCTGCCACACGTCCCGCCCCGCCTGTACTACCGGCTCGACCGGGCGGCGGGACGGCTCGCGCCGCTGCGCCGGGCCAAACGCCGGCTGGGCCCGAGGATGGCCCGCCTCGCCCAGACCAGGGCCCTCGCCAAGGCCGGCGGATGACAGACTGACCTCATGGAAGAACGCGCATTCGACAGGTCGGGTCAGCACGCCTCCGTGATCGGTCTCGGCACCTGGCAGCTGGGCGCCGACTGGGGCGACGTCGACGACAAGGAAGCCCTGGCGGTGCTGGAGGCGGCGGCCGAGGCCGGGGTGACCTTCTTCGACACCGCCGACGTCTACGGCGACGGCCGCAGTGAGGAGACCATCGCCGCTTTCCTGCGCGGCCGGCCCGACCTGCACGTCATGGTCGCCACCAAGATGGGGCGCCGCGTCGAGCAGGTGCCGCAGAACTACGTCCTGGACAACTTCCGCGCCTGGAACGACCGGTCCCGGCGCAACCTCGGCGTCGACATCGTCGACCTGGTCCAGCTGCACTGCCCGCCGACCCCCGTCTACTCCACGGACGAGGTGTTCGACGCCCTGGACACCCTGGTGGCCGAGGAGCGGATCAAGGCGTACGGCGTCAGCGTGGAGACGTGCGCCGAGGCGCTCACCGCGATCGCCCGGCCGAACGTCGCCAGTGTCCAGATCATCCTCAACCCGTTCCGCATGAAGCCCCTGCGCGAGGTCCTCCCGGCCGCCCGGGAGGCCGGCGTCGGGATCATCGCCCGGGTGCCGCTCGCCTCCGGCCTGCTGTCGGGCAAGTACACCCGCGAGACCGTCTTCGCGGCCAACGACCACCGCACCTTCAACCGGCACGGCGAGGCCTTCGACCAGGGCGAGACCTTCTCCGGCGTCGACTTCGCCACGGGGGTCGAGGCCGCCGCGGAGTTCGCCGCGCTGGCCCCCGACGGCTGCACCCCGGCCCAGCTGGCGCTGCGCTGGATCGTCCAGCAGCCCGGCGTGACCACGGTGATCCCCGGCGCCCGCTCGCCCGAGCAGGCCCGGGCCAACGCGGACGCCGCCGCGCTGCCCGAGCTGTCCGACGCCACGCTCGCGGCCGTCACGGAGCTGTACGAGCGGCGGATCATGGAGCAGGTGGAAAGCCGCTGGTGACGGCGGGCTCAGGCCGCCTCACGGCACCAGGTGGAGTTCCCGCTCCTGCTCCTGGTCGCCGGAGGCGGCGCCCTCGTCGCGGGTCGTGAAGGCGTGGGCCAGCGTCTCGCTCGCCGCCGTCACGGCCTGCGGCGTGCCCTGCACGGTGACGGTCACCGGAGCGGACAGCCGCGCCCCGGCCGCGGGCGCCCGGGAGGCGTCCGGAGCCGACGGGGAACGGAAGGTGGCGGTACGGACCGTGGCCCGGTCGTCCGCCGGAAGGTCGTCCGGGGCCCCGAACACGCCCTCCAGCGCGTGCACGACCGCCCGCGCGTCGTCGATCCCGCCGCCGCTGAGCGTCACGGTGAGCTGCGTGTCGGACATCCTTGGCGACCTCCTCGTACGGTGCTTCGGTCGACGTCCGTGTAACCGTGCCCGCACCTCCCAAACAGGGCGTCCGCCCGTCGCCGTGTCTGAGTGACGGGAAGCCGGGAAGCTGTCAGTCACATCGTGACAACCGGGAGGACCAGTGGCGGACGCGGGCGCGGGCGCGGGCGGGACGAAGGACACGGGCAGGCGCCGGGGGCGCGACGAGACCGAGGAGGAGCGCGCCGACCGGATGTGGACGGAGCTGATCCAGGAGGTCCGCGTCGCGCAGATGGGCGTACAGATCCTGTTCGGCTTCCTGCTGACGGTCGTGTTCCAGCCCAAGTACGAGCAGCTGTCCGACACGGACCAGAGCATCTACCTGATCACCGTGGTCCTGGGCGCCGCCGCGACCGGTGCGCTGATCGGACCGGTCTCGCTGCACCGGCTCGTCTCGGGCCGGCGCGTCAAGCCCCAGGCCGTGCGGTGGGCCTCCCGGCTCACCCTGCTCGGCCTGGTGCTGCTGCTCGCCACGACGACCGCGTCCCTGCTGCTGATCCTGCGCGTCGCCACGCACGACGGCTTCGTGCCCTGGCTGGTCGCGGGCGTCGTGGCCTGGTACCTGCTGTGCTGGTTCGTCATCCCGCTGTGGACGCGCTACCGCCACACCTCGGACTGAACCGCCGCCTCAGCCCGCGTCGATGACCTCCGCCAGGAAGTCGTCGACGCGGAACTCCTCGCGGCCCGGGGGCACCACGGCGTACGTCTCCCGCAGGAAGGCCGCGACGGCCGGGGCCCACGCGAACACCACGGCGTGATGACGGTCCCCGTCGGCGCGCGGGTCGCCCAGGAACTCGACGCGCAGTTCGTCCAGCGTCCCCTGGGACACGGGCCGCAGCCGTACGTCGCCGATGCCGACCGGACGCAGCAGTCCCTCGGCGACCATCTCCCGGTCCAGTGCCCAGCGCGCCAGTACGTGGCCGTCGTGGCTGAAGACCACGGTGAGCGCGAACGGGTCCGCGGCGTCGTACTCGAGGTGGGCGAAGACGGGACAGCGCTCCGTGTCACCCGCCTGGAGCTGTACGACGAGCGTGTGGTGCACGAGGGAGTTCACGAACGGGCCTCCGGGAGAGAATCTGCCTGGAACCCTCCGGGTACCCCCGTCCCCCGCACAATGCTCCGGCGTCCGGGTGATTGTTCCGGGCGACCGGGCTCACGATCTGCCCAGTGCCTCGCGCAGCGCGGGCAGCAGGGTCTTCTCGGACCAGTCCAGGAAGGCCGGCTGGGACTCGCCGCCGATCTGCACCAGCGCGATCTCCGTGAAGCCGGCCTCGGCGTAGGGGCGTACCGCCTCCACGAAGGCGTCCGGGTCGTCGCCGCACGGGATGGACCCGGCGACGTCGTCCGGGGTGACGAACTGGGTGGCCGCCGCGAAGGAGTCCGGGTGCGGCAGCTCGGAGTTGACCTTCCAGCCCAGACCGAACCAGCGGAACTGGTCACGGGCGCGCCTGACCGCCGTGGACCGGTCGGGGTCGTACGACACCGGCAGCTGGCCCACCCGCGGCTTGCCCGTGCCGCCGTGCCGGTCGAAGGACTCCAGCAGCTCCGGCTTGGGCTCGGTGGCGATCACCAGGTCGGCGAGCCGGCCCGCCAGCGCGCAGGACCGCTCGCCGGAGACGGCCATGCCGATGGGCGGCGGACTGTCGGGCAGGTCCCACAGCTTCGCGGACTCCACGTCGAAGTGCTTGCCCCGGTAGGTGACGTGACCACCCTCGAAGAGCGCCCGGATGATCTCGACGGCCTCCTCGAACATCTCGTGCCGTACGTCGGCGGTCGGCCAGCGCCGCCCCACCACGTGCTCGTTGAGGTTCTCGCCCGAGCCGAGCCCCAGCCGGAACCGCCCCTCGGACAGCAGCTGCATGGTCGCCGCCTTCTGCGCGACCACCGCCGGGTGGTAGCGCAGGGTCGGACACGTCACGTACGTCATCAGCGGGATGCGCCGGGTGGCCTGGGCCGCCGCGCCCAGCACGCTCCACGCGTAGGGGGAGTGCCCCTGGGAGCGCAGCCACGGGAAGTAGTGGTCCGAGGTGACCGAGAAGTCGAACCCGACCTCCTCGGCCCGCACCACATGGCCGACCAGTTCACGGGGGCCGGCCTGCTCGGTCATCATCGTGTATCCGATTTGCACCATAAGCGCCGGGTCCCCTGCCAGGCCGGGAGGAAACAGCCCGGCAGGGGACCCGGCGGGCCCGCCGTCAGTGGCGGGGGAGAGGCGCGCCGTCCAGCCCGAAGCGGGCGGACCAGGCCGCCATGTCGGGGACCGTCGCGTTGCCCCCGCACACCACGAGCCCCAGCCGGGCCCCGTCGCCGACTCTCTCCCGTACCCGCCGGGCGGCGGGCAGCAGACAGCCGGCGGCCGGCTCGGTCCACAGCTTGGCGTGCTCGGCCAGCTCCAGCGACCCCTGTACGGCCTCCCGGTCGGACACCACGAGCACCTCGGTGACCAGGGCCGACACATGGTCGTAGGTCAGCTGCGAGACGGCCGGGGCGCTGAGGGTGGAGACGATCGACGACAGCTCGACCGGCAGCGGTCCGCCCGCCGCCAGCGCCCGGGACATCGCCTCGGCGCCCTCCGTCTCCACGCCCCACACCCGTACGCCGGGACGGGCGGCCCGCAGCGCCGCCGCCACCCCGGCGATCAGTCCGCCGCCCCCGATGCTCACCAGCACGTCGGTGAGGTCACCGGCGTCGGCGGCGAACTCCAGGCCGACGGTGCCCTGCCCGGCGATCACCACGGGGTCGTCGAAGGGATGCACCAGCGTCAGCCCCTCCTCGCCCAGCCGCCCGGCGAGCGCGAACGCCTCGGCCATGCCGTCCGTCAGCCGCACCGACGCACCCGCCTCCTCGGCGATCCGTACGGAGCGGGCGGGCGCCGAGCGCGGCATCACCACCGTGGCCTTCACAGCGAGGTCGGCGGCCATGACCGCGAGCGCGATGCCGTGGTTGCCGCCGCTGACCGCGACCACCCCGGCGGCCCGCTCCGCCTCGCCCAGCGACAGCAGCTTCGCCACCGCGCCGCGCGCCTTGAACGAGCCGGTGCGCTGGAGCAGTTCCAGCTTGGTGGTGACCGGAACCCCGAGCAGCGTGGACAGCCCCGGACCGGGCACCGTCGGGGTGCGCAGGACATGTCCGGCGATCCGCTCCGCGACGGCTTCGATCTCTTCGATACCGATCAAACTCATGCGATTCCGATCGAACTCAAGGGAGTGCCTCTCAGTGCTGCTGGGCCTTCTGCGGCGTCGCCTCGCTGGGCCGGACCACCACGTACCCCTGGCCCTGGAGCATCAGCTGGACGGCCTCCCCGGAACCGCCGCGCAGCATCGAGCCGATGGACTGCGAGCGGTGCAGCGAGGTCTGGAGCCCGGCGGTCCAGCCGACCACCGCGTCCGTGTCGACGTACACCGGGTACTGCGGGGAGACCGGGATGACCAGCGGGGTGCCCTCGCACACCAGCCCCAGTCTGCCCTGGCCGGTGAAGACGCTGTTGAACAGGCCGCCCCCGCTGATTCCGGCGCCCTTGACGGTGGCGATGCGGTACGCCAACGAGGCGTCGAAACACAGCACGTTGCGGCCGTTGACCGTGAACTCGTCGCCCTGGTCCACCTCCACGACGAAACAGTTCTGCGCCTCGTGGGCGAACCACGCCTCGCCCTGTCCGCGCACCGCCATCAGCGGCAGGCCCTCACCGGTGACCGCGCGCTTGAGCATGCCGCCCACGCCCTGGCCCTTGCGCTCGAACTGGAGGTTGCCGCGGTAGGCGACCATGGCGCCCTGGCGGGCGAGCATCTCGCCGTTCACCGCGTACCGGATGCATTTGGAGTTCTCGACGGTCATGCCCGGCGCCTGCGCGGGCTGGACCATGTGCTCACTGGTAAAGAGGTCACCCTTCATACGGGCATCCTGTCCCGGACCGGTCCCTTCCGCCAAGATCGGGTCAGCCCCCGAACAACTGCGTCCAGTACGTGCCCGCCCGGCCGCCGCCGGCCAGGCCGATCCCGATGTGTGTGAACTCGGCCTTCAGGATGTTGGCGCGGTGGCCCGGGCTGTTCATCCAGCCCTCCACCACGGCGGCCGGGGAGCGCTGCCCGCAGGCGATGTTCTCGCCGATCGTGCCCCGCGCGGCACCGGCGGCGACGGCACGGTCCCGGGGTCCGCCGCCGTCGGGGGAGGTGTGGGAGTAGAAGTCCCGGGTCACCATGTCCGCGCTGTGCGCCTGCGCGGCGGCGGTGAGCAGCGGATCGGGGGCCAGCGGCCGCAGCCCCGCCGCGGTCCGCTCCCGGTTGGTGAGGGCGACGACCTCCGTGGCCGTCCGGGCCAGGCCGGCCGGGGTCAGCGGCGAGGCCCACAGCGCGGTCCAGTAGGTGTCGCCCGAGGGTCCGCCGGTGACGTGGGCCAGGCCGACGTGGGTGTGGGCCGGGTCGTGCAGGGTGCGGCGGGCGCCGTCGGTCCTGAGGCAGTAGGCGACGAACTCGCCCGGGGCGCGCGGTCCGGACACCAGGTGCTCGCCGACGGTCAGGTAGGCGTATCCGGCGCCGAGGGCGCGCTGGTAGACGGAGATCCCGTCCCGGGTCTGCACGCTCAGCGTGCCCGCGGCGGCCATCGCCGAGGCGTGCGCGCGGGCGGCGGCGGCCAGCCGGGCGTCGAGCGCGACGGGCGGGGAACCGGCGGCGGCGCGGGCGGAGTTCACCTCCCGGAGGAAGCCGTCGTCCTGCGGCGGGGGGACCGGCCCGGCACCCGGGTGGCCGCCCACCGCGGGCACCGCCCCCGGGCCCGTCGCGGCGACCGCCGGCGGCGTCTCGTCGTCGACGTCCACCCCGAAGTCCCGGGCGAGCCCGGCCAGTCCGTCGGCGTAGCCCTGTCCCAGGGCCCGCAGCTTCCACCCCTCGCCGCGCCGGTAGAACTCCGCGAGCAGCAGCACCGTCTCGCGCCCCGGGCGCGGCGGCGTGAACCGGGCCAGGGCGCGGCCGTCCGCGTCCGTCACCCGCAGCGTGGGGGAGGGCAGCGCGCTCAGCTCGGTGCCCGGGTCGGCGGCGCTGACGGCGACCGTCACCCGGGTCGCGCCGGCGCGCAGCGCGCGCGGGTCGACGGTGAGGGTGTCGCCGCGCAGCCGGGCGCCGGGAGCCTCCGGCTGGTTGTAGAAGACGAAGTCGTCGTCGCCGCCGACCTTGCCGCCGTCGCCGGTGATGAGCGCGGACACGTCGAAGCCGCCCGGCACCCGTACCTGAACGGGACCGCCCGGCAGGGCGAGGTTTCCGCCCGGGACCAACTCGTTCATGGCACCGCCCTGTCGTCGTGCTCGCGCTCCGGTGGGGGTGCCGGGTGAACGGGTGGAGCGGCACGAGGGTTCCCGGCGTGATCCGGTCCCGGCGGTGCGGTGGTGCGGTGCGGTGCGGTCGTGCGGGTCGGCCGGCGCCGGCCCGCCGGCGCCGCCGGCTGCGGCCGCCCCGGGCGTGCGGTGCGGCCCGCCTCAGCCGCGCAGCGACCGCGCCCAGTCCGCCGGTACCCGGCCCGCCGGTCCGGGCGACGGCTGGTCCTCGGGGTGGCTGACCGGCGGGGCGAGCGCCGGTCCCGACTCGCGCAGCCGGCCGGCCGCGTAGTCCCAGAACCAGTCCTCGCCGGGCTCGTAGCTCTGCACCACCGGATGCCCCGAGGCCCGGAAGTGGGCGGTGGCGTGCTGCCCGGGCGAGCTGTCGCAGCAGCCCACGTGGCCGCAGGCGGCACAGCGCCGCAGGTGGAACCACCAGCCGCCGCCCGCCTCGCACTCGGTACAGCCCGCGCCGCTCGGCGGTACGGCGGGGTCGATCGCCCGGCCGTCGCTCACGTCGCTCACATCACTCATCCCGGCTCCTCGGCCGTCGGTCCGGGCTCCGCCGCGGTGAGCGGCAGGAGCACCTGGAAGCGGGTGTCGCCCGGCCGGGAGTCCACCTGGAGGCTGCCGTGGTGCTTGTCGACCACGATCCGCCAGGAGATGTCCAGGCCGAGCCCGGTGCCCTCGCCCACCGGCTTGGTGGTGAAGAACGGGTCGAAGATACGGTCCCGGATCTCCGGGGGCACCCCCGGCCCGGTGTCGCGGAACTCCACGAGCAGCCGGTCGTGCTGCCGGACCGTCCGCACGGTCAGCGTGCCCTCCCCGCCCGCGCCGTCCATCGCGGAGACCGCGTTGTCGATCAGGTTGGTCCACACCTGGTTCAGCTCCGCCGGATAGGCGGGCACGCCCGGGAGCGTACGGTCGTAGTCCTTGACCACCTTGATCCGCGGGCCGATCTTGCCCGACAGCATCAGCAGGGTGCTGTCCAGGAGTTCGTGCACGTCGGCGATCCGGTACGGCGCGCGGTCCAGCTGGGAGTACTGCTTGGTGGCGTCCACCAGGTGGGAGATGCGGGCCGTGGAGTCGCCGATCTCGTTCATCAGCAGTTCCGTCTCGACCGTGTAGTTGAGCCAGCCGACCGCGTTCGGCAGGATCTCCTCGTCCACAGCCGCCGCGACCTGGTCCAGCCACTCGGCGTCCAGCCCGGCCTGGACGAAGGTCGGCGCGTACTGCCAGCCGTTGCGGATGCCGTGACCGTCCAGCCAGTCCGTGACCGCGTCCTCCCGGTCCGCGGCCTCCATCGGGGTCAGCGCGGGCGCCTTGGTGACCCGCTCGGCCGTGCGTTCCTGGATGTCGATGAGCCCGGCCAGCGCCTCCCGGGAGAACGGCCCCCCGGCGATCACCGCGAGCTTGTGCCGCATCTTCGCCACCCGCTCCCGCAGCGTGGCGGTGGCCCGCACCGCCGCGGCGGCCGGGTTGTTCAGCTCATGGGTGAGCCCGGCGGACAGCGAGCCCAGCGCCAGCAGCCGCTCACGCTGCCCGACGGCCCGCTGGGTGCTCTTCGAACCGAAGAACAGCCCCTCCAGCAGATGGACCGCCATCGGGAACCACTCCTGCATGATGCTCGCGAACGTGTCCGCGGGCAGCACGAAGAACCGGGTCGGCGCGGTGACCCGCAGGGAGTTGTTGTAGACCTGCGGCACCCGGTCCCCGAGATAGGCCTGCATCGCCCCGGCGTACACCCCGCGCTGCGAGGTCCGGTGGGTCTCCACGTCGTCCCCGCCGACCCGGCGGGAGAGCACCACGGAGCCCTCCAGCATCACGTAGAAACAGGTGGCGGGGTCTCCCTCGGCGTACACCGGGCCGGGCTCGAACAGCTCCACCCGGCCCTCGGCGCACAGCCGCCCGAGCTGCTGCGGCGTCAGCTTCTCGAACAGGAACAGCTCCCCGATCTCGCCGGGGCTGCACGGCATCGGACGGCCGCTCACGACTGCTCCAGATACCGGTGGACGAGCATCACGGCCATGGCACCCTCTCCTACGGCGGACGCGACCCGCTTGGCGGACTCGGCGCGGGCGTCGCCCGCCACGAACACGCCGGGGACGCTGGTCTCCAGGTGGTACGGCGGCCGGTTCAGCTCCCACCCGGCCGGCGGCCGTCCGTCGGCGGTCAGGTCCGGCCCGGCCAGGATGAACCCGCGCTCGTCCCGCGCCACCGTGCCGTCCAGCCAGTCGGTGAGCGGGGCCGCGCCGATGAACACGAACAGCCACTGCGCGTCGACCAGTTCGCTCCGCCCCGACTCCGTGTCCCGCAGCGTGAGCCGTTCCAGACGGCCGTCGCCGTGCGCGGACTCCACCACCGTGCCGCAGCGCACCACGATGTTGGGCGTCTCCTCGATCTGCTGGATCAGGTAGTGCGACATCGACGCCGCCAGCGACGGGCCGCGCACCAGCAGCGTCACCGACTTGGCGCCCCGCGCCAGGTACATCGCGGCCTGCCCGGCCGAGTTGGCGCCGCCGACGATGTACACGTCGTGGCCCTGGCAGGCGGCGGCCTCGGTCAGCGCCGATCCGTAGAACACGCCGCAGCCGGCCAGGTCGCCGGTGCCCGGGGCCGCCAGTTCCCGGTAGGAGACGCCGGTCGCCAGGATCACGCTGTGCGCGGCGACCGCCGAGCCGTCGGAGAACCGTACGGTCCGCGCCGACCCGTTGACCTCCAGGCCGGTCACCTCCCGGGCGGTGAGGATCTCGGCGCCGAACTTCGTGGCCTGGCGCCGGGCCCGGTCGGTGAGCTGGGCGCCGGAGACGCCGTCCGGGAAGCCGAGGTAGTTCTCGATGCGGCTGCTCTGCCCTGCCTGCCCGCCGGTCGCCGACCGCTCCACCAGGACCGTGCGCAGCCCCTCGGAGGCCCCGTAGACGGCCGCGCCCAGGCCGGCCGGGCCGCCGCCGATCACCACCAGGTCGTAGAAGTCGGCGGCCGGCGTGGTCGCCAGGCCCACCCGCGCGGCGAGGTCGGTGGCCTCCGGCTCGACCAGCGGCGTCCCGTCCGGCGTGATCACCACCGGCAGCCGCTGCCCGTCCTGCCCGGCGGCCGACAGCAGCCGCCTGCCCTCCGGTTCGTCGGCGGAGTACCACCGGTACGGCACCTGGTTGCGGGCCAGGAACTCCCGGACCTCGGAGCAGCGGGCCGAGAAGCGGTGTCCGACGACCTTGGTGCTGGGCACCGGCTTGTGGTCGCCGGCCCGCCACGCCGTGAGCAGGTCGTCCAGGACCGGGTAGAGCTTCTCCTCCGGCGGGTCCCACGGCTTGAGCAGGTAGTGGTCCAGGTCGACGACGTTGATCGCGTCGATGGCCGCGTTGGTGTCCGCGTAGGCGGTCAGCAGGACCCGGCGCGCGGCCGGATAGACGTCCATGGCCTGTTCGAGGAACTCGATGCCGTTCATCCGCGGCATCCGGTAGTCGGCGAGGATCACGGCGACGAGATCGCCGCGGAGTTTCAGTTCGCGCAGCGCCTGGAGCGCGGACTCCCCGGACTCCGCGCGCACGACGCGGTGCGCGGCGCCGTAGCGCCGCCGCAGGTCGCGGGCGACGGCCCGGGACACCCCCGGGTCGTCGTCCACGGTCATGATGACGGTCCGTGCCGTCTCGGCGGCCTGTGTCATGCGTCCCCCACGTCGGGCGGCCGGGTTCACGGCACGGCGGATTCCGTGACCGCACCGGCCGCCGTCCATCGTATGTTCGATCGTCGTGCGCTGCCCGGCGTGCGGGACCCGGCCCGGATCACGTGCGCCGCCCGGCGCTCGCCGCCCGGCCCGGGTCAGCCGCGGCGCGCGCCCAGCACGCAGAACTCGTTGCCCTCCGGGTCCGTCATCGTCACCCAGGACTGCTCGCCCTGCCCGACGTCGGCGCGGCGCGCGCCCAGCGCGAGCAGCCGGGCGACCTCGGCCGCCTGGTCGACGGGCCGGAAGTCGAGGTGCAGCCGGTTCTTGACGGTCTTGGCGTCCGGCACCGGGACGAAGAGCAGCCCGGGCAGCCGGTCCGGCTCCGGCCGGATCTCGTACACCCCCGAGGAGTCGTCCACCACCACCCAGCCCAGCGCCTCGGCCCACCAGCGGCCGAGCGCCTCCGGATCGGCCGAGTCGATGATCACTTGTTCCCACTCCAACGTCATGGCGGGCAGGGTACGTAAGGAAGACTGACAGCGCACGGAATTACCGCGACGCAGGGAGGAACCGCATGACGCGCCCGATCACGGCAGGGGTGGACGGATCGGAGGAGAGCCTGGCGGCACTGGCCTGGGCGGCCCGGCAGGCCGTCCGGCAGGGGGCGGCGCTGCGCGTGGTGCACGTCTGGCGGTTCGAGCCGGAGGCGGTGGAACGGGCCGGGGACCGGGACGCGCAGGGGCGGTGGGTGCGCGAGACGCTGGCCGAGGCGGTGGGCACGGTGACGGCCCGCCATCACGGCCTGGAGGTCACCACCGACGTGGTGGAGGGCGACCCGGTCCAGACGCTGGTCGCCGTGGCGGCCGACACCGGGATGCTGGTGCTCGGCTCGCGCGGCCACGGGGCGGTCGTCGGCTTCCTGCTCGGTTCCGTGGGCCAGCAGGTCATCGCCGAGGCCACCCGGCCCGTCGTCCTGGTCCGCGCCGGTGACCGTCCCTCCGACGAGGTGGCCGGGCACGAGATCGTCGTCGGACAGCAGGGCGAGGCGGAGGACAGCGCCGAGGTGCTGCGGTTCGCGTTCGAGGCCGCCGCCGCCCGCGGGGCCACCGTACGCGCGGTACGGGCCTGGACCCTGCCGCCGCTGTTCTCCTACAGCCCCGCCTCGCTCAAGCTGCTGGACGACGCCGGGGGCCTGGAACCCTACGAACGCAAGGCGCTGGCCGAGGCGCTCAGGCCGTGGCGGGACCGCTTCCCCGACGTGCCCGTGGTCGAGCACGTGGAGATGGGCAGCGCCGGGCAGGTCCTGCTGTCGGTGGCCGGGCGTGCCCAGCTGATGGTCGTCGGCCGCCGCGCCCGCCGCTCGGCCGTCGGCGCCCGGATCGGTTCGGTCGCCCACGGGGTGCTGCACCACGCGGGCTGCCCGGTGGCCGTCGTACCCCACGGGTGAGTCAGTCCCCGGTCGTCGGCCGGAGCGTCTCGCGGGCCTTGGGCAGGACGTCGGCGATGTAGTCCTGGACGGCGGTGTCCAGGCCGATGTCGTGCTGGGCCCGCTCGGAGAGGTACCAGCGGTGCTCCAGCAGCTCGTGGTAGATCTCCGCCGGGTCCATCGCGCCGCGCAGCTCGTGCGGCACCGCCCGCACGGTGGGCCGGAACACCTCGCGCACCCAGCGGTGGGCGAGGACCTCCGGGCGGGCGCCCAGGGGGTCGTCGGGGGCGTAGTCGTCCTGGCCGGCCATCCAGGACTCCAGGTCGTTGAGCAGCCGCCGGGCCTGGTTCTCCTCGGCGTCCAGGCCCGTCAGCCGCAGCAGCTGGCGCTGGTGGTGCCCGGCGTCGACGACCTTGGGCACGAAGGTGACGGTGTCGCCGTCGGCGGCGTGCTCGATCTGCATCTCGGCCACGTCGAAACCGAGGTCGTTGAGCCGCCGTATCCGCCGCTCTATGTAGTGGTACTTGCCCGCCGGGTACACGGAGGTCCGGGTCAGCTCCTGCCACAGGCTCCGGTAGCGGGCGCAGATCTCGGTGCCGAACTCGATGGCGTCCACGGACGGGTGCAGCGCGCCGGACGCCTCCAGGTCGAGCAGCTCGCCACTGATGTTGACCCGGGCCAGGTCGAGGTCGTAGTCCCGCTGGCCCTCGCTCAGCCGCGGGTGCAGCTCGCCGGTCTCGGCGTCCACCAGGTAGGCGGCGTAGGCGCCCGCGTCGCGCCGGAACAGGGTGTTGGACAGCGAGCAGTCGCCCCAGGCGAACCCGGCCAGGTGCAGCCGCACCAGCAGCACCGCCAGGGCGTCCATCAGCCGGTGCATGGTCGCCGGGCGCAGCGTCGTCTCGAACATCGACCGGTACGGCATCGAGCCGCCGAGGTGCCGGGTGATCAGCACCGGCTCCAGCGGCTCGCCCGTGGCGTCCGCGCGGCCGGTGACCACGCCGAGGGCGTCCACCGCCGGGATGCCGAGGCGGTCCAGGTCGCGCAGCAGCTCGTACTCGCGCAGCGCGGGCCGCTCCGCCAGTTCCTTGACGGCGACGATCTCGTCCCCGGCCCGGGCGTACCGGACCACGTGCCGGGAGATCCCGCGCGGCAGCGGTACGAGGTGCTTCTCGGGCCACTCCTCCAGCGGGGTGTGCCAGGGCAGTTCGAGCAGGAGCGCCGGGTGCTCGGGGTTGGTCGCGTTGATCTGCAGAGCCATGGGTCGGTGTCCTCGTCTCGCCGGTGAACGGGATCACCTTAAGGACTTCTCCGCGATGCCGGCCCGTTCGGGAGCGGGCGTGACAGCTCCGCTGCCGGCGTTCTCGTACGACGGTGAGGGCGACCGTGAAGACGACGGTGAGGACGACGGTGACGGCGAGATCGCGCCGACTCCGGTGGGAGGCGCGGTGCCCGTTTGTGACGGAGCGAGGCAGAACAGCGGTCGCCTTTCGTGTCGGTCGATTCATTCGGGACTGTTTTCTTTCCGATCATGGCCCACCGGTTTGCGGACGGGTATAACGGGCGATGTGCATGGCTGGTGGGTGTTCCGCCGGTACAGGGGGTGGCGGTCGATGACGACGATGCCAGGGGAACTGCGATCACGGACGACCGTCCATGTGGTGTTCGTGCACGGCCTGTTCTCGTCGGTCGGAGTGTGGGACCAGTTCCGGAAACTGCTCGCCGCCGACGAGGCATCGCGCGGTGTGGTCGCCCACTGCTGTCCCTGTGGAAGCCGGAAGATCAAAATACGCGCCGACCGCGCGATCGCCGAGTACGACGACACAGCGGACTCGCTCCGTACCTACTCGCGCGTCCAGATCCCGGGAAAGGGCCGGGTCGTCCTGGTCAGCCACAGCCAGGGCGGCCTGATCGTCCAGCGCTTCCTGGCCCGGACACTGCGCGAGGCCCAGGGGCCCGCGCTGAGCCGCGTCGCGCGGGTCGTCAGGTTCGCCTGCCCGGACCACGGCTCGACGTTCTTCCTGTCGCTGCGCCGCTCCCTGTTCTTCTGGCGGCACCCGCAGAAGCGGCAGCTGCGGCCCTGCCACGCCGTGAAACCGAGTCACGGCGGCCGGCGGATCGCTCTCGGTTTCTCCCTGGGCCTCACCGACACCGGAGACCTGCTGGCCCGGGGCTGAGAGCGTCGCGGGGCCCCGATCGCGAACCGAAACACCTGACTGATGTGGTGACTATGGAAGTACTGCGTTATGCCGCCTTCACCAAGCAGGCGGACGGCGGAAACCCGGCCGGTGTCGTCCTGGACGCCACGGGGCTGGCGGACACCGACATGGCGGACATCGCCAAGGACGTCGGATACTCGGAGACCGCGTTCGTCGTCCCGAAGGGCGACGGCCACCTGGACGTGCGGTACTTCAGCCCGAGCGTCGAGGTCCCCTTCTGCGGACACGCCACCATCGCGACCGCGGTCGCCTTCGCCCGGCAGTACGGCGCGGGCGAGCTCACCCTGCGCACGCCGGCGGGTGTCGTCCCGGTGCACACCGGCGTCGACGACACCGGCTGGGTCGTCGCCACCCTGACCAGCGTGCCCCCGCGGACGGCGGCGGTGACCGATGCCCAGACCGACCAGTTGCTGGACGTCCTGGGATGGCGGCCGTCGGATCTCGACCCGCTCCTGCCGCCCCGAGCCGCCTACGCCGGCGCCTGGCATGTCGTGCTGGCCACCGCCTCGCGCGACCGGCTGGCCCGGCTCGACTACGACATGCCGCGTCTGGCCGCCCTGATGAACCGCCACGGCTGGGTGACGGTCGATCTGGTCTGCCGGGAGAGCACCACGGTCTTCCACGCCCGTAACCCCTTCCCCACCGGCGGGGTCTTCGAGGACCCCGCCACGGGGGCCGCGGCGGCCGCGTTCGGGGGCTATCTGCGGGAGGCGCGCCTGATCCCCCTGCCGTCGCGGCTGACCGTCCTCCAGGGGTACGACATGGGCCGTCCGAGCACCATCACCGTCACCGTTTCCGAGGACCCGCGCACCGGCATCGGCGTCACCGGTACGGCCGTGCCCCTGTGAGGGCGCGGCCCCGCCGTCACCGGTCGATCTCGACCAGGGTCTCGATCTCCACGGGCGTCCGCAGGGGCGGGTCCGCGACCCTGCCACCGCGCGGGCGTGTGCGCCGCGGGCGCCGAACACCGCCTCGTGGAGCGCGCTGGCGCCGTCGACGGGCTGCGTCCAGGTCACGGAACCCGGGTGTCACCGCTACATAGCCGGTGACCTTGACGATGCGGGTCACCCGGTCGATCCCCGCCCTCGCGTCGACGGCGGCCAGCGACGCGAGGGCGCAGCGCCGGCTCAGCTCTCGGGCCAGGGACACCGGCACGTCCCCGCCCACGTGCCCGGTCGCCGCCGATCTGCCGTCCTCAAGGGGGATCTGCCCCGCCACGAAGACGTACCGGCCGCTCACGACGGCGGGCACGTACCGGTCCTTGGGCGGACTGACCGACGGCAGGCTCAGTCCCAGTGAGGCGAGAACCTCCGAGGGGGAACGGCCCGGTCCGGCTCATGCGGCGACATGGGCCGGGTCCAGAGGTGCTGTGGCTGGATGTCGGGGGAGTTCGGGGGGGTTCGGGGGGCCACGTCAACGGAGGGAAGCGGAACCCCGTGCCCGGCCGGCGGGCTCGGCGCGCTCCCGTGCCCGCCGCGCGGCCAGGGCCACGGACCCGTGGTGCGCCGGCCCGTGGCCGGGCAGCAGGAGGTCGCCGTCGAGTTCCTCGAACACGTCCAGCGACGCCACCGTCCGGGCGCGCTCGTGGTGGAACATGTCGGGCAGCAACTGCGGTCCCTCGGCGCGGGAGACGGGGTGGCCGGTGACCAGGGCGTCGCCCGAGACCACCACCCCGGTCTCCGGCAGGTGGTAGGCGCAGTGGCCGTCCGTGTGTCCCGGAGTGTGCACGGGGACGGGCCGGCCGGGCAGGTCAAGGGCGCCCGCCGCCGGGAACGGCCGTGGCTCGGCGACCGGCAGCCGCGCGGTGCCGCCGGACCGGGCGGCGTGCGTGATCCACGGCAGCACGCCCGGCCGCCAGGCGTTGCGCAGGACCGTCGGGACCGAGACCTGCTGGAGGAAGTCCCGTCGGGCGTGGGGTACTTCGGCCGCGTGCAGCAGGACGGGCGTGCCGTACGTGGTGCGCAGGTACTCGGCGGAGCCCAGGTGGTCGTTGTGGGCGTGCGTGATGAGGACGGCCGCCACCGCCTCGGGCGAACTCCCCGCCGAGGCCAGCGAGTCGAGCACCGCCTGCCGGTCACCGGGGTAGCCGGTGTCGATCAGCGTCACCGCGTCCCCGTCGGCGAGGATCACCCAGTTGGTGTCGCTGCCGTGCACCAGATAGGTGCCGTCCGCGACCTGTCGCACGTCGGCGCTCATCACTCACTCCGCGTCCTGAGAGGGGCTGGTGGACCGGGAACAGCCAAGCAGACGCCGGGCGGTGGCGGAGCGGTGGGTTCCGGTCGGTCTCACCGCACGCCGTGCGGGCGGAACTGGACACTGATCCGGCCGCCCGCGACCCGCGCTGACTTCGGTACGCAGTGCTCCCAGGTGCGCTGGCAGGAGCCGCCCATCACGATCAGGTCGCCGTGGCCCAGCGGCCGGCGCACCGCGCTGCCGCCGCCCACCGGACGCAGCAGCAGGTCCCGGGGCGTGCCCACGGAGAGGATGGCGACCATCGTGTCCTCGCGCGCGCCCCGGCCGGCCCGGTCGCCGTGCCAGGCGACGCTGTCCCGGCCGTCCCGGTAGTAGCACAGGCCCGCCGTGGTGAACGGCTCGCCCAGCTCCTCGCCGTAGTGCGCGGTGAGGGCGTCGCGGGCCTCGTCGAGGACCGGGTCGGGCAGGGGGTCCCGCGCCCCGTAGAAGGCGAGCAGCCGGGGGACGTCGACCACCCGGTCGTACATCTCGCGCCGTTCCGCGCGCCAGGGGACCTCGGCGGCGAGCCGCTCGAACAGCGCGTCGGCGCCGCTCAGCCACCCCGGGAGTACGTCGATCCAGGCGCCGGAGCCCAGCCGGGTGCGGCGGATTCCGTCGAGCGGGCCGAGCCGCGGCCGGTCGGTCTGGTCGAAGAGGGAACCCTGGAGGTGCGTGCTCATATCCCGAGCGTACCTCGCAATCGAACGTACGTTCCAAGTGTAGTGCGGGAGGTTCGCACGCGCCGGTGCATCGGATACGTTCCCGTGTCGAACGCGGGCCGACGGTGACGAGCGGGCCGCGGCGGGGCGGTGGCCGGGGGAACAAGGGAACAAGGGAACGAGGAAGGGACGATCGCCATGGACGCCGACGTCATCGTCGTCGGAGCGGGCCTCGCGGGACTGGTCGCGGCGCACGAGCTGACCGGCCGGGGCCGCCGGGTGGCCCTCGTCGACCAGGAGAACGCCGCCAACCTCGGCGGGCAGGCGTTCTGGTCGTTCGGCGGGCTGTTCCTCGTCGACTCCCCGGAACAGCGGCGCCTCGGCGTCAAGGACAGCTTCGAGCTGGCCTGGAACGACTGGCAGGGCAGCGCCGGCTTCGACCGCCTCGACGACGAGGACTCCTGGGCGGTGCGCTGGGCCCGGGCCTACGTCGAGTTCGCGGCGGGGGAGAAGCGGTCCTGGCTGGACGGGCACGGCATCAAGCTGCTGCCCAACGTGGGCTGGGCCGAGCGCGGCGGCCTCCGGGCCGACGGACACGGCAACTCGGTGCCCCGCTTCCACATCGCCTGGGGCACCGGCACCGGAGTGGTCGAGCCCTTCGCCCGGTACGCCAAGCAGGCCGTGCGCGACGGACTGCTCACCTTCCACCACCGGCACCGCGTCGACGAGCTGATCGTCGAGGGCGGCACCGCGCGCGGCGTACGGGGCACGGTCCTCGCCGAGGACGGCTCACCCCGCGGCGTCGCCTCCAACCGCGACCGGATCGGCGACTTCGAACTGACCGCCCAGGCCGTGATCGTCACCTCCGGCGGCATCGGCGCCGACCACGACATCGTCCGCCGGTACTGGCCCGAGCGGCTGGGCACCCCGCCCGCCGAGATGGTCACCGGTGTCCCCGCCTACGTCGACGGACGGATGCTGGACATCAGCGCGGCGGCGGGCGTCCGCCTGGTCAACCGCGACCGCATGTGGCACTACACCGAGGGCCTGCGCAACTGGGACCCCGTCTGGCCCGGCCACGGCATCCGCATCCTGCCGGGCCCGTCCCCGATGTGGTTCGACGCGCTCGGCCGCCGCCTGCCCGACCCCTGCCTGCCCGGCTACGACACCCTGGGCACGCTCAGGCACCTGCGCACCGACGAGGACATCGCGCGGTACGACCACTCCTGGTTCATCCTCACCCGGAAGATCGTGGAGAAGGAGTTCGCGCTGTCGGGCTCCGAACAGAACCCGGACATCACGGCCAAGGACCGGGCGGCCTTCCTGCGGGAACGGGTCGTCGGCAAGGGCGCCCCGGGGCCGGTGGCCGCCTTCGTGCGCGAGGGCGCCGACTTCGTGACCGCGCCGACCCTCGAACAGCTCGTCGACCGGATGAACGGGCTCACCGACGAGCCGCTCCTCGACGCCGCCGCCGTCCGCCGCCAGATCGAGGCCCGCGACCTCCAGATGGCCAACCCCTACAGCAAGGACGCCCAGGTCCAGGGCATCCGCAACGCCCGCCGCTACCTGAGCGACCGGATCAGCCGGGTCGCGGCCCCGCACCGCGTCCTCGATCCGGCGGCCGGCCCGCTGATCGGCGTCAAGCTGCACATCCTCACCCGCAAGACCCTCGGCGGCATCCAGACCGACCTCGACTCCCGCGCCCTCGGCGCCGACGGCAGCCCTGTCGAGGGCCTGTACGCGGCCGGTGAGGTGGCCGGGTTCGGCGGCGGCGGCGTGCACGGGTACAACGCCCTGGAGGGCACCTTCCTGGGCGGCTGCCTCTTCTCGGGGCGGGCGGCCGGACGCGCGGCGGCGCGGCAGACGGCTTGAGGGGCGGAGTCCGAGGGCCGGGGCCTGAGGGCGCAGGTGCTCAGCTCCTGCCCCTCAGGCCCCGCCGACTCAGCTCCCGTCGAGCAGGCGGACCAGTACGGCGGCGTGGCCGCGGTCGGGGTCCTTGGACGCGGTCAGCAGCGTCACGGGCGCCCGGCCCGCCAGCTCTCTCAGCCGGTCGAGCGCCCCGGCCGCCTCCGGAGCGGCCAGCTCGGCCTCGTAACGCCCGGCGAACTCCTCGTGGGAGCCCTCGCCCGCGTGGTACCAGCGGCGCAGTTCCGGGGAAGGGGTGAGTTCCTTGGGCCACTCGTCCACGTGCGCGGCTTCCTTCTTCAGGCCGCGCGGCCACAGCCGGTCCACCAGCACCCGCGTGCCGTCGTCCGGCTCGGGCGGGTCGTAGACGCGGCGCACACGGACGTTCACGGCTCGGTCCCTTCGGCGGCGGACGGCGCTGGTGCCGAGACTACGCGGCCCCGGCGCCGCCCGCCCGTCCGCTTGGGGGCCGGACCTGGCCGCGGGGTCAGCCCGTCCGCCGGCGGGACGCCAGACGCCGCTTCAGGGCGCGTCGCTCGTTCTCGTCGGTCCCGCCCCAGACGCCGATGGACTGCCCCGTGTCCAGGGCCCATTCCAGGCACTGGTCCCGGACGGGGCAGCGCCGGCAGACCGCCTTCGCCTGCTCGGTCTGCAGCAGGGCCGGGCCCGAGCTGCCGACCGGGAAGAACAGGTCGGGGTCCTCGGCGCGGCAGGCCGCGTGCTCTCGCCAGTCGTCCATCAAAGTCACCTGCGATCGTCGTATCGCGCTGTCACGGATTCGGGTTGCTCACCCTCGGGTGACCTGTGGACGGCGGGGCCAAACGGGCGGGAGGCCGCGAAGTCGCTTCCGGGTAAGGGAGTTCCTCCTGCCGCAGCGCCCGGGCCGCGGCCGCCCCCACCGCCTCGGCCACCGTGGCCAGGGCCGGCGAGTCGAGCTTCCACTGCTGCCAGTACAGCGGCACGTCGACCGCCGTCCCGGGGGCCGGCTCGGTCAACCGGCCGCTGCGCAGCAGGGGTTCGGCCTGTGGCTCGGGCACCATGCCCCACCCCAGTCCGGCGGCGACGGCTTCGACGAACCCCTCCGAGGTGGGGACGTAGTGCCGCACCTGGCTCGCGGACCCGTGCCCGCCGCCGAGCCGGCGCACGAAGCCGTCCTGGAAGTCGTCGCGCCGGTCGAACACCACCACGGGCGCCTCCGTCAGCGCCGGGAGCAGCGGTCCGGCCAGGTGCCGGGCGGCGAACTCCGGTGCGGCCACCGGGAGATACCGCATCCGCCCCAGGGGCCGTACCGAGCAGCCCGGCACCGCGTCCGGCGACGAGGTCACCGCGGCCATCACCACACCCTCCCGCAGCAGGGCCGCCGTGTGGTCCTCGTCCTCGCGGCGCAGCTCGAAGCAGAGCGGCGGATCGCGCGGCACCCGGGTGAGCGCGCCGAGGAACCAGGTCGCCAGCGAGTCCGCGTTCACCGCCACCGACACCCGGACCGGCTCACCGGCCCCGCTCAGCCCCAGTTCGGCGTGGGCGTCCCGGGCCAGCCACGCCACCTGCCGGGCGAGCCGCACCAGCACCGCGCCGGACGGGGTGGGCCGCACCGGCTTGGTGCGCAGCAGCAGGACCCGGCCGGTGCGCTGCTCCAGGGACTTCACCCGCTGGCTCACCGCCGACGGCGTCACGTGCAGCACCGCCGCGGCGGCGTCGAACGTCCCCTCGTCCACCACCGCCAGCAGGGTCCGCACCTGGTCCAGGGGCAGGTCGCCCAGTGCCGCCGTCGCCGGTCCACTCATCGCGTCACCTTCACGCGAGCTAAGGATACGTAAGAATCTTCAGCTGTACGCGCGAAGACCGCTCGCTTAGCGTCGGAGGCATGAACAACGCCCTGGCCACCGCGGCCGCCGGCTTCGGTACCGGCCTCTCCCTCATCGTCGCCATCGGCGCCCAGAACGCCTTCGTCCTGCGCCAGGGTGTGCGCCGGGACGCGGTCCTGGCCGTGGTCGGCATCTGCGCCCTGTCCGACGCGGTGCTGATCGCCCTGGGGGTCGGCGGGGTCGGCGCCCTGGTGGTGGCGTGGCCGGGCGCGCTGACGGCGGTCGGCTGGATCGGCGGGGCGTTCCTGCTGGGGTACGGCGCCCTGGCCGCCCGGCGGGTGTTCCGGCCGGCCGGCGCGCTGCGGGCGGACGGCGGGGGCGCGGCGGGCTCCCGGCGGCGGGCGGTGCTCACCTGCCTGGCCTTGACCTGGCTCAACCCGCACGTCTACCTGGACACCGTCTTCCTGCTCGGTTCCGTCGCCGCCGACCGCGGCCCGCTGCGCTGGACCTTCGGACTGGGCGCGGCGCTCGCGAGCCTCGCCTGGTTCGCCGCGCTGGGCTTCGGCGCCCGCCACCTCGGCCGTTTCCTCGCCAGTCCCCGGGCATGGCGGATCCTGGACGGTCTGGTCGCCGCCGTCATGATCGTCCTCGGCGTCTCGCTGATCGCCGGGAGTTGACGCCCGTCACACCACGCCGCCCCGCCGTCCTGCGATAGTGAGGCAGCCGAAAGATGTAGCGACCAAGTAGGAATGCGTGGACACGAGCGACAGCAGTACCGAACCCCGGGCCCAGACACCCGGCGCCGACGACGCGCCCCCCGCCCCGCGCCGGGGCTGGTGGCGCTGGGCGATGGACACCCGCCCCCTGCGCCGTCCCGCCTTCCGGCGGCTGTGGGTCTCCACCATCGTCACGGCCGTCGGCAGCCAGCTCACCGCCGTCGCCGTGCCCAAGCAGATCTACGACATCACCGGCTCCTCGGCCTGGGTGGGCGCCGCCAGCCTGGCCGGCCTGGTGCCGCTGGTCGTGTTCGCGCTGTGGGGCGGCGCGGTCGCCGACACCATGGACCGCCGCAAACTGCTGCTGATCACCAACAGCGGCATAGCCGTGACCTCGCTGCTGTTCTGGGCGCAGGCCGCCACCGGTCTGGAGTCGGTCGTCGTACTGATGGTGCTGCTGGCGCTCCAGCAGGCCTTCTGGGGCCTGAACTCCCCGGCGCGCAGCGCCTCCATCGCCCGGCTGGTCCCCGAGGACGAACTGCCCGCCGCCAACGCCCTCGGCTCGACCGTCATGCAGACCGGCCAGGTGGTGGGTCCGCTGCTCGCGGGCGTCCTGATCCCGGTCATCGGCCTGCCCGAGCTGTACCTCATCGACGCGGTCGCCCTGTGCGTCACGGTGTGGGCGGTCTACCGGCTGCCCGCCCTGCTGCCGCTGACGGGCGGCGGGAAGGGCCGCGCGGGCCTGCGCGAGGTGGTGGCCGGCTTCCGCTACATCGCCGGGCACACGGTGCTGCTGCTGTCCTTCCTCGCCGACATCGTCGCGATGGTGTTCGGCATGCCCCGGGCGCTGTTCCCGCAGCTCGCCGCCGAGACGTACGCGGGCTCGGGCGAGGGGCTGGCGCTCGGGCTGCTGTACGCGGCGATCCCGATCGGCGCGGTGGCCGGCGGACTGTTCTCCGGCACCTTCTCCCGGGCCCGGCGGCACGGCTGGATGGTGATCGGCGCGGTCGTCGCCTGGGGCGCGGCCGTCGCGGGCTTCGGACTGAGCGGGAGCCTGTGGCTCGCGGTGGTCTTCCTCGCGGTCGCGGGCGTCGCCGACATGGTCTCCATGGTCTTCCGCGGCGCCATCCTGCTGTCCGCCGCGACCGACGAGATGCGCGGCCGGATGCAGGGCGTCTTCACGGTCGTCGTCGCGGGCGGACCGCGTCTGGCCGACGTGCTGCACGGCACCGCGGGCTCGGCCTTCGGGGCCCGCGGCGCGGTGACGGGGGGCGGGCTGCTGGTCGTCGTGGTGATGCTGGGCCTGGCCCTGACGGTGCCCGCCCTGCGCCGCTACCGCGTCTGACCCGTTACAGCGGACCGCCGCGCCGGTGCAGCGCGTACTGCTCCAGGAGTTTGCCGCGGGTCGTCTCCAGGCGGTGCGCCAGGATCTCGGCGACGGAGCGCACCAGGACCACGCCGAGCCGGGGGTCGTCCTCGCAGAGCCGGAGCACCGCGGCGGCGTCGAACTCGTAGGCGCGCACCGCGCTGAACGCCTCGGCGCCGAAGTCCCACCGGTACGGCGGGAACAGCCAGGACCAGCCGAGCAGGTCGCCGGCGCCGAGGCTGGCGACCGTCACGCTCTGCAGGGACGTCACCCGCTGGGTGAGGGAGACGGCGCCGGAGCGGACCACCCAGAAGCGGTCGGCCGTGCCGCCCGCCTCGAAGATCCGGGTGTCCTCCGGGAAGTGGACCTCCCTGGCCAGTTCGGTCAGCCGCGCCCGCTGGGGCGGGGGGAGGGCGTTGAGCAGTTTGATCGCTTTGGTCATGACACGGAACTCCTCGCCGGCCGATGCGGTTCCGGTGTTTTCCCTACGCCCATTTCAGCGGCCGGCGCGGCCCCGGGCACCTCGGCGGGCGCGGAGATTCCGTGACGGTATGAAAAAGCCCTGGCTGGACGGGGGGATCCAGCCAGGGCCGTGAACAGTGGCGCCGGAGGACCGCGCGGATCGACTCCGTCACCACGTATAGGTGAACGCTAAACCATTTGCGGACGTTCCATGAAACCGGGGGCGGAGCACGTGACCCGTCTCACCCGCCGGACGGTACGGCGCCGGAGGGCGGGGGTACCCGCCTCAGCCGGCGTGCTCCGCGACCACCCGCACCGTCTCCAGTGCCGGGTCGCTCGGGTCCGGCAGGTACATCCCGGCGGCCAGGCCGCTGGTCAGGTAGCGCAGCACCGGCTCGGTCAGCCGCTCGCCCGGCAGGACGGCCGGGATGCCCGGCGGATACGGGGTGATCATCTCCGCCGCGACCCTTCCGGCCGCCCGCTCCACGGGCACGTCCTCGGTCGGCCCGAAGAACGCGTCCCTGGGCAGCGCGACCTGCGTCATCCGCAGCTCGGCCGGTGACGGGACCGCCACCCGGGGGGCGTCCGGCAGCCCGGGGGCGGCCTGCGCGAGCTCCTTGAGCGCCGCCAGCAGTTCCCCGGTGGTCTCCCGGTCGTCGCCGTGGGTGATCTGCGCGCCGATCCGCCGGTGGTCCGTGAGGTGGGCGATGATGCCGTGCCGCTCGCGCAGCCGGTCGGCGGCCTGGTAGCCGGAGATACCGAGCCCGTCGAGGTCGATGACGACCGGCAGCGGGTCGAAACCGTCGGCCAGCCCCGGGCCGCAGAAGTCCGCCCGGTCGTTGACGTGCATGCCGTCGATCTCCTCGACCGCGGCCCGCACCTCCGCCGCCAGTTCCAGAGCGCCGCCCATGACCTCCTGCCCGCGCAGTGCCATCTGGCGGCGCCAGCCGTCCAGTCCCGCGTAGATCAGCACCGACGGGCTGGTGGTGCTCAGCAGGTCCGCGCGCATGCCCAGCAGCTTCGGCTCCACCAGGTCGCCCTGGAGGTGGAAGACGGAGCCCTGTTCCAGGCCGCTGCCCATCTTGTGGATGCTGGTCACACAGATGTCGGCGCCCGCGTCCATCGCCCAGGACGGCAGGTCGGGGTGGAAGGGCAGGTGCGCGCCCCACGCCTCGTCGACGATCAGCGGCCGTCCGCGCCGGTGGCAGACCTCGGCGACGGCGGCCAGGTCCGCGCCGGCGCCGTACGGCGTCGGGCTGGTGATCAGGGCGCCCCTGGCGTCGGGGTGGCCGGCGAAGGCCGCCTCGTACTCCGCCGCGGACGGCGGATGGGCGAGATGGCGCTCCGCGTCCCAGCGCGGCTCGACCCAGACCGGCTCGATGCCCGACAGCACCAGACCGGACACCACCGACTTGTGCGCGTCCCGGCCGATCAGCAGCTTCTCGTGCGGCCCCGCGACCGCGAGCATCGCCGCCTTGACCGACAGGGAGCTGCCGCACGTCGAGAAGAAGGTGTGGTCGGCGTGGACGGCGTCGGCCATCAGCTCCTGGGCGCGCTGGAGCACCCGGTCGCGGGTGAGCCGGTCGTCGAGCCCCCCGGTCGCCAGTACGTCACCGAGGAAGACCGCGTCGCCCAGCACCTCACGGACGGCCGGGTCGGCGCCCCGCGCCTGCTTGTGCCCCGGGGGAGTGAACGACAGCCGGCCCTCCCGGCGGTAGTCGGCGAGAGCCTGGAGCACCGGAGCCTGGGTGTGATCGATGGCCATGCCCTGCGGTTTCCCCGCTCCGGCCGGCCCAATCGGTGCCGTCCGGGGGGTCCGTCCCGGAGGTCCTTCCGGGGCGGGGCCGGGGGTCAGCCCCGCTCCGTGCGCCGGCCGGGCGTCAGTACCTCGTCCAGCACCCGCAGCACCGCCTCGTAGGCCGCCGAGCGCACCTCGGCCTCCCGCGCTCCCTCCGGGTCGGTCGGCCGCAGTTCGTCCCGCCGGGTCCGCCAGGCCCGCTCCTCCTGGGCCGCGCAGGCCCGCGCCCGGTGCATGCGCCGCAGCAGTTCGTCCGAGTCCACAACATCCGTCATGCACACCGCGTACCCCCGGCACGGCGGCCGCATGGCCGCTGGGCCGTACGGAGGTCCTGAGGTTTGCGGGTGCGGTGAGAGGTCAGCCGGAACACGAGGCAGCCGCGGGCAGGGCGGGCTCCGGCTCGGTTCACACGATGTTCCACACGATCAGGGAGCTGACGGATGTGTGAGAAGCCCATGACCCCCTCCGCCACCGAGCGGAACGGCACGGGACGCGACGGTGCCGGACGTGACCGGCCGCCCGGGCCGCCCAAACCCGCCGACGCGCGCCGGGCCGTGGAACGCGCGGTCACCGCGCGCGGCCGGGAGGGCGGTACCCGGTACGACGCCGACGCCCTGTCGGACGCCGTACTGGTCGCCTCGGAACTGACCACCAACGCCATCCTGCACGGCGGCGGCGTCACCGACTTCCGGGTCGACGTCGACGGCCCCGGGCTGCGGGTCTCGGTGAGCGACCGGAGCGACGAACTGCCGGCGCCCCCGCCGCCCGCCGGCCCGGGGGGCCGCTGGCGGGTGGGCGGCCGGGGCTGGCCGATCGTCTGCCGCCTGGCCCGCGACGTACGCGTGTCCGAGCTGCCCTCCGGAGGCAAGTGCATCAGCGTGCTGATACCACTGTCCTGAGTACTTTTGAAGAAGCGGCGTTTGTTCCCCGAGGGGAAGGGCAGTCGCAGTTTCGTGCTTCGGACCGGAGGCGCAGCAGCGGGAGCGGTATGGCTGCTTCGGCACTCCAGTCGACCGCAGCGCCGTTCCCGCGGAAGTCCCCCTGAGACCACCGTTCAGGAGCGATCCGCATGCTCATCGACACCCCCACAGACCGTCCCGCCACCCCCGAGCCCACCACCACCGCCCCCGAGCCGACGAGCGCGCCGCCCCGGCGCCGCCACGACGACGCCCCCGACACCGCGAGCCTGTTCACCCGGTTGGCGGCACTGGAGGAGGGGCCCGAACGCGACGCGGTGCGCGACGAACTCGTCACCGCGTGGCTGCCCATGGCCCACCGCATCGCGGGCCGCTTCCGCGACCGCGGCGAGTCCGTCGAGGACCTGCGCCAGGTCGCGGCACTGGGCCTGGTGAAGGCCATCGACCGGTTCGACCCGGAGCGGGGCGCCTTCGAGAGCTACGCCGTGCCCACCATCACCGGCGAGGTCAAGCGGCACTTCCGCGACCGGATGTGGGCCCTTCGGGTACCCCGCCGCGTACAGGAACTGCGCAACAAGGTGCGGGTGGCCCGGCGCGAACTCACCCAGAACCCCGGCAGCCCCGAGCCCTCGACCGCCGACATCGCCGCCCACACCGGACTGACCGAGGAGGAGGTCAGCGCCGGGATGGAGGCCCTGGAGAGCTTCAGCACCCTGTCGCTGGACGCCGAGCTCTCGGCCGGCGACGACGGCTACAGCCTCGCCGACACCCTCGGCTCGTCGGACGACTCCTACGACGTCGTGGTCGACCGCGAGTCCGCCAAGGAGGGGCTGCGCCGGCTGCCCGAGCGGGAGCGCGCCATCCTCTACATGCGGTTCTTCGAGGACATGACGCAGAGCCGGATAGCCGACCAGCTCGGCATCTCGCAGATGCACGTCTCCCGGCTCATCAGCCGCAGCTGCGCCCGGGTGCGCGACGAGGCGATGGGTCGGCGCCCCGCCCGCCGGGGCCCCGGACGCCGCCCGGCGCCCTGACCCGCCCGACGCCCTGAGCCGCCGGGCCGCCCCGGCCGGCCACCGCCGTACCGCGCCCGGCCCCGGCCGGCCCGCGCGGTGCGGCGGTGGCCGGCCGGGGCGGAACGCGCCCGCGCCCGGGAAACCCGGCGCGCACACCCGCACGCCGGCCGGCGTGCGGGCCACGGGCCTGCCCCCGACGGGCACGGCACCCGCTCGGGAAGCCGCCCCCGCCGGAGCCGAACGGTCCGGTACCGGTTCCCGGGCAGCAGGGTGTGCGCGGTGCGCGCCGGGGCATCCGGGAGTCTCGGAAGGGGAGGACGAGATGACCACGCGCGTACTGACCGACACCGCCCGCGGGCGGGCCCGCAGGGCGGCCGACGGAACGGCCGCCGAGAGCGCCGCCCGCGCCGGGCTCACCGCCCGTGGCGTGATCTATCTGCTGGTCGGCACCCTGGCCCTGCGGATCGCCTTCGGCGACGGAACCGAGGAGGCCGACCGCTCCGGTGCCCTGGAGGCGCTGGCGGACCAGCCGTTCGGCTCGGTCCTGCTGTGGGCCCTGGGCATCGGACTGGTGGGCATGGCCCTGTGGCGGCTGTCGGAGGCGGTGTCCGGCGCCGTGGGACCCGACGGCCGCACGGCGAAGAAGCGGCTGGCGGCCACCGCCCGCTGCGTGTTCTACGCCTTCGTCGCCTACTCGGTGCTGGCGTTCGCGGCGAGCCCGCGCAACGGCTCCGGCGGCTCCAGCGACCAGCAGTCCCGCGACGTCACCGCCCGGGTCCTTCAGGTGCCCGGCGGACAGTGGCTGGTGGGCGCCGCCGGTGCCGGCGTAGTCGTCGCCGGTGTCGTCATCGGAGTCCAGGCCGCCCGGCGCCGCTACCGCAAGAAGCTCAAGGCGAGCGGCCTGGCCCCCTGGTCCCGGCGGCTGGTGGACGTGACCGGCGTGGCCGGGGGAGTGGCGCGGGGCCTGGTGTTCGCCGTGGCCGGCGCCTTCGCCGTACGGGCCGCGGCCGACTACGAGCCGGGCCGGGCCAAGGGCCTGGACGACACCCTGCGCTCCTTCGCCGAGACCCCGCTCGGACCCTGGCTCCTGGTCTGCGTCGCGGCCGGACTGGTGCTGTTCGGCGTGTTCTCGTTCGCCCTGGCCCGCTGGCGTCGCGTCTGAGGGACGTGGGAGGGGGAACCCGGAGCAGATGAACGAACACGAGATTCCGCCGGACGGCCGTCCCGTGGACGTCTACCTCGACCTTCTGCGCGTCCGGATGGACACCGAGGACTACCGGATGCTGCTCAGCGTCGTGGAGCCGGTCCTACGGGCGATCGACGACCAGCAGCTGCCCACCATCGACTTCGCCCTCGACGGGCAGGACGCCGACGCCCTGCCCCAGGAGATCCGCGACGAGGCCGCCCTGGTCATCGCGACCGCGGTGACGGGCCGGCTCGACAACGAGGTGATCGAGATCAGCACCGAGGAGACCGGGCCGATCCGCGTGGTCACCGACGCGGCCACCGCTTCCGACCCGGACCGCCTCGGCGAGATCGCCGACTACCTCAAGGAACGCCACCGGCAGAACGAGGAACTGCGCGGCATCGCCGAGGCGAGCGGCCTGCCCAGCGACTTCTGACCGCCCGCGGCCCCGGGCGAGTCCCGCCGTCACCGCTTCGGTGCCGCCACGGGCACGCCCAGCGGCCGGGCGAGGCCGGTCACCGCCTCGTCCAGCCGCTCCAGGTGGCGCAGCACCCGGCCGGTGATCCGGCCGTACCGCGGAACGCCGGCGGTGTCGTACTCCAGCAGCGAGGCGACACTGGGTCCGGTCTCGACCTCCACGGCCGTGTCCGGGTCCGCGACGTGCGCCGCGATCGCCCCGATGTTGCGCACCGTGCGCCGTACCGCGCCGCGCAGCCGGGGGTCGGCCGCGATGGACGGGTGGGTGGGCAGCAGCTCGGCCGTCGCCGCCAGCGCACGCGCGTGGTACGCGCAGGTCTCCAGGAGCGCCACCACGTAACGCGCCGTGTCCCGCCGGGCCCGCAGCGGTGTGATCGGGTGCGTCAGCGGCTGGGTGGCGCCGCGCAGGTCGCCGAGGGCCTGGTCCAGGTCGCGCGCCCGGTCCAGCAGATCGGCGGCCGGCCCGCCGCTGAGCTGGTCCACGGCGCCCTCGGTGACGTCGGTGAGCCGCTCCAGGACCGTGCCGAGCAGTTCGTCCGTACGGCTGTCGGTGCGCACCGGCAGCACCAGCGCCGCCGCCACCACCCCGCAGGCCGCGCCGAGCGCCGTCTCCTCCACCCGCAGCAGCAGCACCGACGCGCTGTAGGTGTGCAGCAGGGTGTACAGCAGCCCCAGCATGGCGGTGACGAAGAACGACATCAGGGTGTACGACAGCGGCGCCGTGTAGAACATCGCGAAGATGAACACCAGGACCAGCGCGAACGCCGTCCAGGTGTGCTGTCCGACCAGCCCGGCCAGCACGATCCCGGCCACCACCCCGAAGACCGTGCCCAGCAGCCGCCGGTAGCCCTTGACCAGGATCTCGCCGGTGGACGCGGTGTTGATGAACACGATCCAGCAGGTGAGCACCGCCCAGTACCAGCGCTGCGCGGAGAGCATCTCGCCGCCGACGATGGCCAGCGTCGAGCCGACCGCGACCTGCACGGCCGCACGCGTGGTGGGCCGCCGCAGTCCGGTCGGCTGCTCCTCGTCGGCCGTCTCCTCCCCGGCGTCGATCGCCGCGTCCTCGGCGTCCAGCTCCTCGCGGGAGCGGGTGGTGGCGGGGGAGTCGTCGGACTCGTCCTGCGGCCCGTCCAGGGCGACCCTGAGGCCCATGACGGCGCGGGCCGTCTCACCGATGCCGCGGAAGACGTCCTGGACGGCCGGGGACGCCGCGGGCAGGTTCTCCTCGTCGCGGTAGCCCAGCAGCCGGTTGCGCAGGTGGGACAGGGCGGTGCCGCGCGCCTCGGCGGGCGGCCGTACCACCAGTTCCCGCAGCGCGGTGAGGTCACGGCGCAGCAGCGTGACGGCCTCGTCCGCGCCCGGCATCCGGCGCACCGACGGCGCCGGGGCGCCCGGCAGGTGCAGGGTGAGGGTGTCCGCCCGCCGGGCGCTGCGCGCGGTCAGCAGCAGCAGCCCGAGCCGCTCGGCGGCGATCTCGGCGTCCGCGATACGACGCTGCACCAGCCGGGTCGTGGACGCGTCGAGGGTGTTGTCGTCCAGCCGGGTCTGGATCATCAGCGCCGTCTCGTGCAGCCGGGCGTGGCCCTCCCGCAGGTCCTCCAGCACCTTGTCGATGTCGTCCGGACCGGCGTCCAGCAGCTCCAGCTGGGCGGAGATCAACTGGGCCAGCCGGGCCCGGAAGGCCTGCCGCAGCCGCTGGAGGACGCCCGCCGGGGTCGCCGGCACGATCGCGAACCGGACCAGGGCACTGGACGCGAACGCCACAGCCAGGGACAGGTACAGGTCCGGCAGTTCCGCCACCGTCGCCCCGACGAACAGGGAGACGAAGTACAGCTGGAAGCCGATCAGGCCGAGCGCCGTCCCCCGGTCGCCGAACCGGCGGCCGTAGACGGCGCAGAAGATGAGGACGACGAAGAAGGCGTCGCCGATCACCACCCGTGAGGCGAGCAGCGCCGCCAGCGACACCGAGGCGAGAGCGACGGGCAGCCCCAGCGCCAGGGTGACGGCCTGCGGGCCGCGCTGCTTCTCCTGGATGGCGAAGGTGGCGACCATCGCCGCCATCGCGCCCGCCACCAGATGCGGGACGTCGGAGCCGAGCACGGCCAGTACGGCGAGCGCCAGCGCGATCGCGCCCACCGTCCGCAGCCCGGCGACCAGCCGCAGCAGTCCTGGATCGGAGGCGGCGACGCGGTCCCGCAGCCGTGTCCGCACCGAGCGCCCCGCTGCCTTCACGCCGCCGTACTCTCCCCTGGTCGAACCCGGTCCAACACCTAGATCGACTTCTCAGCATCTCATGCCGTGACCGGGCCGCGCGCGCCGGGTCAGGCCGGCGCCCGGCCGGCCCCCTCGACATGGGCCCGGACCTCTTCCGGCGACATGTAGGCGTCGGTGTACTCGAAGTCCTTCAGCTTGGCCGGTTTGCGGGCCTGGAAGCCGGTGCGTACGAAGTCGTCGCCGGCCACCGCGTTGAGCAGCCAGTTGGTCATCACCCGGGTCTTGGCGACGCCGGTGCGCAGCGCCGACCAGTGGTAGCCGCGGGCCACCGCCTGCGCGGGCACGCCCCGCAGCTCCACGCCCAGCGGCTTGGACACCGCGTCCGCCCCGCCGAGGTCGACGACCAGACCCAGGTCCTTGTGGACGTACGGCCGCATCGGCTGACCGCGCAGGGCGGCGATGACGTTGTCGGCGACGTGGACGCCCTGGCGCATCGCGTGCTGCGCGGTCGGCGGGCAGACGGCGCCGTCCTGGCCCTTGGCGAGGTCGGGCACGGCCGCCGCGTCACCGAGCGCGAAGATCCCGTCGTGGTCGGGCAGGCACATCTCGGCGGTGACCGCGAGCCGGCCCTTGACCGTCTCGGCGCCGAGCGTGGCGATGAGCGGGCTGGCCGCGACCCCCGCGGTCCAGATGAGCGTGCGGGTCGGGATCACCCGGCCGTCGGTGAAGGTGACCTCCTCCGGAGCGGCCTTGGCGATGGAGACGCCCAGCGAGATCTCGATGCCGCGCCGGCGCAGGATCTCCAGGGCGCTGCGGCCCAGCTTGTCGCCCAGCTCGGGCATCAGCTTCGGGGCGATGTCGATCAGGTGCCACTTGATGAGCTTCGGGTCCAGCCGCGGGTAGCGCTTGACGGCGGCGCAGGTCAGGCGCTGGAGGCAGGCGGCCGTCTCGGTACCGGCGTAGCCGCCGCCGACCACCACGAACTGCAGCCGGGAGGCGCGCTCGGCGGGGTCCTCGCTGGCGTCGGCCAGGTCGAGCTGGGTGATGACGTGGTCCCGGATGTACGCGGCCTCCGCCAGGGTCTTCATGCCGAACGCGGTGTCGGTCAGCCCCGGGATGTCGAAGGTGCGGGTGATGCTGCCGGGCGAGAGCACGATGTAGTCGAACGGCTCGTCGATGATCTTGCCGGTGATGCTGCGCACCACACAGACCTTGGCCTTCAGGTCGACCCCGATGGCGCCGCCCGGGATGATCCGGGTGCGGTACTTGCTGCTGCGGCGCAGGGAGACCGCGACCGACTGGGGGGTCAGGACGCCGGAGGCGACCTGGGGCAGCAGGGGCAGATAGAGCTGGTAGGCGAAGGGCGTCACCAGCGTGATCTCCGCCTCGCCCGGGGTGAGTTTCCTCTCCAGGCGGCGGACGCACTCCACACCGGCGAAACCTGCGCCGACCACCAGGATCCTGGGTCGTGTCACGGTGTCATCCCTTTCTGCGGCTCCGGGCGGTCTTCCTCGAACGTCCTTCGCCTGCCCCTGGATCGCTGCTTCGCACCCACCGATCTCATCGCGCCGCCGCGCGTTTCGCCACTCGGACGTGTCAGCCGTGCTCGCGCAGGTGGCACAGGAGCAGGCACACGTCGTCGTCCCGCTCGGAGTCGCTCAGCAGCGGGTCCAGGATGCCGTCGGCCGCACCCCCCAGGTCGATGTCCAGCTCGGCCGGTCCGAACGACCCGAGCGCCGCCGCCAGCCGTTCGATGCCCGGGTCTATGCCCCGCGCCCGCCGCTCCACCAGACCGTCCGTGTACAGCGCCAATGTCGTCCCGGGCGCCACCCTTACGGTGTGGTCGGCGATGTCCTGCTTGAGCGGGATGCCGAGCATGGCGCCGGGCTTGGCGTCCAGGATCCGCACCCGCCCGTCCGGGCCGCGCAGCACCGGCGGCGGGTGACCGGCCGCCGCCCAGGTCATCGTCGGCTCGTCCGGGTGGAAGCGGGCGATGACGGCGGTGGCGTACAGGTCGGGCTGGAGGTTGTGCAGGAAGGTGTGCAGCCGGGTCAGCAGGCGTCCGGGGCTGCCGCCGTCCACCGCGTAGGCGCGCAGCGCGGTGCGCAGCTGGCTCATCATGACCGCCGCGTGCAGCCCGTGCCCGGTGACGTCGCCGACCACCGCGATCACCCCGCCGTCGGGCTGACGGAACGCGTCGTACCAGTCGCCGCCGATGTTCATTCCCTGGGTGGCCGGCAGATAGCGCGCGGCCATGCCGAGGAAGCCGGGCGTGGGCAGTTCCGTCAGCAGCGCGCGCTGCAGCGTCTCGGCGATGTCCCGGTTGTGCTCGTAGCGCCGGGCGTTGTCGATGGCGATGCTGGCCCGCCGGGTCAGCTCCACCAGCATCACGGCGTCGTCGGGGTCCCAGCGCTCGCCGGGCGGCGACATGGTCAGCACGCCCAGCGGCTCCCGGCGGGTGGGCAGCGGGATGCACAGCACCGGCCGGGCGGCGTGCTCCGGCGCCGGCGGATGGTCGTCCACCCCGGCCAGCCGGCCCGGATGGTCGGCGGCGTACTGCGGACGCCCGGTGCGGGCCGCGGTCAGCGCCGCCGGATGGGCCGCGGCGCCGCGCGCGTCGCCGTCGGTCTCGAACAGCCACAGGTCGACGTTCCCGGCGTAGGCGGGCACCAGCAGGTCCGGCAGGCGGCGCAGGATCTCGTGGTGGTTGAGCGGCGTGGTCAGCACCGCGCTGGCGTCCGCCAGGAACGTCAGCCGGCGCCGGGCCTCCTCCGCCTCGGTGCGCGCCTTGCGCTCGGCGGCGAACGCCTCCCGCTGCGCCCGCCCGGCGGCGTCCAGTTCGGCGTGGAGCGCCACCACGCCCTGGTTGGTCTGCTGGAGCTCCTCCCGGTGGAAGGCGACCAGCTCCTCCTGTTCGCGCAGCTTGCGCAGCACCAGCGCGGTGTCCTCGTCGGCGCCCAGCAGCGCCTCCGCCAGCGCCGCCGGGTCCTCGGCCACCGTGCCCGCCTCCGGCGCGCGGTCCGGCTCCCGGCAGGCCAGCGTCATCCGCCAGGGCGGCTGGCCCGCCTCCGACACCTCTCGGGACGGCGTCACCAGCACCTCCAGGCGGCCCTCCCCGCACTCCCGCGCGATCGGGTTCAGGGCCAGCCGCCAGGTGCCGCCCTTGGTCAGGCACTGGCGCAGGTGCGCGCTGAGCGCCGCCGACAGCCGGGTCCGTTCCAGCGGCGGCACCCCGTACGCGGCGGCCAGCCGGGCGGTGGCGATACGCGCCCGGGCCGCGTCGAGGACGCCGGAGATCTGCCACGTACGCATCATCACCGGTCCGACGGGTTCGAGGTCAGCACGGCCACGGCGGTGTCGTCCCGCACCGGGCGCGCGGGGCTGCTGGCGTCGCGCACGGTCACCGCGGCCGTGACGGCGGGGTCGACGTGGGGGCGGCACGTCTCGGGCGGCGGCGTCCAGCGGCTGGGCAGGCCGTCACTGTGCAGGATGAGCAGGTGGTCGTCGCCCCAGACCGCCTCCTCCTCGCGCAGGGTCCCCGGCCGGTGCACGCCGACGATCCCGGGCCGGGACACCAGCGGGCGCCACACCCCGGCCTCGCACAGCCGCGCCCCCACGTTGCCGATCCCGGCGAACCGCAGCCGCCCGGCCCGCAGATCGACCTGGGCCACCGCGACGGCCGCGCCCCGGGTACCGCGCAGCGCCCCGTCCAGCCGGCGCAGCGCCTCGGCGGGCGGCAGCCCGGCCGCGCCGCGCAGGGCGTCGGCGGCGGCCGTGGAGGCGAGGGCCGCCTCCGGGCCGTGGCCCAGTCCGTCCGCCAGCATCAGCGTCACCCGGTCCCCGGACCGCACCCACGCCCAGGCGTCCCCCGAGTACTCCGCCCCGCCGAACGGCACGTTCACCCCGCCGGCCCGGACCCCGGCCGTCAGCCCCGGGGCGCCGGAGCCGGCGCCGGTCCGGGGCAGCGTGGCGCCGACCCGGGCCAGCGCCACCGTGCCCCGGTCCAGGACGCTGTGCAGCTCGAAGTGGCCGGCGATCCGCCGGCAGGTGCCCAGGCCCGCGCCGAGCGAGCCCGCCGTGGAGAACCCGTCGCGCAGGGCCTCGGTCACGTCGGCGATGCCCGGGCCGTGGTCGATCGCCGCGATCTGCACCACCGGGCCCGCGTCCCGGCCCGCCGCCAGCACCGGCGGCGCCACGACGTCGATGAGGACCCGGCCGCCGCCCGCGTGCTTGAGCAGATTGGTGGCCAGTTCGGTGGCGACCAGCGCCGCCACCGCGGTGCGCGGCTCGTCCAGCGAGGCGGCGGCGGCCGCGTGCTCGGCCGCGACCCGGGCGTCGCGCACCCGGGTCGAGTCGTGCACCGGCACCTCCCACACGCGCGGCATTCAGAACTCCTCACGCGGCCTGGGGGGCCGCCCCGTCCAGGAGGTCACCCGGACCGTCGTACCGGCGCCCGGGGCGCTCTCGATCGCGAAGTCGTGCACCAGCCGGCGTGCCCCGCCCAGGCCCATGCCCAGCCCGTCGCCGGAGGTGTAGCCGTCGCTGAGCGCCTGCTCCACGTCCGCGATGCCCGGCCCCTGGTCGCTGAAGACCAGCCGCAGCCCGTGCGCGGAGCCGTCGACGAGGTGCTGCGACTCCATCGTGCCGCCACCGCCGTACACCAGGGTGTTGCGGGCCAGTTCGCTGGCCGCGGTCACCAGCTTGGTCTGGTCCACCAGGCCGAAGCCGAGCTGGGCGGCGGCCTGCCGCACGTGCTGGCGCACCCACATCAGATCCAGGTCCGAACGGATCGGCAGGCGGGCCTCGACACCCGCTGCCGTGCCCATCACGGACGCTCCGGGCGCGGGGCGCCGGGACGGGCGGACGGGACGGGCACGTCCAGCAGCTCCATGGCCGCCTCGGTGCTGAGCGCGGTGTGCAGCCCCGGCAGCGTCAGCCCCAGCTCCACCAGGGTGATCGCGACCGCGGGCCGCATGCCGACGATCACGGTCCGGGCGGCCAGCAGACCCGACTGGGCGGCGATCTCGGCCAGCACCCGGCCGAGGAAGGAGTCGACGATCTCCACGCCGGAGATGTCGATGACCACACCGGTGGCCCCGCTGGCCACCACCGTCTCGGAGAGGTCCTGCTGGAGCTGCTGGGCGGTGCTGTCGTGCAGGTCCCCCTGGAGAGTGACGAGCAGGACCTGCCCCAGCCTGAGCACCGGGACGTGTCCGGCGGAGGGGCCGGAGAAGGCCTGGCTCACCGCTGGTCCGTACCGTTCGGCGAGGTGTTGAAGATGCCGGCGCCCAGCTTGTGCAGCGCGTAGCCCAGCGCGTCGGCGAGGCCGGCGCGGGTGACCACCCCGCCCAGGTCCAGGCCCAGGTGGACGATGGTCTGCGCGATCGCCGGACGGATGCCGGAGACGATGCACTCCGCGCCCATCAGCCGGGCCGCCTGCACCGTCTTCATCAGGTGCTGGGCCACCAGCGAGTCGACCGTCGGCACCCCGGTGATGTCCAGGATCGCGTACCGCGCCTGCTGCTCGACGATGGCCTCCAGCAGCGTCTCCATCACCACCTGGCTGCGGGCGCTGTCCAGCGTCCCGATCAGCGGGACCGCCACGATGCCGTCCCACAGCTTGATGACCGGGGTGGCCACCTCCATCAGCTGCAGCCGCTGCCGGTCGATGAGGGCCTGCCCCTCGCTCAGCGCGGTCTGCATGACCAGGACCCGCAGTGTGCCCATGAGCACGCTCAGCGTGGTCGTACAGGCCCGGACGTGGTCGGCCGGGGCGTCCCGCAGGTCCTCCAGGAGCAGGTTCTCCACGGGCGGACGCAGCGACGCCAGCTCGCTGGAGATCTGCCCGGTGCTCAGGCCGGCCCGCGAACGGGCCGCCGCCATCCGCCCCAACTGCTCCCGCACGGGAGCGAACCCGGCGGCGTCCGGGTCCTCGACCCGCGCCACGTCCGCGACCTCGGCCAGGGCGTCGACCACGGCCTTGCCCGCCTCCACCGCCTCGTCCCGCGAGACCGTGAACACGGCCCGGAACAGAGGCTCGTCCGCCCAGCGCTGCGCGATCTGCTCCCGACGGCCGCGCAGGAAGTCGCGGACCTCGCCGGTCGGCGTTCCGGGCGTTGTGTCCACTGCGTGCTCCGGCACCTGTTCCACTCCTCATCCGCAACTGCGTCGCGCGAACCGTTGCGGCAACGGGCCGGCGACGTGACTCTGCCGGGCGACAACTGTAACCACCCGCCGACCTCGTACGACACCTCGTGCGACAGCTCTCCGGACGGCCGGCGCGAGCCGCGGCCGGGCGAGCGGCGCCGGTCAGCCGTCGCTCTCCTGCTCCCCGTCCCGTCCGGCGGCCCGTTCGTCGACGAGGGCGAGCGCGTCCTCCACGCTCTCCGAGACGGGGACCGTGATGCTGACGCCGGTGAGGTCCAATATGCGGCGCACCGCGGAGGTGGGCCGGATGATGTGCACGCTGCCCGGCAGCTCCCGGGCCTCCTGGTAGACCCGCAGGATGATGTTCATGCCGGAGGAGTCCATGAACGGCACCGCCGACAGGTCGAGCAGGAAGTGCCGCCGGCCGTGGTGGAGCTGGTTGGCAAGGTGGTGCTGGAACTCCGTCGCGGTGTCGACGTCCAGATATCCCTCGACGGTGAGCAGCGCCACGTCCTGCCGGGGCAGGGTCACCTCGACGGACAGCGGATTCTGGGCAATGGGCACGTGTACCTCCATCAGATGCGGACAGCCAGGCCGGTTACCCCCGTGAGTCATTTCGATGCGTGCCTTTTCCGGGGCGCGCGGGTGATCAAGATCTCATCGCATGCAGGTCCCCCTCGTCCGCGGCGTCCTCATCGCCCGCGCGTATACCCGCTGCCGTGCTCTTCATGCCTGCCGGACGGGGCAGCGAGGCGTGTGCGCGCGCCGGGGCTCACGCGAGGCGGACGCCCACCAGACAGGTGTCGTCGTCCGTGTCCGACCTGCTGTAGGTGAGCAGGCGGTCCAGTTGCTGGTCCAGCGTGGTCGGCGCCGTCCGTACGGTGGTCAGCAACTGGCTCAGCGACTCCTCCACGGAACGGTCGCGCCGCTCGACCAGACCGTCGGTGTACATCAACAGGGTGTCGTCGGCGGCCAGTTGCGTCTCGGCCTCCTCGTACCGGGCCTCCGGGACCGCGCCCAGCAGCATGCCCTTGACCAGCGGCAGCGGCGCCGCCGACCCGTCCCGCACCAGCACCGGCGGCAGATGACCGGCCCGGGCCCAGCGCAGGGTGCGCCGGGCGGGGTCGTACAGGCCGCACACCGCCGTCGCGGTCACCCCGCCGGTCAGATGGTGCGCCACGATGTTCAGCCAGGACAGCAGCTGGCCCGGTCCCGCCCCGGTCACGGCCAGACCGCGCAGCGCGTTGCGCAGGACCACCATGGTGGTCGCGGCCTCTATGCCGTGCCCGGCCACGTCGCCCACGCACAGCAGCACCAGCCGGTTCGGCAGCACCACCGCGTCGTACCAGTCGCCGCCCACCAGCTGCTCGGTCTCCGCGGGCCGGTAGCGGACGGCGACCTGGAGGCCGTCCATCCGCAGCGGCGCCTGCGCGGGCGGCATGATGGCGTGCTGCAGTTGCAGGGTCAGCCGGTTGCGTTCGCTGGCCTGCTGCTCGGTGTGGGCGAGCTGGTCACGGGTGGCGGCCAGCGCCACCTCGGTCCAGTGCTGCGCCGAGATGTCCTGGCAGGCGCCGCGCAGCATCAGCAGCCGGCCGTCGTTGTCCAGGACCGGTTCGGCCACCACCCGGATGTGCCGGGTCACGCCGTCCGGCCGGGCCAGCCGGAACGCCGCCGAGGCCGGCCGCCGGTGGTGCATCAGGGTGCGCAGGAACCGGCCGATGGTGACGGCGTCGTCGGGGTGGGCGTGGGCCGGCAACTGCTCCAGCGGCACCGGGGTGCTCGTCTCCGGACGCCCGTACAGGTCGAACAGCTGCCCGTTCCAGGTGATCTCGCCGGTCAGCAGGTTCTCCTCGAACCCGCCGATGCGCCCGAGCCGCTGGGCGTGCTGGAGCAGGCTGGCCAGCCGCGCCGTCTCGTCCTCGATGCGCCAGATCAGCAGGACGGCGTTGCCGTGCCGGCTGATGCTGATGTCCGCGACCGCCGACAGCGCGACCTGGTCGACGAGGGCGGTCAGGCTCATCCGGTGCGCCCGGAACGGCTCCCCGGTGGCGTACACCCGCTCCACGTTCTGGAACAGTTCGCTGTCCCCGGCCGCCATCGGGTACGCCTGGAGCAGCAGCGCGCCGTTCACCACGGCGCGGGGCCGCCCCGCCGGGTCCAGGAAGCGGTCGTTGACGTGCTGGATGAGGAAGTCGGCCAGGCTCCCGGACTCGTCCAGGTGCGGCACCAGGACCAGGGCCGGGTCGTGCAGTCCGTCGGCCAGGTCCACCAGCTCCGCCGCGTCCGGCAGCACCCGCGGCTCCAGCCCGGCGCCCGCCACCGGTACGCGCGTCTCCAGCGTGTGCGCGCACAGCTCGGCCAGCGCCTCCACCTGCCGGACGACCTGCGGGGGCTGCGGGGCCAGCGGCACCGGCCAGGCGATCTCCAGGACGCCGTGCACCCGCCCGCCGGTCCCCGCGGGCACCGCCACCCGGCCGCCCCGGGGGTACTGGTGCCGGCCGAGGCTGGGCAGACCGGTGTCCGCCAGCGAGGTGATCCACCGCCCGTCCCGGCCGGTCAGGCCGGAGCGGGCCACCGTCGCGACGTCCGGCGGCACGTACCGCCAGCGGACCGCCTCGGCGGGCGAGAAGCCCGCGCTGCCGGCCAGGCTGAGCGAGCCGTCGGAGCCCGCCGCCCAGATCGCCACCGCCACCGCGCCCAGCGGCCGCAGCGCCTGCTCCAGCAGGGCGTCGGCGACGGCCTGGGCGTCGTCGGCGGCCAGCGCTCCGCTCTCGGCGGCCCGCAGCCGCACCGCGGCCGACTCCGCCGCCTGCTCGTCCTCGGCCTCGGCGGCGGTGGCCGCCAGGAAGGCGTCGGTCACCTCCGACATCCGGTCCCGGGCGGCCTGGTTGATGACGTCGACCGCGAACTCCAGCGGCGTCACCTGGGCCTGCTCGGCCAGTTCGGCGAGCTGCCGGGCGGCCTGCGCCGGGCCGCAGCCGAGCCGTTCGACCAGGATGCCCTTGGCCAGTTCGATCAGGGCGCGTCCCTCGGCCTCCGCCTGGGCCCGGCTCACCTCGCGGCTGAGCCGCTCCACGGTGGCCGCCAGCCGGCCCACGGGCGACTCGGCGGAGACGCCCACGAGGTCGCCCGCGAAGTCACCGACGAGGCTGTCGGGTCCGCCGTCGGGTCCGCCTCCGGGTGTGCCGCCGGGTGTGCGTTCGGAGATGCTCACGGTGTCACTGCTCCTCGGGTGGCGGGCGCCGCGGCGCGCGACACGGTACGGCGCGCGCCGCGGTGCCCGCCGGGGTACGGGACGGGGGCCGGTCCGCTCACGCGGGCAGCCACTGTCGTACGCGGGCCATGAGCTCGCCGGTGTCCACGGGCTTGGTGACGTAGTCGCTGGCGCCCGAGGCGAGGGACTTCTCCCGGTCGCCGGGCATCGCCTTGGCGGTGACGGCGATGATGGGCAGCTCCGCGTACCGGGGCATGGCGCGGATCTCGGCCGTGGCCGTGTAGCCGTCCATCTCGGGCATCATCACGTCCATCAGCACCAGCGCGACGTCCGGGTTGTCCAGCAGGGTGTCGATGCCCTTGCGGCCGTTCTCTGCGTGCAGCACCCGGAAGCCGTGCAGTTCCAGTATGCCGCTCAGCGCGAACAAGTTGCGGGCGTCGTCGTCGACGACGAGGACCGTCCGTCCGTCCGCCGCGCCGCCGGGCTCCGGCGCGGCCGGCCGGCGCGGTTCCTCGACGCGGACCAGGGACAGGACGTCGCCGGGCTCCTCCGCGGACAGGTGCAGGGCGATCCGCTCGCGCAGCTCGTCCAGGCTGGAGAGGAACTCCAGCGCCCCGCCCGGCACCCCGGACCGCAGCGACTCCTCCAGCGCGGCGTCCGCGCGGTGCCCGCTGTGCACCAGCACCGGCACACTCGCCAGCGCCGAGTCGCCCCGCAGCGCCTTCAGGAAGCGGGACGCCTCACCGTCCGGCATGCCCAGCTCCAGGACCACGCAGTGGCAGGGGTCGGCGGCCAGCGCGCCCGCGGCCTCCTGCGCCCCGACGGCGGTGATCACGTCCAGCGGCGGGCGGTCGCCCGTCTCCTCCCGGCCGTGCGCGAGATCGGCGACCACGCTCTCGGCGACCAGGGTCAGCAGCCCCCGGGGCCGCTCCTCCACGACCAGCAGCCGCCGCGGCCGCTGCCGGGGCCCGGCGGCCGGCTCGGGCAGCGGAGCCGGGCCGGCGAGCGCGCCGGCGGACGCGCCGGCCGTGCCGGGCCCGTCGGACCGGCCGTGCCCCAGCAGCTCCTCGAAGTCGGGCCGGGCCACGGGCAGGAACAGCGTGAACGTACTGCCCTGTCCCGGGGTGCTGTCCACGGTGACGGCACCGCCCAGCAACTGGGCGATCTCCCGGGTGATGGACAGCCCGAGGCCGGTGCCGCCGTACTTGCGGCTGGTGGTGCCGTCCGCCTGCTGGAACGCGCCGAAGATCGTCTCCAGGTGCTGCTCGGGAATGCCGATGCCGGTGTCCCGCACCCGGAAGGCGACCACCGCGCCGCCGCGCAGCACGTTCTGCGGGACCTCACCGTCCGCGGCGGGCTCGATCCGCAGCTCCACGCTGCCCCGCTCGGTGAACTTCACCGCGTTGGACAGCAGGTTGCGCAGCACCTGGCGCAGCCGGGAGTCGTCGGTCAGCAGGTCGGCCGGCGCCCCGGCCGCGGTGCTGATCGTGAAGTCCAGGCTCTTCTGCGTGGTCATCGGCCGGAAGGTGGCCTCGACGTACTCGATGAGCTGCCGCAGCGTGACCCGCTCCGGCGCCACGTCCATCTTCCCGGCCTCGACCTTGGACAGGTCGAGGATGTCGTTGATGAGCTGGAGCAGGTCGGAGCCCGCCGAGTGGATGATGCCCGCGTACTCGACCTGCTTGGGGGTGAGGTTGCGCGAGGGGTTCTGGGCGAGCAGCTGGGCCAGGATGAGCAGGCTGTTGAGCGGGGTGCGCAGCTCGTGGCTCATGTTGGCCAGGAACTCCGACTTGTACTTCGAGGCCAGCGAGAGCTGCTGGGCGCGGGCCTCCAGCTCCTGGCGGGCCTGCTCGATCTGGAGGTTCTTCGCCTCGATGTCCCGGTTCTGGGCGGCGAGCAGCGACGCCTTCTCCTCCAGCTCGGCGTTGGAGCGCTGGAGTTCGTCCTGCTGTACCTGCAGCTCCGTGGACCGGACCTGGAGCTCGGCCGTCAGCCGCTGCGACTCGGCCAGCAGCTCGTCGGTGCGGGCGTTGGCCACGATGGTGTTGACGTTGACCCCGATGGTCTCCATCAGCTGGGACAGGAAGTCGTGGTGGATCTGGGTGAAGGCGGTCACCGAGGCCAGCTCGATGACGCCGAGCACCTGGCCCTCGACGACGATGGGCAGCAGCACCAGCGCGCTGGGTACCACCTGGCCCAGCCCGGAGGAGATCGTCACGTAGTCGGGCGGCAGCTCGTCCACCGTGATGGCGCGGCGGCTGCGGGCGGCCTGGCCGACCAGGGTCCGGCCGAACGGGATACGGGTGGGCCGGCCGTCGTCGTCGGGGTAGCCGTAGGAGCCGACGAGCCGCAGCTCGGGCCCGCGCACGCCGTCCTCGGCCAGGTAGAAGGCGCCGTACTGGGCACCGACGAGCGGCACCAGCTCGTCCATGATCAGCTCGGCGACGACGGGCAGGTCGCGGTGGCCTTGCATCAGGGAGGAGATCCGGGCGAGGTTGGTCTTGAGCCAGTCCTGCTCCTGGTTGGCCCGGGTGGTCTCGCGCAGGGACTCCACCATCGCGTTGATGTTGTCCTTCAGCTCGGCGACCTCGCCGGACGCCTCCACGTTGATGGAGCGGGTCAGGTCGCCCTCGGCGACCGCGCTGGTGACCTCGGCGATGGCCCGGACCTGCCGGGTCAGGTTGCCCGCCAGTTCGTTGACGTTCTCGGTCAGCCGCTTCCAGGTGCCGGAGACGCCCTCCACCTCGGCCTGGCCGCCGAGCCGGCCCTCGGTGCCGACCTCGCGGGCGACGCGGGTGACCTCGTCGGCGAAGGCGGAGAGCTGGTCGACCATGGTGTTGATGGTCGTCTTGAGTTCGAGGATCTCGCCGCTGGCGTCGACGTCGATCTTCTTCGACAGGTCGCCCCGGGCCACCGCGGTCGTCACCAGCGCGATGTTGCGCACCTGGCCGGTGAGGTTGTTGGCCATGGAGTTGACGTTGTCGGTGAGGTCCTTCCAGGTGCCGGCCACGTTGGGCACGTGCGCCTGGCCGCCGAGCCGGCCCTCGGTGCCGACCTCGCGGGCGACCCTGGTGACCTCGTCGGCGAACGCGGACAGCGTGTCGACCATCGTGTTGATGCCCTGGGCCAGCGCCGCGACCTCGCCCTTGGCCTCCACGGTGATCCGCTGCGACAGGTCGCCCTTGGCCACCGCGGTGGCGACCTGGGCGATGGAGCGGACCTGGTGGGTGAGGTTGGACGCCATCACGTTGACGTTGTCGGTGAGGTCCTTCCAGGTGCCGGAGACCCCCCGCACCTGCGCCTGCCCGCCGAGGTTCCCGGCCGTGCCGACCTCGCGGGCGACCCGCGTCACCTCGTCGGCGAAGGCGGAGAGCTGGTCGACCATGGTGTTGATGGTGTTCTTCAGCTCCAGGATCTCGCCGCGGGCGTCCACGGTGATCTTCTGGGACAGGTCGCCCTTGGCGACGGCGGTGGCGACCTGGGCGACATTGCGGACCTGGTTGGTCAGGTTCCCCGCCATGAAGTTCACCGAGTCGGTCAGGTCCCGCCAGGTGCCCCGGACGCCCTGCACGTCCGCCTGACCCCCCAGGCGGCCCTCGGTGCCGACCTCGCGGGCGACGCGGGTGACCTCGTCGGCGAAGGCGGAGAGCTGGTCGACCATGGTGTTGATGGTGTTCTTCAGCTCCAGGATCTCGCCGCGGGCGTCCACGTCGATCTTCTGGGACAGGTCGCCCTTGGCGACGGCGGTGGCCACCTGGGCGATGTCCCGGACCTGCGTGGTCAGGTTCCCGGCCATCGCGTTGACCGAGTCCGTCAGATCGGCCCAGGTGCCCGAGACCCCCGGCACCTTCGCCTGTCCGCCCAGCTGCCCCTCCGTGCCGACCTCGCGGGCCACCCGGGTGACCTCGGAGGTGAACACGGACAGCTGGTCCACCATGCCGTTGAAGACCTTGGCGATGTCGCCCATCAGGCCGTCGGCGTCGTCCGGCAGACGCGTGCCGAAATCGCCGTCCCGTACGGCCGTCAGACCGGCCAGGAGCCGTCGCAGCTCCTGGTCGCCCCAGACCGCGTCGACGACCCCGGTGCTGTCGCTCGTCATGCGCACCCTCGTTCCGCTCCCCAGGAGTCCTCGCGGCAGAGGACTCGGAACCCCGTACGGGCCGATCGGCGGCCCGGTCCTTCGTATGTGCGTTTCCACAGTTCAGCGGAGTTGCCCGAGGAGAAAAATACGCCAGAGTCAGAGGTGTCCGCCGGGCGGGGAACGAAAAGTCGGCCCTGTCCCGGGTCTCCCTCATGCCTTCGGGGTGAGCCGGGCATGAAGCGGCGGCACAGGGGTACCCGGGCGGATTTCGCCGCCGGGCCCCGCGCCGCTGCGCGACGTGCGGCGGCGCGCGCCGAATGCCGGTCGCCGGGGAGGGTAGTTGCTGCTGTGGAGCCGGGCGGGCGTGCTGCCCGGCCCGGGCCACGACCGGCCATGACGCGGGAGGGAAGGAGCAGCGTGCCGATGGAACGAATCTGGTCGTACGCACCGGAGAGCGGTCACGTCGAGGGAGAGGACCTGTCGGGCTGCACCGTCGTCGCGAGCGACGGCACCATCGGCCACGTGGACCGCCAGGCGGACCACTTCGGCATGCGGCACCTGGTCGTCGACACCGGCGTCTGGGTCTTCGGCCGCAGCGTGCTGGTGCCGGTCGGCGTGGTGAGCGGCATCGACACCGGGGCCCGCAAGGTCACGGTGTCCTGCACCAGGGCCGAGGTCAAGGCCGCGCCCCGGTTCCGCACCGACAGCGAGACCATGGACCCGGAGTACCTGACGGCCGTCGGCGCCTACTACGCCGCGCTGCCGCCCCGGGAGACCTCCGCGCCCTGACGCCGGGGCAGGCCTGCGGCCGCCCCCAAGGGCGGCCGTCACCAGGGCAGGAAGACGTGGATGTCCTTGCCCCGCTCGTCGGGCACCACGCTGACCTGGTCGCACAGGGTGTGGATGAGGTGCCAGCCGATGCCGCCGCCCCCGCTGCTCGGGTGGAAGGGCCGGGGCGCGGGCGGGGTCGGATTGGTGTCGTGCATCGCCACGTGCACCCCGTCGAACGTGCGCCGCAGCCGCAGCTGGAAGGGTCCCGGGGCGTACTGCACCGCGTTCGCGGCCAGCTCCGTGACCACCAGGAGAATGTCGTCCCAGTGCTCGGGGGCCGCCGGTGACGCCACGCGCGAGAGGTCGTAGAGGAATTCCTCCGCGACCAGGCGCGCACCGGTCACATTGTGCAGCTCCCCGGTGAAGCTGGCGGTGCGGTCCGTGATCTCCTCGGAAGCCAGTGTCCTGTCCCAACGCGACTCGGCTGCCATTTCGCCTTCCCGGCCCGGCATCAGCAGGGCTGTCTCGTCCTTTCCCGTGCGCCCCCTTCGTCTGCTAGTTCCCGTGCCGGCAGAGCCTACGCGCCTGTTTGCGGCGGCACCGGAAGATGGCCCGGTGTGACCGGACCGTAGCCGACCGTGCGTATCGCCGGAGGCGGGCGGAATCCCGGCGCCGGGTGCCCACGGGAAAAGACACCGGGGGAGTGGAATACCGAATTCCTCTTACCGGTGAATCCGTGACTTGTCAATTCCCGGGAATGCGGGGCCAATTGTGCGGGCACTCGGTGGGCGGAACACACCGGAGCATTCACGACAGGGAGTGCTCCGCCGCTCGAATCCCCCTACACCAGGAGATTCTGATGACCAGTTACGGCAGTTCCCCCACCGCGTCCCCCCGGTCCCGGACCAACGGCCTGGCCGTCGCGAGCCTCGTCTGCGGCATCGTCGGACTGTTCGTCTTCAACGTGATCCTCGGGCCGGTCGCCATCGTGCTGGGCGCCGTCGGACTGCGGCAGGCGGGGGCCAAGGGCGGTGCGGGAATGGCCAAGGCCGGCATCGTGCTCGGCGTGCTCGCCCTCGTCCTCTTCGGCGTGCTGCTCGCGGTGAGCGCGGCCAACGGCGGGTTCAGCTGGTACGTCGGCGGCTGACGAAGACGTTGTCGGACTCCTCCCAGTCCGGGTCGCCGTCCGCCCGGCCCGCCGCCCGCTCCAGGGCCCGCGCGGGCCGGGCGGAGCGCGCTTCGTACATGGCGTCGATCTCCAGGGCGAAGACCCGCGCGATCTCGTCGCGGCGCAGCTTCATCGACGGGGTCAGCAGCCCCCTGGCCACGTCGAAGGGCTCGGGCAGGACCCGGAAGACCCGGATCGACTCCGCGCGCGACACGGCACTGCCGGCGGCGGCCACGGCCCGCGCGATCTCCTCGCGCAGGGCGTTCTCCTCACGGGCCTCCCGCGCCGAGGCGTCCCCCTGGAGCGCCAGGCCCGCCCGCCAGTGCGTCAGGAACTCGGGATCGAGGGTGATCAGCGCGCCCACGCAGGGCCGGCCGTCACCCACCACGGCCGCCTGGTGGACCAGCGGGTGCGCCCGCAGCCGCTGCTCCAGGACGGCCGGGGCCACGCTCGTACCGCCGCTCGTGACCACGGTGTCCTTCCTGCGGCCGGTGATCGTCAGATACCCCTCGTCGTCCAGCCGCCCCAGGTCACCGGTGGCCAGCCACCCGTCGCGCAGCGCGGCCGCGGTGGCCGCCTCGTCGCCGACGTACCCCTGGAACACCGACGGGCCGCGGACCAGGATCTCCCCGTCGTCCGCCACCCGGATCTCCGTGCCGGGCAGCGCCCGGCCCACGGTGCCGGACTTCTCCCGGCCCAGCGGCTGCATCGTCACCCCGCCGGCCGTCTCGGTCAGCCCGTAGCCGTCGTGCACGTAGATGCCGATGCCCTCGAAGAACAAGGAAAGCTCACGGCCCAGCGGCGAGCCGCCGGACGTCGCGCGCCGCACCCGGCCGCCCAGCGTCTGACGCAGCCCGCGGTACACCGTCCGCTCGTACATCGCGTGCCGCAGCCGCAGGTCGAGGCCGGGCCCCGGTCCCGTGCCCAGTCTTCGGCGCTCCCGGGCCTCGGCGTGGTCCCGCGCCGTGGCGGCGGCCCGCTCGAACAGGGCGCCCCGGCTCGCCCGCTGGGCCGTGCGCAGGAAGTCCTTGTAGATCTTCTCCAGCACCGAGGGGACGGTGTAGAGGCAGGTGGGGCGGAAGGAGCGCAGGGCGGACGTCAGCGCCGCCTCCGTGGTCTCCGGCTCATGGGCCATCAGCAGACCACCGCGTACGCACAGCGCCTGGACCATCAGGCCGTACACGTGCGAGAACGGCAGGAACGCCAGGACGGAGCCCTGTTCCCCCGGGGGCGCCGCCGTCGAGCCCCAGTTGTCGAGCAGGACGTCGCAGGGGGACGCCAGCGCGCGGTGGCTCAGGGCGCAGCCCAGGGGCCGGCCCGTGGTGCCGGAGGTGTAGGCGACCACCGCGGTGGCCTCCGGCAGCACGATGCGGCGCATCGAGTCCACCGCGGCCGCCGGTACGTCCGCGCCCCGGGCCGCCAGCTCGGCGCAGGCCCCCGCGTCCAGCTGCCAGACGTGGCGCAGCGCGGGCAGCGCCGCGCACACCGAACCGACGGTCATCACGCACCGCTCGTCCTCCACCACCACGGCCACGCAGCCCGCGTCCCGCAGCATCCAGGCGACCTGGTCCCGGGAGGAGGCCGGGTGGACGGGGACGACCTCGGCGCCCACCGTCCACAGCGCGTAGCCGAGCACCGTCCACTCGTACCGGGTGCGGGCCATGACCGCGACCCGCTCGCCCGGCGCGATCCCCGCCGCGATCAGCCCCTTGGCCAGCCCGACCACCTCGTCGCGGACCTCCGCGGCCGTCACCTTCCGCCAGCCGGCCGGGTCCGCCTCGGGGCGGCGGGCCAGCAGCGGCAGCGCCGGGTCGCGGTCCGCCGTCTCGAAGAGCCGGTCGGCCAGACCGCCGGCCGGCCGGGGAGGGGCCCAGGCAGCGGGAGCGGAGTCGCGCATGCACTGCTCCTGATGTGTGCGGGCTGTGACGGAAACCGTCGGACAGCGTGGTCGACGGTGCCCGAATCTAGCCGAGGCCGCGGCGGCCGGGCACCCGGACGGCCGAACCGCGCGTCCGCCCTTGACCACCCCGGCGGAAAGGGAACCGCCTCCGCCCTGATGACCTCGGTGAGAAGGGGGACCCGGACGGCATGAGCTATACGAATCCCGACCCCGAACCCGAGCGCAGCACCGGCCTGGAACCCGGCGGCGGCGTACCGCCCGGCGAGACCCCGCCCGCGGAGAGCAGCCTGCCCGAGGCCGGTCCGCGCGAGGTCCACAACCCCGCGAAGGGCTGGGGCAAAGGCCCGCTGACGCTGATCGTCCTCCTGGTCGTCCTGGTCGCGGCCTTCTTCCTCGCCTACGCGATCACCCTGATGGTGTGACCGGCGGGGCGTCTCACCCCTGGGTCCGGCGCACGCAGCCGGTGACGACGTCCCGCAGGCTGCCCGTGCGCTCCAGCAGCTCCCGCTGCACCCGGGCCCCGTTGCCGCGCCGCAGCAGCGCGGCGCACTCCTCGCGCACCCGCTCCGTGTCCCCGGCCTCGGCCAGCGCGTCACCGACATGGTCCAGCAGCGCCCGTACGACGGTCTCGGCGGGCATCCGCCGCATGGTCGCCGGATGCAGCAGCTCGCCCGTCAGCCCGGACCGGGCGGCCCGCCAGGCGGCCAGCCGCAGCAGGCTCACACTGTGCCCGGCCGGCTCCACGCCCTCCCGCCACTCACGCGCGGCGGTCTCCACCAGGCCCCGGGCGAGACAGGCGAGCAGTACGGCGGTGTCGGCGTGCAGACACACGTCCGCGACCCGGAACTCCACGGTCGGGTACCGCTGGGACAGCCGGACGTCGAAGTAGATCATCCCCTCGTCGAGGATGGTGCCGGTGGCCACCATGTCGGCGACCCTCCGGTGGTAGCGCTCCGCCGACCCGAACAGCTCGGTGGGACCGGCCGACGGCCAGCGCTGCCAGACCCGGCTGCGGTAGCTGCTGTACCCCGTGTCCTTGCCCTGCCAGAACGGCGAGTTCGCGCTCAGCGCGCTGAGCACCGACAGCCAGGGCCGCACCCGGTCGACGACGGCGACGCCCTCCTCGTCGGAGTCCACGGCGACATGTACATGGCAGCCCATGACCAGCTGTTCCTGGACGACGACGCCGTACTGGCCGGCCATCCACTGGTAGCGGTTGTTGATCCCCACGGCGGGGCTGACCGGCAGCGGGGAGGTGGCGAGCGCGGCCACCGTGCAGCCCAGCTCACCGGCGTGCCGCGCGGCCTCCTTGCGGCAGCGCACGATCTCCGCCTGGAGCCGCTCCATCTCCGCCTGCGGATGCGTGGCGAACTCCAGCATCTGGTCGTGCAGTTCCTTCTCGAACACGTCCTGGTCGCCCGGGTCCAGAGCGGCCCGGGCGAGCACCGCCGCGGACATCGCCCGCGGCTCACCGGTCTCGGGATCGACCAGGAGGAGTTCTTCCTCCACTCCGACGGTACGCACTTGATGCCGCCTTCCTGTGGCCTGTGCGGCGACGACGAGGGTTCTCGAGTCGTAGGAACCTGACTGCCCCCTCACCCGCCGTCGGACACCTGGCGCGCCGCCGGGGTCTCAGCCGGCGAACGGCATCAGCCACACCGTGGCCAGCGGCGGCAGCGTGAGCGCGAGATGACCGTCCTCGGTCTTGACGGCGCCGGGATGGGTGACGTCGGAGCCGCCGTACCGCGCGGCGTCGGTGTTGAGGACCTCCTGCCAGACGGGGACGTCGTCGCCGGTGGCCAGCCGGTAGTCGTGCCGGACGACGGGGGAGAAGTTCGACACCGCCAGCAGCGGGCTGCCCTGCGCGTCGTACCGGAGGAAGGCGAAGACGTTGTCCTCGGCGGCGTCCACCGCGACCCAGCGGAAACCCGCAGGGTCGGTGTCCCGCTGCCACAGCGCCGGGGCGGCCCGGTACCGCGCGTTGAGATCACGGACCAGGTCCCGCACCGCGCGGTGATCACCCGCCGAGTGGTACCCGTCGTCGAGCAGCCACCATTCCGGACCCTGCTTCTCCGACCACTCCGCCCCTTGCGCAAACTCCTGCCCCATGAACAACAGCTGTTTGCCCGGGTGGGCCCACATGAAGCCCAGATAGGCGCGGACATTGGCGCGCCGCTGCCACCAGTCGCCCGGCATCTTCGACACCAGCGCCTGCTTGCCGTGCACCACCTCGTCGTGGGAGATCGGCAGGACGTAGTTCTCGCTGTAGGCGTACACCATCGAGAAGGTCATCTCGTGGTGGTGGTACTTGCGGTGCACCGGCTCCTTGGCGACGTACTCCAGCGAGTCGTGCATCCACCCCATGTTCCACTTGAACCCGAAGCCGAGCCCGCCCACGTCGGTGGGCCGGGTCACCCCGCCCCACGCGGTGGACTCCTCCGCGATGGTCACCACGCCGGGGCAGCGCCGGTAGACGGTGGCGTTCATCTCCTGGAGGAACGCCATCGCCGCCAGGTCCTCCCGGCCGCCGTACACATTGGGCTCCCACTGCCCGGAGTCGCGCGAGTAGTCCAGGTACAGCATCGAGGCGACCGCGTCCACCCGCAGCCCGTCGATGTGGAACTCCTCGCACCAGTACACGGCGTTGGCGACCAGGAAGTTGCGCACCTCGGTCCGCGCGAAGTCGAAGGTGTACGTCCCCCAGTCCGGGTGGGTCGCCCGCCGCTCGTCCCCGGGCTCGTACAGCGGGTCCCCGTCGAACCGGGCCAGCGCCCAGTCGTCCTTCGGGAAGTGCGCCGGCACCCAGTCCATGATCACGCCGATCCCGGCCCGGTGCAGGGCGTCGACCAGGTACTTGAAGTCGTCCGGTGTGCCGAGGCGCGCGGTCGGCGCGTAGAAGCCGGTGACCTGGTAGCCCCAGGACGGCCCGTAGGGGTGCTCGGCGACCGGCATCAGCTCCACGTGAGTGAAGCCGAGGTCCCGCACGTACGCGGGGAGCACCTCGGCCAGTTCCCGGTACCCGAGCCCCGGCCGCCAGGACGGCAGGTGCACCTCGTAGACCGAGAACGGCGCCTGGTGCACGGGTGTCGCCGCGCGGTCGCGCATCCACCGCGCGTCGCTCCACTCGTGGTGCGACGCGGTGACCACGGACGCCGTGTTCGGCGGCTCCTCGGCGGCGCGGGCCATCGGGTCGGCCTTGAGGAAGCGGTGCCCGTAACGGGAGTGGATCTCGAACTTGTACTTCACGCCCTCGCCGACGCCGGGCAGGAACAGCTCCCACACCCCGGACGAGCCCATCGAGCGCATGGGGAAGGCGGTGCCGTCCCAGTGGGTGAAGTCCGTGGCGACCCGCACGCCCTGCGCGTTCGGCGCCCAGACCGTGAAGCGGGTGCCGGCCACGCCCTCGTGGACCATCGGCTCGGCGCCCAGCGCCCGCCACAGCTGCTCGTGCCGGCCCTCGGAGATCAGATGCAGGTCCAGCTCCCCGAGCGCCGGCAGGAAACGGTACGGGTCGGGCGTCTCCCGCGTCCCGTTCTCGTACTCCACCAGCAGCGTGTACGCGGGGACGGCGGCCAGCGGCAGTACGCCGGAGAAGAGGCCGTCCTCCTCGGAGGCGAGGGGGTGGCGCTCGCCGTCGATCACCACGCTCACCGCCCGCGCGAAGGGGCGCAGCGCCCGGAAGGCGATACCGCCGGGCACCGGATGGGCGCCGAGCAGCGCGTGCGGGTCGTGGTGGGCGCCCGCCAGCAGGCGCCCCCGGTCGGTCGCGTCCAGCGGCGGCGCGGTACCGACCGCCCCGGTGGGCGCGGCGGGACCGGACGGCTCGGGGAGCGAGGTGTCGCGGAGGGCCATGTCAGTCTCCTCTCACGGCGAGTCGTTCGATCGCCGCCATGGGTACGGGAAGCCAGTCGGGACGGTGCCGGGCCTCGTACAGCACCTCGTAGACGGCGCGGTCCGTCTCGTAGGCGCGCAGCAGGCCGTGCTTCTTGCGCGGGTCCCAGCCGGCCCGTACGGCGTAACCCGCGCAGTAGGCCTCCCGGCAGCGGCGCGCCCACTCCGGGCGCCAGGGGCGGCGCTGGCGGGCGGCGTAGTCGAAGGAGCGCAGCATGCCCGCGATGTCCCGCACCGGGGAGTGGGCGCTGCGCCGCTCGGTCAGCGGCCGGGACGGCTCGCCCTCGAAGTCGATGACGAACCAGTCGCGCCCCGCCCGCAGCACCTGCCCGAGGTGCAGGTCGCCGTGGATGCGCTGGGCGGCCGGTCCGACGTCGCAGGTGGTCAGCGCGGCGAACGCGCCCTGGAGCCGGGGCACGAAGGGCCGCAGCGCCGGGACGGCGTGCGCGGCGGCGGTCAGCCGCTCGGTCATCGCCGCCGCCGTCCGGCCGTTCTCCCCGGGGGTGCCGGCCGGGAACGCCGAGGCCAGGGCGACGTGCACATCGGCGGTGGCCCGCCCCAGCGCGTGCGCCTGCGCGGTGAAGTCGTCCCCGGCGGCCAGCGCGTCCAGCGCCAGCGTCCAGCCGTCGGTGGCGCCCGGCAGGAACGGCTGGAGCACGCCGAGGGTCGCCTCGAACGGGTGCGTGGTGCGGAACCAGGCCACCGGCGCCGGCACCCGGCCGCAGCCCTGCCGGGCCAGCGCGCCCGGCACCTCCAGGTCCGGGTTGACGCCGGGCTGGACACGCCGGAACACCTTCAGGATCAGCTCGTCGCCGTAGACCAGCGAGGAGTTGGACTGCTCGGCGTCGAGCAGCCGGGGCGCCAGCGCGGCGGCGGGCACCGGACGCGCCGGGTCCGCCTCGAAGCAGAGCGGGCCCGCCGTGCCGGGGTGCCGCAGCCGCTCCAGGAGCAACTGGGCCATCCGGGGGTCCTGCAGCGCGTCGTACACCGTCAGACCGGCGAGCGAGCCCTCCTCCACCCGGCCGATGATCGCCCGGCCCAGGCGCGGCGAGGGGTGCTCGCGCACGCCCAGCAGCAGCTGGTAGCAGTCACCGGCCGGCGGGGCGCCGCCGGGCGCGGGCACCGTGCCGTGCCCGGCGTGGATCAGCAGGTGCAGACAGCCGGGGAACAGCTCCGTCATCGACAGCAGGCCGAGGTCGGCCACGGGCCGGTCCTTGCCCGCGAACCAGCGCTGCCTGGGCAGCCACTGGCGCAGCAGACCGCCGAGCGACGCCATCGGGTCGTCGGGATGGCGCGCGGGTCTCGGGCGCAGGGGTGCGGTCTTCGGCATGGTGACGCGTCCTTTCCTCGGCACGGGCTCATGCCCGGCGGCCGATGCGGGATGCGACTCGGGTGAGCCGGAACCAGTAGAAGCCGTGGCCCCCGAGGGTCAGCAGGTAGGGCAGTTCGCCGATGGCCGGGAAGCGGACACCGCCGAACAGCTCGACCGGGTGACGCCCGGCATACGCGCGCAGGTCCAGTTCGGTGGGCTGGGCGAACCGCGCGAAGTTGTTGACGCAGAGCACCAGGTCGTCCTCGTACTCGCGCAGGAACGCCAGCACCGCCGGATTGGAGGAGGGCAGTTCGGTGTACGAGCCGAGGCCGAAGGCCGGGTTCTGCTTGCGGATCTCGATCATCCGCCGGGTCCAGTGCAGCAGTGAGGACGGGGAGGACATGGACGCCTCGACGTTGGTCACCTGGTAGCCGTAGACCGGGTCCATGATCGTGGGGAGGAAGAGCCGTCCCGGGTCGGAGGACGAGAACCCGGCGTTGCGGTCCGGGGTCCACTGCATCGGGGTGCGGACGGCGTCCCGGTCGCCGAGCCAGATGTTGTCGCCCATGCCGATCTCGTCGCCGTAGTAGAGGATCGGCGAGCCGGGGAGGGAGAGCAGCAGGGCGGTGAACAGCTCGATCTGGTCCCGGTCGTTGTCGAGGAGCGGGGCGAGCCGCCGACGGATGCCGATGTTGGCGCGCATGCGGGGGTCCTTGGCGTACTCCGCCCACATGTAGTCGCGTTCCTCGTCGGTGACCATCTCCAGCGTCAGCTCGTCGTGGTTGCGCAGGAAGATGCCCCACTGGCAACGCGCCGGGATCGCCGGGGTCTTCGCCAGGATTTCCGAGACGGGGTACCGGGACTCCCGCCGCACGGCCATGAAGATGCGCGGCATGACCGGGAAGTGGAACGCCATGTGGCACTCGTCGCCGCCGCTCGGGTAGTCGCCGAAGTAGTCGACGACGTCCTCGGGCCACTGGTTGGCCTCGGCCAGCAGCACCGTGTCCGGGTACTGGGCGTCGATCTCGCGCCGGACCCGTTTGAGGAAGGCGTGCGAGGCGGGCAGGTTCTCGCAGTTGGTGCCCTCCTCGGCGTACAGGTACGGCACCGCGTCCAGGCGGAACCCGTCGATGCCGAGGTCCAGCCAGAACTTCAGGGCGCCCAGCATCTCCTCCTGCACGGCCGGGTTCTCGTAGTTGAGGTCCGGCTGGTGGGAGAAGAAGCGGTGCCAGTAGTACTGGCCGCGCACCGGGTCGTAGGTCCAGTTCGACGCCTCGGTGTCGACGAAGATGATGCGGGCGTCGGCGTACCGGGTGTCGTCGTCGGCCCAGACGTAGTAGTCGCCGTAGGGGCCGTCGGGGTTCTTCCGGGACTCCTGGAACCACGGGTGCTGGTCGCTGGTGTGGTTCATGACGAAGTCGATGATGACGCGCATGCCGCGCTGGTGGGCGGCGTCGACGAACTCCACGAAGTCCGCCAGGTTCCCGAACTCGGGCAGTACGGCGGTGTAGTCGGAGACGTCGTAACCGCCGTCCTTCAGCGGGGACTTGAAGAAGGGCGGCAGCCACAGACAGTCCACGCCGAGCCACTGGAGGTAGTCCAGGCGTGAGGTGAGGCCCTTGAGGTCGCCGACGCCGTCGCCGTTGCTGTCCTGGAAGGAGCGGACCAGGACCTCGTAGAAGACGGCTCGTTTGAACCAGTCCGGGTCGCGGTCCTTGGCGGGCGTGTCCTCGAAGGTGTCCGGGACGGGCTCGTTGACGGTCATGAGGTTCCCGGCTCCCCGGTCTTCGGCGTGGCGGACGGCGGTCGGACGTGCAGGACATGGGCGGGAGCCCGGCCCGGCGTCAGCCGCACGTAGTTCCTCCCGCCCCAGTGATAGGTCTCACCCGTGAGTTCGTCACGCACCGGCACGGACGCGTGCCGGTCGAGGCCGAGGTGCGGCATGTCGAGTGAGATCGTGGCCTCCTGGGTGTGGTGGGGGTCGAGGTTGACGACCACCAGCACGACATCGGAGCCCGCGCGCTTGCTGTACGCGATGACCTGGTCGTTGTCGGTGTGGTGGAAGCGGAGGTTCCTGAGCCGGTGCAGGGCGGGGTGGGTGCGCCGGATGGTGTTGAGGCGGGTGATGAGGGGGGCGATGGTGCGGCCCTCGCGGGCGGCGGCCTCCCAGTCGCGGGGT